>DASWOB010000001.1:0-75627 GCA_036398925.1 Thermoanaerobaculia bacterium
AAAGCGCTTGACCACGCCGTGCGGCGACCAGCGCTCATGAAATCTTCTCCTTTTACGTTTCGTGTGGCGGGCTGCGGAACATCTTCGCCGCTCATTTTAAACGGCTTATCGCCGTTCAGCAATGTGACAAAGCAGAATTAGTTGGAAGAGCTCGAGCCCTACCGAGCCACGCTGCAAGGTGTGGCTGTCGAGCCGACCTTCCACTGGCAGGACACCCGGTGGTCGCGGGGCGGGACGCCCGCTGCCCGTTGCCGGGGCGGTGAACTCACGTTCGTTTCGCGCGGGGGACCGCGCAGGCTAGAATGCGCGCCCTATGTCGCGGGTGACCTTTCAGTCACTGATTCTGAAGCTGCAGAGCTATTGGGCCGAGCGGGGGTGCATGGTCGAGACGCCGATGGACCTGGAGGTCGGCGCGGGGACGATGCATCCGGCGACCTTTCTGCGCGTGCTCGGTCCGGAGCCGTGGAACGTGGCTTACGTTCAGCCTTCCCGCCGTCCGGCGGACGGGCGGTATGGCGACAACCCGTTCCGGCTCGGGAAGCACTATCAGTTTCAGGTGATCCTCAAGCCGTCGCCGCTCGAGGTGCAGGAGATGTATCTCGACTCGCTGCGCGCTCTCGGGCTGGATCTGTCGCGCCACGACATCCGCTTCGAGGAGGACAACTGGGAGTCGCCGACGCTCGGCGCGTGGGGTGTCGGGTGGCAGGTGCTGCTCGATGGGATGGAGATCACCCAGTTCACCTACTTTCAGCAGGCCGGCGGGATCGATCTCGCGCCGATGTCGGCCGAGATCACGTACGGCCTGGAGCGGCTGACGATGTTCCTCGCGCGCCAGTCGTCGGTCTTCGACATCGAATGGACCACCGGCGTGCCGTACGGCGCCGTGCGCAAGCAGGACGAGTACGAGTTCTCCAGGTACTACTTTGAGCATGCCTCCGTGGAGCTGCACTGGAATCTCTTCGACCTGTACGAGGGGGAGGCGCGGCGCTGTCTCGATGAGAAGCTCGTCCTGCCGGCCTACGACTGGACGCTGAAGTGCTCGCACGTCTTCAACACGCTCGACGCGCGCGGCGCCGTCTCCGTCACCGAACGCGTCGGCGTGATCAAGCGGGTGCGCGACCTCGCGGTGCGCTGCGCCGAGGGGTATCTCGAAGCGCGGCGCGAGCTCGGATTCCCGTTGATGGGGCAGGCCAGCCATGGCTGATTACTTTTTCGAGCTGCTCACCGAAGAGATCCCGGCGTGGATGCACGACACGGCGGCGGCGACGCTCTCCGAGCGGCTAACGAAGCTGGCGACCGAAGTGGGCGGCGGCACGACGCCGGTCACCGTCAGCACGACCACGCGGCGCATCGTCTTCCACATGCCGGGCCTGCCGCTGCGGGAGGAAGACCGGGAGCAGGAAGTGAAGGGGCCGCCGAAGAAGTCGGCGTACGACGCGGACGGCAAGCCGACCCAGGCGCTGCACGGCTTCCTCAAGAAACAGGCCGTGGCGCTGGAAGACGTCCTCGACTCGACGGACGAATACGTGCGCATCCGCAAGCGCATCGCCGGCCGCGAGACCGGCGCCACGCTGCAGGAGCGCATCCCGGAGATCCTCGAATCGCTGCGCTGGCCGAAGATGATGCGCTGGGGGGCCGGCGAGCATTCGTACATCCGGCCGATCCACTCGATCATCTCCCTCTTCGACGGCCAGCATCTGCCGATCTCGATCTTCGGCCTGGCGTCGGGCACCACCACCGTCGGGCACCGCACGCTGGCGCCGAAGAGGTTCGAGGTCGGGTCGTACAACGACTACGTGACGAAGCTCGAGCTGGCGCGGGTGATCGTCGATCCGCTGCGCCGCCGTGAGGCGATGGCCGCGGCCGCGGTGCGCTTCGCGAAAGAAGTGGAAGGCAAACCGTCCGCCGACGCGGCGATCTGGCTGCAGTGGCAGTACCTCACCGAATACCCGGGCCTGGTGCGGGCGGAGTTCCGCCGCGAGTACCTGGCGCTGCCGGAGGAGGTTCTGGTCACGGTCATGCGCGTGCATCAGAAGCAGCTGCCGATCCGCCATTCGAACGGCCGGCTGACCAGCTACTTCCTGGCGGTGCTCGACAACGAGGGCGATCCGGACGGCAACGCGGCGTACGGCAATTCATTCGTCACGAACGCGCGCTTCGCCGACGCGCAGTTCTTCTACGAGACCGACCGCCGGCGCAAGCTGGAGGATCGTCTCGAGCAGCTCTCGCACCTCCAGTTCCAGGAGAAGCTCGGCAACTATCTCGACAAGACCCGCCGCATCGAACGGATCGCCGAGGGGATCTGCGCCGAGGCGGCGATCGACCCGGGTGACGTCGCGGTGGCGGCGAAGCTCTGCAAGACCGACCTGGTCACGGAGATGGTCAAGGAGTTCACCGACCTGCAGGGGCACATCGGCGGGATCTACGCGCGCGAGGAAGGCTTCCCCGACTCGATCTGGCAGGCCATCTACGATCACTACAAGCCGGTGAGCATCGAGGACGAGCTGCCGCGCAACATCGCCGGCGCGGTGGTGGCGCTGGCCGACAAGATCGACACGCTGACCGGCTTCTTCTCCATCGGCGCGAAGCCGACCGGCTCGAAGGATCCGTTCGGCCTCCGCCGCGCCGCGCAGGGCGTCGTGCAGATCCTGCTCAACCGCGACAAGCGGGAGGTGAAGATCGGCATCGACAAGCTGATCGACCTCTCGATCGAGGCTTACGGTACAAACCCGGCCATCAAGAGCGACCTGCTGGCCTTCTTCGCGGAGCGCGTGCGGACGATCCTCGAAGCGTCGGCGTGGCAGTTCGCGTACGACGAGGTGGCGGCGGCGATGGAGAGCGGCTGGGCGGCCTCGCTGACCGATCTGGTCGACCGCACCGCGGCCATCAAGGCGCTGCGCGGCGACGCGAACTTCCTCAGCATCCTTGACTCGGCCAAGCGCATCGCCAACATCACCGCCGGTCACGCGGCGACCGACGTCGACCGCTCGCGGCTCGAGCACGATACCGAGAAGCGGCTGGCGGAGCTGGCCGAGACGGTCACCGATCAGATCGCCGAGATGATCCGCGAACGGCAGTATCGCGGCGCGCTGGAGTCGTTCGCGGCGATGGCCCCCGAGCTCGAGACGTTCTTCCAGGACGTGATGGTCATGGTGGACGACGAGCGGGTGCGCAGGAACCGGATGTCGCTGCTGCGGAAAGTCGGTGGGGCGGTGATGCAGGTCGCCGACGTCACCAAGATCGTCGTCGACCGGCGCGATTACAAGGCGTGAAACGCTTCGCCCTCTCTCTGCTGCTCCTCGGCATCGCGTGTACCCGCGCGGAGGAGCCAGCCGCGCCGGAGCGGCCCGCCGTCGCACCGCCCGAGACGACGAACCTCCTCAACCTCGCCGCCGGCGCGGTGGCTCTCGATCGCACCGCGGAGATGACGTACGAATCGTCGGTGGTCCACGCCCTCGACGGCACGTCCGCGACCTACTGGTCCTCGCCGCCTGACGGGCCGAATCAGACCCTCACCTTCGCGCTGCCGGCGCTGACGCGCCTCACGCACGTCGGCGCCTCGACGGCAGCGGAACCGGCCAATGCGCCGGCAACCATTGAGTTCGAGGTCTCGGCCGACGGCGCGGAATGGACGCCGCTCACCATCATGCGCGTGACGCCGAGCCACGACTTTCAGAAGGTGGCGGCCGGCGCGGAGACACGGTTTCTGCGCGTCACCACCAGCGCGCCGCCGCATCAGGCGTTCGCCGTGATCCGCTCGGTCGTGGCGGAAGGGAGAGAGCTCGAGCCGCCGCGCCCCGGCTCGATCGACGGCTGCTGGTGGATCGACGGCATGCCGGCCCGTTTCGAGCGGCGCGGCAGCCGGTTCACCGGCGTGATCCTCACACCCGAACGGCCGCTCTATCTCGACGGCGGCTTCGACGGACGCGCGTATCTGGCGATGTGGCTGAAGGCGCCGATGTGGGGTCATGCCGCGCTGACGGTCTCGCCGGACGGCCGGCATCTCTCGATCCTGCAGTGGCACGAGGACGTGGTGTGGGACCACACCGGTGAGGGACATGTCGGCCAACGCGCCGACTGCACCGACGCACCGTTCGAGCAGGCGGCGATCGTCGACGGCGTGCTCGCGCGTGCCGGTCGCTACTCGATGTACGGCCTTCGCTTCGACACGCAGGAAAGGCTGACCGCCGACAGCGGACCGGCCGTCGATGCGCTGATGCAACTGCTGGCGCGTCACGCCTCGCAACGCTTCCGGATCGTGGCACGCGAGTTTCACAAGGGGTCGCCCGAACGCCGCCTGGCGTCGCTGCGCGAAGCGTTGCGCGACCGCGGAGCCGACGTCGCACGCATCGAATTCGTCGACGCCGGAAGCGATCCGGCAGGCCGGGCCATCTCCACGGAGCTCGAAAAACGCTTCGTCGGAACGATGGAGCTGGAAGTGAGCAAAGGGAGATAATCGCGCCGTCATGACGACCACCGAGCCGCAGCCGCAGACCGACGCTTCCGCCGAGGGGGAAGCCGCCAAGTACGTCTACTACTTCGGCGATGGACACGCCGAGGGGAACGCGAAGATGAAGGACGTCCTCGGCGGCAAGGGCGCGGGCCTGGCCGAGATGACCAACATCGGCGTCCCGGTGCCTCCCGGCTTCACGATCTCCACCGCGGTCTGCACGTACTTTTACGCGCACGGCAAGAGCTATCCGCCGGAGCTGCGCGATGCGGTCGCGGCGAACCTCGCCAGAGTCGAGGCGAGCGTCGGCCGCAGCTTCGGCGATCGCGACAAGCCGCTGCTGGTTTCGGTTCGTTCCGGCGCGCGGGCGTCGATGCCGGGCATGATGGATACGATCCTCAACCTCGGCCTCAACGACGAGACGGTGCAGGGGCTGGCGCGGTCGAGCGGCGACGAGCGCTTCGCCCTCGATTCCTACCGCCGCTTCATCCAGATGTTCTCCGACGTGGTGCTGGAGATCGATCGCGAGCACTTCGAGCACGAGCTCTTCGCGCTGCGCGACCGCGTCGGCGTGAAAACGGACGCGGAGATCCCGGCGGAGGCGCTGCGCGAGCTGGTGGCGACGTACAAGAAGATCGTCAGCGACAAGCACGGCAGCGAGTTCCCGCAGGACGTGCACGAGCAGCTGTGGGGCGCCATCGGCGCGGTGTTCAACTCCTGGAACAACCAGCGCGCCATCACCTACCGCAAGCTGAATCAGATCCCGGACGACTGGGGCACCGCGGTGAACGTGCAGTCGATGGTCTTCGGCAACATGGGCGACGACTGCGCGACCGGTGTGGCCTTCACGCGCAACCCGTCGAACGGCGACAAGCGCTTCTTCGGCGAGTACCTCCCGAACGCGCAGGGGGAGGACGTCGTGGCCGGCATTCGCACGCCGATGCCGATCTCGAACGCACAAGCCATCGGTGATGAGAAGTCGCTCGAGGCGGCGTTCCCGGACGTTTACGAGCAGCTCGTCGACGTCTACCAGAAGCTCGAGTCGCACTACCGCGACATGCAGGACATCGAGTTCACGATCCAGTCGCGCAAGCTCTACCTGCTGCAGACGCGCACCGGCAAGCGCACCGGTTTCGCCGCGGTCAAGATCGCCTGCGACATGGTCGATGAAGGGCTGATCACCAGCACCGAGGCGGTCGAGCGCGTCGAGGCGAACCAGATCATCCAGCTCCTCGCGCCGGTCTTCGACGCGAAGGAAAAAGACAAAGTGCTCAAGGGGGGGCGGATGCTCGGCCGCGGCCTGCCGGCCGGACCGGGCGCGGCGACGGGACGGATCGCGTTCAACGCCGAGCACGCGGTGTCGATGGCCAAGGACGATCCGGTCATCCTGGTCCGCGTCGAGACCTCGCCGGAAGACATCGCCGGCATGCACAGCGCGGCCGGCATTCTCACGACGCGCGGCGGCCTGACCTCGCACGCGGCCGTCGTCGCGCGCGGCATGGGGCGTCCCTGCGTCGTCGGCGCGGGGGCGCTGAAAGTCGACTACGCCAAAGGGGAGCTGCGGAGCGAAGGGCACGAGCCACTCGAAGAGGGCGACTGGGTCTCGATCGACGGCACCACCGGCGAGATCATCGGCGGCAAGCTGGCCACGCGGCCGTCCGAGGTCGTGCAGGTGCTGCTGGAAGGCTCGATGAAGGCGGAGGACTCGGAGACGTACCGCAACTTCGATCGCCTGCTGGCCTGGGCCGACGAGATCCGCACTCTTGGCGTCCGCACGAACGCCGATACGCCGAATGACGCGCGCGTGGCGCGGCTCTTCGGCGCGCACGGCATCGGCCTTTGCCGCACGGAGCACATGTTTTTCGCGGAGGAGCGGATCCTGCGCGTCCGCGAGATGATCCTGGCTCGCGACGAGAAGGGGCGGCGGAAGGCGCTCGACGAGTTGCTGCCGTTCCAGAAGGGCGACTTCGAGGGGATCTTCCGCGAGCTGTCCGGCATGCCGGTGACGGTGCGCCTGCTCGACCCGCCGCTGCACGAGTTCCTCCCGCAAACCGAATCGCAGATCTCGACCGTCGCCCGCGAGATGAACTGGGGCTTCGTGGAGCTGCGCAACAAGGTCGCGCAACTGCACGAGCAGAATCCGATGCTCGGCCATCGCGGCTGCCGTCTCGGCATCACCTATCCGGAGATCTACGAGATGCAGGTGCGGGCGATCTTCCAGGCCGCGTGCGACGTGAAGGCCGAGGGGATCGAAGTGCACCCCGAGGTGATGATCCCTCTCATCGGCACCACCAAAGAGCTGCAGCTGACGAGCGAGCTCGTTCGCCGCGTGGCCGCCGAGGTGATGAAGGAAAAAGGTGTCGAGATCGACTTCCTGGTCGGGACGATGATCGAGATTCCGCGCGCGGCGCTGATCGCCGAAAAACTCGCGGAGACGGCGGAGTTCTTCTCGTTCGGAACGAACGACCTGACCCAGAT
Source organism: Thermoanaerobaculia bacterium (assembly GCA_036398925.1). Taxonomy (GTDB): domain Bacteria; phylum Acidobacteriota; class Thermoanaerobaculia; order Gp7-AA8; family Gp7-AA8; genus DASWOB01. The sequence continues at coordinate 6,929 of DASWOB010000001.1, forward strand.
GACCTTCGGCTACTCGCGCGATGACGCCGGGACGTTCCTGCCGGAGTACGTCGACAAGAAGATCCTGGCGAAGGATCCGTTCGAGTCGATCGATCAGGAGGGCGTCGGGCAGCTGGTGCGCGTCGGCACGGAGAAGGGGCGCGGCGCGAACGCGAAACTGAAGGTCGGCGTCTGCGGCGAGCATGGCGGCGATCCGGACAGCATCCGTTTCTTCCGGAGCTGTGGCCTCAACTACGTCAGCTGCTCGCCGTACCGCGTACCGGTGGCGCGGCTTGCCGCTGCACAGGCCGAGCTGGAGCACAAGCATTACGAGGGTTGAGTTCGGTTACATTCCGCTCACAAAAGCGACGCGGGTTTGAAACCAAACATTTGTTCTGTTCGTGCGTATCCTCTTCTGGATCGGACGCAGGTGATCTGCGCCGGTATCTCACCTGGAGGGGTTTCGAATCCAATGAAGCGCACACTGATTTTCCTTGTAGCTCTGTCCCTGTTCCTCACGGCCTGCGCCACCACGGCGCCCACCCCGTCGCTCCGCGGCACCATCACGCAGCGCACGGACGCGGCCATCGTCGTCAAGGCGGAAGACGCCGAGAAGACGGTCAACGTCAACCGCGGCACGCTCGTGTACTGGGAGAACGGCCTCGAAGCGAAGCGCGCCGACCTGACGTCCGGCCAGCGCGTCTCGGTCTGGTACAACGGTGTCGAGGCGGCCGAGCCGACCGCGGCCCGCATCGTCATCGAGAACTAATCGTTCCGATCCAGTGGGTAGCGGCGTACACGGTGCGCCGCTACTCGCTCGCTTCCTTCCGGTCCTTCCATCGGTGGTAGAGCCAGAATCCCACCGCCACCAGCACGATCACCAGCAATCCCCACTTCTCGAGGTGCTTGGCCCGGCCGAGCAGCGCCGTGATCGCGCGGCCGAAGTAGTAGCCGGCCGCCGTGACGATCGCGGCCCAGATCGCGCAGCTGATCGCCTGCAGGATCAGGAACTTCACGATGGCGATGCGCGACATCCCGATCAGCACCGCGCAGGTGATACGCAAGCCGTAGAGCCACTGCGTGAGGATGATCGCCGCGGCGCCGTAGCGTTCGAAGAGACGGATGCTCTTGCCGAAGTGCTGCTTCATCCGCGGGAAGCGGTCGAGCAGCTTCACCCCGTGCACCCGGCCGAGCCAGAACCAGAACAGATGGCCGACGTACGCCCCGGCGAACGCGACGATGCCGACCATCATCAGGTCGAGATAGCCGCGCTCGGCAAAGAATCCGGCCGCGACCAGGATGGCTTCGCCCTCGAGAAAGGTGCCGAGAAAGACGGCCAGGTACCCGAATCGCTCGAGCAGGACCTCCGGTGACATCAGGCACCGGCCTCTGCAAGATTCAGGGCGTACCGGAAATGCCTGTACTCTCTCAACACATTACAACCGGTCGGAGGCGCCCCATGAAATCGCTCGTGACCCTCGGCATCGTCGCTTTGCTGGCTGTTCCGGTGGTCGCCGAAGAGCCGCGGAAGACCCAAGACTCCCAGAAGACCGAGGACTCCGCACTCGTCGCCGCGGCCAAGAAGTCGCGCGAACGACGCAAGAAGCCCTCCGCCACCGTCATCACCAACGACACGCTCGCCAGATCGTCGAGCGGGAAGGCGCACGTGACCACGACCGCGCACCAGCGCGAGATCAAGATGCCGGAAGTGCTGCCGCCGGCCGAGCCGTCCGCGGAAGAGCGCGCGGCGAAGGTCATTCAACTGAAGAACTCGCAGGAAGCCGAAGACACGGCGAAGGCGAAGAAGGCCCTCGAGGCGAAAGCGCAGCGCGTCCGCGCCGCTGAAGAGGTGGCTCACGACGACTACCTCGGCGATGACGACGGCGACCCGGCGGACGCCGAACGCCGCGTTCGCGAAGCGCGCGAGGACAAAAAGTCGACAGAGCAGAAGCCGCCGCACCGCTGAGCGTTACCGCTCCGGCCGGTGCGCCCCCTCGCGAATCTCCAGCGTGCGGAGGACTTTCTCGAGCAGGACCCAGATCCTGTCGAGGTTCTGCTCGATGCGGCTGAGCCGCTGATCGAGATCGCCGCTCTCCAGCTCGGCGACGATGTCCCAGAACACCGGATCGTTCGGCATGTTGCGTGAGCCGTCGACACGCCGCCGGACCGAGAGCGTGGCGTCGTCCGAGCCATCCAGGGGATAGAACTTCTCGATCACCATGGCGATCGAGCTTTCGGGAGCAATGAGCGGCGCGACCGTCAACCCGGCAGCCCTTTCCAGGCGATCCAGCACCTCAATGTCGGTCGGATCAACCATCGCCACTTCGAGCTTCTCCCCGTCGAACCGCACCGGCACAGCCTTGCAGGCCATGGCGTCATCGCGGGAGATCTTGCGCAGCACTTTCTTCGGGATGTCGACGTGCAGGAGGCTGATGCAGGGGACGTCGATCTGTTTGGAGAGGAAGGCGGCGAGGACGTTCTCGTCGATGAATTTGAGGTCGACCAGGGTCGAGCCGAAGCGCCTGCCGCTCTGTTTCTGCTCGGCCAGCGCGATCTGCATCTGCACTTCGTCGATGAGGTTCGCGGCGACCAGCATCTCGCCGAGGTTCTGCCGGTGCATGTCACCGACATCGTACAACGGGGTGAGGGAGCCATCGGCCCCCTCACCGGTTTCGTTACGCGTAATGCCGGTTCCGGCGGTGGTTCATGAGGGCGCGAACGCCGCTGACCAGGCCGATGATCATTCCGAGGCGTCCGAAACCAACCATGCGGGCCATGCCGCGGCCGGTGTTCTGCGCCATCTTGAAGCGGATGAGGTTCATCAGGAAGTTCTTCATCAAAAGTCCTCCGTTAGCCCTCTTATAGTGCAACGGAGCTGCCAGATTCGCCATTCACTAAGTCTTTAGCGATGAGATGCTTAGCAGCGAAATCGAGGCGTATCCGCTGGCGAAGAGCATGAGGAACGGCAGCGCCAGCCAGCGCTGCTCCGTGGCGAAGAAAACGACTGCCGCGACGAAGAAGAGCGAGAGCGTCAGCTCGATGAGAGGCAGCCGGATTCGCTCGTGGATCAGCGGTCCGTCGCCGCTCTTCGGCGTCCGGCGAAAGTGACCGCCGCGCTGCACGAGACCTTCGACCACCGCGGAGGCGTTGCGCACCGACATCCCGACGCCGACCGGCAGCACGGCCAGCAGCTCGCGCAGCGTGAGCCGCGGGCGCTTCGCCCAGCGCTGTCCTTCGACGTAGAAGAGGAGCACCGAGCCGGTGGAGACGACGAAGAGGACGGCATCGACGATGTAGGTGGCGAGCCAGCCGTGCGCGATCCGGATGCGCATCGACGGGACCATCAACAGCGCCAGGAGAAACGTCAGCAGGTAGGCGACGTTGTTCGTGAGGTGGAAGAGCGCTTCGGTCTTGACGGATCCTGGAAGGTCGCCGCGCAGGATCGACGGCAGCAGTTTGCGCGCGGTCTGGATCGACCCTTTCGTCCAGCGGTGCTGTTGCTGTTGAAAGCCGCCCAGCCCCGCCGGCAGCTCCGCCGGCACTTCGACGTCCGGCAGGAAGACGAACTCCCACCCTTTCAGCTGCGCGCGATACGAGAGATCGAGATCCTCCGTCAGCGTCGACGCCGACCAGCCGCCCGCCTCCTCGATCGCCGCACGCCGCCAGATGCCAGCCGTGCCGTTGAAGTTGAAGAAGCGCCGCCCGAAGTTGCGCGCCGCCGATTCCACCGCGAAATGCGCGTCGAGGTAGATGGCCTGCACGCGTGTGAGCAGCGAGCGTTCACGATTGAGATGCGTCCAGCGCGCCTGCACCATCCCGACCTTCGCGTCCGCAAAATAGGGAACCATCCGCAGCAGCGTGTCGGGCGGCGGAACAAAGTCGGCGTCAAAAACGGCGAAGAGCTCCGCGTCGCTCAGCGACATGCCGTGCGCGAGCGCTCCCGCTTTGTAGCCGTCGCGTGAGCCGCGGCGGATGTGGGTGATGTGCGACTTGCTGTCGATACACGCTGCCACGATCGCGGAGGTCTCGTCGGTCGAGTCGTCGAGCACTTGGATCTCCAGCTCGCCCGGATACTCGAGCCGCGCCACCGCGTCGATGAGCCGTGCGGTAACGCGCGGTTCGTTGTAGAGCGGGAGTTGCACGGCGAGCTTCGGAAAGTGTTGGGCCGTGATGCGCGCCGGCTCCGCTGTGCGGCGGCGCAATCTGACAAGATGCAGGCGATGGACGCTGTAGACCGCGAGCAGGCCGAGGACGAGGTAGTACAGCGTCAGGACGGCCAGTTCCGCGAGAGGCATGCGACGGCGCTGATTCTACTCGCCGCGAGCGTAGGCCTTGCCCCATGGTTGTCGATGCGCTCGTTCGTGGTCGTGTACGGAGTTGCCGCGCTGGCGTGGCTCGTCCTGCGCGAGGCGACGCTGCGATTGCGGTACGTGCTGCTGATCGCGATCGCGTTGCGCGCGCTGCTCTTCGTTCCGGAGCCGCGTCTTTCGGGCGATGTCTATCGCTATCTCTGGGATGGGAAGGTGCTGGCTTACGGCGTCAATCCGTACCGGTATGCGCCGGACGATGAGCGGCTGTCGCACCTGCGCGAGCCGTGGCACGCGCGGATCAATCATCCGGAGCTGCGCACGATCTATCCGCCACACGCGCAACTGCTGTTCGCGCTCGTGCACCAGCTCTGGTCGTGGCGGCTGCTGCTGATCGGCGCCGATCTGGTGGCGATCGTGCTCCTGCGGCGCCACGGACTCGCGTACGCGACCTTTCCGCTGCTGCTGTTCGAAGGGACGTGGAGCGGGCACGTCGACGCCCTGGCTGCCGCGCTGATGACCGTCGCGCATTGCGGCGTGGCGCTCGGCATCGCCGGCGGCTTGAAGGTCATCCCGCTCGCGACCGTGCCGGCGCTCATCGCCCGCTCACGCTCGCGCGTTCGCTTTGTCATAGCGCTGGCGCTGACGCTCGCACTGCCGCTGCTCTTATTCGCCGGCGGTCCGCTGATGCCGGGGATGCGTGACTACGCGACGCGCTGGATCTTCAACTCGCCGGCGTACGCGCTGGTGCACGCGATCGTGGAGCGGATCCCGCTCGCGACCATCTGGACGCATCATCCGCTGCGGTTCGAGGCGATCTCGAATCTCGTCTATCGCCACCTGCACGCCGACCTGGTGACGCGCTGCGTGCTGGCGACGCTCGCGATGGCGGCGGTGCTGCTCGCGCGGCGCGTGTCCAGTGCCCTCGGGTGGTTTCTGCTGCTCACGCCGACCGTTCATCCGTGGTACTGGCTGGTGGTCGTGCCGCCGGCGCTCGTCGAGCGGAGCCGCTGGATCTTCGTCGCGCTCTGCGCGCCGTTCTCGTACTGGCTGTATGAAGGGGCGCCGCCGCTGGCGATCTACGCGCTCTGCTACCTCACGCCGATTCTGCTTTCAGCGTGCGCGTCATCAGCCGCTGCAGCGCGACCGCGGCGTTTTCGTTCTCGTACAGCAGGCGATGCATCTCCGTCGTGATCGGCATCTCGATCTGGTGCCGCTCCGCCAGCGCGCGCGCCGACTTGGAGGTCTTCACTCCCTCCGCCACGAACTTCGCATCGCGCAGGATGTCCTCCAGCGTTTTGCCTTTGCCGAGTTGCACGCCGACCGAGCGGTTGCGTGACAGCGATCCGGTGCAGGTCAGGACGAGATCGCCCATCCCGGCGAGGCCGGCGAAGGTCTCCGGGCGGCCGCCCAGGGCAATGCCGAGGCGCGTGATCTCGCGCAGTCCTCGGGTGACCAGTGCCGCGGTGGTGTTGAACCCGAGCCCGAGCCCTTCCAGCACACCCGCGGCGATGGCGATGACGTTCTTGAGCGAGCCGCTCAGCTCGACGCCGACGACGTCCTCGGAGTGATAGAGACGGAAGCTCGGGCTGGAGAGCACCATCTGCGCTTCCTGGGCGAAGAGGATGTCGGTCGAGGCGATGACGGCTGCCGAGGGAAGGCCGCGTGCTGCTTCGACCGCGAAGGTGGGGCCGCTGAGCACCGCGAAGGCGCCGAGCTTCTCGCCGAGCACCGACGCGGAGATCTGCGACATCCGCTCGAGCGTCTCGTTCTCGATCCCCTTCGTGCCGCTGATGACGTTCACCGGCCCGCTCACCTGCGCCGCGATCTGCGCGAGGACGCCGCGATAGTGATGGCTCGGCACGACCATGAACAGCACGTCCGAGAAGGCCGCCGCTTCGGCGAGGTCGCTGGTGGCGTGGATGCGCTCGCCCAGCTCGACGGTCGGCAGGTAGACCGGATTCGTCCCGGTCTCGCGGATGGTCCGGGCCACGCTCGGATCGTGCGCCCAGAGCAGCACGTCGTTGCCCGCGCGCGCCGTGGTCACGGCCATGGCCGTGCCGAACGCTCCCGCGCCGATCACCGAGACCTTCATGCGTCGTCCCTCGTCTTCTTCTCTCCCATCCGCCGCTCCGATCGCGTGGCCAGCCGGGCGATGTTCGCGTGGTGCTTGACGATCACGGCGAGGGAAATGCCGATGCTGATCACGATCCGCCAGAACGGCGCGTCGTCCGCGAGAAAGCGGAAGAAGATGGGGATCGAAGCGGCCGTGACGATCGAGGCCAGCGAGACATAGCGCGACACCAGCACCACGATGGCGAAGACGATCAGCCCCGCACCGAGCACCACCGGGTCGAGCGCGAGAAACACTCCGGCCGCCGTGGCCACGCCCTTGCCGCCGTGAAAGCGCAGCCACACCGGATACATGTGCGCGAGGACGGCGATCAGCCCCGCCAGCGCGATCCACATCTCCCGCGACTGCCAAGGAGCGACACCGACCTCGAACGGCCACCCCGGCATGGCCACGAGGTATCGCGCGATGATCACCGCCCCCCACCCCTTCGCCAGGTCGAGCGCCAGTGCCAGAAGCCCGGGCAACTTGCCGGCCGTGCGCGCCACGTTCGTCGCCCCGACGTTGTGACTCCCGAGCTGCCGGATGTCGCTCCCCGCGATCAGCTTCACCACGAGAAACGAGAACGGAATCGACCCGACCGCATACGCGATCGCGACCAGCGCGACAGGGAGGATCATGCGGGGCGTATTGTAGTGGCGACGGCGCGGCGGAAGCTCGGCGGGTCGATGGCCGGATACCGATACAGCTCCGGTTCGACTCGCTCGAACAGCTCCCACAGCCGCGCGCGCTCGACCAGTCCCGACTCCAACATCATCGTCACATCCGCCCTGTCCTTGCGGTGTCCGCGTTCGATCTTCGCGAGGCACTGTGAGTAGAAGTCGTAGTGGTGGAACGACAGCTTTCCCTCGCGCGTGATGAATGGGCTTCGATCCTGCCAGCCCGGCACCTCGGGGATGAAGTCCGCGGGCGACGCCAACTCGACATTGAGATTCAGCCGCTCCTTCAACTCCGGAATCGCGCGCAGCACGCGGTCGGTGTCCGGGATGATCTTGATGTCGATGTCGACCGTGCTGTCGCGCCAGTCGAGCAACACCGCTGACGCGCCGCCGGTGAGATAGACGCGACCTTCGGCATGCGACAGCGCCGCGAGCGTGCGCATGAACTCGCGCACCCGCCCGGCGCTTACCGGCTCGCGCATTCCGCTGCCCGCTCGAAACTCACCAGCGTCCGGATCAGCGCGTTGTAGCGCGAGTGCGCCGCGTCGCCATGCTCCACCGCAAGCGCGGCATAAAGGCGATCCTCCGGAAAGTCGGGCGTGTCCGGCACGTCCAGCCCCAGACTGCGCAACCGCGGCGCCCCCACGAGCACCAGCAGGGCCGGAACGGACTCGACGCCCTGCTCGAGATCGCGCAGTCCCTCGCGAATCAAATCCGCGCCCGGAAGCGCATCGGAGATCTCGCGCATCGGGGGCGAGTATAGCCCGCCCTACACCCCCTCGAAGGCGTTCTCGAGATCGCCGATCAGGTCCTCGATGTCTTCGATGCCCACCGAGATCCGCACCAGGCCTGGGGTGATGCCGAGGCGGGTGCGGGTTTCGATCGGCACGGAGGCGTGGGTCATGGACTCGGGATGGGAGATCAGCGTTTCGACGCCGCCCAGCGATTCGCCGAGAGAGCAGAGGCGGACGCGGTCGAGGAACTTCTTGGCGTTGTCGTACGAGCCGAGCTCGAAGGAGATCAGCGCGCCGAAGCCGTTCATCTGGCGTTTGGCCAGCTCGTGCTGCGGGTGGTCGCGAAGGCCGGGGTAGTAGACCTTCTTCACCTTGTCCTGGTTGGCGAGGTAGTTGGCCATGGCCACGCCGTTCGCCTCGTGCTGCTTCATCCGGACGGCCAGCGTCTTGACGCCGCGCAGGATCAGGAACGAATCCATCGGCGAGAGGATCGCGCCGACGGCGTTCTGGAGGAAGCCGATCTGCTCCGCGATCTCATCCGAGTTCGAGACGACCACGCCGCCCACCGAATCGGAATGTCCGTTGAGGAACTTGGTGGTGGAGTGGACGACGATGTCGGCGCCGAGCTCGATCGGGCGCTGGAGGTAGGGGGAGCAGAAGGTGTTGTCGACGACCACCAGCGCGCCGCGCTCGTGCGCGATGGCGGCGCAGGCGGCGATGTCGGTCACGGTCATCATCGGGTTGGTCGGCGTCTCGAGGAAGACGATGCGCGTGTTGTCGCGCAGCGCACCGCGGATGTTCTCGGCGTTCGAGGTGTCGACGTAGGTGAACTCGAGACCGTACTTTTCCAGCACGCGGCTGAAGAGGCGGTACGAGCCGCCGTACATATTCTCGCCGGCGATGACGTGATCGCCCGACCGGAGCATGCGGAAGACCGTGTCGGTCGCCGACATTCCCGACGCGAAGCAGTGCGCGTACTTGCCGCGTTCCAGCGCGGCGAGGTTCAGCTCGAGCGCGGAGCGGGTCGGGTTCTTGGTGCGCGCGTACTCGTAGCCTTTATGGCGGCCGAGCTCCGGCTGCACGTACGTGGAGGTCTGGAAAATCGGCACCGTGACGGCGCCGGTCTGCGGCTCGGGCTCCTGCCCGGCGTGGATGCAATCGGTGGAAAAACCCATGCTGGTTATGTCCTCAGACCGTGGGATCGGCCGTTGTTTCTTTGCGCCACTTCGAGAAGATGCCTTTCGACATGTAGCGCTCGGAAGTGTCAGGGATGATGGTGACGACGCGTTTGCCGGCGCCGAGGCGCTGCGCGACCTGAAGGGCGGCAGCGACGTTCGCTCCGGCGGAGGAGCCGCCGAGGATGCCCTCTTCCTTCGCAAGACGCCCGACCATCGCAAAGGCGGGATCGTCGGGGATGGTGATCACTTCGTCGGCCAGCTCCATGTCGAGCACCGGGGGGATGAACGAGGCGCCGATGCCTTCCACCTCTTTCGGGCCGGGCTGGCCGCCGCCGAGGACGGAGCCCTGCGGCTCGACGATCGCGCACCAGACCTGGCCGCCCATCCGCTCGCGGAGGAAGCGCGCCACGCCGGCGAAGGTTCCGCCGCTGCCGGCGCCGGTCACGAAGGCGTCGATCTGCCCGTCCATCTGTTCCCAGATCTCGGGCGCGGTGGTCTCGTAGTGCGACTCGCTGTTGTAAGGATTGCGGAACTGCTGCGGGACGTAGGAGTTCGGGATGTCGCGCGCGAGCTCCTCCGCCTTTTCGATCGCGCCTTTGATCCCGCCGTCGGCGGGGGTGAGGACGAGCTCACCGCCGAGCGCCCGCATCACCTCGCGCTTCTCGATCGAGAAGTTCTCGGGGACGCAGAGGATGACGCGATAGCCCATCTGCACGCCGGCGAGGGCCAGGCCGACGCCGGTGTTACCCGCGGTCGGCTCGATGATCGTGCCGCCTTTGCTGAGGAGGCCGTCGCGCTCGGCGCGGGCGATCATGCCGACGCCGATGCGGTCCTTCACGGAGAGGCCGGGGCTGAAGTACTCGAGCTTCGCGTAGATGTCGGCCGCGTCGCCGCCTCCGATGTGGCCGAGGCGCACCATCGGTGTGTTGCCGATGAGATCGAGGACGGAATGGACGGGGCGCTGGGAGGGGCGAGTCAAGCGGCCGCGATTCTATGGGAGGGGTCGCCGCAAAGTAAAACGGCCGATGCTCTCGCACCGGCCGTCTTTCGGAAAGGGCTGTCTTGGAGCGTTACGCCCAGGAGCTCGGACGAGTCGAGGAGCGGCGCTGGTTGTAGCAATCGCGGCAGTAGACCGGCTTGCCGCTGACCGGCGTGAACGGAACCTCGGTCGGGATTCCGCACGAGTCGCAGGTGACGCTCACCATCGAGCGGGAACGGCCGTCGCTGCCGTTTCCGTCGCGAGCGGTCTTCCGCTTGTCGCGGCAGTTCTTGCATCGCTTCGGCTCATTGGTGAAGCCGCGCTCAGCGTAAAACGCCTGCTCGTTCTTGCTGAACACGAACTCCTGACCACAGTCGGCACAATTGAGGGACTTATCGTTGAAAGTATCCATGAAGCCTTGATCTCCTAAACGTTGTTGCCTTTGATCTACCTGTTAGCCGCAGCGATGAGACGAAGCGGGGTGCCGCGACTTTGCCCCCGCGTCTGGTGAAAGAGTACAACCGAGTTGTGGGAATCGCCCCCTTCCGAATCACGAAAACGCAATGACCCCCCTTGAACGCGCCTCGCTGTTCGATGGGTGATCACATTGATTCCGATGCCCGGCCTTTTAGCATAGTTTTCCGCCGCAGAGCAACGATTCCACCGGTAATTACAAATAAGATGTCAAGGTGTTGACCATCTCGAACATGCACAAAATCCGCGTCGGTCCCGCAGGCTGGAGCTACACCGATTGGGAAGGTGTGGTCTACCCGAAGCACGGCTCGAAGTTCGACCATCTCGCCTACCTGGCGTCCTTTTTCGACACCATCGAGATCAACTCCCCCTTCTACCGCATCCCTCCGCCCACGCACGCGAAGAGCTGGGTGCGGCGCGTGGCGGCGAACCGCGACTTCAAGTTCACCACGAAGGTCTTCCGCGGCTTCACGCACGAAAAGGCCACCCTCGCCGAGAAGGACGTGAAGGACTTCCGCAACTACCTCGACCCGCTCATGGAGGCCGACCGGCTCGGCGCGATCCTGCTGCAGTTCCCGTGGAGCTTCAAGAACACGCCGGAGGCGCGGGTGAAGCTCGTGGAGCTCTTTCGCGCGTTCGAGGAGTACCCGAAGGCGCTCGAGGTCCGTCACTCCACGTTCCAGAACGAGGAGTTCTACGCGTTCCTCGACGAGCACGACGTCTCGTGGGTGAACGTCGATCAGCCGCTCTTCTCCGACTCGGTGAAGCCGGCCGACACCGCCACCGGCCCGATCGCCTACGCGCGGCTGCACGGCCGCAACTACGAAAAGTGGTTCCAGCACCAGGAGTCGTGGGAGCGCTACAACTACCTCTACACCCCGGAAGAGCTGCAGCCGTGGGTGGAGCGCATCTCGTCGATGGCCCAGAACAAGGACACCTACGTCGTGACGAACAACCACTTCCGCGGTCAGGCCATCATCAACGCGGGGGAGCTCGAGCAGGCCCTCGGCCTCGACGCCACGCTGCCGCCGCAACTCAAAGAGGTCTATCCCGATCGTGTGAAGTGAGCCAGGCGAACGTCTCCTCCCACAGGTCGCCCGCCAGCTGCCTGCGGAAGAAGCCAAAGTGCGCGATGCCGCGGGCCGCGACATGGCGGTGCTCGACCTTCGCGCTCGAGTAGTACGTGAGGAGCTTCTCCACCGCGCGCTTCGGGGCGTAGTGGTCGTCCGCGAAGCTCCACGCGAGGAGCGGCACGTCGAGCGCCGCCGCCATGGCGCGGTCGTGATAGCCGAAGACGTAGTCGGGATGCTTCCCCCACATCGCCCACTGCGCGGCGACGAAGCGCGGCAGGTTCTCGCTGCCGAGGCCGAGGAGCTTCGACGGGAAGAAGCCGACCGCGTGCGTGATCGGCGGCATGAGCAGCCAGAGCAGGCCGAGCCCGATGCCGCGCACGTGCGGCCAGAGGCGCCAGTAGCCGCTCTGCGACGCGACAAAGACGATCCGCGAGACCGCATCGGCGTTCGACGCCAACCCGGCGATCTGCCCTCCGACGCTGTGCCCGAAAAGGGTGATCGATTTCGGATTCGTGGCGCGGATGCGCTCGATGGCGGCGGTGAGATCGAGGCAGCCCCACTCGGTGAGCGTGCCGCGAAAGCCGCGTAGCGAAGGCGGTCGCGAGCCGCCGACGCCGCGGTAATCGAAAGTCAGCACGCGATAGCCATGCTCGACCGCCGCGCGCGCGAACGCGTCGTAGTAGCGGCGCGGAACGCCCATCGCGCCGGCGATGACGATGGCGTGCTCGCCACCTTCGTACAGCGTCGCCTCGAGGGGGTAGTCGTCGTCGGTGCGCAGGGTGATCACTTCCGGCATCGGCACGGTTGTACGATGCGCGCCGCATGACTCGCAAGAAACGCGTGGTCGGAACGGCCGGACACATCGACCATGGCAAGACGTCGCTCGTCCGGGCGCTGACCGGTGTCGACACCGATCGCCTGCCCGAGGAGAAGCGTCGTGGCATCACCATCGACCTCGGCTTCGCGAGCTGGTTCACCGACGAATATCAGATCGGCTTCATCGACGTGCCGGGTCACGAGCGCTTCGTAAAAAACATGCTGGCCGGCGTGGGCGGCATCGACTCGGTGCTGCTGGTGGTCGCGGCGGACGAATCGATCAAGCCGCAGACGCGCGAGCATTTCGCGATCTGCCGCATGCTCGGCATCCCCACCGGTGTCATCGCCATGACCAAAAGCGATCTGGTCGATCGCGACATCCTCGAGCTCGTGCGCCTGGAGATCGAAGACCTCGTGACCGGCAGCTTCCTGCACGGAAAGCCGATCGTGCCGGTCAGCAGCACCACCGGCGCAGGACTCGAGACCTTGCGCAAGGAGCTGCTCGCGTCGGTGGCTGACGTCGGCGACCGTGACGCCAGCACGCGCGTCTTCCGCCTGCCGATCGACCGCGTCTTCACCATGAAAGGCTTCGGCTCGGTCATCACCGGCACGACCTACTCCGGCCGGGTGAATGTCGAGGATGAAGTGGAGCTGCTGCCCGGCGGGAAGCGGAGCCGCGCGCGCGCCGTGCAGGTCCATGGCGAGGCGCGGGATTTCGCGGCGGCGGGCGAGCGGACGTCGATGAACCTCTCCGATATTCCGCTCGATGAGCTGCATCGCGGCATGCAGGTGCTGCATGCGAACACGCTGCGCCCGTCGCAGGTCGTGACCGCGCGGCTCGACCTGCTGCGCGATGCGAAGCCGCTGAAGGAACAGACGCGGATCCGCTTTCATCACCTGTCGGCGGAGCTGCTCGGCAGCATTCGCTTCGTCGACGAAACGGACAAGGAGCTGCAACCGGGCGAGAGCGCGTTCGTGCAGATCCGTCTCGAAGCGCCGGTTGTGGCGGTAGCCGGCGATCGCTTCGTCATCCGCCGCTACTCCCCCGCGTTCACCATCGGCGGTGGCGTGATCCTCGACGCGCACCTCGGCAAGCTCTCCAGCGGGACTCGCACCGAGATCCTGGAGGCGCTCGAAAGCGGCTCGCTGGTCGAGCGGGTCGAGCTGATGGCGCGGCTGGCCGGCCTGCGCGCGGTGTCGATCGACGAAGTGCAGGCACGCACCGGGATCACCAAAGCAACGCTGGCGAAAGAGCTGAAGAAACTGCCAAACCTCGCCGATGTCGGCGACCGCCGCTGGATCCACACCGACGCGCTGACCGACTTTCGCAAGCGGTCGATGGAGTTCCTGACGCGCTACTTCCAGCAGAACAAGATGGCGGTGAACGTCCCGAAGGGGGAGTTCGTACAGAAGCTGCTGCCGCCGACGGCCGACGGTGCGCTGATCAACTTCCTCCTGCAGGACCTGCAACGCGAGAAGATTGTCGCCCTGCAGGCCGACGCCCTCGACATCCCCGGCCGCTCGAAGACGCTCGGCGGCGCGGAAGGGGAGCTGGCCCGCGGCATCGAAGAAAAGTTCAAGGAAGCCGGCCTGCAGACGCCCGCCGTCTCGGAGATCATCAAAGCGATCCCGCAGCGGCCGAAGGTGATCGAGGGGGTGATCTCGTACCTCGTTAAACAAGGGACGCTGATCCGACTCGCGGAAGGGGTCTACCTGCACCGCGATGTCCTCGCGGCCGCGCGCGAGAAACTCTCCGCGCGAAAGGGCGAGACCATCGACGTCGCCACCTTCAAAGACTTTTTCGCGATCTCCCGCAAGGTAGCGATCCCGCTGCTGGAGCATTTCGATCGCAGCGGCGCGACGAAGCGGGTGGGTGATTCGCGAGTGGTGTTGTAGGCGAGACGCGCAGTGGCGGTGGTTTGGGCCGTTGAGCTATTGAGCTGTTAAGCGAGGAAGTGATTGATCAAACCAAATACTTCCTCGCTCAACAGCTCAACAGCTTAATAGCTCAACAGCTCACCGTCCGACGCTACTACTTCTTCTTCGCCGGCGCCGGCTTCGGCGTCACGTCTTCGTACCCGCGCGGCACTTCCAGCAATGCCGCCGGCACGTCCTCTTGCGCGACCGCGAGGACCGTTCGCTCCACGACGTGCTCGGTCTTGCCGTACTTGATCTCGGAGCGGTCGAGCAGCGGGAAGCCGCGTACGGATGACAGCGCGGCGTCGGCGTTCTTCATCATCGGGGCGAGCGGTGAGGATGGGGGATCGCTGAGCTGCATCATGGCGAAGAGCTCGTCCGGGATGGCGGGGTGATTCCCGATCCAGAGCTGACGTTTGTAGGCGCCGAGCTCGATCACGCTCTGCTTCGCGGTGATGCCGAGGAGCGGGCGCGTTTCATTCGTCGGCCGTAAGGCGACCCGCGGGTAGTGCGGCGGGAGGGCGGCGGCGAGGGCAGCCTGGCGGCTCCTGGTCATCGCCGACAGCGGCTCGGTGCGATGCGTTTTGGCCACGTCGTCGACGAACGTCACGCGGCGCTCTTTCAGGTTGTAGAGGCGCCAGCTGTCCTGCTCGCCGGTGTGCCGCGCGCGGTCGTTGGCGATGACCAGCGTGTGCTCGAACGTGCGATCGGCCGGGGCGATGGTCGTACGGATGGTGACCACGGTAGCGCGCACCTGCGGACCGGCGCCGGCCGCCGGTGTCGCGGGCTTTTCCGGCGCTCGTTTGCAGGTGACGCAAAGGATGGCCAGGACAACGATGAGACGTCGGTGAATCACTCTTTCGCGTCGTACCACCGCTTGCCGTAGTGGGCGTCGACCGCCAGCGGCACGGCAAGCGGATAGATGTTCTCCATCGTCTCTTTCACGATCCCGGCCATCTCCTCGGCGTCCTGCTCGGCGACCTCGAAGACGATTTCGTCGTGCACCGTCAGCAGCATCTTCGCCCGCGTGCCGGCCAGCTTCCGGTCGAGCGCGATCATCGCCAGCTTCAGCAGATCGGCGGCCGTCCCCTGGATCGGCGCGTTGGTGGCCATCCGCTCCGCGTTGCCGCGCACGGTGAAGCTGCGGTTGTGGATCTCCGGGATGTAGCGGACGCGCCCGAAGAGCGTCGTGACCTTGCCGGTCGCGCGCGCTTCGTCGAGCGTGCGGTCGAGGAACTCCTGGATCTTCGGATAGCGCGAAAAGTAGGCGTCGATCCAATCTTTCGCCTGGGCTGTCGAGATTCCGAGCTCGTTCGACAGGCGGAAGGCCGACATGCCGTACAGCACGCCGAAGTTGATCGTCTTCGCGGCGCGACGCTGCTCCGCGCTCAGCTCCCCTTCCGGGATGTTGAACATCTTCGAAGCCGTGGCGCGGTGGATGTCGGCGCCGCGCTGGAAGGTCTCGATCAGCGACTCGTCCTCCGACATGTGCGCCAGGACGCGCAGTTCGACCTGCGAGTAATCGGCCGCGAGCAGCACGTTCCCTTCGTCGGCGATGAAGGCCTTGCGGATCTCGCGGCCGGTCTCCGTGCGGATGGGGATGTTCTGCAGGTTCGGATCGGACGAGGAGAGGCGCCCCGTCGCGGCGACGGCCTGATTGAAGGTGGTGTGCACGCGGCCGTCGTCGCCGACCAGCTGCGGCAGCGCGTCGACGTACGTGCCCTTGAGCTTGTGCAGCTCGCGGTGCTGAATGATCAGCGCCGGAACCTCGTAGCCGTGCTCGGCCAGCTCCTGCAGCACGTCCATCGAGGTCGACCAGCTCTTGGTGGTCTTGGTCTTCTTCAGCACCGGGTACTGCAACTTCTCGAACAGCACGTGCCCGAGCTGCTGCGGCGAGTTGATGTTGAACTCCGTGCCGGCCGCGGCGTAGATGCGCTGCTCCAGGTCGGCCAGCTGCGAACCCATCGTCGACGACATCTGCCGCAACAGCGCGACGTCGATGCGGATGCCGCGCTCTTCGAGGGTGGCCAGCACGGGGAAGAGCGGCATCTCGATGCGACGGTAGATGTCGAGCAGCGCCGCGTCACGGTTCAACTCCGGCTCGAGGATGGCGTGCAGCGCGAGGACGAGGTCGGACTTTTCGCCGAGGTAATCCTGATACGGCGAGAGCAGCGTAGAGCCGATCTCGTGATCGAGCAGGAAGAGCGGCGCGGTCTTCTGCACGTCTTTGCGCACCAGCACGTCCTGTTTGAGGCGGTCGCGCGAGATGTTGCCGAGGGCGTGGCTGGGGAGGCCGGGGTTGAGGACATACGACATCAGCATCACGTCGGACCAGCGCGTGGGGACGGGCCAGCCGAGAGCCTGCAGGCGGCGCGACTGCGCCTTCGCGTCGTATGCAACGAACTCGCGGTCGCTCCGCAGCAGCTCCTGGAGAGCCGTGCGCAATTCGTCGGTGCCGCCGAGGTGATCGACGATCGGGACGAGGAGCGAGTCGGACGTTTTCGTGGAGAGCGAGACGGCGATCGGCTTGTCGAACGTCTCCGGCGTCGACGGCTCGACCCAGATGGCGAGCGTCGGCGCCGCCGCCAGCTCGCGGATCTCGTCGGCGCTCGTGGCGATGCGGTACTCCTTCGGCACGGCCGGCGCGGTGGGGAGGAACTCCTGCATCAGCGACGCGAACTCGAGCTTCGAGAAGAGCTCGTGGAGCCGCGGCCGATCGGGCTCGCTGCGCTTGAGGGTCTCGAAATCGATCTCCAGGTCGAGGTCACACTTGATGCGGGCCAGCTCGCGGGAGAGAAAGGCTTTGTCACGATTCTCTTCCAGCGCTTTCCGCTGGGCCGCCTTCTTGACCTCGGCGATGTTTTCGTAGACGCCGTCGAGGGAGCCGAACTGCTGGATCAGCGCCTTGGCTCCCTTCTCGCCGATGCCGGGCACGCCGGGGATGTTGTCGATCGCATCGCCCCAGATGGCCATCACGTCGACCACTTTCTCCGGCGGCAGGCCGAACGCCTCCTCGACCCCCTTCTCGTCGTACAGCACCTCGCGTCCGGTGTGGAAGAGGCGCACGCCGTTGCCGACCAGCTGGAAAAAGTCTTTGTCGCTGGTGGCGATGACCACGTCGTAGCCGCGGTCGCGAGCGGTGCAGGCCAGCGAGCCGATGAAGTCGTCGGCCTCCCATTCGACGGAGCGGATGACCGGGATGCGGAAGGCTTCGAGGATGTCGTAGACCAGCGGGATCTGCACGACCAGGTCGTCGGGCATCGGCTTACGGTCTTTCTTGTAGTCCTCGTACTGCGAGGTGCGGGCGGTCTCCCGCCCCTCGTCGAAGGCCACCGCGATGCAGTCGGGCTCGAAGTCCTTGAGCAGTTTCCGCAGCGTGGTCACGAAGCCGTAGATGGCGTTGGTCGCCATGCCGGACGAGTTCGTCAGGCCGCGGATGGCAAAGTACGAGCGGTAGACATTGTTCGAACCGTCGATGATGAAAAGCTTGGGTCGCTTCGCGGCGGGCATCAGGCGGCGGATTTTATACGCCCGAAAATTTATTGCCTAAAAACAGTGAACGGAGCCTCTCGGCTCCGTGACCATAAAACACTGAACGGAGCCTCTCGGCTCCGTTCGTGGTACATCTAAGTGTTTTGGACCGCTGCGGCCAGTAGGTAGGGTTCAAGGAAGCTAAGTGAGTAATCGTCCAAAATCGGTCCAATAGTCAAGGAGGGAGCCCGCAGCGGCCACTGGGCGCAAGCAAGTCAGACGGGACTCGCGCCAGTGCGGTTTCGGTGTATCTGTCGAAACCTGTTTCATCGTGCTCTCCCTAACTGCCAGATCGCTGCCAACATCGTCGAAACGCCATCAAAAGACGTCGAATAATACGCAGGGGGGCAGCCGCAACCATAGAAGTGTCAGTGAACAAGACACTTCCGGCTTTTGCTTGTGAAAAAGAGCACATGCCTGGAGCTGCCTCGATTGCTGGAAACTTTTTCCATCGCTGGCTCTGGCGTTGCAATTCTGACCAACCGCGATGAAGAAACTTTTGCCCGCCCTGCTCTTTTCCGCCCTTACGGCCCTCCCCATCTACGCCCAGGAGTGGAGCGTCGGCGTCCGCACCGGGGCCTTCGTCTTCGGTGATTTCGTCGAGCGGCGGCTGCGCGCTGGTAATGAGCAGCCGGGTGAGGTTCACGTGGTGGTCCTCTCCGCCGCCACCCGCCCTGGACTGGCCGTCGACCTCGAGCGCGAGCTCAGCGACCGCTGGGCCGTCCGCGCGCAGGGGACCTTCACCCGCTCGCCGCTCTCCATTGAAGGGGACGAGGACGACGATGAAGGCTTCGAGCTGGAAGCGGGCGAGCTCGACGTCGCCACCTTCGCCGTCCCGATCGTCTTCCGCATCAATACCGGCGGCACCTTCCGCTTCCACCTCATGGCCGGCCCCGCTTACGCCGCCTACCGCATCGAAGCGCCGGACACCGCACCGAACACCGTCCCGGTCTTTGAAGGAACCCGCTCCGCGTGGGGGGCCATGGCTGGTGTGGGCGTGGCCTGGATGCTGAGCGACCGCTTCGCCATCGAAGGAGCGATCTCCGACGTCGTCACCTCTTCGCCCTTCGACCGCGACGATTTCTCCGACGTCCCGGGCATCGACATCCTCCGCCCGCACAACGTGCATACGACGGTGGGGATCCGCTGGATGTTCTGACGAGCCGCTCAGCTGCTCAGCTGTTCAGCGATTCAGGCGGAGCGCGGTCGCACACTCCCTGAACAGCTGAGTCGCTGTGCAGCTGAGCGGCTGTCAGTGCTGCTCGACCAGTGAGTTCAGGTCGCGCAGGAACTGATCGAGCGGCAGCCGATACCCTTCCGCGACCTGGGCGAGCGTCTCGTCACTGGACTTGCTGCAGCCACGGCAGCCGCCGATGTGGTACGCGGCAAAGACCCAGCGCGCGCTCGGATGAGCGTCGAGCGCTTCGGCCACGATCATCTCGGAATGAAATGCAGTCGGCGGCATGGAGGACTCCAATTCTACCGATACAATCGCCGCGATGAAGGTCCGTCTCCTCTACTTTGCGGTCCTGCGCGATATCGCGGGGGTCGATCAGACCGAGCTCGACCTCGTGGAGGGGACCACCGCGAATGACGTCTGGCAGACGCTGCGGACGCGGTATCCGCAACTGACCGATTACAAACTCCCGCCGATGACCGCCATCAACGAGGACTACGCGACGCCCGAGGCCGTGCTGCACGACGGCGACGAGCTGGCGTTCATTCCCCCGGTAGCGGGGGGCTAGACGCCACTTTATCCCGAGCGCAGCGAGCGATCTTTGGTGCCACCACGACTTGTTTGAGTTTATCCCGAGCGCAGCGAGGGATCTTTGGTGCCACCACGACACTGCCGGCCGCGGCGCGATGGCACCAAAGATCCCTCCCTTCGGTCGGGATAAACTGCAAAGCCTGAACCCGAAACCGATGACTTACCTCACCGACAACCCGATCGACATCCGCGCGCTGGCCGCAACGGCCGGCCGTCCCTCCGACGGCGCGTCGGTGGTCTTCGCCGGCATCGTGCGCGATCACCACGAGGGGAAAGCGGTGGAGTCGATCTATTACGACGCATACCGGCCGATGGCGGAGAAGGAGATCGACAAGATCGTCCGCGCCCTCGCCTCCGAGTTCCCCCAGGTCGCTCTCGCCATCCAGCATCGCCTCGGCCTGCTGCACGTCGGCGACGCGTCGATCGTGATCGTCTGCTTTTCCCCCCATCGCGCGGAGGCGTTCGACGCCTGCCGGGCGATGATCGACCGCATCAAACAGACGGTACCGATCTGGAAGAAGGAGCGGGGACCGAACGGCGAGGAGTGGGTGGGCTGGCATGGCCACAGTCAGTGAGGCCCTTCCCGCCGCCAGCGTGATCGTGCTGCGCGACGGACCGCTGGAGGTGTTGATGCTGCGGCGCAACGAGAAGAGCTCGTTCGTGCCGAACGCCTGGGTCTTTCCGGGAGGGATCGCCGAGCCGCTCGATCACGAGCTGGCCGGCGGGTCGCTGGTCGATTCGATGGTCGACGCGATGCGCATCACCGGCGCACGGGAGACATTCGAGGAGACAGGGGTCTGGCTCGGCGGCACGCTCGCTGACGCCGAGGAGAAACGTCGCGCACTGCTCGCCGGCGAAATCACCCTGCGCGACCTGCCGCCGGTCGACCTTACCCAGCTGACCTGGACCTCGCGCTGGATCACACCGATCGCGCTGCCGAAGCGCTTCGATACCTACTTTTTCCTCGCCAAGGTCGGCCGCGACGCCGTTGCCACCGTCGAGGATCACGAAGCGGTGGAGGTGCTGTGGATCGCGCCGCAGGAGGCGCTCGCCCGCACCGCGGCCGGCACGATGCAGATGGTCTTTCCCACCATCAAGAACCTCGAAGCGCTGCGCGGATTCGATTCCGCCGACGCGCTGATCGACGCACGCCGCGGCGCCGAGATCGCGCCGATCCAGCCGGTACTGGTCGTGGAGAACGGCGAGAAGAAGCTGGTGATCCCGTGAAGATCGCGCGCCTCACCGCGCCGAATCCCGGTCCCTTCACCCTCGACGGCACGCAGACCTATCTCCTCGGCGACACCGCGGTGCTCGATCCCGGTCCGCTCATCGACGCGCACATCGACGCCATCCGCAACGCGCTGCCGAACCTGCAGACCATCCTCATCACGCATCGTCACGGCGATCACGCTCCCGCCGCCGTGCCGCTGAAAGCGATGACCGGCGCGAAGATCATCGCCCCGCCCGGCGTCCTCGATGAGGTCGACCAGCGCGTACACGGTGGCGAGACCCTCACCATCGACGACGTGAGCGTCGAAGTGATCGCCACGCCCGGCCACACCAGCGAACACGTTTGCTACCTCACCAGCGATAGGGACCTCTTCACCGGCGACACGGTCCTCGGCAGCGGCACCACCGCCATCTTTCCGCCGGACGGACACATGGGCGACTACCTCCGCTCGCTGCACGTCCTGCGCGCGAAGAACCCGCAACGCATCTACCCCGCCCACGGCCCGATCCGCGACGACGCGATGGCGCTGATCGACGAATACATCGCCCACCGGCTCGAGCGCGAACGGCAGGTGCTCGCCGCGATCGCCTCCGGCGCGACGAGCGTGACGGAGATGCGCAAGTCGATCTATCCCGAGCTCGACGCGCGGCTGCATCAGGCCGCGGAGATCCAGCTGACGGCGCATCTGATCAAGCTGGTCGAAGAAGAGCGCGCACCGCGCGAGCTACTAGCGCCCGAGGTACAGAAAGTGCTCTTCCACTAGAATCGCGCCGACAAAAACCGAAGGTGAGGCACTGTTTTGCGCCACAAAGATTTCATCGAAGTGCACGACTACACGGCGGACGAGGTCCTGGAGATCTTCCGGCTCGCCGCCGACATGAAGCAGAACCCGAAAAAGTACCGCACCGCGCTCGAAGGGCAGACCCTGGCGATGATCTTCGAGAAGTCGTCGACCCGCACGCGCGTCTCGTTCGAGGTCGGTATGTACCAGCTGGGCGGTCACGCGCTTTTTCTCTCCGCGCGCGACATCCAGCTCGGCCGCGGCGAGCCGATCTACGACACGGCCAAAGTCCTCTCGCGCTACGTCGACGGCATCATGGCCCGCACGTTCGCACACAAGACCGTGACCGACCTCGCCCAGTACGCCACCGTGCCGGTGGTCAACGGCCTGACCGATCTCACGCACCCCTGCCAGTCGATGACCGACTACTTCACCGCGTACGAAAAGTTCGGCGGTGAACTGAAGGGGCGCAAGCTGGCCTACGTCGGCGACGGCAACAACATGGCGCACTCGCTGATGTACGCCGGCCCCAAGGTGGGGATGGACGTCGCCATCGCCACGCCCGACGGCTACCAGTGCGATCCCGGCGTCGTCGCCGAGGCGCAGATCGACGCGGAAGCGGCCGGCACGAAGATCATCATCACCAACTCCATCGAAGAGGCGGTGACCGGGGCCGATGTCGTCGAGACCGACGTCTGGGCCTCGATGGGTCAGGAAGAAGAGGCGGAGAAGCGCCGCCGTGACTTCGAAGGATGGATGATCGATCAGCGCTTCATGGCCATGGCCAAGAGCGACGCGATCTTCCTCCACTGCCTCCCGGCGCACCGCGGTGAGGAAGTCTCCGCCGACGTCATCGACGGCAAGCAGTCGGTGATCTACGACGAGGCGGAGAATCGCCTGCACGTGCAGAAAGCCATCCTGCACACGCTCATGAAGGATCGATGACCGATTCGCGCACCCGGCACAGTCGCGGCCTGATCGTCGTTGTCGCGCTGGCGATCGTCTTCCTCACGCTGCTCGCGCTCGTCGTCCTCAAGACGGGTGACGACCGGCGTGACGAAGCGGCCGCGCCGTCCGAGGCGCTGACGGTGCTGCCGCAGCGGATCCGCATCCGGACGGAGCCACATGCGCGCGCGGCCGTCGTCGCTACAGCGGTGAGCGGCGACCGGCTGACGCTGGTCGAGGATCAGGGTGCCTGGGTGCGCGTCAAAACGGCCGACGGGCTGACCGGCTGGGCCGAGCGGCAGAACCTCGAGCGCACGCTCGAACAGAAGCGGCGCCTGGCGCGCTACAAAGCGATCCGCGCGCTGCCGGTGCTGAAAGGGGAGACCACCGCCCGCGCGCCGCTCTACGCCGGGCCCGGCATCTTCTACCCGCTGGTGGGCGAGCTGCCGCAGGGGCAGAAGGTCGACATCTTCACGCGCGACCACGACTTTTACGCGGTCGACTTCAAGGGCACCGTGGCGTATGGCGACGTCGAAGCGATCGAGGTCAGCTCCAGCGGAACGCACCAGCTCGACGTGCAGACCGCGAGCACCGGCCCCGAGCTGACGCCCACCGCTACCACCGGAACGGCCACGACCACCATGGCCCAACAGACGCCACCCGAAGAGCCGCCCATTCCGGAGCCGGAACCGGTACGCCAGCCCGAGCCGGAGCCGGAGCGCGCCACCGGCGTCTACTCCGCGGTGCCGCCCGGCGGCTCGCAGCCGGAGGAGCTCGATCGCGTCGTGCCGCGGTATCCGCCGATGGCCCGCCGCGCCGGCGTGCAGGGGCCGGTAGTCGTGCGCGGCATCGTCCGGCGCGACGGCACGATCGACAACGTCGAAGTCATTCGCGACCTGCCGTACGGCCTCGGCGACGCGGCGCGGCAGGCCGTGCGGCGCTGGCGCTTCCGTCCCGCGACGTATCGGGGGGAGCCGATCGACGTCTATTACACGGTCACGGTCAACTTCCGATTGCAATGATGTGCAGAAAACTGCACCGCGGGTGAAACAGCGGCACGTGCTGTAACGTTCTTCCGGGACCAATGTCCCGATTCCACTTCCCCGACGCGCCGGGCGACCTCATCGGCGCGCACATCTCGACCAAGGGTGGTCTTCACACGATCTTCGAGCGCGCGGCCGCGATCGACGCATCCGCGGCCGCGCTGTTTTCCAAGAACGGCAACCAGTGGAAGGGGAAGGAGCTGACGCCCGACGACTG
Organism: Thermoanaerobaculia bacterium; assembly: GCA_036398925.1. Lineage (GTDB taxonomy): Bacteria > Acidobacteriota > Thermoanaerobaculia > Gp7-AA8 > Gp7-AA8 > DASWOB01. The sequence goes on from DASWOB010000001.1 coordinate 30,692, forward strand.
CGCGCAATTCTCCCAACTGCGCTGCGTCCAGCCGCTGCTCACCCACGCCTCCTATCTGATCAATCTCGCCACCACCAACGACGTGTTCTACGAGAAGTCGATCCATGCCATGGCGGACGAGCTGGACCGCGCCGAGCGCCTCGGCATTCACGCGGTGGTCCTCCACCCCGGCGCACACCTCGGCGCCGGCATCGGCTCCGGCCTCGATCAGATCGCACGGTCGCTCGATCGCGTGCACGCGCTGATCCCGAACCACAAGGTCGTCACCCTGCTCGAGACCGCCGCCGGGCAGGGCTCCTGCCTCGGATGCACATACGAAGAGCTCGGCCGGATCATCGACCTGGTCGACGACAAGTCGCGCGTCGGCATCTGCGTCGACACCTGCCACGTCTTTGCGGCCGGCTACGACCTCCGCACGCGTGACGGCTACGACCGGATGATCGCGGAGATCGAGGAGTACGTCGGCTTCGACAACGTCGGCGCCTTCCACCTCAACGACTCCAAGAAGCCGCTCGGCTCCCGCGTCGACCGCCACGAGCACATCGGCGACGGCGAGATCGGCCTCGACGCCTTCGCCTTCCTGCTGAACGATGCGCGCTTCCGCTACGTGCCGAAGGTGATCGAAACGCCGAAGACAATCGAGACGGAGAGCGATCAGCGGAATCTGCGGACGCTGCGGTCGCTGATCAATTGACAGCTGTTCAGCGATTCAGCTGTTCAGCCGTTCAGGGCGGCGAGGGTCACCGCTTCTCCCTGAACAGCTGTGCAGCTGTGCAGCTGAGCAGCTACGGCTACGCGTTCTCGACGATGTACTTCGCGAACTCGCTCGTCTTGACCTTCGTGGCGCCTTCCATCTGGCGCTCGAGGTCGTACGTGACCTTCTTCTGCTGGATGGTGGCGGCGATGCCGCGCTCGATGGCGTCGGCGGCTTCGTACCAGCCGAGGTGACGGAGCATCATCACGCCGGAGAGAATGAGCGAGCCGGGGTTGATCACGTCCTGGTCGGCGTACTTGGGCGCGGTGCCGTGGGTGGCCTCGAAGATCGCCACTTCGTCCGACTCGTTCGAGCCGGGCGCGATACCGAGCCCGCCGACCTGCGCGGCCAGGGCGTCGGAGAGATAGTCGCCGTTGAGGTTCGTCGTGGCGATGACCGAGTACTCGGCCGGGCGGAGCAGGACCTGCTGAAACATCGAGTCGGCGATACGGTCCTTGATGACGATGCGCCCTTCCGGCGCCTTGCCGTTCACCTCCGACTCCGGAACGGTCACGTCGCCGAACTCCTCGCGCGCCAGCTCATATCCCCAGTCCTTGAAGCCACCCTCGGTGAACTTCATGATGTTGCCTTTGTGCACCAGCGTGACCGAGCTGCGCTTCGCCGCGATCGCGTACTCGATGGCCTTGCGCACCAGCCGCTTCGAGCCGAACTCCGACACCGGCTTGATGCCGATGGCCGAGTTCTCGCGGATCTTCGCGGAGGTGCGGCGCTCCATGTTGTTGAGGAAGCCGATCACCGCGTTCGCCCCTTCCGAGCCGGCCGGCCACTCGATGCCGGCGTACACGTCCTCCGTGTTCTCGCGGAAGATCACCATGTCGACCTTCTCCGGCTCGCGCACCGGCGAAGGAACGCCGGTGAAGTAGCGCACCGGCCGCACGCAGGCGTAAAGGTCGAGGACCTGGCGCAGCGTCACGTTCAGCGAACGGATGCCGCCGCCGACCGGCGTGGAGAGCGGTCCCTTGATCGACACGCGGTAATGCTGCAGATGATCGAGCGTCTCCTGCGGCAGATACTCGCCGAACTGCTCCTGCGCCTTATCGCCCGCGAACACCTCGTGCCACGCGATCTTCTTCTTCCCGCCATACACCTTCTCGACCACCCCGTCGATCGTGTACCGCGTCGCCCGCCAGATATCCCGCCCGGTCCCATCGCCCTCGATGTACGGAATGATCGGATCGTCCGGAACGACGATCCGGTTGTTCTGATAATCGATGCGGGTACCGGCAGTGGGGTGCGCGATGCGGTTGGTCATGGCGGCGGCACTCTAGCGAAACGCCCGCCGGGAGAGCAAGGGCGACGGGTGGGTGGGATCTACGAGTTCTACGCGGTCGCGCTGCGCAGCTCTAAGAACCACGGCTCGCGCCGGCCGAACTTGGTGGCCAGGGCCACCCCCACGCCCATCACCGAGGCCAGGCCCCAGACGATGGTGCCGACGACGGGGATGAGGCGGATGGCGCCTAGCAACAGGACGCCGATCACCACCATGGCCAGGTCGCCGCGGAGCCATTTTCTGCGTTCGAGCTGCTCGCGGTTTTTGGCGCCGGCGACGAGCGTGCCGACGGCGTGGAAGATGGAGATCAGGCCGTAGGCTTTGGTGAGCGTGGCGAAGATGCCGAGGACGATCAGCAGCGGGATGCCGACGATGTACGGCACCAGATAGCTGAAGGCGATGGCGGTGAGGACGAAGCTGGTGAAGGCCACCAGGCCGAGGACGAAGCAGTGCAGGGTGCTGGCGCGGACTTCCATCGACGACATGCGGATCTCGCGGCCGTTCAGGAGCGTCAGCACGATCGCCACGAGCAGCCAGACCAGCAGCAGTGAGACGACTACCGCGGTCTTGGTCATCGATGCGGCGGCCCCTTCGAGGGAGCCGATGCGGTAGACGCGTCCGCCGACGCGGTCCTCGGCGCCGGTGATCCTGCCGCCGAGGTGAATGAGGTCGCCTTTGATGCGTCCGTTCGGGCCGAAGGTGACGTCGCCGCCGAACGAGACCAGGTCGCCGTCCACGGTGTCGTCGACCCGCAGCCTGCCACCGACGATCTGGGCGTTGCCGGCCACCGGGGCGCTCAGGACGGCCTCTCCGCCGAAGGAGTAAAAGTCGCGGGTACCGCTCCGCTCCGCGCCGATGGCACGCTGGGGCGTCAGCACCATGGTCACGATCGCCAGGGCGGCCATGGCGATCAGCGGGACGAGCAGGCGGGCCAGCTTAGACATCGATCCCCTTCGGCGACCGCCGCAGCAGCAGGAAGAGGACGGTGTTGATCACCACGAACGAGATGGCGATGACGATGTGCCAGGTCACCGGGGCATTGTGCAGCGTCCCGCTGGCGAGCCGCGAGACGTTCATCAACAGTTCGACGGACGGAAACTCCGAAGCCACGGCGCGGGCGATGCCGCGAGCCGGCGAGATGCCGGCGGCGAGGAAGAGCACCATCGCCAGGACGAGCACCGACAGCGCGCCGGCGATGACCAGCGGCCAGGTGCGGTGGCGGGCGCCTTCCCAGCCGGCCATCGGCAGCTCCTCGAGACGCAGCGGGCGCGGCTCGATCTCCAGGGGCGTGTCGAGCTCGCCGGACACCGCGTCGGCAAAGGCGCGGCAGTCGGCGCACGTCTCCGGATGCGCCGCGTGCGCTTCCGGATCTTCGAGATACCGCTCGCAATCGGTCGTCATAAGGGTTCCACGAACGAGCCGAGCGCTTCCTTGAGCAAGTTCCGCGCTCGAAACAGCTTGTTTTTGACGGTACCGAGGGGAAGCTTCTTCATTGAAGCGATCTCCTCGTACGACAACTCGGCGAAATGGCGGAGCTGGATGAGCTCGCGATAGTCGGCCGGCAGCTTCTCCACCGCCGTGTCGATCGCGGCGCTCAACTGCTTGTTCTTGAGCGCGCGGTAGGGTGAGACGCCGCCGTCGGCGAACTCCCGCTCTTTCCCGCCCGACTCGTCCTCGGTCGTCGGCCTGGCCAGCGGCACCTCGGAGATCGACTTCTTCCGCAGCGCGTCGATGGCGCTGTTCTGAGCGATCCGGAAGAGCCACGTCGAAAACTGATACTTCGGATCGTAGCGGTCGAGGGCCAGGTACACCTTCACGAAGATTTCCTGCGTCAGGTCGTGAGCTTCTTCGTAGCGATGGGTGATCCGGTAGACGTAGTTGATGACGCGTTTTTCATAGCGCGACACCAGCCCGCCGAAGAGATCCCGATCACCCCCGAGGATCCGCTCCACGAGGGTGCGGTCATCGAGTTGCTCGCGCTCTGCCATTCCGGTTTACGTTTCTCACTGCTGAAGGTTTATCCGCTCGGGCCGGATGATAACCTGCCCGAAATGATCGAGATCGACGATCTGACGAAGAAATACGGCGACTTCACGGCCGTCGATCGCCTCTCGCTGCGCGCCGAAGCGGGCGAGATCTTCGGCTTCCTCGGACCGAACGGCGCCGGGAAGACCACCACCATCCGCATCCTGGCCGGCCTCTCGCTGCCGACCAGCGGCCGGGCCCACATCAACGGCATCGACGTCATCGCCCGGCCGGTGGAGGCGAAGGCGCTGATCGGCTACGTCCCCGATCGTCCCTATCTGTATGAGAAGCTGACCGGCCGCGAGCTGCTCCATTTCGTGGCCGACCTCTACCGGAAGGATTGGCGCGAGTGCGAGCCGCGCGCTCTCGAGCTGCTGCGCTACTTCGAGCTCGGCGACTGGGTCGACGCGCGGATCGAGAACCTCTCGCACGGGATGAAGCAGAAGCTGGTGATCGTCTCAGCGCTCGTGCACGACCCGGCCGTACTGGTGATCGATGAGCCGATGGTCGGCCTCGATGCCCTCGCCCAGCGTCAGGTGAAGCTGCTGTTCCGGCGGCTGGCGGAGGAGAAGAAGACCGTCTTCCTGACCACGCACACGCTGTCAGTGGCGGAGGCGGTCTGCGACCGGATCGCCATCATCAATCGCGGGCGGATCGTGGCGAGCGGCACCGTCCAGGAGCTGAAGGTGGCGGCACCCGGCAGTCCGCTCGAGGACGTGTTCCTGGAGCTGACGTACGCCGCGGAGTAGGTTCGCCCCATCACGCCGCCTCCTCCCGGGAAGAGAAAGTTCCTCGACGAGAAGAGAAATCTCCTCGATCGGAAGACGACTGCTCTTCGCCGAGAAGAGAAAGTTCATTGACGGGAAGACGATTGGTCTCGACGGGAAGAGAAATCTCCTCGACCGGAAGACGATTCGTCTCAACAGGAAGAGAAATCTCCTCAACAGGAAGACGCCGCCTCTCCCCCGGAAGAGAAAATCCGTTAACAGGAAGACGATTCGTCTCAACAGGAAGAGAAATCTCCTTAACAGGAAGACGATTTGTCTTAACAGGAAGAGAAATTTCGTTAACAGGAACAACGATTCGCGATGACCTCGGTGACTTTGCTCTTCTTTTCGAGGAGTTTCGTCATTTAATGAGGACACTCGGCATGAGCAGCAGCACGAAACGGCTCGACGACGTGCGCTCCCGCCATCGCGAGGAGGCGCTGCAGCGCGGCATCAACCCGCGTGACGTCGACCTGCTGCTCTCCGACCTGTTGGGGCGGTCGGTGGCTTACCTCTACGCCCACGGCGAGCTGCCGGTCGATCCCGCGCCGCTGCTCCCGCTGCTCGCACGCCGCTACGCCGGCGAGCCGCTGCAGTACATCCGCGGAAAGACGGAGTTCTACGGACGGGAGTTCTTCGTCGATGACCGGGTGCTGATCCCGCGGCCGGAGACGGAGCTGCTGGTCGAAGCGGCCCTCGAGCGCGTCCCGCGCGGCGGGCGGGTGATCGACATCGGCGCCGGCACCGGCTGCATCGCCATCTCCATCGAGCGGGAACGGAACGACCTGCGCGTCACCACGGTCGACCGGTCGCTGGAGGCACTGGCTGTCGCCGCCAGGAACCGCGCCCGCCTGGGGTCGCACGTGCAGCTCGCCGCCTCCGACCTGCTCGGCAGTGTGAAGGGGACGTTCGACCTGATCGTCTCGAATCCGCCATACGTGCCGCTGCACGAGTACGAAGAGCTGCAGGTCGAGGTGCGCATCCACGAGCCGCGTCTCGCGCTGACGCCGGGTCCGCGCGGCACGGAGACGATCGAGCGGCTGCTCGATCAGGCGCCGCTGCGTCTGGCGCGGGACGGGCGCGTGATGCTGGAAGTCGGTTACGGGCAGGAGGCGGCCATTCGCGCGCTCGCGGCCGGGAAAGGGTTCGACGTCGAGGCGTTCCTCCCCGACCTCGCGGGCATTCCGCGCATCGTCGTATTATCGCGGCATGGTCAGTAACGACGCGTGCCTCTTCTGCCGGATCGCGAACGGGCAGATCCCGGCGACGAAGGTCCTCGAAGACGACGAGGTGATCGCCTTTCACGACATCAACCCGCAGGCGCCGACGCACCTGCTGGTCATCCCCCGCCGGCACATCGCCATGCTGAACGACCTCACCGCCGCCGACGCCGCGACGATCGGCACGACCATCGTGCGCGCCACCGAGCTCGCCCGCCAGCTGCACCTCGACCACGAAGGCTACCGCCTGGTGATCAACAACGGCGAAGCAGCCGGGCAGACGGTGTTTCACATCCACGTGCATGTCCTCGGCGGACGGGCGTTGGGGTGGCCGCCGGGGTGACGCTGCGCGTCAGATTGAGGATTGAGAATTGAGGATTGAGGAAAAAGGCGGCGGCCGACGCGCGAGCGTCTTCCTCAATCCTCAATCCTTCAATCCTCAATCCCGAGTCACACCGAAGGTGGGACGCGGAACCGCGTTCCCGTGAACGTCACCCGGCCGCTCTTCTTGCGCGCGCCTTTGCGGCGGGACAAAAAGTCTTCCTTGGCCTCTTTCAGCGTGGACGGGACGTAGGTCGCGCCGCTGCTGAGGGTCTTGTTGCGGTCGCGGGAGAAGGCGGAGCCGCCGGCGACGATCATCAGGTCGGGGAAGTTGGCGCTGAGGAGCTGCAACAGGGCGTAACCCTGGCCGAGGTGATCGGGGTGCGCGCAGGAGACGAAGGTCGCCTCGGGGCGCACTTCGTTGATGAACGCGACCAGCTCCTGCTCGGGGAGGTCGGTGAAGTAGTCGACCGAGTAGGCCTCGCTGCGGAGGAGCTGCGTGAGCATCAGCGTACCGAGCGAGAGGCGCTCGCCGGCCACCGAGACGGCCACGATGTGACGCTCCGGATCGGGCGTGCCGGCGTTGCGGTCGCCGAAGCGGATGATCAGCTCGCGAATGACGTCTTTGATGAAGTGATCGTGCGCGGGGGTGATCCGTTTGCGGTCGAGCTCTTCCTGCGCGAAGGTGAGCGTGGGGATGAAGAGATCGGTGAACATCTCTTCCATCGTAGCCGCCTCGGCGTAACGATCGGCAATGGCGATGGCGCCGGTGCGGTCGCGCACGAGCAGACGGTTGTAGAAGCTGAGATAGCCCTCCAGCGGATCCTCGCTGCCGAACAGGATCGAGAAGATCCGCAAGGCGGGGATGAACTCGCCGCCGACGGTGAGACACACCGTGATCGGCGTCGCCAGCAACAGGCCGACCGGGCCCCACAACCACCCCCAGAAGATCGCCGCGAGGAGCAGGGCGATCGGCGACACTCCGACGCGGTGTCCGACGACGATCGGCTCGACGAAGCCGCCGATCAGTTGATCGCTGAAGAGGAAGAGGCCGAGGACGGCCAGCGAGGTGTACCAGTTCGGGAAGACGGCGAAGGCCAGAAAGGTCGGCAACGCGGCGCTCAGCACCGCGCCGATGTACGGGACGAACCGGAGCAAGCCGGCCAGCACGCCCCACAACCCGGCGTGCGGCACGCGCAGCAGCCAGAGTCCGAGCCCGATCAATAAGCCGAAGCCGACGTTCAAGGCGGCGATCGTGAGCAGGTATCGACTGATGCGCTGCGAGGTCTCGCCGATGGCCTGGGTCGTGACCGTGAGATGCGCGCGGCCGGCCATGCGCAGCAGCTTGTCCCGCAGCTGTTCTCGATCGCGGAGGAAGAAGAACACCACCACCACGACGAGGAAGATCGCGGCCACGCCTTCAGCGGTCGGCGCGACTTCTTCGTAGCGCTCGCCGATGGTCTTGCGCTCCGGGATGACGCGGACTTTGATGTCGGCGGTTTCGGGCTCGCGCTCGACGACGCGCTGCACGGTGCGCTCGACGATCTCGAGCATGCCTCCGCCCGCGGTGTTGCGGAGGAAGCGGAGCTTCTCTTCGACGTTCTTGCTCGTCCCGGCCAGCTCTTTCGCGACGGTGTTGAACTGCGCGTAGAGCCACCAGCCGCCGAATCCGAGGGCCACGGCGGTGAGGCCGAGAGAGAGCACGATCGCGCCGGTGCGGCGGAGGAACGTCCGCTCCAGGTAGCCGACGATCGGCGTCAGCAGAAAGGCGAAGAGGATCGCCAGCGCGACCGGCACGATGACCGGCCGTCCGAGGTGCAGGACGGCAATGACGATGACGGTGCCGAGGAGGATGCGGGTGTTGGACTGCCGGCGATCGGTGGTCCCCCGCTTGTCGCCGACGACCGGCACTTCGATGGTCGGCAAACGCGGCGGCGGCACACGCCGCATCGACAGCGTGCGGTCGAAACGATCGGTATCGTCGTCGTCGTAAGTCGGCACCGGGTTATGAGTCTACTGCAAGGGAGACGCCTTGGAATGCAGCCGCACAGCTGTTCAGCCATTCAGCTGCTCAGGCGGTGCAAAATCCACCGCCTGAAGAGCTGAGCAGCTGAATCGCTGTGAAGCTGTGGACCGCTACTTCTTCCAGCGTAAGACGGGCTGTCTTGCCGCGCGCGCTTCGTCGAGCCGGCGCACGGGCGTGGTGTGCGGGGCGCTGCGCACCAGCTCCGGGCGCTCTTCGACCTCGCGGGCGATGGCCAGCATCGCTTCGCAGAAGGCGTCCAGCTCTTCCTTCGGCTCGCTCTCGGTCGGCTCGATCATGAGCGCGCCGGAGACGATCAGCGGGAAGTAGATCGTCGGCGGGTGGAAGCCGTAGTCCATCAGCCGCTTGGCGATGTCGAGGGTGTGGACGTCTTTGCCGGTCTGGTTCTTATCGGAGAAGACCACCTCGTGCAGCGAGGGGGCGTCATACGGCAGGTGATACGCCTTCTTGAGCCGGGCGCGGATGTAGTTGGCGTTGATGACGGCCAGCTGCGCGATCCGCCGCAGGCCGGTCGGACCCATCGAGCGCATGTAGGTGAGAGCGCGCACCAGCACGTTGAAGTTGCCGTTGAAGGCGCGCATGCGGCCGATCGACTCGGGGTGGTTGTAGTCGAGATAGAACGAACCGTCTTCGTTGCACTCGACGGTCGGCGTCGGCAGGTACGGCACCAGGCGATCGCTGACGCCCACCGGACCGGCACCGGGACCACCCCCGCCGTGCGGCGTGGAGAAGGTCTTGTGCAGGTTGGAGTGAATGCAGTCGATGCCCATGTCGCCGGGGCGGGCGATGCCGACGAAGGAGTTGAGGTTCGCACCGTCGCAGTAGAGGTAGGCGCCCTTCGCGCGGAGGATCTCCGACATCGCCTTGATCTCCGACTCGAACACGCCGAGGGTGTTCGGGACGGTGACCATCAGCGCGGCCACGTCTTCGTTGACCGCCGCTTCGAGGGTGGAGAGATCGACCGTGCCGCGGTTGTTCGACTTCAGCTCTTTGATCTGGTAGCCGGCGAAGGCGGCCGAGGCCGGGTTGGTGCCGTGCGCGGAGTCGGGGATGAGGATGTACTTGCGCGGGTTGCCGCTCTTCGCGAGCGCCTTGTGCACCATCAGGATGCCGGTCAGCTCGCCATGCGCGCCGGCCACCGGCTGCAGCGAAACGCGCGGCATGCCGAAGATCTCCTTCAGCGTCTGCTCGAGGTTCCACAGCAGCTCGAGGTTCCCCTGCACCTGATGATCGGGCTGCAGCGGATGGGAGAGGGCGAAGCCGGGGGTGCGCGCGATCTCTTCGTTGATGCGCGGGTTGTGCTTCATCGTGCACGAGCCGAGCGGGTAGAGCCCCGCGTCGATCGAGACGTTCAGTTTGGAGAGGCGGGTGAAGTGGCGGATGACGTCCACTTCCGAGACTTCGACCTCGTCGGCGATCTCATTGCGGCGCAGCGCGGCCGGCAGGACGTCGTCGAGCGACTGCTCCGGCACGTCGAGGTCGGGCAGCTGATAGCCGCGGCGTCCGGGACGGGAGCGCTCGAAGATCAGCGGCTCGGTGCCCGACTTTTGCGCGACGTCGCGCTGTGCGGTTTCCGGTGATTCGCTCCCTTGGGGAGTTTCGCTGCCTTTGGCAGTTTCGATCGTGGTGGTCATCGCGATTCCCTGGAAATGGCGGCGGTGAGCGCCGCGACGAAGCGATCGAGCTGCTCTTTGGTGTGCAGCTCGGTGACGGCCACGAGGAAGTCGTTCGGGTGGCCGGGATAGAACTGCTCGAGGGGGATGCCGGCCAGGATCTTCTCGTGCTCGAGATCGCGCAGGATCTCGCCGGCCGGGAACGGCGTGCGGACGACGAACTCGTTGTAGATCGGACCGGCGAACGGGATTTCGATCGACTTCACGTCGCGCAGTTTGTTGCGCAGGTAGGCGGCCTTCTGCAGGCACTGGGTGGCCACTTCGCGCAGCCCCTCTTTGCCCATGAGCGAGAGGTACATGTTGGCCGCGAGGGCGATCAGCGCTTCGTTGGTGCAGATGTTCGAGGTGGCCTTGCCGCGGCGGATGTGCTGCTCGCGCGTGGCCAGCGTGAGGACGTACGCGCGCTTGCCGTCGACGTCGACGGTTTCGCCGACCAGGCGGCCCGGCATGTGGCGCTTGAGCGGCTCGCGCACGACCATGAAGCCGACGTACGGACCGCCGAACTGCGTCGGGATGCCCCACGCCTGCCCTTCGCCGACGCAGATGTCGAAGCTGTGCTGGCCCGGAGGAGTGAGGATGCCGAGGCTGGTCGCTTCGGCGATGACGGAGATGCGGGTCAGGCCGGCCGTGGCCTTCTCGATGGCGTCGTAGTCTTCGACCACGCCGAGAAAGTTCGGCGACTGGACGGCGATGCAGAACGCCCCGTCGGCGGCAGCGCGCAGCGCATCGAGATCGATGCGGCCGTCGGCGCTCCACTCCACCTCGACGATGTCGAGTCCGAGGTTCTGCACGTAGGTGCGCAGGGTGGCGAGGTAGTGCGGATGCACCGACTTCGCAACCAGGACTTTCTTCTTCCCCTTGCCGACGCGCTCGGCGAGGAGCACCGCTTCACAGAGAGCGGTGGAGCCGTCGTAGAGCGAGGCGTTGGCGACGTCGAGGCCGGTCAGCAGGCACTGGTGGGTCTGGTACTCGAAGATCGACTGCAGGGTCCCCTGCGAGACTTCCGGCTGGTACGGCGTGTAAGCGGTGAGGAACTCGGCCCGGAGCAGGAGCTGGTCGATCATCGCCGGCTGGTAGTGCTGGTACGCGCCGGCGCCGAGAAAGGAGAGGTGATCGACCGGGCTGACGTTGCGCCCGGCGGTCTCCCGGAACCAGCGCCGCGATTCGATCTCGGACCAGGGGCCCGGGATGTCGAGCAGCCCTTTGACTTTGACGTCGTCGGGGATGGTGTCGAAGAGCCGCTCGACGCTGTCGACGCCGATGACCTCGAGCATCTCGCGGACGTCTTCGGCGGCGTTGGGGATATAGCGATGCGAAGGGGTGTCAGGCATGGAGGTGACTGCCGAAACAGCGGCGTTAGTGACCCGCTTCCTTCTCCAGAAACTCCTGATACTCGTCGGCCGGCATCAGCTCCTCGGCTTCGGTGACGTCGGAGAGACGGACCTTGAGCAGCCAGCCGTCGCCGTGCGGATCGGTATTGACCAGGGCCGGGTTGTCGGCGAGGGTTTCGTTGATCTCGATGACCTCGCCGGTGACGGGCGAGAAGAGCTCCGAGACCGCCTTGACCGACTCGATCGAACCGAACTGTTCGCCGACCTCGACGTGCGAGCCGGGCTGCGGCAGCTCGACGAAGACGACGTCACCGAGCTCGCTCTGTGCGTAATCGCTGATACCGATCGTACCGACGTCGCCTTCGACGTCGACGTATTCGTGGCTCTTCGCGTAACGGAAGTTTTCGGGGACGCTGACCATGTCCGGACGCTCCTTTTATTTTGCGCGTTTGTAGAAAGGGGTGGGTACGACGCGGGCCCGGGTCTCTTTGCCGCGGATGAGGATGGAGAATTCGGTCCCCTGAGCCGTCTTGTCGAGCGGAAGATATGCGAGTCCGATCGCTTTTTTCAATGTCGGCGAATGGGTGCCGCTGGTGACGACGCCGACCTCGCTCGACCCTTCGACAATGGGATAACCGTGCCTGCCGATGCCGCGGTCAATCATTTCGAAGCCGACCAGCTTGCGCGGCGGCCCTTCGGCCTTCTCGCGCTGCAGCACGTCGCGTCCGGCAAACTCCCCTTTTTCGAGCTTCACGATCCAGCCGAGGTCAGCCTGGAGGGGGGTGGTGGTGTCGTCGATGTCGTTGCCGTAGAGGGCCATCTTCGCCTCGAGGCGCAGCGTGTCGCGCGCGCCGAGGCCGCACGGCTTGACGCCGAGGTCCACCAGCTTGCGGAGCAGGGCCGGCGCGTGCTCGGGGGAGAGATAGACCTCGAAGCCGTCTTCGCCGGTGTAGCCGGTGCGGGAGACGATGGCCGGCACGCCGTCGACGCTGCCGCGGTCGAAGCGGTAGTACTTGATGGCGGAGAGGGTGAGGTCGGTGAGAGGCTGGAGGACGCTCTCCGCCTGCGGTCCCTGAATCGCCAGCTGCGCGTAGTCGCCGCTGACGTTCTTCACCTCGACGTCCATGCCGCCCGCGGCCTGCGCCAGCCACTCGTAGTCTTTGTCGGTGTTGGAGGCGTTGACCACCACGAAGTAGTCGTCAGCGGCGATGCGGTAGATCAGGATGTCGTCGACGAAGGTGCCGTTCGGGTAGAGCAGACCGTTGTAGTGGGCCTGCTTGTCGGCCAGCTTCGCCACGTCGTTGCAGGTCGCGCTCTGCAGCAGCTCGAGCGCCTGCGCACCGCGCACCGTCACCTCGCCCATGTGCGAGACGTCGAACACGCCGACCTTCGTGCGGACAGCCTCGTGCTCTTCGAGAATCCCGCCGAACTGCACCGGCAGATCCCAGCCGCCAAAGTCGACCATCTTGCCTCCCAGCTCGCGGTGGGTGGCGTTGAGGGGAGTCTTTTTCAGGGGGGCGCCGCTCGTATCCGTCATGGCGCCGGGACGCTAGCATAAAATGATGAATTGAGGATTGCGGATTGAGGATTGAGGAAGGGCGGCCGACGCGCGAGCGCTTCCTCAATCCTCAATTCTCAATCCTCAATCCAGGCGGCGGGGGGCGGGTGTGAAGACAGAGATCGGCGATTTCCTCGATTACCTGACCTACGAGAAAAACTCGTCGGTCAAAACGGTGGTGGCGTATCGCGACGATCTGGAGTCGTTCGTCCGCTTCCTCTGCAACGACTACCTCGCGATGGAACGCGACCAGATCGAGATGGCGCGAGTCGATCACCTGACCATCCGCGCCTACCTCGGCCATCTCGCGCGCAGGAAGCTGGCCCGTTCCTCGATGGCGCGGCATCTCTCCGCCCTGCGCTCGTTCTTCAAGTTCCTCATGCGCGAGGGGCTGGTGGAGATCAATCCCGCCCGCGGTGTGGCCACGCCGAAGAAGGAAAAATACCTGCCGGCGGTGATGCAGACCTCCGACGTGACGCTGTTGCTGGAACAGCCCGACCTCACCACCCCGCTCGGCATCCGCGACCGGGCCTGGCTCGAGCTGCTCTACGCCTCCGGCCTGCGCATCAGCGAGTTGGTCGGCGTGGACATCGACGACCTCGAGCTCCGCTCGCGCCTGGTCAAGGTCCACGGCAAAGGCTCGAAAGAGCGGATCGTGCCGTTCGGGACCAAAGCCGAAGAGGCGCTGCGCGCCTGGCTGACCATCCGCGCCGACATGGTCAGCGACCCCGACGAGCAGGCGGTGTTCGTCAATTACCGCGGCCAGCGCATCACCATCCGCAGCATCGCCCGCATCTTCGAGCGCTACCTGCGCGACGCCGCGCTGCGCCACGGCATCTCCCCACACACGATGCGCCACTCCTTCGCCACGCACCTGCTGAACGCCGGGGCCGACCTCCGCTCGATCCAGGAGCTGCTCGGGCACTCGTCCCTCTCCACGACGCAAAAGTACACGCACCTCAACGACTGGCAGCTGATCGCGGTCTACAAGAAGGCGCACCCGCGGGCCTGACGGCCCGGATTGAGGATTGAGGGATTGAGGATTGAGGAAGACGCTGGCGCGGCAGCCCTTCCTCAATCCTCAATCCTCCAATCCTCAATCCGCGATTCGCCTAGAATCGCGCCGTGATCCGGGCGATCGTCCATCAGGGCTTCATCGGCAGTGCCATCGAATACTTTGCCGTCGTCGCCGGTCCGGACGTCGACCGGCGGTTTTTCTTCGAGCAGATCCGCGCCTCACGCGGTGATGTGGTCCGCTACTTCGGCGGCAATTCGGAGATCTCGCTCAACCCGGAAGGAGTGCGCTTCCGCGGCAACGGCGGGATGTTCGGCGAGTACATGTTCGGCGGCCATCTGCCGGTCGGCGACCTGCTGAACGAGGAGGTCGTGAACCGGCTGGTGCTCTTCGGCGCGACGGCCGATCCGCGCTCGCACGAGCTCCGCTTCACGACGAACACCGAGGGGTTCGAGACCTACGACAACCTCTTCCTGCAGGGCAACGCGATCGCGAACTACCTCTTCTTCATCGACGACCGGAAGCTTTACACCGACGTCGCCGACCGGCAGGAGCGCACTCTGCGCGTGGCCGGCAAGCTGTTCAAACGCTCCCGCCGCGTCGGCAAGGGACAGTTCCTCGCCCTGGCCAGCGACATCCTCGACACGCTCGCCGAGCCGCAGAGCACGGTCGTGATCGTGCGCATCGTTCATCGCGCCAACCAGCGCTTCGCGGAGCTCTGTCGCGCCGCGTACGTCGAGACGAAGTCGCTCGAAGAGGTCGCCGCGGCGCTGCCGCCCGAGGAAGAGCTGGGGCTGATCGATCCCTACCAGCGCGAGCGGATCCAGATCGACGTCATCTACCGGCACCCCTCGAACGTCGGGCTGATCGACGAGTACAAGCGGATCCTCGCCTCGTGCGCCGGCTCGACCATCGATTCGTCGGCACGGGCGCGGCTGATGCGCCTGCGCACGCTGTCGCTGCGCAACGAGGTGCCGCTCTCGATCTTCGACACGCTCGAGGAGATCGTGCTGCAGGAGCCGCGCAGCGTGGCGGTGCGCAAGGAAGACGAGCCCGATTACATCCAGACCACCCGCGAGATCCTCGGCGGTTTTCTCCTCGGCCGCAACATTACCCGCAAGCTGTCGTCGCTCGATCTCGTGCAGCTGATGGAGAACAAGCAGCGGGCGGCCGCCAATCGCGACCAGACCTTCGAGGAAGTGCTGCTCGAGACCGGCCGGCTGATCGACGAGATCGGCCGCGAGGAAGAGGACTTCGAGCGGCTGGAGTCGTTCGGCGAGCTGGTCACGCTCTTCGACCGCATCGACCACACCACCACCCTGGTGAACAAGCTCGCCTTCATGGACGACGTCGAGCTGACGCAGGAGCAGGTGCGCTCGCTGCTCGGCAACATGCAGGTCTTCGAGAAGCTGCAGCGCGGCCTCTTCCAGCAGCTGTTCATCGATCCGGTGGTCGAGAACGAATACGCCCTCTCCTACGGCAAGAAGAAGATCTACACCCTGACCCTCGGCATGATCTCGATCGAGAACAACGAGGAGTCGATCGCCGGCGTGGTGGAGTCGATCTCGACCATCAACCGCAACGAGCGCGCGTATTTCGCGGTCTACAACCTCGCCCGCCGGCGCATGTCCAACTTTTATCTCGAGCTCAACACCCCCGAGGGACGCGAGACCTTCCGGCGGGAGATCCGCGCCGAGATCGCGCACGACGAAGAGCTGCACCAGGTGCAGGATGCGGTCACCGAAGCGCTGCTCGAAGAGGTGATCACCAAGATCCGCCTGGAGGCGTTCTACATCAACCAGCTCCTGCCGCGGATCATCGACGAGCAGGATGCGAAACTGCGCAACGACTTTCTGTCGAATTCCGGACTGGACCGCTTCCAGATCGAAGAGCTCGAAAGCGAGTACTTCGAGATGCGCGCATTCCCGCCGCAGCTGCTGGATGTGCTGCAGCGGCCCGCGGTGTCATAAGGTTTATCCCGAGTGCAGCGAGGGATCTCTGGTGCCACCGCACTGCAGGCGCAACGATCCGCGCCCGTGGCATGCAAGCCGCTGCGTCACCGGAGATCCCTCGCTGCGCTCGGGATAAACTCAGATGACCAATCGATTAGCCAACGAAACCTCCCCCTACCTGCTGCAGCACGCCCACAACCCGGTGGACTGGTATCCGTGGGGCGACGAGGCCTTTGCCAAAGCGAAAGCGGAGGACAAGCCGATCTTTCTCTCGATCGGCTACTCGGCCTGTCACTGGTGCCACGTGATGGAGCGGGAGTCGTTCGAGAGCGAGGCGATCGCGCGGATCCTCAACGAGCACTTCGTGGCCATCAAGGTCGATCGCGAGGAACGGCCGGACGTCGATTCGATCTACATGCAGGCCGTGCAGATGATGACCGGCCACGGCGGCTGGCCGATGTCGATGTTCCTCACGCCGGAGGGGCGGCCGTTCTACGCCGGGACGTACTTTCCGCCGGAGGATCGTCACGGGCAGCCGGGCTTCTCGCGCGTGCTGCAGCATGTGGCGGAGGCGTATCGCTCGCGGCGCAGCGAAGTGGAAGAGGCATCGAACGAGGTCACGCAGGCCATCGACGGGGCGCTGCGCGTGCCGCGCGGGACGGCGGCCATCGACCAGCGCACGCTCGACGCGGCGGCGGCACGCATCGCCGGGAACTATGACGCGGTGCACGGCGGCTTCGGCGGCGCACCGAAGTTTCCGCCGTCGATGTCACTCGAGTTCCTGATGCAGGTCGCGCATCGGACGCAGGACGTGAAGCTGCGCGAAATCGTCGATCACACGCTGATCCGGATGGCCCGCGGCGGGATGTACGACCAGATCGGCGGCGGCTTCCATCGCTACTCGGTCGACGCGCAGTGGCTGGTGCCGCATTTCGAAAAGATGCTGTACGACAACGCCCTCCTGGCACGGCTCTACGTGCGCGGCTGGCAGTGGTCGAAGGAGCCGTTCTTCGCGCAGACTGCCAAGGAGATCCTCGGTTTCGTGACGCGCGAGATGACCTCGCCCGACGGCGCGTTCTATTCGACCCTGGACGCCGACTCGGAAGGCGTAGAAGGCAAGTTCTACGTCTGGACGCGCGCCGAGGTGATGGAGATTCTCGGCGCGGAGGAGGGGCGGATCTTCTGCGCGCTCTACGACATCAGCGAGGGGGGGAACTGGGAAGGCCACAACATCCCGAACGTCCCGCGCGACCCGCTGAAAGTGGCGGGCGATCTCGGCATCACCTTCGGGCAGCTGGCCGACATCGCCGCCCGCGGCAAGTGCAAGCTGTACGGCGTCCGCTCGCAGCGGGTCTGGCCGGGACGCGACGAGAAGGTGCTGGCGGGATGGAACGGCTGGATGCTGGCCGCCTTCGCGGAAGCGGCCATCGCCTTCGATCGCGATGATTACCGCGAGGTGGTGCGCAAAAACGCCGAGTTCCTGCTGACGCGCATCGATGCGAACGGCCGTTTGACGCGCCACGCGAAGATCAACGGCCTGCTCGAAGATTACGCCGGGGTGGCGTGGGGCCTGACCCTCGCGTACGAGGCCACGCACGCGCGGAGGTTCCTCGATGCGGCGAAGGGGCTGATCGACCAGGTCATCGCGCGCTTCGCTGATGAAAACGGCGGCTTCTTCGACACGCCGGTCGACCACGAGAAGCTGATCACCCGGCCAAAGGACCTCTTCGACAACGCCACCCCCGGCGGCAACTCCGTCGCCTGCGACGTCCTGCTGCGGCTCGCGCTGTTGTTCGGCAACGAGGAGTACGTGCGGGTCGCGACGGAGACGCTCGAATCGATCTTTCCGCTCGCCGCACGGTATCCGTCCGGATTCGGCTTCCTGCTCTCCGTCGCGGAATGGCGTGCCGGACAGCCGAAAGAGATCGCGCTCACCGGGCCGGTGGAGGACATTCGCGACCTGCGCAAAGCGGTCGGCGAGGCCTTCCTGCCGCATCGCGTCCTCGTGGCCGGAGACGAGTCCGCCGACCTGCCGCTCATGCAGCAGCGGCCGCAGGAGAAGGTGATGGCGTACGTCTGTATCGGGTACGCGTGCGAGGAGCCGACCCGCGACGTGGAGACGTTGAAGGCGCTGCTCTAACCCGCGCCGCTACTCCTCGATGCAGTAGATCAAATTGTCGTCGACGTTGTAGAGCAGCGGCGCGACCAGCACCTTCGGATAGCGCAACCGCAGCCGCTGCGTTTCGCTGAGAGCGAAATCGATCTCGTTGCCGATCTCGAAGAGCGGGGCGTAGGCGTGAAAGTGCTGTTCGGCGAGGTCGTGGTCCCAGCCGGCGTCGACGAGGCCCTGCACGAACTGTTCGTGGCGTCCTTCGAGGCCGACCATGCCGCAGTGGTTGTGCACCATGATGGCGATCGTGCGCACCCCGCCGACGGCAACGGCGTAGGAAACTTTGAACTCGCTGGGACGGAGGTTGCCGCCACCGGCGCGGAGGATGAACGCGAAGTTCTCCGGGATGCGCAGTTTCTTGCGGTTGTCCATGCACATGCCGACGAGCATTTCGGCGTGATCGACAGAGACCGGATGCTCGCCGGTGTTGTGCCACAGCACGAGGCGCTGGACGGGCGACCCGCGCAGCGGCTCAGGCATGTCGTCAGGTGAATCGATGCGGATGAGGCGGTGCATATAGGCGCGGACTCTACGGCAACATCATCCGCTTGCCAAACTCCTCGGAGCGGGCGATGCGCACCGCGATGCGCGGACGCGACCAGCCCGCCTTCATCGCGCCGAGGAGATCCTCCTCTTCGAAGGCGCTCGGGGGACGCTCGAGGAGCACCGCGAAGGCGCGCATGAGAAACGTGCGCGGATCCTCGCAATCGCTGCCGTAGGCGAGCGAGGCGATGACGTCGTCGAGACGCATCTCGTTCTTTGCGATCAGCGGCCAGAGCGCGGACGGGTCATAGCCGAGACGCCCGAGGAGCGGCTCGATCTGCTCGCGGCGCAGACGGTGCGCGGGGAAGCGCGCCGGGCTCTCCGGATCGCGCCAGATCAGGTGTGCGCCGAGGCGAAAGTTCGGGATGGGAGGGCGGTCTTTGGCGGGGCCGCCGATCGAAACAGAGTCGAGGGCCGCGGCGAGCGTGCGGGGGTCGTTCGGCGACGGCACGGTGGCGTGGGCGAAGCGAAAGGTGAGAGTGTTGTTGCCCGCACGCCAGACGCGTTTCGGCGCGCTCACGACGTAGTCGCGCCAGCCGTCCGTCATCTCGAACCTGGCCAGCGAGACGCCGTTCAGCACGACTTCCATGGTCTGCGGCGGCAGCGGCAATGCGCGCAGGCGGATGGTGCGGTCCCGTTGATCGGGCACCGGAAGGGTGAGGGTGGCCTCGCGCGCGACGGCCCAGCGAAAGTCGCGCTCGAGCAGCGCCCAGCCTTCGCCGAGGAGCGTCTCGTCGTCCATCTCGAACGTCCCGGAAAACGCGGCCGCGGCAGCACGCTGCTCGGCGGGCGTGGCACGTCGCAGCAGGTCGCGCGTCGACGGCGCGTAGTGCACGCGCAGGTTCTCGAGCGGGCTCGCCAGCACGAGCGGATAGCGGCACATCAGATCGCGCACCGGTGAATGGCCGGCCAGACCGGCGCTGACGAACCACGTGGCCGGAGCGCTCTTCACGACCATCTCCGCGGTGCCGGGATCGGTGACCGGCGCGATGCGCACGCCCGGCAGATCGCCGAGGTAATAGCGGAGCGAGACGTCCGACCACGGCTCCGCGGTGATGATCCGATCGCCCGGCCTGGCGTGCTCGCGGATGGTCCGGGCGACGGCGCGCCAGTCGAGTTTCTCGCGCGACTCACGGCGGGCGGTGGGGAGGAGCTCGTAGATGGTGATGGCGGCGAGGAGCAGGGCGATGAGGGTTCGCCACCGCAATCCGAAACCTGCCATCCCGGTGGCCGCCAGCACGAGAAAGCCGATCACCGCCGCGCAGACGTAGCGCACGGCGAACCAGTGCCCGAGCGTGCCGAGGGCCACCAGCGGCAGGATCAGCGGCAGCAGCGTCGCGGCGAGCATCGCCAGGGCAACGCGCCGGTCGCGGCGGAACAGCATCACCGTCCCGATGGCGGCGAAGACGAGCAGCGCGATCATCGTCCGGCCGCCCCCTTCGCTGTTGATGGCGGAGACGGTGAACGCGCGTGCCAGCGCCTCGAAAAAGTCGGCGTCGAGCGAGGGGAAGGTCGCGGCGGGGGAGGTCGGCGGCGCGCCGCGATAGAGCAGCGCGAAGAGCGGCAGCGCGAGCGCGGCGAGCAGCGCCTCCCGCTTCCGGTCCAGCAGATAGAGCGCGACGGCGATCGCTGCGACGACCGGTGCGGCCACCGCGGAGGTATAGACCAGCGCCACGAGAACGACCGGAAAGTAGCGCCGCGAGGAGACCAGCAGCGCCGCGCTGAGCATCATCAGCAGCGCGTACGGCCTCGCTTCGCGCGAGTAGTAGACGTGCAGCGGCGAGACGGCCAGCAGCAGCGCACCGACGCCCGCCGCGGTCTCGGAGTGCACCCGCTTCGCGAGCAGCCAGACCAGCGGAATGGTGGCCACGCCGAACAGCGCCGCCGCCAGACGGCCGGGCAGCAGGAGTTGCGTCAGGTAGTAGAGCGGCCCATGCTCACGCTCCAGACCGATCAGCCAGCGCCACCACGGCTGCTGCGCGGCGGCGCGCGTCAACTGGTCGCCGAGCATCTCGTCGAGCCAGTAGCTCGGCTCGTGCAGGCCGTTGAAACGGAGCCAGGCGCCGAGGGCGAGGGCGGCGGCGAGGATGAGAGTTCCTCGGGTTCCTCGGAGTTCCTCGGCGTGAACGGCGGCTACGCCCGAGGAACCCGAGGAACCCCGAGGAACCGCCTCACCGCTCACAGCGTTTTCGGCGCGACGACCCACCTCGTCCAGATCCGCGCGCTCTCGTTGCCGTTCTTGTCGATCGCCGTGACGGCGTATCGATAGGCGATGCCGAGGTCGACGGACGGGTCGCTGAAGGTGGTGGTGGTCAGCGGCGCCGCGACGACCGGGATCGTGCCGACGTCGCGGATGGCGTTGCCGTGACCGACGCCCTCACTGCGATAGACCTTGTAGCCGGCCAGATCCGGCGCGTCGACCGCCTCCCAGATCAGGCGGACCATCTTCGGCTCGACCAGCGCGTCAACGGTGGCCGGAGCCGGCGGGGCGACGAGGTCGCGGAAGTTGACGCGTACGGGCGCGGAAGGGTCGCTCTGGATCGATGGCGGTCCGACAGCGGCCACGGCAGTGATGCGGTATTCGTGCTCGCCGTACGGCGGCGTGTCGGTGAAGGTCGTCGCGGTCACAGGGGCGGTGTTGATCGGCGACCCGATGTCCTCCGCCTGCCCGGCGGGAAGGCGATAGACGTTGTAGCCGGTGACGATCGGCGCGTCGGTTCCGGCGACGCTGGTGGTTGGAGTGGCCCACGAGATGACCACCCCCTCCGCCCTGGCCTGAGCGGTCAGGGAGATGGGCGGCGTGGCCACCGGGAGCGGCACGATGGTGGCCATGTTCGAGAGCTGGCTGCGTGCTTCGCCCCCTTCGGTCACCACCGCGTACGTCACCCGGACCGGACGGCCGTCGGGAGCGCGAAAGCGGGGCGTGTCGGTGTAGACGAGGCGGGCGCCGGTGGTCGCGGCTGCCAGGTTGGCGCTTTCTATGCTGTCCACCCTCTCGCTGAGCCTGGCGAACTGCGCGGCCGGGATCTCCGGGACGCGCGAGAAGAGCGCCACCGGCTGCGGCAGAGTCGGATCGATGTCACCAGGGAGGATCGCGTTCGGATCGCGGCCCATGGCCGACACCGGAAGCTCTTCGATGTAGCGGAACACCGAAATGCGCCGGATGCCCGTGAGCGGACGCCCGGCAGTGGTCGTAGAGGGGTAGCTCCACGACAAAATGACGTTCGAAGCACGCTGTGTTACAACGAGGTCGCTCGTCGCCTGGGGAATCACCGGGACCGGCGGCCGCGGATCGCCGCGTTTGCCACAGGCGAGAGCGGCGAGGAGCGCAACAACCACCGGGAGCCGTTTCATTGGCGCGGATTCTAATTGATGAGCGATGAACGATGAGAGATGAGCGATGAACGGCGCGCGCGCCATGGTTCATCGCTCATCTCTCCGCTCTCATCGCTCGTTTCGGAGCAGAACACTATGTGCGGAATCATCGGATACGTCGGCACACGCGACGTGGTGCCGGTCCTGATCGGCGGGCTGAAGAAACTCGAATACCGCGGCTATGACAGCGCGGGCATCGCCGTGGTCGATGGCCAGGGCGTGGAAGTGGTGCGGGCCGAGGGGAAGCTCAGCAACCTCGAGGCGAAGCTGGTCGACCATCAGATGCATGGGTCGTTCGGTATGGGCCACACCCGCTGGGCCACGCACGGCAAACCGAACGAGAACAACGCCCACCCCCACCGCGACTGCAGCGGCAACGTGGTGGTCATCCACAACGGCATCATTGAGAACTTCCTCCCGCTGAAGAAAGAGCTGATCGGAAAGGGGCACGAGTTCAAGACCGAGACCGATACGGAGGTCGTCGCCCACCTGATCGAAGAGAAGATCAAGCACGGCACGTCCTTCATCGACGCGGTCCGCCAGTCGCTCAAGCAGCTCGACGGCCACTATGCCCTGGTGATCATCAATGGCGCGGAGCCCGGCACGATCATCGCCGCGAAGCACGGGCCGCCTCTGGTGATCGGCCTCGGCGAGGGCGAAAACATCGTCGCCTCCGACGTGGCGCCGCTCCTCAGCTACACCCGCAACATCATCTATCTCGAGGACGGCGAGTACGCGATCGCCGATGCGAGAAAGGTGGAGGTCTTCGCGTCGAGCGACGACTCGAGGATCGAGCGCGAGGCGAAGCGGATTCAGTGGGATGCGGTGCAGGCCGAAAAGGAAGGCTATAAGCACTACATGCTCAAGGAGATTCACGAGCAGCCGCGCGCCGTCCGCGACACCTTCAACGGCCGGATGTTCGAGGAATCGGGCGAGATCTTCTTCAACGATCTGCAGTTCACGCCGGAGGAGTGGAAGAAGTTCCAGCGCATCCACATCGTGGCCTGCGGCACCTCGTGGCACGCGGGACTGGTCGGCAAGTTCCTCCTCGAGAACGCCGCGCGCATCCCGGTGGAAGTCGATTACGGCTCCGAATACCGCTATCGCGACCCAATCATCGACGAAACGACGCTGGTCATTGGCGTGACGCAGTCGGGCGAGACCGCCGACACGATCGCCGGCATGCAGGAAGCGAAAGCGAAAGGGGCGAAGCTGATCACCATCTGCAACGTGATCGGCGCCGCCGCCACGCGCATGTCCGACGGCGTGATCTACACCAACGCCGGCCCGGAGATCGGGGTCGCGTCGACGAAGGCCTTCACCACACAGCTCACCGCCTTCTACCTGCTGTCGCTCTACGTCCGCCAGTTACGCGGCGACGACAAGGACGACATCCGCTACGCGATGCACGAGCTCTCGGTCATCCCGCACAAGATTGAGCATCTCCTCAAGACGCAGGAGAAGCACATCGAGAAGCTGGCCAAGAAGTTCCACGACGTGCAGGACTTTCTCTTCCTCGGCCGCGGCCTGCATTACCCGATCGCGCTCGAAGGGGCGCTGAAGCTGAAGGAAATCTCGTACATCCACGCCGAGGGGTATCCGGCCGGCGAGATGAAGCACGGACCGATCGCGCTGATCGACGAAAAGCTGCCGGTCGTGGCCATCGCCACGCACACGCCGGTCTACGATAAAGTCGTCTCGAACCTGCAGGAAGTGAAGGCGCGCGGCGGACAGCTGATCGTCATCTGCGATGAGAACGACGACTCGATGGAAGCGCTGGCCGACGAAGTGATCCAGGTGCCGTGGACCGTCGAGGCGCTGCAGCCGATCCTCACCGTCATCCCGACGCAACTGCTGGCGTACTACATCGCCCTGCGCCGCGGCTGCGACGTCGATCAGCCTCGCAACTTGGCCAAGAGCGTCACGGTCGAGTAGCGGCGAAGGTCGTTCAGCTCTAACGGGGAGCGGGCGAGACGCCGCTCCCCGGTCCGCAGCTTTAGACGCGGCGCGCGGTGGCGTCGCCGCCGTACACCACGCGCGTGGCCAGTCCGCCGATGACGTAGGTCGCGCCGAGGAGGATGTGGACGATGTGGTCCATCGTGCCGACCTCGAACAGCCCGGGGATGACCTTCAGCAGCTTCGCGTCGGCCGGGCCGGGGACGCCGGGGGTCGGCGACGACTGCGTGCCGAGGACGAAGCCGGCGATGCCGAGGCCGGCGTAGACCAGACCGAAGATGATGCAGAACGTCTTCGCCGCGCTGACCGACCCTTTGAGGCCGATCCAGAGCGAGACCAGGCCGGTCACAAGGTGGATGATGTGGTGCGTCATCGAGAGGTGCATCCCGAGCAGGTCGTGCTTGAGGAAGCCGATCAGCGCTATAGCGATGAACCCGATCCCGAGGATGGTGGCGATCCGTTTGGCTAACATAACCGTCCCTCCTTACCGATGGAGGGCGTGCAAAAACCGGGCGCGGGCGTCTATCCGCGGGTGATCCAGCCGCCGCCGAGACAGAGATCGCGGTCGTAAAAGACCACCGCCTGCCCCGGTGCGACGCCGCGCAGTTTGTGCGCGAACGACACCTTCGCGCGGCCGCCCTCGACGGGCGTCACGGTGGCGGCAACGTCGGCCATGCGCGAGCGAACGCGCGCCTGCACGTCGATCGGGCCGGCCGGCGGCTCGCCGGAGATCCAGTGGATGCGCTCCGCGAGCAGCTCGTCCCGCTCGAGCGCGGAAGCCGGCCCGATGGTGACGCGTCTGGTGAACGGGTTAACGTCGATGACGTACGTCCGCTCCGGGCTGCCGCCGATCTGCAGGCCGCGGCGCTGGCCGATGGTGAACTGATAGTAGCCGTCGTGCGTGCCGACCACCTGGCCGTCGACGTCGACGATCTCGCCGGCCGCTTCGCCCGGCTCGAGACCCGCTTCGCGCTCGACGATCTTCGCGTAGCCATCCTTCTGCGGCACGAAGCAGATCTCGTACGACTCTTTCTTCCGCGCGACGGAAAGGCCGGCCTCTTCGGCGATGGCGCGCACTTCCGGCTTGGTCATGTCGCCGAGAGGGAACAGCGCTTCGGCGAGCTGCGCCTGCTTCAGCTCGAACAAAAAGTACGACTGGTCTTTCGCCAGGTCGAGCGCTTTGCGCAGCTCGAACCGTCCGCCGCCATCCTGCGTGATCCGCGCGTAGTGGCCAGTCGCGATCCGTTCCGCGCCGATGGCCAGCGCCTTCTGGTGAAAGAGGTCGAACTTGACGTGCGTGTTGCACAGGACGCATGGACTCGGCGTGGAGCCGGAGAGATAGCCGGTCACGAACGGCTTCACGACCTTGTCGTGGAAGTTGGTCTCGAGGTTGAGCGTAAAGTGCGGGATCTCCAGCCGCCACGCCACACGGCGCGCATCGGCGAGGTCGTCGATCGTGCAGCAGCCGCCGTACGTGGTGTCGGCGTTGGTGAGGTTGTCGTACATCTGCATCGAGAGGCCGACCACGTCGTGCCCCTGCGCTTTGAGCAGGTACGCGGCCGTCGAGGAATCGACGCCACCCGACATCGCTACCGCGATCTTCATCCCGTATCGCCTAACGACTCACCTCATGCATAATTCCCCGCGGTGGTGGTGACTGAAGTGGACTCGCCCGACGTGCGTACGATTCGTGTTCTGGTCGTCGATGACGACGCGAATATCCGCCGTATGGTCATCGCGGCACTGCGCCGCGAGGGCTACAGCTTCCTCGAAGCGCCCAACGGCCGCGAGGCACTCGACCTGATGCGCTCCGATCATCCCGACGTGGTGGTGCTCGATCTGATGATGCCGATCCTGTCGGGCTGGGACGTGCTCCGCGAGCGCGTCGAAGACGACGAGCTCCGCCGCATCCCGGTGATCATCGTCAGCGCGAACCGCGACCCGGAAGTGGCCACGGCGATGGCCCAGGGCATCTGCGCGTTCCTCCCGAAGCCGTTCGACATCGGCGCCCTCTCCGCCCTCGTGCGCAGCTGCATCGCCGCGACGCCTCCGCCCGAAACGTAATCGACGGCGTTACGTTATCCCTGTGGACTCAGCTCCTGCGCATCCATCACCGCGATGGCGGCCATGTTCACGATGTCGTTGACGTCCACGCCGCGCTGGAGGACGTGCACCGGTTTCGCCAGACCCTGCAGGATGGGGCCGATCACTTCCGCGCCGCCGAGGCGCCAGAGCAGCTTGTAGGCGGCATTGGCGGCATCGAGGTTCGCGAAGACCAGCACGTTCGCGTCGCCCTGGATCGTGCTCCACGGATATTCGGCCTGGGCGATCTCGGGAACCACGGCGGTGTCTGCCTGCATCTCTCCTTCGACCACGAGGTCGGGACGGCGCTTCTTGAGGATCTGTACGGCGTCGCGGACCTTCTCCGCGTTCGGGTCGCGCGTCGAGCCGAAGTTCGAGAACGAGATGAAGGCGATGCGCGGCTCGAGGTTGAAGCGCTTGGCCGTGGCCGCGGTCTGCTCCGCGATCTCGGCCAGCGTCTCGCTGTCGGGATCGATGTTCACGGTCGTGTCGGCGAGCACCAGCAGCCGGTTCTTGAACATCAGCAGGTAGGCGCCGGAGACGTGGCGCACGCCGGGACGGGTCTTGAGGATCTGCAGGGCCGGCTTGATGGTGGCGGGGTAGAACGCGCGCAGACCGGCGATCACGCCGTCGGCGTCGCCCGCGTCGAGCATCATCATCGCGTAGTAGTTGCGGCTGTTCAGGATGCGGCGTGCGTCCGCGATGGTGATGCCGTGGCGGCGACGCAGCTCGTGGAAGCGGTGGACGTAGCCCTCCAGCGCGTCGCAGGCGTTGATGTCAATGATGGTCAGCTTCGACTCGTCGATGTGGTACTTGTGCAGGAGCGGCTTGATCTCCTCGCGGCGCACGAGGAGGATCGGATGCGCCACGCCCTCGTCGATCAGGATCTTCGCCGCGCGGATGATCTTCTCCTGCTCCCCCTCGGGGAAGACGATGCGTTTCGGGCTGCGCCGCGCCTGTCCGTAGATGTCGTGCATCATCCCGCGCGAGCGGCCGAGCATGTTCTCCAGCTTCCGGCGGTAAGCGTCGTAGTCCTCGATCGGCTCCTTCGCGACGCCCGTCTCCGCGGCAGCGCGCGCCACCGCGACGGGGACGTTGAGCAGCACGCGGTAGTCGAACGGCTTCGGGATCAGATACTCGCGTCCGAAGCTGATGCGGTCCTGGTCGTACGCGCGCAGAACGGAGTCGGGGACGTCTTCTTTCGCGAGCTGCGCCAGAGCGTGTGACGCGGCGAGCTTCATCTCGTCGTTGATGGTCGTGGCGCGGCAATCGAGCGCGCCGCGGAAGATGAACGGAAAGCCGAGGACGTTGTTGACCTGGTTCGGGAAATCGGAGCGTCCCGTGGCCATGATCACGTCCGGGCGGGCGGCCACCGCTTCGTCGTACCCGATCTCAGGATTCGGATTGGCCATCGCGAAGACGATCGGATCGGGCGCCATGGCCCGGATCATGTCCTGGTTCACGATGCCGCCCGCGGAGAGACCGATGAAGACGTCCGCATCGGTCATCGCGTCGTGGAGCGTCCGCTTCTTCGTGTCGGCCGCGAACTCTTCCTTGTACGGCGTCATGTCGTCTTTGCGGTCTTTGTGGATCACGCCGTGGCGGTCGACCAGGAGGACGTTCTCTTTGCGCAGGCCGAGCTTGATGTAAAGACGCAGGCAGGCCATGGCCGCGGCACCCGCGCCGGAGATGACCATCTTCACTTCCTCGATCTTTTTGCCGGCCACTTCCAGCGCGTTGACCAGTGCGGCGGCGGAGATGATGGCCGTCCCGTGCTGGTCATCATGGAAGACCGGGATGTTCATCTCCTTCTTGAGGCGCTCCTCGATCTCGAAGCACTCCGGTGCGGCGATGTCTTCGAGGTTGATCCCTCCGAAGGTCGGCTCGAGGAGCTTGACCGCGCGGATGAACTCCTCGGTGTTCCTGGTGTCGAGCTCGAGGTCGAACACGTCGATGTCGGCGAAGCGCTTGAAGAGGACGCCCTTCCCTTCCATGACCGGCTTGCCGGCCGCCGGGCCGATGTCGCCGAGGCCCAGCACGGCCGTGCCGTTCGTGATCACCGCCACAAGGTTCCCCTTGCTCGTGTACTTGTAGACGTCGGCGGGATTCGCGGCGATCTCCAGGCACGGCTGCGCAACACCCGGCGTGTACGCGAGCGACAGATCGCGCTGCGTCGCGGTCGGCTTCGTCGGTACGACTTCGATCTTTCCGGGCCGCCCTTTGTAGTGATACTCGAGGGCGTCGTCGCGGTTCTCGGCCATCAGGTTCTCCTCGGAGGCGGAGTCTATCCAAAATGACAGCCAGAGAAAGCAAAAGCGCCACCCGTTGCCGGGTGGCGCTCGTCACTGCGTTTTCTGAAGGGCAGGACTACGACGCACGGCGCTTGCGCACCGTGGGAGCGTCGATCGCCCCGACCACGTCGTTGTCGCGGCGGGGCTCGGCGCGGCGAGGGTTACGGCGCTCGCTCCATCGGTCCCAGGCCACCGCCACGGCGGGGACGATGAGAAGCGTGGAGTAAGTACCGGAGATGACTCCGACGAGAAGGATCCACGAGAAGCCGCGGATCACGTCGCCGCCGAAGATCAGCAGGGCGAGAAGCACGAGGAACACCGTACCGCTGGTGAGGATCGTGCGCGAGAGCGTCTGGTTCATCGCCAGGTTGAGGTGCTCGGAGAGACCCATCGGACGCTTGATCTTCTTGCGGTTCTCGCGGACGCGGTCGTACGTCACGACCGTGTCGTTGATCGAGTAACCGACGATCGTCAGCAGCGCGGCAACGACGTTCAGCGAGAACTCGAGGTTCATCACCAGCAGGAAGGCCATCGCGATCAGCACGTCGTGAACGATGCAGATCATGGCCGAGACGCCGAAGACGAAGTCGAAGCGGAACCAGATGTAGAGACCCATCGCCAGCGACGAAAGGACGATCGCCAGAAGGGCCTTCTGCTGCAGCTCACTACCCACCTGCGGACCGACCGTCTCCTGATTGAGGACGTTGAAGGTGCCGATGGTGGTCTGCTCGTTGAGGACCCGCGCCACGCCGGTGGTGACACCGGGGGTGCTCGTGGCCTGGTTCATCGCCGTGAAGAGGCCGAGCTCGGAACGCTTGTCGATGATGCGCTCGGCAATGCCGAGGTAGTGGGTCGCCGCGGCCGGGCTGGTGCCGCGGTTGTCCGGATCCGCCTGCTGGAGGATCGCGGCGATGCGCTGGCTGCCGTCGAAGTTGAGGTCGACCTTGTTCCCGACGTTCGGGTTCAGGCTCTTGTGGAGCTGCGCGACCACCTGACCGGCATAGTCGCCTTCGCGGCCCTGCTGCGGCAGGCGGATCAGCACCTGATGCTCGGTGGCCGCGCCGTACTGCTGGATCGAGGCGCCCGGCAACTGGTTGCGGAGCTGCGCGAGGGGCGGCTCACCCTGGAACTTGAGGATGACGTTGGCGCCGCCCGCGAAGTCGATGCCGAGGTTGATGCCGCGGGTCAGGAAGAACCCGAAGCCGACCGCGATGATCAGCAGCGAGACGATGACCGCATGCCAGCGGTACTTGATGAAGTCGTAATTCGGATTGTCGAAAATGCGCATGGTGGTTGTCTCCTCGCCGCCTTAGATGCTGATCTCGCGCGGGCGATCGCTCGACTTGTAGACCAGGTCGAAGATGATCCGCGACACGAAGAAGGCGGTGAACACCGACGCCACAAGACCGATGAGCAGCGTGACGGCGAAGCCCTTGATCGGGCCCGTTCCGAACTGGAAGAGGAAGAGGGCCGAGATGATCGTGGTCAGGTGGGTGTCGATGATGGTCGCGAACGCGCGCGAGAAGCCCTGGTCGATCGACGCGCGAACGGTGCGTCCCTCCCGCAGCTCCTCACGGATGCGCTCGAAGACGAGCACGTTCGAGTCGACCGCCATGCCTAATGTGAGGACGATGCCGGCGATGCCGGGTAGCGTCAGGTTGGCCTTGAAGTAGGCCATCATCCCCAGAAGGATGATCAGGTTGAGCAGGAGGGCGATGATGGCGTTGACGCCGGCGCCCTTGTAGTACGCGATGATCGCGAGGACCAGCAGGCCGAAGCCGATGGCGGTGGCCATGAAGCCCTGACGGATCGAGTCGCGGCCGAGCGACGGACCGACGGTGCGCTCTTCGAGCGTCGTCAGCGAGGCCGGCAGCGCGCCGCTGCGGAGGACGAGCGCGAGATCCGACGCCGACTGCTGCGTGAACTGGCCGGTGATCTGTCCCTCCCCCGCGATCTCCGACTGAATGGTCGGGGCGGAGACGATCTTGTTATCGAGGACGATCGCCAGGCGGCGGTTGATGTTCGCGCCGGTGAGGGCGGAGAACTTCGGCGCGCCTTCCGGGGTCAGGTTGAAGCTGATGACCGGCTCGCCGACCTGGCCCTTCTGCACGCGGGCGCTCTTGAGGTCGCGGCCGCTGACCTGCACGTTCTTCCGAACGGCGAGGTACTCGGTACCGGTAGCGCGGCCGAACTCGTCCTCACGGGTCGACGGGAAGATGTCGACTTCGCTGCGGAGATTGGCCGGGAGGCGCTCGTAGACCTCCTGCGCGCTCTGGCCCGGCGTCCCTTCGACGATCCGGAACTGCAGCTGCGCGGTGGTCTTGATGATGTCTTTAACGCGGGCCGGATCGTCGACGCCCGGGAGCTGGATGCCAATGCGATCCTCACCCTGCGGGGCGATGATCGGCTCGGTCACGCCGAGGGCGTTGACGCGGTTGTCGATCGTCTCGACAGCCTGCGCGACCGTATCGCGGCGCAGGTCGCTCAGGGCGGTCGACTTCATCGTGTAGCGCAGCCCGGTGCCCTCTTTGGCGACGTCGAACGTCGGGAGGAAATCGCGGCCGATGCGCTCGTACTCGGCGGTCGAGACGCCGGCGGGCGGCGTGGCGACGAAGGCGGTGTCGGTGATGCGGCGGGTGACCGGCACCGGCAGGTTCAGCTTCGTGGCCTGACTCTTCACCGTCTCGGCAGCCTGATCGACCTCGAGGCGCGCGGCCTCATTGACGTTGACCCGCATGACCAGCTGAACGCCGCCCTTGAGGTCGAGCCCGCGCTTGATCGGCTCGGGGTCGTTCTTCGTCGGAATGATCAAGCTGGTGAAGATCGCCAGCACCGCTACGATCACACCAATTTTCCACAGCACGTTTCTGTTCAAGATTCCTCCGGACCTGTCGCTCTCCCGCTTCAGCCTTCGTTCGAGACGATGCTCGAAACGGCGGAGCGCGCTACCTTGACTTTGACGTTTTCGGCGATTTTCAGGTAGACGTGATCGGTCTCAACACCCTGAATCGTTCCGTAAATCCCGCCGGTGGTGATGACCGCATCACCTTTTTTCAGCGAGCCCAGCATCTCCTGCGTCTTCTTGCGCTGCTTGTTGGCCGGCGCGATGACGAGGAAGTAGAAGACGAGACCGATCGCCAGGATCGGCAGGAACTGCGCAAAGGCGGCGGCACCGCCACTCTGGAGCAAAGCTATCGCATTCATGATGTGGTTTCTTTTGTATTGATCGGATCGCCACCCGCGACCGTCGCCAGGAAAGCTTTGCGGAACGACCCGAATGAATTGGACGCGATAGCCTGCCGGATCGACCGCATCAAGTCAAGGTAGAACGAGACGTTATGGATAGTGTTGTAGACCGAGGCGGCAATCTCGTCGTTCGTAAAAAGGTGCCGGAGATAGGCCCGCGACACGGTCCGGCACGTCACGCAGGAACACTCCGGATCGAGCGGACTCTCGTCCGCGGCGTACTTGGCGTTGCGGATCTGGATCTTGCCGGCGCTCGTGAAGATCGTGCCGTTGCGCGCGTTGCGGGTCGGCATCACGCAATCGAACATGTCGATCCCGGCCGCCACGCCGTTGACCAGGTCCTCGGGCGTTCCGACGCCCATCAGGTAGCGCGGACGATCGGCCGGCATCATCGGGGCGGTGTAGTTCACCACCTCGAACATCTCCTCTTTCGGCTCACCCACCGAGACGCCGCCGATGGCGACGCCGTCGAAGTCCATCGAGGCGATCTCCTCCACGCTCTGCTTGCGCAGGTCGAGGTGGATGCCCCCCTGGATGATGCCGAAGAGCGCGGTCGGCTCCCGCCGCGCGGAGAGCGAGCGCTTCGCCCAGCGGTGCGTCAGCAGCATCGACTTTTCGACCTCCGCGTGGGAGAGCCCGTAGGCCGGGCACTCGTCAAAGGCCATGGCGATGTCCACCCCCATGCGCGTCTGCAGATCGACGCTCCCCTCAGGGGTCAAAAAGTACGGCGAGCCGTCGATGTGGCTCCGGAACTCGACCCCTTCTTCGCGGATCTTGCGGATCGACGCGAGCGAGAAGAGCTGAAAGCCGCCCGAGTCGGTCAGCACCGCCCGGTCCCACCCCATGAACTTGTGCACGCCGCCGAGCTTCTCGAGCAGGTCGACCCCGGGGCGGAGCATGAGGTGATAGGTATTGTTGAGGATGATCTCCGGCCCGAGCTGCTGCAGCTGATCGGTGGTCAACCCCTTCACCGACGCGCGAGTCCCCACCGGCATGAACACCGGCGTCTGGATCGCGCCATGCCGCGTGACGACCTCACCGCGGCGCGCCGCGCCGTCGGTGTGGAGGACCTGAAAGGAGAGACTCGGCATTCTTGGCTGCTCAGCTGCTCAGCGACTCAGCTGTTCAGGCATGCTCGCTGAGAAACCGAGCGGCTGAACGGCTGTGCAGCTGTCACTGCATTTTCATCTGCTCGACGCGAACGCCGGCCGGCAAGGTCAGCGCGAAGCGGCTGGCCGGCACCGGCTCGTTGAGGCGGATGTTCTTGAATTCGTAGCGGGTCACGTCGCCGTCCCCCTCCACGTACTCGATCTTCTTGGTCAGGTAGCTGGTCTTGTCGAGCCAGATCCTGATCCGCTGCACCCTCTTGGCCACGGTCCTGGTCTTCGGCTTGAGGTCGAGGACATACTCCGGCTTCGACGGCGTGTTGGTGAAGGTAAAGTCGAAGTAGCGGGCCAGTTCGTCGACCGCCCCGGTCGCGCCCATGTATTTGAAGATGCGGTCCTCGAAGCGCTTGACGTCGATCCGCTCCGCCTTTTTCAGGTCGGGAAAGTAGGTCGTCAGCGTGCCGCCGGCGATGACCATCTGCACCTTCTTCGGCGTGTCGTAGCTCCAGAAGACGTTGTTCGGCTTCGCGTAGGTGAAGGTCCCGGTCGAGACTTCCGGCTTTGCGAGCAGAGCCATCTCCTTCTCCTGACGGAACTCCGCCTGGAGGCTGTTGGTCTTCTTCTGCTGCTCCTGCATTTTCTTGATGACGACCGGCAGCGTGACGGGCGGCGCGGCGCTCACGGAGAGGCCGGCGAGCAGGCAGACGACGCCCGCGAGAAGGTGAAACCTGAACTGACCGGTGGACATGGGTTGCCCAACCTCTCGCGACTTCGCGAAAATTTCCCGCTATACTCGGGCAACCGCTGAGGTTATTTATGAAAAAACTGATGCTTTTGGCCGTGCTCGTGCTGCTCGCCCTGCCGCTCTCTGCAGCCGTTCAATACGAGTTCTTCCAGCGCAGTAGCTCCGACGATTCGGCCGTTCCGCCGGCCGACCTGTCGGCACGGGCCGTCGTCGACGGCACCCGTACCCGGGTCGATTTCCTCTCCGGCAACGTCTATCCCCCCGGCACCTACATGATCTCGACTGACGGCTCGCGCCGTCTCTTCTTCGTCGACCCGGCCAAGAAGTGGTACACCGAGGTGAATGCGGCCGGCGTCGCGAGCGCGATCGGCTCGAGCAACATCAAGATCGAGAACCTTCAGACCAGGGTCGATCGCCTCCCCGACAGCGCCACCATCGCCGGGGTCGAGGCCGATCACTACCAGACCACCATCACCTACGACATCACCGTCCAGCCGAAGGCGATGCCGCTCAAACAGCACGTGCGCACGGTCATCGACCAGTGGGTCACCCTCAAGTTCGGTGTCACCACCGGCGCGGTGCTCCACAACAGCAGCCGCACCGGCAACGCCGACATCGACCGCCTCATCGAAGCGGAGACCGACAAGGTCAAAGGCTTCGCCATGCGCCAGACCGTGACCATCACCACCATGAAAGAGCTGGCGCCGAAAGAATCGCAGCTCAAGCTGCCGCGCAGCCGCACCCTCGTCCGCGAGATGGTCGTCACCCGCATCAGCGAGACCGAAGCGAATCCGACCTCGTTCACCATCCCGGCGACGTATCGCCGTGCCGAGGTGGCCGAGGTGCCGAAAGGCTCGAACATGCAGGTCCTGACGATGGAGCCGGCAGGGAAGTAGCCGGCGATCTGCTATTCTCCGCCACGGTTTTTCCGAAGTTCATCGTCCCGTCACCATGAAGACCTTGCGCGCCATCGGGGAAAGTCTGGGAGGGGTGGTCCGGCGACCGCGGGTGTACGTGGCCCTCGCTCTGCCGATCGCCGTCCCGCTTTTCCTGGCCTCCGTCCGGACCAGCCCGGAGTTCCGTCCCGCCGCTCAGGCGGCGATGACTGGCGTTCCCGCGGCCAGGACTCCGTTGCCGGAGCTCCGCTACGATGACCTCGCCAGGCCGCTCCCCATCGGGCTGCCGGAGCATTCGATCATCCTGACGATGGAGGCGAACGACACCCTCGACGCGGTGCTCCTTGCCGGCGGGCTGAATCGGATCGAGAGCGCCCGCCTGACCGCGGAGTTGGGCAAGTCGATCGACGTCCGCCGCCTTCGGCCGGGTCACCTGCTCCGCTTCCACTACGACGGCAACGGCCGGGTCGACTCGGTGCAGATGAAGGTCACGGGATGGGGCGATCTGGCTGCGGTGCGTGAGGGCGATTCGTTCCGCGTCACCGAGCACCGCGCCGCGCTCCGCGAGATCAAGACCTCCGTCGCCGCCACGATCGACTCGTCGCTGTACGAGGCAATGCGCGAGGCCGGCGAGGGACCGCAGCTCGTCCAGCAGCTCGTCGACATCTTCCAGTGGGACGTCGACTTTTTCGAGCTGCGCAAAGGCGACGCCTTCAGCCTGGTGGTCACCAAGCAGTACGCAGGCAATGAACTGGTCGGCTACGGGCCGATCGAGGCCGCCCGCTTCACGCACAAGAACAACACCGTCGAGGCCTTCCGCCACGAGAGCCGCGACGGCAACAGCGGCTACTACGCCCGCACCGGGACGCCGCTGCGCAAGCAGTTCCTCAAGGCCCCGCTCAAGTTCAGCCGCGTCACCTCCGGCTTCTCCAAGCGCCGCTTTCACCCGGTCCTCAAGTACTTCCGTCCGCATTACGGCGTCGACTACGGCGCGCCGGTCGGAACCCCGGTCATGACCACCGCGGACGGAGTCGTCGTCGAGGCGCGTTACAAGACTGGCGAGGGAAACTTCGTCCGCATCCGTCACAGCTCGCGCATC
Organism: Thermoanaerobaculia bacterium; assembly: GCA_036398925.1. GTDB lineage: Bacteria > Acidobacteriota > Thermoanaerobaculia > Gp7-AA8 > Gp7-AA8 > DASWOB01. The sequence goes on from DASWOB010000001.1 coordinate 66,152, forward strand.
GACACCTACTACCTGCACCTCTCGCGCTTCGCCAAAGGTCTGAAGAAGGGGACCAAAGTGACGCAGGGCGACGTGATCGGCTACGTCGGCGCGACCGGCCTGGCCAGCGGACCGCACCTCGACTACCGCGTGCGGGACGGCGGCGAGTGGCTCAATCCGCTGAAGCTGAAGTCGATTACCGCCGATCCGCTCGGCGGCGCCTCACTCCGTAGTTACCGTGCTCGCGTCGCCGAGCTCCTGCCGCGCCTCGATGCGCCGACCTCCGGTGTTGCAGAAAAATCGGTGCAACGCCGGGCACTCTTCTAGCAAAATCGGGCTCCCACTATGAAAAAGGTCATCGTCCGGGCGCCGGTCCGCGCCGATCTCGCTGGAGGCACCCTCGACCTCTGGCCTCTATATCTCTTCCATCCAGGTTCCCGGACGGTCAACGTCGCGATCTCGTTCTACGCCGAATCGGAAGTCTCCGAGTCGAAGGACGGCGCGATCCACATCCATCTCACGGACCAGAAGTACAAGCAGCGCTATGCCTCGCTCACCGAGATGGCCGCCGACCCGAAAGCGGCGCTCCTGTATCGCGCCGTCGACCACTTCAAGCTGAGCGGGATCAAGATCACCACCCGCACCGACGCCCCGCGCGGCTCCGGCCTCGGCGGCTCGTCCGCGCTCTCCATCACGCTCGTGCGCGCGCTGTCCGAAATGGCCGGCCAGCCGATCGAAGGCGAGAACCTGATCTTCCTCGTCCGCGACCTCGAGACCCGTCTCCTCGGCGTCCCCGCCGGCATCCAGGACTACTACCCGCCGGTCTACGGCGGCCTCGGCTCGCTGCACCTCAATGCCGGCGCGCCGGCGCGCCATCCGCTGCAGACCTCCGTCCCCGACCTCGGCGCGCACATGCTGCTCCACTACAGCGGCATCTCGCACTTTTCCGGCACCAACAACTGGGAGCTCTACAAGCGCCAGATCGACGGCGACCAGCGCGTGCACGATGGCCTCGAGAACATCGCCCAAACCGCCGCCGAGATGGAGCGCGCCCTCGACGCCGGCAACTTCGCCGCCGCCGGCGCGGCGCTGCAGAAGGAGTGGGAGCACCGCAAGCAGATGATCGAGGGGATCTCCAACTCCGAGATCGAGCAGGCCATCGCCGCCGCCCTGGGCGCCGGCGCATGGGGCGGCAAAGTCTGCGGAGCGGGCGGCGGCGGCTGCATCGTCTTCCTCTTTCCCCCCGACAAACGCGAAGCGATCACACAGGCGCTGGCCAAGGTGCCGGGCCGCGTGCTCGAAGCAACGCCGGTCGCACACGGCATGACCGTCGAGCACACCTCCGAGACGACGCATGCCGCCCCGCCGCCGCGCGGCCGCCTCACCGCCCGACGCGAAGGGGCCGACATCGAGCAGCTGTACGTCTACGGCGGCTCCGGCGACTATCGCCCGTTCGTCCTTGCCGAAGGCATCGTCACGCACATCGAAGGCCGCAGCGGCACGCACCACCAGGTAGTCCGCTCCTACGTCGCCCCGATCGAAACGAACGACGGCCGCGTGCACTGGCACCGCGCCACGCACGTCGAGCCGGAGAAGCTCGACATCCGCGCCGTCCCCGACCCGCGGCACAAGATGGCCCTCACCATCACCCCCGAAGCGCTGGTGCAGGGCGCCGCCAATTCAGAAGAAGGCTTCAAGCAGTTCCTCGAAGAGAACGAGCGCCTGCAGATCTTCCACAACCCCGAGTTCGGTTTCTGGTCCGAGCCGAACCAGACCCGCGAGTCCTTCCTCGAGCGCTGCCTCGAAGAAGCGAAGCGCCGCGTCGACGGCCAGCAGGAACGCCTCGAGAGCACCTTCCGCCGCCGCATCGACCAGCTCCGCGAGCGGAGCGAGCGCGAAGAGCGCGAAATGGAAGACGCCGCCGAAAACGGCGAGCGCGACAAGACCCAGGACGTCAATCTCGCCTGGGGCCAGACCCTCTACAACATCACCAGCGGCCGCCCCGCCGCCGTCGCCGAATCGAAAGTCTCCCGCCGCGAAACCGACTACCTCGAGCACATCGCCCAGATCCAGCGCTCCTGGGACCGCGAGCTCCAGGGCCTGCGCGAAGAGCTGACCGCCAAAGCGACCGAGATCGAAGAGATCTCGATCACCCCGACGGCCAGGAACATCGAAGTCACCAAATACCTCATCCTCTGGGCCGTCAGCCTGCCGTAACGGAATACGAGAGGGGCGGAGCCGTTAGGATGGCGTGCGCGTGATAGCATCACGCGCAGAGTCGGGCAGTAGCGCAGCCTGGTAGCGTACCTGAATGGGGTTCAGGTGGTCGGGGGTTCAAATCCCCCCTGCCCGACCAATCACAACCCCAAGAAGCCACAACAACTTACGCGCTTCGCTCGCCGAGCGCGAAAATCCTCAACCCGCGCTCTGTGCCTAGTAGCGCGCCTGGTAACTCTTCGGCACTTCGCGCCAGCGGTGCTGAGTCGAACGCGATCCTATCGTCGGAGGTATCAACGACGAATGGATCACGAGACCCTGATCTCGCGAATCGAGATCGCCGCCGAGCTCGGCGTGCAATCCCAGACCATCGCGCATTGGGAGAGAGCGGGCTGGTTTCCCCGGCCGAAGATGAAGCTCTCCCTCAAGCGCATCTACTACGACCGCGCCGAGGTGAAAGCCGCACTCGACGCGCGAGCGATGAGAGCCCCACGCGCAGCGTGGGGCGCGTGAAGCAACGCGGGGGCGGCGCACGCCCCCGCGGGCAGCACCTCAAAGGCTTTCGCTACGACGAGGCGGCCGGGCTCGCGTACTTCTCCGTCTACCTGCCGGGCGGCGGCGGCAACGCGCGCCACCGCGCCACAGTCGAAGCCGCGACGTGGGAAGAAGCCGTCCACAAGTGGACGGAGTTCCGCGCGCGGGCGCTGAAAGGCGAAGCGCGGCCCGGTCACGTGCTCACCTTCCGCGGGTTCATCGCCGCGTACATGGACGACATCGCCGCGCAGGTCAGCGTGAAGACCGCGACCGAGTACCGCCGGACCGCGACGAAGCATCTGCTGCCGGTGTTCGGATCTACGCGGCTCAACGAAATCACCATCCCCGCGGTCAAGGCCTTCGAGACGAAGTTGAAGCGTGCGGGCTACGCGCTCTCGACGGTGAACGGCTACGTCAACGTGCTCCTGATCCTGCTCCGGAGAGCGGTGGATGACTTCGATCTCATCGAAGAGTTCCCGCTGAAGAAGAGGCTCAAGCGCCAGAAACCCGACCCGCTCGCGCTAGAACTCACCGACGAAGAGCGCACCCGCTTCTTCGCGGCGTTCGATGATGAGGCGGGGCTCCGTGCGCACCTCGCGGCTCGCCGGACGCTCGGCGTCGTACGCGCGTGCGACCGCTATCCGAACGCGCGGCGCTTCGGCGGCAGCATCCGCCCGGACGGCGAGGCCGCGGCGGAGGCGTTTGCGCGACTTCGATTTCTCAAGCCGTTCTTTACTGCCTTGATCGAGCTTGGATTTCGGAAGGGCGACATGCTTCGACTCTCATTTCGGTCGGTGGATTTCGAGCAGCGGTGGGTGAGCATCATCATGCAGAAGACGAAGCTCCCGGTGACGGTGCCGATGTCGGACGCTTGCTACGCCGCATTGCAAGAATGCCGTGTGCGCGGTTTCCCGGGCGAGTGCGTCTTCACGGATGAAGAAGGTCGGCCGCTCTCCGCGACTCGCGTGCATCGGACCTTCAACCTCGTGAAGCAGCTCGCCGGGATGACGCGCCGATTCCGCATCCACGATCTTCGCCACAGTTTTGCGAGCAGGTTGGTGTCCCGCAACGTCAATCTCGGCGTCATCTCGAAGGCCATGGGACACACCACGATCGCGATGACGATGCGGTACGCGCGGCCATCACCCGAGGCGCTGCGGGACATTCAGCGTGCGCTCGATGCGTAGGCAACTCTTCGGCACTTTAAGCGCGTCTCGCCTACCTCGCTTCGTACTCTAAGAACTCACCGGGCCGGATTCGTTCGATTCCGGCCCGGTGACGCCGCCCGGTGGCTCCATGCGAGACCGCTGAGCGGCAGAGAAGTACAGGAGCTTCATGAAACTCATGTCCCTTGGTGCTGCGCTCCTCGTCACGGTGTTGGCGGTCAACGCCCCACCGATGACGGCGAAGCGGCCAATCTCCCCGGCCCCCGTCGTCGCAGTTCGCCCGCCGTTCCGCGGAGCGGTGCTGCACGACATCACCTACTCGCGCAACTCCGCGCGTGTATCTGCCTCGCTCGATGACTTCACCCCGATCTTCGACCGCCTGCGCGTTACGGGCGGAGAACTCGGTTTCGGCTCCATCCGCGAGGACTCTGATCGTCCGCTCCTCCGCTGCTACGTCCCGGCTCCGCCCGAGGTCCCGCCGCCGCCCCCGCCCGCCACTGGCGGCGGCAACGTCTTCGTCAACACGAACAACCTCAAGCGCTACGAAGCGGAACGCAAGAAGTACGAGGCGAAGCGGCGCGCATGGGAGGCCGACGCGAACGCGCGCATCAACGCCTTCGTCGCCGCACTCACGCCGCTCCTCGGCGCTCCGGCGACCGCCCCCTCGACCGACCTCACGGCGGCCGTCGAGCGCGGAGACCTCATGCTCGCCGAGCCCTCCGCGTTCCCGCACGCTGATACCGCGATCATCCTCATCACCGACGGCATCCACAACGCGACCGCGAAAGAGACGCCGACCATCCGCTCGAACGCGCGCGTCGCGATCGTGAACGGCGTCGGCTCGATGGGCGCGCTCACGAAGCTGAATCCGATGCCGCTGCGGTTCGAGTCCACCGCGGCCGCGATCCGCTACTTCGCGGGGGAAGGAGAAGCGAGTGCCCGATAGACCGCTGAACTCCACTACTCGCACGGCCGGCAGCGGCAACAGCGCGCATGAGGAGCGCAGCCGTCTGGCGCTCATCAACCAGTTGAAGGCCATCAACTCCAAGGGTCACGACGTGCTCGACGCCGAGGGCAAGGTGGTCACCAAGGTCGATGCCATCAAGGAGCACGAGGGGAAAAGCCCCGATCTCGTGAAGGTCCACAGCAGCGTGGTGATGAAGTACCTCATCTACCTGTTCGCCCTCGTCTGCGTGTACTGCCTCGACGTGCTGCTCTTCGGCGCGACCGCGGAGTACGCGGTGAGCCTCATCACGGGCAACTGGGTGCTCGTCGTCATCGGCAAGTACGCCATCCCGCTCGCGTTCCTCGGGATCGAGGTGCTGTGCTCGCTCAAGATGACCGAAGCGCGCGCCGCGCGCGAGGAAGAGGAGGTGCCGAGCTATGGGTGGTAAGAACTCTGGTGCCTTCTACTTCTGGGCGACGCTCGGCTCGATCATGGCGCTCGTGATGCCGTTGACCGCGGTGTACACGGCGATGGCCGTGCAGGTGGTCGCGGAGGACTCCGCGCCGATCATCATGCTCATCATCCTCGCCATCATCAGCTTCGCGTCGCACGTTCTGATTCTGTTCGGCGGGAAGCTCGCGCACGAGGCCAAGACGTACTACCTCTTCACCTCGAAGCACACAAGACTCACACGGGAACTCGCGGCGGATCACCGCCTCGTCAGGAAGCGCCTCAAGAAGCTGCAACTGCTCTTCATTCCCTACGTTCATCACTGGAAGAAGCACAACACGACCTACGACTACATCGAGGCCGGGCCGTTCGATAACGACGTCGCGGAACTCCTGCGCCGCCACTTCCCATACCTCAACAAGAACACCCGCGGCGACGGCCCCCACGACGCGTAGGAGGGCCGCCGATCCACGCAACGAACGGGCGGGCCGCAAGGCCCGCCCGTTCGTTAATAGGAGGAGGCAAACCCATGATCGGTGAAATCATCCGACTCCTCATTTCTGCGGCGTGTCTGCTGTTCGTTATCAGCCTGCCGCTCTCGAAGACGCAAACCGGCGCGACGCTGCGCCGCTGGGCGGGCGCCTGCTTCGTCCTCGCGTTCCTCCCGTCGATCATCGGCGGGTTGTTCTACCCCGCGGTGACGCCATCACCGGCATCAACGACATCAACGACGACACCTGCACCGCCCCCATCAGCGCTCGCACCGGCTGATGAGTTCTTCGCGGACGTCGGCTGCGCCGCGGCGGTACTGATCGCCGCGGTCGTCGCCTACGGCGTTCTGAAACTGCGGAGCCGCCTCAGCTCGAAGGCGAAGCCGCGCGACCCGTGGGAGAGCTTATTCAATCGGGGCGGCGGCAAGCGCCCCTTCACCATGAACCCGAAGACGACGCGCTCGCGCGGGCCGTTCGGCTTCGACGACGACGAGGACGACGACTGATGCCCGTCTCGACGGATTGGTTCTTCGGCAATCGGAAGGAGTCGTATGCGCGAGCCCGCAAGAATACGGCGGCGATAGCAGCCGACATGCGCGGCACCTCCGAGGAGGACGCGCGTACCGCGCTCGCCGCGCTCGACGGTGACGAGAGCTTCCTCCTCGGCACGCTCGCAAGCGGCGAGGGCGTGCGGCTCGCGGCGCGCGAAGTTGGGCGGCACGGCATGGTGTGGGGCTCGTCAGGAGCGGGGAAAAGCTACGGGCTCGTCATCATCACGAACGGCTGGTCTTCCAGCGGCGCGCGAAGGTTGCAGCTCATCGACCCGAAGGGCGGCGTAGCCGTCGCGAATGCGAATCACGCGCGTCATCGGATTGATATGCACAGATGGTCCGCGCGGCAGCACAAGCACAACGTGAGGTATTGGCGGAGATCAAGTGCGTGCAAGGAGTTCGTACGATAACTGATCGGCTAGCTAGCGTTGAGGGGATACCTGCTCTACAAACTCTAAGAGAACCGGGACAGGAATAGCGTCGCGATAAGGATTATGTCATGGCCGGAAATGAAACGTTAATACTGATTGGTGTGCTTGCTGTTGCGGGTGTTGTCTCATTTGCGGTCTGGCGGTATTCCCGCATCAGAGTCAGGGTGCGAGTGCCACTCGGAGAAGGTCGGCTCGACGGCGAAACTGCTGACCCGGAGGCTCGTTCAAGAAGGCAAGTAGTTACACGGATAGGCGGAGAGGTCGTGAACAGTTCGGTGGATACTGTGGGAGGTTCAATCGGCGCCATTCATCGTACTCCGCCGCACGAAGAGAACGCGGACGTGACGACCGATGTCAAAGGGGCGGTCCGCGGTAGTAACGTCGACACAGTTGGGGGTGATAAGACGTAGTGGATTAGTCATGACGCTTCGCGAACGCCGGCGGCAAGCCAAGTCGAGTACGTCTAGCTAGAAGATGTGGTTAGAAGCGGTTTAACTGCGTGGGCGGTCGCGAACCAAGGTAGGACGTGCTCCGCTCTCCGGCCGCACCATCTACGGGGGCCTGCGGCGCTGAGGGCATTCGCTGGGAACTCATCTCGCCAATGAGGGTGTAGACATCGCAGACTGCGCCGAACAATTGGGGCACACCGATCTCAACTCGACCGCGATCTATTTCGATATTACGAATCGCCGGCGCGCGAAAATTCACGGCAGGATACTGCGTTCCACGGAGATCGTGCGTAGCTAGGACGACTTGCCATGCCCCAATCGCCGAGTATCCGGGAAAACGTCAATTGGAATCGACGAGTCCCGCGCCTGAACATGTGGCTTGAGTTCGGCACCTCGATCGTGACGCAGCTCTCCTTCATCGGTCTCGGCCTCTCCCGCACCTCAGCGATCGAACTATCGCGGCTGATTCCCGAAGACAACCTCGATATGGATGCGGCGCTGCAACGGCTTCGCGAGATGAAAGAAGGCACGAATCTATCGCCCATCATCGTGAGCGAGGTTCGGCGAATGCTCGGAACAGCGAAGACTGCATAGCGCGAGGTCGCGGTGAGCCTGCCATCAGCGCCGCCACCGTGCGGAATTGAGCTGCCACGGGAACTTGTACCCCGCAGGACCGAGCGGCACGCCCGCGGCGGCCGCCGCATCCACGATCTCCTGCACGGTCTTCTTGCCGCCGCCTCTGAACCCTCGGGCGAGCATGCTCCAGTCTTTGAGGTCTGGAGCAATGCGGATCTAGATGCGCAGACACCATCTACCGAGCTGGTGCGAGAGCTGCATCGCCTGCGAGATGCATGACGTTGCTCCGAGTCTTCGTGCTCTCGATCACTCTCGGCGTTGCTACAGGGTGTGCGTCACTGGCGACGAAGTACGGTCCGGCATTGGGTTCAGTTGCCGGCGGCTATTCAGAAACGAAGCTCAGCGCCACGACGTACGAGGTTCGATTCCAGGCGAATTCGTTTACGAATGCCGACACCGTCGGTGCGCTCCTGCTACGCCGCGCTGCGGAACTGACGCTGGAGGCAGGACAGCGATACTTCGTCGTGACAGATCGCCAGCCGTTGTCGCTCGGGGAGGCTGGGGATCCAGCCTTGCTTGCGACGGTTCGCATCCTCGACGCCCCATCCCCGAATGCTGCCGACGCCGTGGAAGTGATCCGGCAGACCGACGCGATGGCAGGAGGACTCCTGTCCGCGCGCGCTCGCGAGCACCTCGGCCGTCTCGCGAGTACGCGGTGAAGGGCCTCCAGACGCCTGATTGGCTCCATTGAGGGGCCCGGCGCGTGTAAAATGTGCCGCTCCCGCCTGCCCGCGCATCACTGCCGTGATGTCTTCTCGGTACCTCGTGCGGATGCGCTGCAAGCATCAATAGCTGTCGTGTCGTCTCCCCCTGCGAACGTAGCCACGAGTGCTCGCCACTCGGGCGCCAGCGGACCCGCGGCGGGCCGAATGCGTCCGAAGTGATTCACGAGGTGCGCAGCGATCTCATCACCGCTGCGAAACTCGGTGAAGTCGATGCCGCTCCGTTCCATGAACTCGACGAACGCGCGGACGATCTCTGCCCGCGGGATCGCCTTCCTGTGTCGTAAGCGAATCAAGATGCTCATGATGTCGAGATAGGCGATGTGCCGCTCGAAGACGACGACATCGACCTTTCCCCACCGTTCGGTGTGTACCGGTGGCCGGCGGTGGCGTCGTGCGCCGTTGTCCGGTGGCGCTTCGAGGTCGGTATCCATGCTCGGTAGAAGTCGTCGGGGCGTGTACACCATGTCGGAAAGAGGCTGGTCACGGCTGCGGCGCGAAGAGCGTCGGTGGTTCCCTTGTTCGTCAACGCTCGGGTCGAGAGAGAGAGATTCGCAGGTCGTGGTCCGTCGGCCGTGGGTCCCGGTGTGGCAGCCGTGGCTACGCAGTCGCAACCAGCCTGCCGCGACGGTAGAGGGGGGAGCACTCCAGGTCAACGACGGTGCAGATTCGGTGCGTACCGGGTGTCCAGGTGGGGACATCCGTGTCGCATTTCTGCGTCATTTGAAACCTCACGGTAGGATTTCTTTCCGTCCGTACACTCCCTAGGAGTCTGCGCGCCAGAAAATTTCGACGCGCTACGATTCGATATGAGGCTCGATTTTTTCGATCGAGGGGTTTCCTTCGCGGACAGCTCCGATTGCCGCGTGAAGACGCTCGCAGGCAATTGCACGTGAGCGGAAAC
>DASWOB010000002.1:0-3119 GCA_036398925.1 Thermoanaerobaculia bacterium
TATGGCCCCGGCCGCCGGAGGCCCCCCGTCGTCTCCTCATCCGTGGCTCAAGTGCGTGCGTTCTGCTTAGCCTCAGCGACACTCTGTCGCGAGATACGAGTCTGTGTCGCGGAGGCTGGGCCAACCAAAGGGTCCGGGCCCGCGGCCCGGCCGCCGGAGGCCCCCCGTCGTTCCCTGATCTGTTGGTCAAGTGAGTGCATTCTGCTTAGGCCAACCAGCGGGTCCGGGCCCGCGGCCCGGCCGCCGGAGGCCCCTCGTCGTCCCCTGATCTGTTGGTGAAGTGAGAGCATTCTGCTTAGACCACGGCGCGCGGTGGCTGCGAGGCTCAGCGGACCTCCGGCGGATCATCGACCGCGAGCGAGGATGACAACTCGCGGTACGCGTTGGCCTGCTGTTGGAGCGTGGCGATCTTCTGCTCCGCGGTAGCGATCGCGTCCTCTCCGGCGATGAAGCGCTGCGGCGGCGGTTCCTGTTCGGAGATCGTGATCAGCGCGCGTGCGAGCTTCACCGGATCGCCCGACTGCTTGCCGTTCATCGCTTTCCACGACTCGATGAGCGGCCCGCGGCGATCGTCGTAGTCGGCGATCGACGGCTCGGCGTAGCGCGTCGACTGATCGGTGAGCAGTTCCGTGCGGAAGAACCCCGGATTGACGATCGTGGTGGCGATACCGAACGGCGCAACCTCGGCGCCGAGCGACTCCATCCACCCCTCGAGCCCGAACTTCGACGCGGCGTAGGCGCTCACGAAGTCGTAGCCGGCGCCGAGGCCCGCGGACGAGGAGATGGTGATGATGTGCCCCGAGCGCTGCTTGCGCATCACCGGCAGTACGGCGCGGGTGACGTTCATCGGGCCGAACAGGCTCGTCGCCAACTGCCGCTCGATCTGTCCGGGCGTCAGCTCCTCGAAATAGCCGGCATAAAAGCTCGCGGCGTTGTTGACCAGGATGTCGATGCGGCCGAACCGCGCGACCGCGGCCTGTACCGCCGCCTCCGCATCGGCTCGGCTGGTGACGTCGAGCTTGACGGCCAGCACGTTCTCCGACTCTCCCACCGCCTCCGAGACGCGCCCGGCGGCGCGGCCGGTGGCGACGACGGCGTGACCCGCCGCCAGCACCGCCCGGGCGAATTCGAGGCCCATGCCGCGACCGGCGCCCGTGATGAACCAGATCTTCTTCGTCATGACGTTTCCTCCTTGCTCGACACACTCAACAGAACGTCGCTGAGGCGTGCCATCGTTGACCGATCCTTCCAAGGTTTTGCACGATCCTTCCAAATGCACCCGAAGGGATCAGAGGAGGGGCAGGGGCGTATCGGTGCGAATCTCTCGCCCGTGTGCGAGACGCGCTGAGGCCGGCGAACAGCCGCAACCGTCGGGAGACCGGCCGAGGGATGGGAAGCGCTCGCGGCGTACAGATTTCTGTATCATGGTTACCGATGAAGACGACTCTCGATCTGCGTGACGATCTCTTATCGAAGGCGAAGCAGCAGGCCGCGAAAGAGCACATTTCCCTCACGAGGATGATCGAAGAGGGCTTGACTCTCCGTCTCCGGCGCAGTCGGAACCATCGTCGTCAGTTGAAGCCGCTTCCCGTTTCCCGCCGCAAAGGAGGGCTGCGGCAAGGCATCGACGGTCGTAGCAACAAGTCTCTCTTCGACGCGGACTGAATCTCCTGTCGCCAACCGACTTCACGCTGCTAAGCAGAATGCTCTCACTTCACCAACAGATCAGGAGACGACGGGGGCCTCCGGCGGCCGGGGCCATCAGCCCCGGACCCCGTTGGTTGGCCTAGCCTCGGCCTAGCCTCCGCGACACTCTGTCGCGAGATACGACTCTATGTGGCGGAGGCCAGGCCAACCAGCGGGTCCGGGCCCGCGGCCCGGCCGCCGGAGGCCCCCCGTCGTCTCCTCATCCGTGGGTCATGTGCGTGCGTTCTGCTTAGCCGTCGAGAGGGAAAGCGACTGACGCGGCGACAGGTCTGACCGGTCATCGTTACGCTGCAGCCCTGCGCGAGAGCCGCAACCGTCGGAGACTGGCCGGTGGTACCGTTGACGCTGTGATGCGAGTCCGCGAATTGCCGCCCGGGATCGCCGACCGCGAGGCGTTGTTCGACGCCCTCGCGGAGGCGCTGTCGTTCCCTGATTACTTTGGCCGCAACTGGGATGCCGTGGCCGATTGCCTCTCGGACGTGGAGCCGACCGTGCTGCGCGTCGACGCGTCGCTCTGGGACCACGCCCCGGAGCTGGCCCGCACGCTGGTCGAGCTCTGGAGCGAGACCGAGGGGCAGGAGCTCGAGTTCGTACGAAAGGACGCGTCGACCGTCCGTGCGGACGGGTCGGACGTCCATACGGACGGGTGGACCGTCCGCAAGGACGAATCGAACGAGCGGAGGGACGAATGAGACGGCGACAGATGCAGCCGCTGGCCATCCTCGCCGCGGTGATCGCGGTGGTGGTGACGACGTGGATGCAGCGCGGCGATGCGCCGCGCGCGTCGAATCCCGCTCCGACCGCGCAGACGAAGACGGTCGCACCACCCACGTCTAATCCCATTCCGACGGCGCAGCGAGAGACCGCCGCACCGCGCTACAACCTCGACCAGGTTCCCGAAGCGGAGCGCGAGCAGCTTCGCCAGACGCTCCGCCTCATCGACGCCGGCGGTCCGTTTCCGTACCCAAGGAAAGACGGCACCGTCTTCGGCAACCGCGAGAATCGGCTGCCGCGGCAGCCGCGCGGCTTCTACCGCGAGTACACCGTCCTGACGCCCGGCGCCTCGAACCGCGGCGCGCGCCGGGTGGTGCAGGGGAAGGGTGGCGAGACGTACTACACGAACGACCACTACGCGTCGTTCATCCGGCTGGATGAGTGACCGTACGTCCGGCTGGACGATTCAGCAGAACGCACACACTGCGCCCACGGATCAGGGAACGACCGGGGGCCTCCGGCGGCCGGGGCCATCGGCCCCGGACCCCGTTGGTTGGCCTAGGAGTCTGCGCGCCAGAAAATTTCGACGCGCTACGATTCGATATGAGGCTCGATTTTTTCGATCGAGGGGTTTCCTTCGCGGACAGCTCCGATTGCCGCGTGAAGACGCTCGCAGGCAATTGCACGTGAGCGGAAAC
>DASWOB010000003.1:0-35499 GCA_036398925.1 Thermoanaerobaculia bacterium
TCCGCATCCTCTACGCCTGCTGGAAGAACAGTGTCCCCTACGACGAAGCTCGTTATCTGCAGCAGCTCGCCAGGCGAGGCTCACCCCTCGCCAACGCTGCCGCCTGACTTGACACGGAGGCTCAGATGTCCGGAGGCCTCCCGTCGTTCCCTCATCCGTGGGTGAAGTAAGAGCATTCTGCTTAGAATGCCCGCCGTGCGTCTGATCGTGGTGGTCCCCTGCTACAACGAAGAGCGTCGGCTGCCGGTCGACGAGCTCCGCCGTTTCCAGCTCGACGGCGTCGACGTGGAGTTCCTCATGGTGAACGATGGCAGCCGCGACGGCACGCTGAAGCTGATCCAGTCGCTGGCCGCTCAGGATCCGGGGCGCTTCTCGGTCCTGAACCTCGAGCGCAACTCCGGCAAAGCGGAGGCGGTGCGGCGCGGGATGCTGGCAGCGATGGAGCGGCGGCCGGACCTGCTCGGCTTCTGGGACGCCGACCTCGCCACCCCGCTCTCCGAGATCCCGAGCTTCCTCGAGGTCTTCCACGCCCGGCCGGAGATCGAGATGGTCTTCGCCGCTCGGGTTCGCCTGCTCGGACGGTCGATCAGCCGGAACCCGCGACGCCATTACGTCGGCCGGGTCGGGGCGACGCTCATCTCGTCCTCCCTCGGACTGGCGGTTTACGACACGCAGTGCGGGGCGAAGCTGTTCCGGACGACCGAGTCGATGGCGGCGATGTTCGGCCAGCCGTTCCTCTCCCGCTGGATCTTCGACGTCGAGATCATCGCCCGCCTGGTCACCGCCCGCGGACGCGACGCCGCCGCAAAGGCGATCTACGAGCTGCCGATCCAGCAGTGGCACGACGTAAAGGGGTCGAAGGTCCGCTCGACCGACTTCATCCACGCGCTGCGGGATTTGTGGAAGATTCACCGCGCCTATCGGCGGCCGTGATAGAAAACGCCGCGCATGCACGACCATCTCTCCCGTGTCACTGACGGCTCGCTCTCTGCCCTGGCGCAGGGGCTGATCGGTTCCGAGGTGTTGAAGATCGCGAGCGAGGTCCGGGCGCTGATGCAGTCGGGACGCGCCGTCGCGAACCTCACCGTCGGCGATTTCTCGCCGAGCGAGTTCCGGATCCCGCGGGGGCTCGAGGCGAAGATCGCGGAGTACCTCGCGTCCGGCCAGACCAACTATCCCCCCTCGGACGGAACGCTCGAGCTGCGCAAGGCGGTGGTCGACTTCACCCGCGCCGAGCTCGGCCTCCACTACCCGCTCGAGTCGGTCCTGATCGCCGGCGGCTCGCGGCCGATCATCTACTCCGCCTACCGGGCGGTGGTCGATCCGGGCGACAAGGTGATCTTCCCCACCCCCTCGTGGAACAACAACCACTACACCTACCTGACCGGCGGCGTGCCGGTCGAGCTGGTGGTCGGGCCGGAGACGAACTTCCTGCCGACGGCCGAGTTGATCCGCCCGCACGTCTACGACGCACGCCTCCTCGCCGTCTGCACGCCGCTCAATCCGACCGGCACAGTCATGGCGCGGGAAGAGGTGGCGGCGATCGCGCAGCTGGTGGTCGACGAGAACCGCCGCCGCGAGACGACGAACGAGCGCCCGCTCTTCCTGCTGTGGGATCAGGTCTACTGGATGCTGACCTTCGGCGACAACGAACACTTCACGCCGCCGCAACTGGTCCCCGAGTCGGCCGCCTACACGATCTTCGTCGACGGCATCTCGAAGGCCTTCGCCGCGACTGGTCTGCGGGTCGGCTGGACCCTCGCCCCGCCCGCCGTCGCTGCCCGCATGCGCGACATCCTCGGACACATGGGCGCCTGGGCTCCGAAAGCGGAGCAGCTGGCCGTGGCGTCGTTCCTCTGCGAGAAGCGGGAGATCACCGCCTTTCACGAGGTGATGGTTCGCGAGCTCCGCCTCCGCCTCGACGCGCTCTACGCCGGACTGATGGAGATGAAGACGGACGGCCTGCCGGTCGATGCCATCGCGCCGCAGGGGGCGATCTATCTGTCCGTGCAGTTCGCCCTGATCGGCCGCGGCTTCACGACGAACGAGGAGATCCGCCGCTTTCTGCTGGAGGAAGCCGGCTTCGCGGTGGTGCCGTTCCAGGCCTTCGGCCTCAAGCAGGAGGACGGCTGGTTCCGCCTCAGCGCCGGCGCGGTCTCGGTGCAGGATTGCGTGGACGGGCTGGCGCGGGTGCGAGCGGCGCTGGAGAAGCGCCTGGCAACGCAATTGGCAACGTAGCTGGCGAACATGCTGGTCGTGCTGAACGGGACATCGAGCTCGGGTAAGACCTCGATCGCGCGCGCGTTTCAGGAAATCGCGCCTCGCCTCTTCCTGAACTTTTCCATCGACAGCATCCTTTATACGCTGCCACCGAGCGTCGTGGCCCGGCTGGAGCGCGGTGAGCCGGCGCCCGAGATCGCGTTCCTCGAGCTGGTGCGCGGGTTCTACGCGTGCATTCGGGAACTGGCGTCCCTCGGCCACGACCTGGTGATCGACCATGCCGTCATGACGCGGGCGGAGGCGGAGCTGTTCGTCGCCGCCGTCGACCGGTACGAGGTGCTCATGGTCGGGATCGAGTGTCCGGTGGAGGTGCTCGCCGAGCGTGAGCGCCTGCGGGCCGACCGGCGTCCCGGGCTCGCCGTGATGCAGTGCGAGCGGGTGCACCGCTGGTTCGCGTACGACCTGGTCGTCGACAGCTCGCGCGTGACGTCCGAGGATGCGGCGCGTCAGATCGTGGCGGCACTGGATGCCGGCGGCTGGGACGGGCTGGCGCGGACGCGCGTGCGGATCGGCTCGATGTGAGACGTGTGGTGTGGGCAGACGAAGTCATCGTGACTTCTCTTCCCGTCATGGAAATTTTCCATGCGGTCATGAGAAATGCTCTTCCGATCGTGAGAATTTTTCACGATGCCGTGCCAACTTTCAATGAGCTCATGAGAATTTCTCACGCGCGCGTGAAAAATTCTCTCGATCGGATGAGCCACGCTCTTCTCGCCGAGAAAAATTTTCTTCTCACCGAGAAAATTTTTCTTCCGAAGAAGAGCAATCGTCATGAACGGAAGAGCGATCGTCACGACTGGAAGAGCGATCGTCATGAACGGAAGAGCAAACGTCATGACTCGGAGAGCGGTGCTCTGGTGAAGAAGAGCATCGCCACGTCAAACGAAGATGCGCGCCTCTTTGAGCTCCCGCAGCTTGTCGCGGATCTCCGCGGCGCGCTCGAAATCGAGGTTCTTGGCCGCGTCCTTCATCTCCTTGGTCAACCGGGCGATCGACCGGTCGAGATCCTCGCCGTCTTCCATCCCCAGCCGGCCGCGCTGTCCCGGCAG
This sequence comes from Thermoanaerobaculia bacterium, assembly GCA_036398925.1. Lineage (GTDB taxonomy): Bacteria > Acidobacteriota > Thermoanaerobaculia > Gp7-AA8 > Gp7-AA8 > DASWOB01. The sequence goes on from DASWOB010000003.1 coordinate 3,330, forward strand.
CGGGACGTCGAGGTAATCGAGGTTGGCCATCTTCACCAGATCGGAGTCGATGCTCTTGATGATCGTGGCCGGCTCGATGCCATGCTTCGTGTTGTAGGCCTCCTGCACGGCGCGGCGGCGGTTGGTCTCGGAGATCGCGTACTTCAATGAGTCCGTCATCTTGTCGGCGTACAGAATCGCCACGCCGTTGACGTTGCGCGCGGCGCGGCCGATGGTCTGGATGAGCGAAGTCTGCGAACGAAGGAACCCTTCCTTGTCCGCGTCGAGAATGGCCACGCACGAGACCTCCGGTACGTCCAGTCCTTCGCGCAGGAGGTTGATCCCGATCAGCACGTCGAAGACCCCCATCCGGAAGTCGCGCAGGATGGCGATGCGCTCGAGGGTCTCGACGTCGGAGTGGAGGTAGTTGACCTTGATCCCCAGCTCCATCAGATAGCGGGTCAGGTCTTCCGACATCCGCTTGGTGAGCGTCGTGACCATGGTCCGCTCGTTCTTCGCGATGCGCGTCTTGATCTCGCCGATCAGGTCGTCGACCTGCCCCTTCACCGGTTTGATCACGATCTGCGGATCCAGCAGGCCGGTCGGCCGGATGACCTGTTCGACGTAGAGGCCGCCCGTCTTCTCCATCTCGAACGGACCCGGCGTCGCCGAGACATAGATGATCTGCGTCAGCTTCCCCTCGAACTCGTCGAAGGCCAGCGGCCGGTTGTCGATCGCGCTCGGCAGGCGGAAGCCGTACTCCACGAGGGTGGTCTTGCGGGCCCGGTCGCCGCCCCACATCGCGCGCACCTGCGGGATGGTCTGGTGTGACTCGTCGACGACGAGCAGAAAGTCCTTCGGAAAGTAGTCGATCAGCGTCGGCGGCGGCTGGCCCGGCAGGCGGCCGCTCAGATGGCGCGAGTAGTTCTCGATACCGTTGCAGTAGCCGAGCTCCGCGATCATCTCCAGGTCGAACATGGTCCGCTGCGAGAGCCGCTGCGCTTCGAGCAGCCGGTCGTGCGCGCGCAGCTCGGCCACGCGCTCGTCGAGCTCGACGCGGATGTTCTCCATCGCCTGCATCAGGCGCTCGCGCGGCGTGACGTAGTGCGTACGCGGATAGATCGCCAGCCGGTCGTAGGTGCGTCCCGTGGCGCGGCCGGTGATCGGATCGATGCGCGTCATCTTGTCGATCTCGTCGCCGAAGAACTCGATGCGCACGGCGTCGTCCTCGTACGCCGGCCACACCTCCAGCACGTCGCCGCGCACGCGGAACGAGCCGCGGCCGAGGTCGTACGGCGTCCGCTCGTACTGCATCTCCGTCAGCTTGCGCAGGTACTCCATCATCGGCTTTTCCGCGCCGCGCTCGAAGAAGAGCAGCATGCCGAAGTAGAGCTCCGGATCGCCGATGCCGTAGATGCAGGAGACCGAGGCCACGATGATCACGTCGCGGCGCTCGAAGATGGCTTTGGTGGCGGCGAGCCGCAGCTTGTCGATCTCGTCGTTCTTGGTCATCTCCTTTTCGATGTAGAGGTCGTTCTGCGGGATGTACGCCTCGGGCTGGTAGTAGTCGTAGTACGAGACGAAGTACTCCACCGCGTTATCGGGGAAGAAGTTCTTGAACTCCTGGTAGAGCTGCGCGGCGAGGATCTTGTTGTGGGAGAGGACGAGGGTCGGGCGGTTGACCGACTCGATGACCTTCGCGACCGTGAAGGTCTTGCCGGAACCGGTCACGCCGAGGAGCACCTGATCGCGCGTGCCGGCGTTGACGCTCTCGACGAGCTGCCGGATCGCCTCCGGCTGATCGCCCTGTGGCTGGAAAGAAGATTTGATCTCGAAGCGGGACATGCCGCCCCGCAGTCTATCGCTTCCGCGAGAACTGTTTCCGGGCCTCGTCGACGGGAGGCTTCATCAGCTCCGTAATGGCCTTCGCGTCCTCGAAATAGATGCCCGAGACGATGAGCATGTGCACGATCCTGCCGTCGCGCACCACCAGCAGGTTGCCGACGGGATCGTCGCCCCTCTTCAGCAATGCGGAGTACTTTTGGTCGCCGAAGGTGAGGAGGTGCGGCGCGGCGACGACCTGGACGCCGTCCACGGCGGCCATGCCTGCTCGGAGGGTCAGGACGCCGAGCGTATGCTGCTGGATCGCCTCGGCGCTGCTCATCGTCACGTTGACCGACGACTGGATGTAGACCTTGTCATCGGCCTCGACGTGCGCCGGGATGTCGTACTCGTACTGGATGGTGGCGCTGCCGAAGAAGCGCTGCACGGTGATCTTTTCGTAGTCGGGGTTCGGCTCCGGTCCGCCGTGCTCGTGCAGCCGCTCCGCGGTGACGACGACCTTGCGATCCGCCTCGGTGACCGGCTTCGGCTTGACCTCTTTGAAGAAGGCGCGGCCGGCGAAAAAAGCCGCCGCGACGAGACCGGCCACCACGACGAGCGCCGCCACGACGATGATGCCGATCGTGCTTTTTTTCATTGAACGTTTAACGCGCACCTGAACGATGCGCGGGCGCGGGCGCAGGCTTGGCCGCGGGCGCCGTTCTGTTGATTTTCGCCGCCTCGGCCGTGATCTGTTCCACTTCCTGCGCCGTCACCGAGCCGTCGCGGGTCGAGCGGCTGAGCGCCTGGAGGAACGGCTGCAGTTTGGTGGTGGCGATCCGCTCCTCACGCAGGTGTCCGCGCATCCGCTCGACCTCTGCTTCCAGCTCCTTCTTATCGGACTCGGTGATGTCTTTCGCGTACATGCCGCGCATCTCGCCGAGGGACATGCCGAGGGTCATGTCGATGAACTGCCCGAAACCGCTCGACGAGATCCAGAAGCTGGCCGCGAAAATGACGATCAGGGCGAGCGTTGCGAGCCCGCCGCAGCCGAGCGAAACCCATTGCGGAAGGACGCTTTGCGGACTGGCCGACGAGTAATAATCGGCGGGTCGGCGAAACCCTCGCGGGGGCAATTCAGGGGGCGGCGTTTCCTCGAAGTTTGCCGTGGTCATCGCGGCGGGACAGAGTATCATGTGCCTCTTAAAACGCTGCCCCACATCAACTTCGGAAGGAATGGCATGCCGGTACTCTCCAACGTCACGGTCCTGATTCTCGACGACAATCCGCTCGTCCTGAAGCTCGGCCGCGCCCTGCTCGAGCGCGAGGGCTGCACCGTACTCACCGCTTCGAGCTGGATCGAGTTCAATCACGTCCTCGCCGGCAACACGCCCGACATCATCTTCCTCGACGTGAACCTCCCGAGCATCAAAGGCAACCGCCTCTCCGAGGTGCTCAAATCGCAGTCGAACAAGAAGGACATCCCCATCGTCCTGATCTCCGACCTGCCGGAGAAGTCGCTCGAAGAAATGTTCCCCAGCTCCGGCGCCAACGCCTGGATGCGCAAGCCGCTCACGCGCGACAAGATGGTGGACATGATCTCGAGGTACGTCGCTGCGGCGCGCTGACGCGCGTCTGGCGACCGGCTCTTCGCTGTTGGCTCTTAGCTCTTAGGGTATGCGCCGGGCGTTGCGCCTGATCGTCCGCGGGAGCGGGCGTCCACGATCTGGACTGCGGTGGCAACGCCGCCGCTCTCCACACGCCGCGTAGCGGCGCGCGGCTCCGCCGCGTATGTCACAGCGGCAGCGTTGCTGCCGCAGTCCAGATGATGCGCGGCCGAGAGCGGCAGCCCCCGCCTTACCCGCTCGTATCGGTCTTTGTGACCGGCGGCTCCGGCGTGGCGGGTGCCGGCGCTGTCACCGGCTGCGGGACATTCGGCGCGGGGCTCTCCGCCCCCTCCCCTGTCTGCGCGCTGGCGTCGTTGGCGGCCTGGGTCGGTTCGGCTTCCTTGGCCTGGTAGAACGGGCGCTGGAGGTAGTACGGGAGTTTACTGACTTCCACTGACGCGCCGCTGCAGTCTTTGTCGGGCTCCTGGCCGGCGACGAAGGCTTGCATGACCACGCGCGAGCAGGGGCCGGTGCCGCGGCGGCCGCTGGGGAGGTCCATCGGGACGATCACGACGCCCGGGGGAGGTTCGAAGTCGGGCTTCGGCGTGCGCAGTTTGGCTTTGTCGAGTTGCTGGAAGATATCGATCCAGATCGGGAGCGGGACGTCGGCGCCGGTGGCGCCGCCGCCGAGGGAGCGGGCGGGGTCGTCATAGCCGGTCCAGACGCCGACCGTGTACTCGGGGGAGAAGCCGATGAACCAGGCGTCGGTGTAGCCGTTGGTGGTGCCGGTCTTGCCGGCCAGCGGCTTCGGCAGGGTGTGCGCGAGGTAGGCCGTGCCGCGATCGATCACGCCCTTCATCATGTAGGCGGTCTCGAAGGCGACCTGCGGCGAGGTGGCCTCACGAAGCTCCGGCATCTTCTCTTCGAGGATGCGATCGGTCTGGTCGGTGATCTTCCGGATATAGCGCGGCTTGATGTAGACGCCGTTGTTGATGAAGACGTTGTAGGCGGCGGTCATCTCGAGCGGCGAGACGCCCGCGGCGCCGAGGGAGAGCGACGGGTACTTCGGCAGGTCGGCGGTGATGCCGCAGCGGCGGGCGAAATCGACCACCCGGTCGCCGCCGGTCATCATGTACGTCTTCACGGCCGGGACGTTGATCGACAGCTCGAGCGCGCGCTGGATCGTCACGATGCCGGCGTACTTGCCGTAGTAGTTCTTCGGCGAGTAGATGGCGTTGCCGACCGGAATGGCCACCGGCGCGTCGAACAGGGTGTCGGCCGGGGTCAGACCTTTCTCGAACGCGGCGCCGTAGACCAGCGGCTTGAACGACGAGCCGGTCTGCCGCCGCGACTGGACGGCGCGATTGAACTTCGACATCTGGAAGTCGTAACCGCCCGCCATCGCCACGATCTCGCCCGATTTGACGTCGATCACCACCACCGCGCCCTGCACCTGCGGCATCTGGTCGAGCGTCCACGCGACCGCTTTGGTCTTCTCGTCCTCGCGCTGCAGGACGTGGATCACGTCGCCGCGCTTGAGCACTCCGGCCAGGCTCTTCTTCTTCGTCCAGGCCCACGCCTGCGGCGGCAGCTCGAGCCGGTCGCGATGGAGGCGCACCGAGAGCCTGGTGGGCGTGACGTCGAGCACGATGGCCGGGTAGAGCTTCTCGAGGCCGTACGCCTCGTTGCTCCAGCTCGGATCGCGATAGGTCTCGGGATCGAGCCCCTCCGCGACCAGGTTGCGGGTCGGTTTGCGGAAGCCTCTCCGCTTGTCGAAGCGCCGCAGGCCGCGCTGCAGTGCGGCCTCGGTCATCTGCTGGATGCGCAGATCGAGTGTCGAGTAGACCTTGAGGCCGCGCTGATAAAGATTCTCGACCCCGAACTGCTCGCTCTTTTCAATGTACTGGCGGATCTCCTCCGTAAAGTAGGCGCCGGTGCGCGGCGCTTCCTCTTTGAAGGTGCCGAGGACGATCGGCGCGTTGACCGCCTGCTGGTACTGCTCGGCGGTGATGAAGCGCTCGGCCAGCATCCGGCGCAGCACGTAGTCGCGGCGCATCTTGGCGCGGTCGGGATGGGTGATCGGGCTGTAATACATCGGCGAGCGGATCAGCGCCGCCAGTACCGCCGCCTCGTGCAGCGCCAGCTCTTTCGCATGCTTGCCGAAGTAGAGCCGCGAGCCCGCCTCGACGCCGTAGGCGCCGTGCCCGAGGTAGACCTGATTCGCGTACAGCTCGAAGATCTGGTCCTTGGTGAAGTCCTTCTCGATCTGCACCGCCAGGAACGCTTCGTTGATCTTGCGGCGGAGGGTTTTCTCCGGGGTGAGGAAGACCTGCTTGGCGAGCTGCTGCGTCAGCGTCGAGGCGCCCTGGGCGCGGCGGCGCTCGATGATGTCCTTCAGAGCCGCGCGGACGATCGCTTTCGGATCAACCCCGCCATGCTTGTAGAACTCCGAATCCTCGGTGGCGATGACGGCGTTGACGAAGTTCTGGGCCATCTCCCGCTTCGGGATGACGATGCGCTTCTGGATCGAGTACTCGGCGAACGGGACGCCGGTGCGGTCGTAGATGCGGGTGATGATGGCCGGCTGATAGTCGGCGAGGTTCTTCACCACCGGCATGCGGATGGCCTGGGCGAAGAGGAAGCCGGCCGGCACGCCGAGGACGATCGCCACGAGGACCAGGAGCAGGCGGCGCTTGCGCGGCGAAGGGGGGGCCTGCGGGGCGAGCTGGTGTTCCGCCGCGGGCTCGGCTTCAGGCTCGGCCGCGTGTTCGTTTGTGTGGTCGTCTTCGGGGGGCACGGTGGTCATCGCGATAAGTATATGCAGGAGAGGCGCGATCACTCTCCCTTCACACATTCCTCACGATACAATCCCGCCGAATGCCCACCGCCCCCAACCCAGCGGCTCCGCCGACCCATCAGTGGAGCCGAATGGTCGGTGACTCGATCAAGCAGCACGGTCCGTGGCACACCTACGCCAAGCTGCTCGAAGCGCAGAGCACGTACCCGGACGAGCTGTCGGTCCGCGGCTACCTCGAGATCATCCGCAACACCATCGTGCGCGACTTCCTCGCCCATCCGAAGGGGATGCAGGCGGTGCCGAAGCTGACGCCCGAGTTCCTGACGCACTTCGACCGCTTCAACCTGAGCGCGCAGGAAGGCTTCCTGGTTTCTCTGATCGACGGACGGATGGACGTGCAGAAGCTCGTCATCCTCAGTCCGTTCGACCCCTTCACCACGCTGTTCATCCTGGCCAAACTCCAGCAGGAGAAGGCCATTCTGGTGCCTTGACGATGTCGATGAGCTTCCCCGCAACGTTCGCCATCTCGCTGCTCGATCAGCTGCCGACGCCGATCGCCGTCGCAGCGACCGACGGGACGATCCACTTCCGCAATCAGGCCTTCGACGAGGTGTTCGGCGACGACGCCCGCTCCTGGATGCAGGAGGCGGCGCGCGCCGCCGCGGGTGAGCGCGGATGGCTGCACGGCTTTTTCGAGGTCGAGACCCTGCAGCGGACCATCGACGTCGAGATCGAGGGTCGGGTCTACCGCATCGACGCGATCATGAACGTCGACGATTCGACCACCCAGGGCGTGGCGCTGACGTTCGAGGACGTCACCCGCCAGCGCGAGATGGAGCAGGCCAAGTCCGACTTCACCGCCCAGATCGTGCACGACCTCCGCGGCCCGCTCAGCGGGATCCAGGGGACGCTCGAATTCGTCCTCTCGCAGGAGGGGAACAAGCTCGACGCGCTCTATACCGACCTGCTGCAGGAAGCACAGCGCGAGTCCGAGCGGATGATGGGCCTCATCAATGAACTGCTCGACTTTTCGAAGATCCAGTCGGGCAACTTCACCGTCGAGCAGGATGCCGTCCGCGTGGCCGGCGTACTGAAACGCGCCGTGCGCAGCCTGCAGTCGGTAGCCGCACGCGACGAGATCTTCCTCCTCAGCGCCCACGGCCGCGACGTCCCGCAGATCATCGGCAGCGTCGAGAAACTGACCCAGGCGGTGATCAACCTCATCTCCAATTCGCTGAAGTTCACGCCGAAGAAGGGGCTGATCTCCGTCGGCGCGCAGATCGTTCGCAATGGCGACGCCCCCGAAGCGATCGTCGTGACGGTCACCGACACCGGCATGGGCATCAAAGCGGACGAGCTCCAGCAGGTCTTCGAAAAGTACAAGCAGAGCGGCACCAAGTCGCTCCGCGGCGGCGGCGGCACCGGCCTCGGCCTCTACATCGTCAAGCAGATCGTCGAAGCGCACGGCGGGGAGTTGAACGTGGCCTCGATCGAGGGCGTGGGAACGAGCATGGTGCTGCGGCTGCCAGTGAAGCGGGCGGCGTGATTTTCAGCTCTCAGCTGCTCAGCTATTCAGCTGTTCAGCTACTCAGGCCGCGAGTTTTTCACGCTGTTTAGCTATTGAGCTATTGAGCTGTTAAGCGAGGAGTGTTTGTTCAAACTGAATACACTTCTCGCTCAACAGCTCAACAGCTTAATCACTCAACAGCTGGAAAACGCGCGGCCTGAGTAGCTGAACAGCTGAGTAGCTGAAACCCTCATCCCCGCACAACCGCCTGAATCCCGAACCTCACCTCTTCCTCCGTTACATCCGACACCACCACGCATTCCCCCACCCGCTTCGGAAAGACCATCACCCGCGCGCTGCCGGTGTTCTTTTTGTCGTGCTCTGTCGCGGCGAAGATGTCGTTCGGGTCGAGCGGCGGGAGGGCGGAGGGTTCGAGGGCGAGGATGGTGCGCTCGATACGGGAGGCTTCGTCTTTGGCGAGCAGTCCGCGGCGCACGGCGATCGCGTTTGCGGCGATCATCCCCCACGCGACCGCTTCGCCGTGCGTGAGTCCTTCGTAGTGCAGCGCCGCTTCGATGCCGTGCGCGATGGTGTGGCCGTAGTTGAGGAGGCGGCGCAGGTCGGCTTCGCGTTCGTCGGCGGAGACGATCTCCGCTTTCACGCGGATGGCCTTGCGCACGATCTCGTCGATGTCCAGCGTGCCCCCCTGCTCGAACAGCGCGAAGAGTGATTCGTCGGCGATCACGCCTCCTTTCAGCGCCTCATACAGACCGCTGAGACGCTCGCGCGGCGGGAGTGTGGCGAGCACGTCGAGGTCGGCGATCACCGCCACCGGCGGGTAGAACGAGCCGATGAGGTTCTTCCCCTTCTCGTGATTGACGGCCAGCTTGCCGCCCAGCGAGCTGTCGACCTGCGCGAGCAGCGTCGTCGGCACGTGCACCAGATCGATGCCGCGCAGGAAGATCGACGCCGCGAAGCCGGCCGTGTCGCCGATCATCCCGCCGCCGACGACGATCGCCAGCGAGTCGCGCTTCGCCCCGTGCTCGAGCAACTGCGTCACGACGTCGTACGCCGTGGCGATGGTCTTGTGCGTCTCCCCTTCCTCGATCGTGAGGATGGCCGCCTTCGGAAACGACGCGGCCACGCGCTCGCCGAAACGGTCGCGCAGAGCGGTCGACGTGATCACGAAGACGCGGCCGCGCGTGCGGACCAACTCCCCGATCCGGTCGATCAGGCCGTGCTCGACGTAGACGGGGTAGCTCGTCGACTGCTGGATGGTGAGGAAGGGAGTCACTACCACTGATTCTCGCAAGTTTATCCCGAGCGTATGCGAGGGATCGCTGGTGCCACCACCGCGCAGACGATCCAGGCCGGCACGATGGCACCGAAGATCCTCACGGTCGCTGCGCTCCCTCAGGATGAACTCTGCGGATTCCCAACTCCTCCAGCTGCCGGTCGTCGACGAGCGACGGCGCTTCGCTCAGCAGGTCCTGCGCTCTGGCGGTCTTCGGGAAGGCGATCACGTCGCGCAGCGACTCGGAGCGCGACATCAGCATGACCATGCGGTCGACGCCGAGGGCGATGCCGCCGTGCGGAGGCGCGCCGTAGCGGAAGGCGTCGATGAGGAAGCCGAACTGCGCGCGGGCCTGCTCGTCGGTGATCCCGAGGGCGCGAAACATCGTCTTCTGTACCTCGGGCTGGTTGATCCGAATTGAACCGCCGCCGAGCTCGATGCCATTGAGGATCACGTCGTACGCCCGGGCCAGCGTCGCGCCGGGATCGCTCTCCATCAGCTCCACGTGGCCGGCTTGCGGCGAGGTGAAGGGATGGTGCCGCGCGAAGAAGCGGCCCGACTCTTCATCCCACTCGAAGAGCGGAAAGTCGGTGACCCAGAGGAACTCCCATGTTTCGGCGGGGATGAGGTTCTCGTCCTTCGCGACTTTCAGGCGCAGCGATCCGAGGATCTCGAGCGCCTTCAGATGCTTCCCGGCCACGATCAGGGCGAGGTCGTTCTCGTTGGCGCCGAGGGCGTTCCGCAGCGCGTCGTAGCCGGCGTCGGTCAGGAACTTCTTGATCGACGAGCCGCGCTGCGCGTCGAACTTCACCCACACCAGGCCGCTCGCGCCGAGCTTCTTCGCCTCCTCGGTCACGTCGTCGAGCTTCTTCCGCGAGAACGCCGCGCCGCCGGGGACGACGATCGCACGCACGGTCTGCGCCGCGCGGAACGGCTCGAACTCGATGGTTTGAGCCGTACTGGTAAGGTCGATGATCCCCATCCCGAAGCGCAGGTCGGGACGGTCGATGCCGTAGCGCTCCATCGCCTCCGCCCAGGTCATCCGGCGGAACGGCGTCGTGACGTTGATGCCGGCCAGCGGGAAGACCTCCGCGAAGAGGCCTTCGATCATCGAGTAGATGAACTCCTCGTCGATGAACGACGCCTCGACGTCGATCTGGGTGAACTCCGGCTGGCGATCGCGGCGCAGGTCTTCGTCGCGGAAGCAGCGCGCGATCTGGAAGTAGCGCTCCAGCCCCGCCACCATGCAGAGCTGCTTGAAGATCTGCGGCGACTGCGGCAGCGCGTAGAAGTTGCCTTTGTGCACGCGGCTGGGGACGAGGTAATCGCGCGCCCCCTCGGGCGTCGATTTCGTGAGGATCGGCGTCTCGATCTCGAGGAAGCCGTTCCGGTTCATGTAGTCGCGCACTTTGAAGGTGAAGGCGTGGCGCAACATCAGATTGCGCGTCAGCCGCGGCCGGCGCAGATCGAGATAGCGGTACTGCAGGCGCAGCTCCTCCGCCGCATCGACCTCGTCGTCGATGGCGAACGGCGTGGTCTCGGCGCGATTGAGGATCTCCAGCTTCGCGGCGACGACCTCGATCTCCCCCGTCGGCAGCTTCGGATTCTTCGCGCTCTCCGCCCGCTCGACCACCTCGCCTTCGATGCGGACGACGAACTCCGAGCGGCATTCCTTCGCCGCCGCGATCAGCTCCGCCGACGCGCCGCGCTCCCGATCGATCACCACCTGCACCACGCCGCTGCGATCGCGCAGGTCGATGAAGATCAGCTCACCAAAGTCGCGCTGCTTCTGGACCCAGCCGGCGAGGGCGATCGATTGTGACGTTTGTTCGGTTGTGAGTGTTCCTGCGTAAACGCGAGTCATACGATTCCTTGCAAGCGATGAACGATGAGAGATGAGCGATGAACCTCGGCGCGGCAGCACCGTTCATCGCTCATCTCTCATCACTCGTTCAAATACTTTTCCTTGTAGTCCACATACCCGCGCCACGACGCCTCCAGCCGCTCGAGCTCCGCGTCAGTCAGCGACCGTTTCACTTTCGCCGGGACGCCGACCACCAGCGTTCGCGGCGGGACGATCATCCCTTCGGACACGAGCGCTCCCGCTCCGACCAGGGCGCTCTCGCCGACGACGGCGCCGTCGAGGACGCGGGAGCCCATGCCGATCAGCGCGCCGCGATGCACCGTGCAGCCGTGCACGATCGCTCCGTGCCCGACCGTCACTTCCTCGGCGATGACGGTGGCGTGTCTGTCGTGCGCGACGTGGATGGTGCAGTTGTCCTGGATGTTCGTGCGCGCGCCGATGCGGATGAAATTCACGTCGCCTCGCACGGTCGTGCCGAACCAGATCGAACAGTCGTTTCCGAGCTCGACGTCGCCGATGATTGCGGCGTTGTCGGCCACAAAGACGCGCTCGCCAAGGCGCGGATGTTTTCCGTCATATGACCGGACGATCATGGCCGGCGACTTTATCATTCCGAGGTGCGCCCTCGGACCCGGACCCTGCTCCTCGTTCTCTCGCTCTTCCTCCTGACGGCAGCACGGCAGCGCGCGGTCCCGCATCCGACCGCGCCGCCCCACGCGCTGAAGCCGGCCGACGTCTTCACCTTCTCGAATACCAACGAGGTGACGACCAGGCACCTGGCGCTCGATCTGACGGTCGATTTCGCGCAGCAACGCCTCCGCGGCTCGGCGACGCTCACGCTTCACAACTTCGGGCGGACCAACCGGCTCGTGCTCGACGCCGAGCGGTTGAGCATCACGCGGGTGCGCCTCGACGGAGCGACGGAAGTCACGCCCACGCTCGGACCATCCACGCAGCACGGGCAGTCGCTGACCATTCCGATCACGCCGGAGACGCGGACGGTGACGATCGACTACAGCACCTCGCCGGACGCTTCGGGGCTCTTCTGGAACAGCGCGGCGCAGAGCTTCGGCCGCCAGCAACCGTACCTCTATTCGCTCAGCCAGCCAGTCGGTGCGCGGAGCTGGATCCCGATCCAGGACACGCCGTCGATGCGCCTCACCTACGAGGCCACCCTGCGCGTCCCGCCGGGGATGCTCGCCCTGATGTCGGCCGAGAACCCTCAGCAGACGAACGAGAGCGGCGTCTACACGTTCAGGATGGCGCGCGACATCCCGCCGTATCTCGTCGCACTGGCGGCGGCACGGCTCGAGTTCCACGCCTTCGACGAGCGCACCGGCGTCTACGCCGAGCCGGAGCTGATGCCGGCCGCGATCGAGGAGCTGGGCTATCTCCCGGAGATGGTCGACGCGGCAACGGCGATGCTCGGGCCGTTCCCGTTCAGTCGCCACGATCTGCTGCTGATGCCGCCCACCTTCATCGCCGGCGGCATGGAGCACCCGCTGCTCAACTTCATCAACCCGAGCGTGGCCACCGGCAATCATCCGGAGAACCTGCAGCCGTCGCTGCTGATCGCGCATGAGCTGGCGCATTCGTGGAGCGGCGACGCGACCACCACCGGCTCGTGGGAAGACACCTGGCTCAACGAGGGGATCACGTCCTACCTCGCGGTCCGTTTCCTCGAAATGCTGAGCGGCCCGGAACGCTCTGAGCATCAATTCTTCCTCGACCGCATCAACCTCGACAACTTCGTCCGCACCGCCCCACCGACCCAGACGCTGCTCCATCGTCCGATGGGCTTCACCAACTTCCCGCAGTCGAACTTCGGCACCGCCTCCTACATCAAGGGCGAGCTGTTCATGCAGACGCTCGAGGCCAATCTCGGCCGCGGCCGTTTCGACGCGCTGCTGCGGACGTACTTCACCCGCTTCGCCTTCACCTGGGTCGACGACGACACGTTCCTCGCCTTCCTCCGCGATCACGACGTGCCGGTCACCGACCTGCGCGTGAATGAATGGATCTACAACACCGGCATGCCATCGAACATCGCCGCGCCGACGTCATCGGCCATCTTCCGGCGGGTCGAGGCACAAGTGCAGCGCTTCACGAGCGGAACGCCGTTCGCGCAGATCGACCGGACGAACTGGGGCGACCTCGAGCTCGGCCTCTTCCTGCAGCTGGCCCCCTTCACCGGACGCATGGCGGAGATCGACGCGGTGCTCAACCTCTCCTTCCGCAACCTCCCGCCGCTGGCGTGGCTGCTGGGCGGCATCAACGCCCGCTACGCCCCGATCTACGCCGGCGTCGAGCGCGTTCTCATGCGCGGCGGCACGAACAGCAGCGTGATCGCGCTCTACACCGCCCTCGTCCAGCGCGACCTCGACCGCGCGCGGGCGCTCTTCGCGGTAGCGCGCGACCGGTACCACCCGTCCGTGCGAGCACAGGTGGAGGCGGTGCTGAACGCGAACGCGAAGAGGACGGAAGCGGCGACTGTGCTGCCCTTCAGCGTGCGTCACGATTATTGGTCGCGGACCGTGGCGGCATAGCCGCCGCTGTTGGTCCCCTGCCCCCCATGACAAACGTCAGTTCACCTACGCCCACCCCCGCGCGTAAACTCACCCCATGCCAGCACCCGCATTCCGCAACCGCTCGCGCGAGACCTCCCGCATCGAGGCGTTCAGCGACGTCGTGTTCGGGTTTGCGCTGACGCTGATCGTGGTCTCGCTCGAAGTGCCGCAGAGCTTCGCGCAGCTGATGGCGGTGATGCGCGGGTTCTTCGGGTTCGCGATCTGCTTCGCCATCCTGATGTGGATCTGGTGGGTCCACCACACCTTCTTCCAGCGCTACGGGATGTCGGACGGCATCACCATCGTGCTCAACACGCTGCTGATGTTTCTGGTGCTCTTCTATGTCTATCCACTGAAGTTCACCTTCGCGGTGGTGACCGGGACGCTGCCGCGCGGCGCGTTCGCCTCACGTGCCGACGCCTCCACGCTGATGGTGATCTACGGCCTCGGGTTTGTCGGGATCTTCCTCATCTTTTTCCTGATGCACCTGCACGCCTACCGGCGGCGCGCGGAGCTGGAGCTCAATGACTACGAGGTCTACGACACCCGCACGAACATGATTCTCCACCTCGCCCATATCGCCATCGGGATCATCTCCACGGCCATGGCGCTCGCCTTTCCCAACCAGCCGCATTGGGCCGGCTGGGTGTTCTTCTTCATCGGTCCGGTTGCGGGGACGATCGGCTGGGTTCGCGGTGCGCGGCGCGAGCAGCTCGTGTTCTCAACGCCATAACTTCCACGTCATCGCGCTCCAGACGATCGCAAAGACGACGCAGAGCGAGGCGGTGACGATCGTCGCCGTCGTCGGGCCGGTCTGATCCGAGACGATGCCGGTCGCGACCGCCGAGAGCGACATCGTCAGCGTGACCAGGCCGTAGTCGGCGGAGAAGACCCGCCCGCGGATGAAGTCGGGCGTCTCGCGCTGCAGGCCGTACGTCGAGATCTGCCACGCCGCGCCGCCGCCGAGGTGCGCGAAGAAGATCGCCACCAGCCCGAAAGCGAGCGAAGGCGCGAGCGCCAGCGCGCTGTAGCCAATCCCGAACAGCAGCACGCAGAAGGCAATGGCCCGGTACTGCGATTCGTCGCGCCTGACGAAGCCGCGCACGAGGAACGGCCCGATCAGCGCCCCGAGCCCTCGCGCGGCGAAGAGCAGGCCGATGCCCCACGCGCCGGCGCGGAAGACCTCGCGTCCGAAGACGCTCAGCATCGCCAGGACGCCCGAGGCGATGCCGTAGCCCCCTTTGACCGTCAGCAGCCCGAGCACGCGGCTGTGCGATCGCGCGAACTGGAAGGTCTCGCGCATGGACGCGAAGAACGGCGGCTTTTCATGCGCCCCCTCGTGCGATTCGGCGAAGCGGCCGCGCATCCGGTAGAGCAGGTACGCGGAGAAGAGGAAGCTCAGCGCGTCGACGACGAACGACGCATCGCGGCCGAAGCGCGCCGTGAACGCGCCGCCGATTCCGGCGCCGGCCGCGAGCATGGTCCCCCACGTCGAGCCGATCAGCACTGTCGCGGGGCCGAGCTCCTCCTTCGTGACCAGGTTCGGCAGCGCGGCCTGCGAGGCGGGCTCGAAATAGGCGGAGCCGATCGAGATCAGGATCACGCCGAGGTACGCGAACGGCAGCGTCGCCGGCGTGCGCACCAGCAGCGGAAGCAGGCAGGCGCCGACCCGCAGCAGATCGACGGCGATCATCAGCTTGCGCCGGTCGAGGCGATCGATGACGTGTCCGGCGTGCGGCGTGAAGAGAAAGATCGGGAGCGTCTGGCAGAGCAGCATCATCGACGCGAGCGTCGCGGAGCCGGTCAGCTGCAGCACGAGATCGAGCAGCGCGACCGTCAGGAACCAGTCCCCGCCGAGGGAGATCAGCGTCGCGACGTAGAGCAGGCGAAAGTCACGGTTCGTCCGGAGGAGGCGGAGGTACATCTACCCCTCTTCGGGGATTGCATGACCGCCGGCCGCCGCGCGCTCGTACAGCAGGAATGAGAACGGATGCTCGTTCTTCTCGTCGGGGGCGAAATGCTCGCTGTCGACCAGCCGCCATTCCGAGACGTCGTCAAAGTCGGGAAAGTACGTATCCCCCTCGAGCTCCGCGTGCACGCGCGTCAGGTACATCCGGTCGGCCACGTGCAGCGCGAGGCGGAAGATCTCCGCGCCGCCGCCGATGAAGCACTCGTCGTCGCCGGCCTGCCGCGCGCGCCGGATGCCCTCATCGAGTGAATGCGCGACGTGGACGCCGTCGATGACCGCGTCAGCCTTGCGCGTGATCACCACGTTGATGCGCCCCGGCAGCGGCTTGCCGACCGTGTCCCACGTCTTCCGCCCCATCAGCAGATGGTGGCCCATCGTCAGCGACTTGAAGCGCTTGAGGTCCGTGGAGATCTTCCCCCACGGCAGGCCGTTGCCGAGTCCGATGGCTCCGTTGGTGGAGAGGGCGGCGATGATCGAAATTCTCATACAGCGATGGGCGCCTTGATGCCGGGATGCGGATCGTACGCCTCCAGCGTGAAATCGCCGAACTGAAAATCGAACAGCGACGTCACTGAAGGGTTGAGGCGCATGGCCGGCAGCGGACGAGGCTCGCGGGTCAGCTGCTCGCGCGCCTGGTCGAGATGGTTCGAGTAGAGGTGCGCGTCGCCGAGGGTATGCACGAACTCACCCGGCTGCAGGTTCGTCACCTGCGCCACCATCAACGTGAGCAGCGCGTAAGAGGCGATGTTGAACGGCACGCCGAGAAAGATATCGGCGCTGCGCTGGTACATCTGGCAGGAAAGCTTTCCGTTGGCCACGTAGAACTGGAAGAGCGCGTGACACGGCATGAGCGCCATCCGATCGAGGTCGCCGACGTTCCAGGCGCTGACCACCATCCGCCGCGAGTCGGGATTGCTGCGCAGCTGCTCGAGGATCTGCGCGATCTGGTCGATGTGCCGCCCGTCCGCGGCCGGCCACGAGCGCCATTGATAGCCGTAGATCGGCCCCAGCTCGCCATTCGCATCCGCCCATTCGTCCCAGATCGTGACTTTATTCTCGTGCAGGTAGCGGACGTTCGTCTCCCCTTTGAGGAACCAGAGCAGCTCGTGGATGATCGAGCGGAGATGCAGCTTCTTGGTCGTCAGGAGCGGAAACCCCTGCGCCAGGTCGAACCGCATCTGGTAGCCGAAGACGCTCAGCGTCCCGGTGCCGGTGCGATCGGACTTCGGCGTGCCGTTCTCGAGGACGTGACGCATGAGCGCGAGGTATTGCTGCATCGCGTGCGATTGTAGCCGCTTGAGCTTCAGCTGTTCAGCTGCTCAGCTACACAGCTATTCAGGCGGCGAGCGCCGTCTGTTCGGCCTGAACAGCTGAATAGCTGAATAGCTGAGCAGCTGAATCGCTGAACAGCTGGCCCCGTCAGTTACACTGCGCCGCGCTCATGGAGTACCTCGACAACTATCTCTACATCGGCGGGGTGGCGGCGAGCGAGCTCGCCGCCACCTACGGCACTCCCCTCTACGTCTACGACGCGCAAACGATCCGCCGGCAGGCCGGGAACGTGAAACGCGCCTTTGCCGGCCTGCCGCTGCGGCCGTTCTACGCGATGAAGGCGAACAGCAACCTGGCGGTCCTCCGGATCATCCGTGAGGAGGGCTTCGGCTGCGATGCCGTCTCGCCGGGCGAGATTCACCTGGCCCGCCGCGCCAACTACGAGCCGGAGTCGATCTGGTTCACCTGCTCGAACGTCTCCGACGAAGATCTGCGCGCCATCCCCGATCCGCGCATCGTCATCAACGTCAATTCGATGTCGGAGATCGATCGCATCCTCGGCCTCGAGCTCGACAATCCGGTCGCGCTGCGGGTCAATCCCGACGTCGGCGCCGGCCATCACGCTGACGTCATCACCGCCGGCGACAGTGTGAAGTTCGGCATCGACCTTGCCGAGATCAACGACGCGCGCATGCTCGTCGAAGACAGCGGGCGCAAGGTGGTCGGCCTGCACGCGCACATCGGCTCGGGCGTCGACACGATCGCCCCGCTCATCGAGTCGGCCCGGCGTCTGCTCGAGCTGGCGCCCGGCTTCAGCAATCTGAAGTTCCTCAACTTCGGCGGCGGCATCTCCACGCCGTACCGCCCGGGCGACGTCGAGTTCCCGATCGACGACTACGGCGCGCAGCTCGCGCACGTGGCCGGCGCGATGATGCGCGCCCGCGATCTGGAAGCGATCATCGAGCCGGGACGCTACCTCGTCGCCGAATCGGGGACGCTCATCACCCGCACTACCGCGCGGCGGATCAGCACCGGCATCGAGTGGATCGGGGTCGACAGCGGCTTCAATCACCTGGTGCGGCCGTCGAAGTACCACGCCTATCACCACATCGTGAACGCCTCGCGCGGCGACCACGACTCGCTGCGCACCTCGTGGGCGGACCGTGACGATCGCGATCAGGTGGTCATCGCAGGCAATCTCTGCGAGTCGGGCGACGTCTTCACCCGCGGCGAGCAGGGCGTCGTCACCCGCCGCATCGACCGTATCGAGATCGGCAACCTCCTCGCCTTCTGCGACGCCGGCGCCTACGGCTTCTCGATGGCCTCCCACTACAACGCCCGCCTCCTGCCTGCCGAGGTGCTGGTCGACCGCGGCGAAGCGCAGGTCATCCGCGAGCGTCAGACGCTCGACGATCTGGTACGAGGGATGGAATGAAGATCGCGACCCGCGCTGCCATCGTCCTCGCCATCATCCTGACCCGCTGCGCGACCACACCCGCACCGACACCACCAGCCATGCTCGATTTGAAGATCACCAACGGCCGGATCCTCGACGGCACCGGCGCCCCCTGGTTCCGTGGCGACGTCGGGGTGCGCGGCGATACGATCGTGGCCCTCGGCAACCTCGGGCATCTCGACGCCAGGCGCACCATCGACGCGCAGGACCGCATCGTCTCGCCCGGTTTCATCGACCTGCTCGGCCAGTCGCAGGGGACCATCTTCGGCGATCCGGCGCTCGAGGCGAAGGTCCGGCAGGGCGTGACCACCGAAGTGACGGGCGAAGGGCACTCCCCCGGTCCGGTCGCCGGTCCGCCGACCGAGCGTCGTCCCTGGTCGACCCTCGGCGAGTACCTCGACCTCATCGACAAACAGGGCGTGGCGGTCAACTTCGCCTTCCTGGTCGGCGCGTCGAATGCGCGCGAGCTGGTCATCGGCGACGTCAATCGTCCCCCCACGGCCGACGAGCTGCGGCGCATGGAACAGATCATCGACCAGGCCATGCGCGACGGCGCGATCGGCATCTCCACCTCGCTCATCTACGTGCCGGCCATGTACTCCACGACCGAGGAGATCATCGCGCTGGCGCGGGTCGCGGCAAAACATCAGGGGATGTACTTCACCCACATGCGCGATGAGGGCGATCGCATCGACATGGGGCTCGACGAGGCCTTCCGCATCGGCCGCGAGGCGCCCATCCCGCTCAACATCTGGCACCTCAAGGTCGGCGGCAAAGCCAACTGGGGCCGCATGCCGCACGTCATTGCACGGATCGAGGCGGAGCGGGCCAAAGGTCTCGACGTCGCCGCGAACGTCTATCCGTATCCTGCATCGGGCACGGGGCTGTCGACGCTCGCCCCCGACTGGGCGATGGAAGGCGGTTATGACGACTTCCGGAAGCGGCTCGCCGATCCGGTGCAGCGCGAAAAGATCCGCGAGACGCTCAAAGGACAGGTGGCCAGGCGCGCGCCGAAGGGGATCTTCGTCTCCTACATCTTCAATCGCGAGATGGCGCAGTACGAGAAAAAGTACATCGAAGAGATCGCGCAGCAGATGGGCGTCTCCGAGGATGAAGCGCTGATCCGCCTCTTCGCCGGCAACGAGACCAGCCCGCGCGTGATCTTCTTCTCCATGCACGAAGACGACGTGCAGTACGCGCTCAAGCAGCCGTGGATCTCGGCCGGCGCCGACTCCGGCGCGCCGCCGCCTTCCGCGCGAGCGAACAACCAGGCCTCGCATCCGCGTGGCTACGGCACCTTCCCGCGCATCGTCGGCCACTACGTGCGCGACGTGAAGCTCTTCACGCTCGAAGAGGCGGTCCGCAAGCTCACCAGCCAGGCGGCGTTGCGGGTCGGCTTTCACGACCGCGGCATCCTCCGCGAAGGGATGAAGGCCGACATCATCGTCTTCGATCCCGCCACGATCGCCGACAAATCGTGGTTCGATGATCCGCATCATTTCTCGGTGGGCGTTTCGGACGTCGTGGTCAACGGCGTGCCGGTGCTTCAGGGTGGGACGATGACCGGCGCGTTGCCCGGCAGGACGATTCGCGGAAAGGGCTACAAGAAAAAATGACGACAGCGAAGACGGGAGAACTGGTCCGTACGGTCGGCTTCTGGGGTCTGGTGGCGATGTGCATCAACGCCGTCGTCGGCTCGGGCGTCTTTCTGCTCCCGAGCGAGTCGTACAAGCTCCTCGGCCCGTTCTCGCTCTGGGCGCCGCTGCTCTTCGCGATCCCCGTCTTCATCCTCGTGCTCTGCTTCGCCGAGGCCTCCAGCCACTTCAGTGAGCCCGGCGGCGCGTACCTCTACGCGCGGACCGCGTTCGGCGACTTCATCGGCTTCGAGACCGGCTGGATGAACTGGATCGCGCGCGTGACCTCGCTGGCCTCGCTCGCGAACGGCTTCGTCGTCGCGCTCTCCCTGCTCAACCCCGCGCTCAAGGTCGGCGGGCCGCGCATCGCCATCATCACCGCGACGATCCTCATCCTCGCGCTGATCCACTTCTTCGGCGTCAAGTACGGTGCCGCCTCGATCTACATCTTCACCTGGGGGAAGCTGATCCCGCTGATCGGCTTCATCGTCATCGCGCTCGTGGCCTGGAAGAACAATCCCATCCCCGCGTCGCTGACGCTGCCCGGCCCCGATGCGAAATGGGGCGAGGCGATGCTGCTGCTGCTCTTTGCGTACGCCGGCTTCGAGAACCTCGGCGTCCCCGCCGGTGAGTACAAGAATCCGCGCCGCGACCTGCCGCTCGCGCTGCTGGCCGGCATCTTCGCGATCGCCGTCGTTTACGTCCTGGCGCAGCTCGGTGCGATGTCGGCCCTCCCCGACCTGTCGAAGACCGACACGCCGATCCAGTCCGCCGCCGCGTCGCTGATCGGCCCGATCGGCGCGTTCATCGTGACCGTCGGCGCGCTGCTCTCGATGGCCGGGACGAACTCCGGCACGATGCTGGAGGGCTCGCGCATGCTCTACGCCCTCTCCCGCGACCGCCGCATCCCCGGCGTCGCCTACGTCCACCCGCGCTTCCACACCCCGAGCGTGGCCATCGCCATTCACGCCACCGTCGCGCTCGCGCTGGCCCTCGGCGGCACGTTCGCCAAACTGGCCATGCTCTCCGCCGTCGCCCGCCTGACCACCTATCTCTTCACCGCCGCGGCCGTCCCGCGCTTACGCAAACTGAATGAGGGCTTCCGTA
Source organism: Thermoanaerobaculia bacterium (assembly GCA_036398925.1). Taxonomy (GTDB): domain Bacteria; phylum Acidobacteriota; class Thermoanaerobaculia; order Gp7-AA8; family Gp7-AA8; genus DASWOB01. The sequence goes on from DASWOB010000003.1 coordinate 24,204, forward strand.
CCCCGACGCTGATCGTGCCGATCCTCGGCGTACTGATCTCGCTCGGCCTGTTCTTCTTCGCGGTGAAGGCGCACAACCTGATCGCCGCGGCGATCGCGCTGGTGGTGGGGGCGGTGGTTTACTTTGTTTCGCGACCTTCTCCCCGCACACCCTGAGCGAGCCGCAGGCGAGTCGAAGGGTCAATCAAGGCGCGGCGATACAGTCCGCAATCGGCAGCAGCGCCGCAACCGCACAGCAGCGCCGCGCCTTGATTGACCCTTCGACTCGCTGCGCTCGCTCAGGGTTTGAGGCGGCCTTGAGGCGGCCTAGAACAAATACCAGCACACCAAAACCGCCGCGATCGCCGCGACCACATCCCCGATCAGCGCCGCCGGCACCGCGTGCCGCGTCTTGCGGATGCTCACCGCCCCAAAGTAGACCGCCAGCACGAAGAACGTCGTCTCCGAGCTCCCATACATCGTGGCCGCCATCCGCCCCAGCACAGAGTCGGGGCCGTGCGTCTTGACCAGATCCGTCGTCAGCGCCAGCGAGCCGCTCCCGGTCAGCGTCCGCAGCACCGCCAGCGGGAAGACCTCGGCGGGAAAGCGGATCGCGTTCATCACCGGGCGCAGGGCGTTCGTGAGGATGTCCATCGCCCCGGAGCCGCGGAACATGCCGATGGCCACGAGCATCCCCACCAGGAACGGGATGATGCGCACGGCGATGTCGAAGCCTTCCTTCGCCCCTTCGATGAAGACGTCGTAGACCTTCACCTTGCGGATGATGCCGACCAGCGGGATGCCGACCAGCAGCACCGGCACGGCCCAGAGAGAGATCTGCTCGAGGATGAGCCGGATCACTTGTAGAACCTCTGCAGCAGCCGCGCGGCGAGGACCGCGGCGACGCAGCCAGTGAACGTCGCCACGATCGAGGTGGAGATGATGGCGGTCGGGTTCACCGAGCCCGCCGCGGCCAGCACGCCGATCATCGTGGCCGGGATCAGCTGCACGCCCGAGGTGTTGAGCGCCATCAGCGTCACCTGTGCGTTGGTGGCCACGTCCTTGTCGGGATTGAGCGTCTGCAGTTCCTCCATCGCCTTGATGCCGAGCGGCGTCGCGGCGTTGTTGAGCCCGAGCATGTTCGCGGCGATCGACAGCACGATTGCGCCCGAGGCCGGATGATCCGACGGCACGTCGGGAAAGAGCCAGCGCAGCAGCGGCCGCAGCAGACGCCCCAACAGCGACACAAGCCCGGCCGCCTCCGCGACGCGCATGATCCCGAGCCAGAGCGTCATCACCCCGACCAGCCCGATCGCGATCTCGACCGCCGTCTTCGCCGAGTCGACCGCCCCCTTCGTGACCGCCTCGGCCGTGCCGAGGAACATCGCCACGACCAGCGCGACCGCCATGAGCCCGAACCAGATGTAGTTGAGCATGGCTGCGCATTGTCCATGGAGTGCCGGGGCAACGCCACAGCTCGATGTGAGTGCGGCCGGTGTGGTGTGGGCTTCCAGCCCTTCACCCCGTCACACAACACCCTGTCCAGATTTTGAACACCCGTCCAGCTTCAGAACACCAAGAACGTCGCCATGGCGCTCCCAAAGCGACAACAACCATCACCGGCTCAACAGCTTAACCGCCAGCCCACCCTCTGGCCGTCCGATTGCCTTTTCACCGCCCGGGTCCACAAACCAGACAATGAAGGCGTCCAGAAACCGCACTCCTGCCCTCTACCGGCACTATCTGATCCTCGGCGTACTCAGTGCGCTGACGATCGCGATGGCGCTGTACGTCTGCCAGGGCTTCGTGCGCGTCTCCTCTGACACGCTGGCGATGCACCGGGTTGTCGGGCGGCAGGCGGCGCGGCACGATGCGATGGCGATGCTGGCCAGTGCCGTCATCGCGCCGGCCTCCGACGTCTTCATCTCGAACGATCCGATCGCCGAGGCGGAACGGTTCGAGGCGCGCTACCGCGCCTTCCACAACACCATCCTCCACACCATCAGCGACGTGCGTGCGTCGATCCCCGCCCGCGAGGCCGCCCCGATCGTCGCCACCCTCCAGGACATCGACCGCGGCATGTGGGAAGTGGTCGCGGCGAGTGACAGCTTCTTCGGCCACCTCCGCGCGCGCCGCACCAGCGACGCCATCAAGCAGCGGGTGCACATGGATCGTCTCTACGAACGCACCCGCGTGCAGATCCTCCAGCTGCGCATCCAGACCCGTGTGCTCGACGAGATGGCCTCGGACATCGAACAGAAGTCGTGGGAGCGCCTGCGCCGTACGCAGTACGCCGTCTTCGCGCTGCTCGCCGTGACCGGCATCTTCGTCTTCCTCCACGCGCACCGCCTCGCTCGCGCGACGAATGTCACGCAGGAGCGCGAGCGCGTTTTCGACGAGCTGCAGCGCCTCAACAGCATCTTCGAGAACGCCCTCGGCGGCGTGGCCATCGTCGATCACAACGGCATCTACACCTTCGTCAACGCCGCCTACGCCCGGTGCCTCGATCGCGACCCGCACGAGATCGTCGGCTCGAAGGCAGGCTACTGGGTCTTCGAGGACGATCGCCCCCTGGTCGCCTGGGCGCTCGACGAGCTGACCCGCACCGGCCGCGCCGAGTGCGAGCTGCGCGTCACGCGCCGTGACGACCGCCTCGGCGTCACGCGCGTGGTGCTCGTCGCCAGCGGCGGCGATCGCTTCCTCTTCTCCAAAGACATCACCGCGGAAAAACAGGCCGAGGAAGCGCGGCGCCGCAGCGAAGAACGCTTCGAGCTCGCCACGCGCGCCACCAACGACGTGATCTGGGAGTGGGACCTCGTCCGCCACCGCCTCTGGATCAGCGACGCGCTGCCGCAGCGTATCGGCGTGCCGCTCTCCGGCGGCGATGTCGACGGCGACCTCTGGATCGACGCCATTCATCCCGACGACCGGGAGCGCGCCGTCTGCAACGCCACCGTGGCGATGGACAGCGGCGTCGAGCACTGGAACGAGGAGTACCGCGTCCGCCGCGCCGACGGCACGTACGCGAATGTCTTCGACCGCGCCTTCATCGTCCGCGACGCCGACGGCACCGCCCAACGAATGATCGGCGCGATGGTCGACATCAGCGCGCGCAAAGTGGCCGAGGACTCCATCGCGAACCTGGTACGGCAGAACGAGATGATCCTCTCCTCGATGGCCGAGGGAGCGTTCGGCATCGATGTCGAAGGACGGGCGACGTTCGTCAACGAATCGGCCGCGAAGCTCCTCGGCTGGCGCGCCGACGAACTGATCGGCCGGCGCATTCACGACGTCGTCCACCACTCGCGCGAAGACGGCTCGCCCTACCCGTGGCACGAGTGCCCCTCGCAGGAGGTCCTGCTGAACGGCACCTCCGTCAACAACGGCAACCAGGTCTTCTGGCGCAACGACGGCAGCGCCTTCCCGGTCGATTTCGCCTGCCGCCCGATGCGCAACGCCGACGGCAACGTCGTCGGCGCGGTCATCACCTTCCGCGACATCACCGAACGGCGCGCCGTCGAGAAGATGAAGGACGAATTCGTCTCCATCGTCTCGCACGAGCTGCGCACGCCGCTCACCTCCATCCGCGGCGCGCTCGGCCTCCTGGCCGGCGGCCGGGTCGGCGACATGCCGGAGCGCGCCAGGCGGATGCTCGACATCGCCGTCTCGAACACCGACCGGCTGGTGCGGCTCATCAACGACATCCTCGACATCGAGCGGATGGAGTCGGGGCGCATCACCCTCACCCGCCAGTTCTGCGACGCCGGCGACCTGATCGACGAAGCGGTCGAGGTCATGCGTCCGATGGCCACGCGCGCCGGCGTCGAGCTCGAGGCGCTCCCCTGCAACGTCACCATCTACGCCGATCGCGACCGGGTCGTGCAGACCATCACGAACCTGATCAGCAACGCGATCAAGTTCTCCGACCCCTCGACGCGCGTCACCGTTGCGGCGAGCACGGTCGACGGGCAGGTGCAGTTCGAGGTCGCCGATCAGGGACGCGGCATCCCGGAGTCGAAGCTCGATGCGATCTTCGAGCGCTTCCAGCAGGTCGATGCCTCCGACTCACGTGAGAAGGGCGGCTCCGGCCTCGGCCTGGCGATCTGCCGCAGCATCGTCCGGCAGCACGGCGGCGAGATCTGGTGCGAGAGCGAGCTGGGACGCGGCAGCCGCTTCCGCTTCACCATGCAGCGCGCCAACGTCACCCAGCTCTCGCACGTCACGCGCGGCAAGACCGTCGCGGTCTGCGACAGCGATGCCGATCGCCGCGAGATGCTGACGTCGCTGCTCGAGCGCAACGGCTACCAGCCGCTGGTCTTCACCTCCGGCGCCGAGCTGCTCGCCAGCAGCAGCATCGCCGCAGATGCGGTGCTGCTCGACGTGGCGATGCCGGGCGATGCGTTCGAGACCCTCGCCGCCCTGCGTCACCGCGGCGACACCGCCGAGCTGCCGATCGTCGTCCTGAGCATGGTAGCGCCCGACAAAGAGCTCGGCGCCACCGACTGGGTGCAGCTGCCGTGCGACGACCACACCCTGCTCCGCGCCGTCCATCGCGCCCTCGGCGTCCAGGGCCGCAAGGCGCGCGTGCTGCTGGTCGAGGACGATCTCGATCTCGCCCGCGTCATCGGCGAATCGTTCCAGCGCCACGGCATCGAGACGCTGCACGCCACCACCGGCGACCAGGCCATCGAGCTCGCGCAGCGCGTCACTCCCGACCTGCTCGTGCTCGACCTGATCCTGCCGGGCGTCGACGGCTACGGCGTCGTCGACTGGCTCAAAGAGCACAACCTGCTGCGGCGCGTGCCGCTCGTCATCTACTCCGCCACCGAGACCACGCCCGCCCAGCGCGAGCGCCTGACCCTCGGACCCACCCAGTTCTTCACCAAGAGCCGCGTCTCACCCGAAGAGTTCGAACGCCGTGTCGTGCAACTGCTCGCCGCCGTCTCCAGTCCAAGAGGAGCCATGCCCCATGTCGCGTAAATGCATCCTGGTCATCGACGACGATGACGACGTCCGTGAAGTGGCCGCGCTCGCGCTCGAAACCGCGGGAGACTACGACATCGTCACCGCGGAGAACGGACGCGCAGGCCTGGCCCAGGCCTTCCGCTCCCTGCCCGACCTGATCCTGCTCGACGTGATGATGCCGGAGCTCGACGGCCCCGCTACCTTCCGCCTGCTGCGCCAGTCGGTGCAGACCAGCAACATCCCGGTCATCTTCCTCACCGCCAAAGTCCAGCCGGCGGACCGTCGCAACCTGACGGCCCTCGGCGCGAACGGCCTGATCGCCAAGCCGTTCGATCCACTGATGCTCGCCGAACAGGTCTCGGAGATCGCCGCATGGTAGCCCTCACTGAAACACCCGCCATCCCGCACCGCATCGTCCTCTGCAGCTCGTGCAGCACACCGTTCGACACCTTCCAGGCGGCCTGGTGCAGCTGCGTGACCAAGACCATCTCGCCGTCCTGCCCGCGCTGCGGCTTCTGCCTCTGCAAATCGACGCCGAACGCCTCGCGCAACTTCTGGTTCCGCGCGCCGCAGGAGCTGATCGACCGGCGGAACGAAGAAGAACGCCGCCGCGCGCGCCGCGGCCCCGAGGCAGTCGCACTCGGCGCCAAGCGCGTGCTGATCGTCGACGACGACGAAGAGATCCGCTTCATCGCCGACTACGCCCTGCGCGAGATGGGCTACGTCACGCTCACCGCCTCGAGCGCCGAGCTCGCGCTCGAGATCGTGGACCGCGAGATGCCCGACGTCGTCCTGACCGACGCCCTGATGCCGAAGCTCGACGGCCGCGAGCTCTGCAGGCGCATCAAGGCGAAGCACCCGCGGGTCAAAGTGGTGGTGATGACCTCCCTCTACACCTCCGCGCGCTACCGCGACGAGGCCTACCGCGTCTTCCACGCCGACGACTACCTCGCCAAACCGATCGACTTCCAGAAACTGGAGCAGAGCCTCGAGCGCCTCACCACGAAAGGAGCCGCCGCATGATCCCCCCACCCCACATCCTCCGCGCCAAATTCACCGTCAGCCTCCACCGCCGCGTATCCGAGCTGCAGGAAATGCTCGACCAGAACGATCTCGTCGCCGCCGAACGCGCCTTCCACAGCCTCGCCGGCATCGGCGGCACCTACGGCTTCCCCGAAGTCACCACCCTCGCCCGCATGGCCGAGCACTTATGCACGGCCGGCGGCCGCGACCAGATCGACGAGATCTTCGCCAACCTGTGGGACATGGCCGCGTCGCTGCGGGAAGCGGCATAAGGATTGGTAGCCGCTCTGGCATCACAGATGGCAACATCGATGGCATCCCGATATGGACTGCGGTGGCAACGCCACCGCTCTAACCTCGGCCGCCGCTCCGCGGCGTAGGAAAGAGCGGTGGCGCTGCCACCGCAGTCCATATCTCTCCCTTTGCCATCCCCCCTCCCAACCTGCTATTACCCCGCCCGTGAAGCGCGCTCTCCTCCTCATCCTGCTGGCCGCCTGCCGCGCCGCCGAGACCCCCGCCCCCTCCCCCGTCGCGCGCCCGTCCATCCTCCTCGTCACCCTCGACACCACCCGCTTCGACTCCATCGGCCCCGACGCGAAAGGCGTCACCACCCCCGCCTTCAATACTTTGGTGCAGACCGGCCGCCGCTTCACGCAGGCCTACGCCACCGCGCCACAGACGCTCCCGTCGCACTCCTCGATGCTCACCGGTCTCCTGCCGGCCGGCCATGGCGTCCACGAGAACGCCCGCCCGCTCGCTGCAAACCACCCCCTCGCCAGCGAAAAGCTCCGCGAGCACGGCTACCGCACCGCCGCCTTCGTCTCCTCGTTTTCACTGGCCAAGCGGTTCGGCCTGCAGCGCGGCTTCGAGGTCTACGACGACGATTTTTCGGTCGAGCGCTCCGCGACAGAAACCACCGACCGCGCCCTCACCTGGTTGCGCGGCGGGAGCAACGCCCCGACCTTCCTCTGGGTCCACTACTTCGACCCGCACCACCCCTACGTCCCCGACTACCGCGCCGAGATCGCAATGATGGACGCACAGCTCGGCCGCCTCGTCACCGCCTTCCGCGAGCACGCGAGAGACGCGGCCATCATCGTGGCCGCCGATCACGGCGAGGCCCTGGGCGATCACGGCGAGGCGCAGCACGGCTACCTCCTCTACCAGAGCGTCATGCACGTGCCGCTCGTCATCGCCGGCCCCGGCGTCGCCGCCGGCACGCACGCAACGCCTGTCAGCACGCGCCGTGTCTTCCACACCCTGCTCGACTTCGCCGGCATCAGCGCGGAGCAGAGCCTGCGCGGCACACACAATGAGGTGGTGGTCGGCGAAGGGATGATCCCCTTCCTCGACTTCGGCTGGCAGCCGCAGGTCATGGCTGTCGAGGGGCGCCTGAAAGTCATTCAGGACGGCGCGCTGCAGATCTACGACGTCCTCGCCGACCCGAACGAGACGCGCAACCTGGCCGGCAAGGCCGACCTCTCCCGCGGCCTGCGCGCCGCGATCAACGACTACCCCATCCCCTCGCCGGCGCCCGCTGCGCCGTCACCTGCCGTTCAGCTGTCTGTGGAAGAGCAGCGCAAGCTCGCCGCCCTCGGCTACATCTCCAGCGACGTCCGCCCCACGATCCGCAAAGACGCCCCACGTCCCGCCGCGATGACCCACCTCTTCGAGCCGCTCGACCGCGCCTCCGGCCTCTTCGTGGCCGAGGAGTACGCGCGGGCCGTGCCGCTCTTCGAACAGATCCTCGCATCGGATCCGCACAACCTCATGGCTGCGCTGCGCCTCGCTGCCGCCCACTCCGCCCTCGGCCGCAACGACGCGGCACTGACCGCGTTCCGCCGCGCCGAAGCGATCGCCCCCGACTCCGCCGACGTCCGCCTCTACCTCGGACTGCACTACGCCAGGACCGACCAGTGGCCTCGAGCCATCCCGCTGCTCGAGCCCTTCCCCGACCGCCTCCCCGCCCTCGAAGCACTCGCCGTGATTCGCGAGCGCCAGAACCGCCTGCCCGACGCCCTCACCCTCCGCAAACAGATCGCCACCCTCCGCACCCCAACTGCTCCTGACCTCGTGCGAACCGGCGAGCTCGCGATGGCCACCGGCGACACCGCCACCGCCCTCGACTCCTTCGAACGCGCCCGCACGCTGCAGGGCCAGGCCTTCCGCAATGATCTCGAGCTCGGCGTCCTCTACCTCGCCACCCGCCGCTTCCAAGACGCCCGAACGTCACTCGATCGCGTCCCTCCCACGCACCCCGGCTACCCGATGGCCCTCTTCAAACGCGCCCAGGTCAGCGTCCTTCTCAACGAGCCCGATCGCACCGCCCGCATCAACAAAGCCCGGCAACACGCCGATGCCACCACGCGAGAGCTGATCGCCAGCGAACGCCTCTTCCGCTGAGCGAAGAAGATCTGGACTCCCCCCGTGTGGTGTCGGCTTCCCGCCTACCCCTCGTCTCCAGGCACCGGGGATGGACCTGTCCAAGTTTCGCCTTGCCGTCCCGACGCCCATCTGGCAAGCCTGTTGCTCCAGGCTCCCCCAACCAGCGCATGAAGTCGCGCGGCCCTCTTTCGGCATCCCCCCGCCGGCGTACCCCCCAGCAAATTCGCGTCAACCGCACCCCACACCTCTCTTGTCCCTGACACGTGCCCGCTCGCAGTTCGCGACGGCGTACCGCCGGAGGTGTGTCTTCTCACGTTCCCACAGCAAAGGAGCCTGTCGATGGACACGTCCAATCTGATCCCCGCGCTCACCCTCATCCTCACCGGCCTGGCCGGCCTCGTCCTCCTCCTCCGCTTCTCCGAGGCCGAGTCCTCGGATGAGCTCAAACGCGCCCGCCGCCGCCTCACCAACGTCACCGCCGCCGTCCAGAAAACCCGTCACGCTGAGGGCGACCGCACCGCCAATGTCCGCGCCGCCATCGAAGCCATCGCCCACTGCACCAGGATCCTCCGCAACACCGCAAACGAATCGCAGGCCGCCGCGGCCCTGGCCGCGATCGAAAAGAGCGCCGGCGTGCTGTCGCTGGTTGTTGGCTCTTCGCGGAAAGGCAGAAAGGCGGGCGTGCTCGCGCAGCGTCAGCCGTTGTATCGGTAGCACCGAGAGCTGGAAGCGGCGACTTCTGAGGGATCAGCCGATTCGAGCCCGCTCATTGCGGCACCGCCAGACTCTTATCCCCTACCCCCGTTACACCGCTCTGCAGGTTGAGCGGGAGATGCCCGACGTCGCCGACGGAGATGACTTTGAAGCGGCCGTCCGGTTCGATCAGGATCTGGGTGATGCTGGCGTGGGCCACCGACATCTCCAGCCAGGCGTCGGGGTCGACGCCCAGGGCGCGGATGACGAGCGAGCGGATGACGTTGCCGTGGGCGACGATCAGCTCGCGGCGCGCGGTACCGACAGCGGGAACGAAACGTTGGGCGAATACGGCGTCGAGCGTGGACTTGCAGGCGGCCAGCGATTCGGCGGTTTTTTCTTTGGTGATCTCTGTCCGGCGCGTGGGCGGCGTGCACTCGGCCAGTTGAGGGAGGACCTCGAACGAGCCGTGCGGGACGTCGGCGGCGATGACGCGGGCGGTTTCGTGGGCGCGGGTCATCGGGCTGGAGAAGATCGCGTCGAATTTTCCGATCGCGGCGAGACGGCTCGCGGCCAGCTTCGCCTGCGCCACGCCGACCGGCAGGAGGCCCGGGCCGGGCGATGAATCGGCGGGATCGGCCTGATAGGCGCCGTGACGCACCAGGATGATCGTGCGCGGCATGGGCGACATGACGGCCGGTTGTTGGGCCTGCACCGCGGGGACCATCGCGGAGAGCGCTAGCGCGACGACGGTCGTGGCGAGCAATGTTGCGACGAACAACCGCGGAGAGAGCGTGAGGTGCGCCATGCGGCCATCTTAATCAAACAGCCTCGCCGAACCATCTCTGGCGCGGCGAGGCTGTTGAACGAGGACCGCGGGTCAGCTCGCGGGCGTGATCTGCTGGCGGAAGCCTTCGATGGCCTGTTCGGCGTTGTGCACGACGGCCTTCACGCGCCGGCCTTCGCTGTTCGCGGTCTGGGCGACGGTGGTCGCTTTGACGTTGCTCTGGCCGACGGGGGTGAGGTCGTTGCCGATCACCTTTTTGATGTCGTTGATGTCGCGGAGGAAGGCGGCGAAGCTGTCGGCGGCCAGGGTGACCTTCGACCGCATCTCCTCGCTCGAGCGGGCGATCTGGTGGCGGCGCTGTTCGGCCATCGCGCGGAGCTCCGGGTCGGTGACGTTGGAGGCGTCGCGCTGCCACTGCGCCAGGTAGGCGTTGCCGTTCGAGCGGAGGTCGGCGTCGTTCTCGCGCATGTCGGCGGCGTAGGCGTTCATCTGCTTCACGTCGCGGTCGTAGCGGTCGTAGCTCTCGCGAAGCTTGTCCGGCGACGCGTTGAGCATCGTGTCGAGCGAGGTCAGGACGGTGTCGATCTGCGCCCGCGCCTTCGAGCTGTTGCCGTGCATGACCTCGAGTGAGGATGCGGCCTTCGCGGCACGATCCGGGGTGCTGGTGGCGCATGCCGCAAGGGTGAGCATGGCCAGGACTGCTGCTGTCTGTTTCAAGGAGACTCCGATCAGTTGTAGTACGCCGCGACAGGATTCGAAGAGCGGGCACCTGTTGCCGCGCACTGCCTGAAGAGTGGGTCCGCGATGAAGGCGATGCCGGTGAGCTGGCGAGGGACCGGGAAGCCTCTACTGCACGATCGCAGCCATGAGGCCGCCGCGGCGCGTCCCGGCGGGAAGCAGGTGTGTCCGGCCGAGAATCAAGTGTGTCTCGCCGGGAATCAGGTGTGTCCCGCCGAGAATCAGGTGTGTCCCGCCGAGAATCAACTGTGTCCGGCCGAGAATCAGGTGTGTCCCGCCGAGAATCAGGTGTGTCCCGCCGAGAATCAGGTGTGTCCCGGCGAGAATCAGGTGTGTCCCGGCGAGAATCAACCGTGTCCCGGCGAGAATCAACCGTGTCCTGGCGAGAATCAGGTGTGTCTCGCCGAGGATCAGCTGTGCTTCGGCGGGACCGCACCGAGTTCAGCCTGTTGCCTCAGGAGCCGCCAGGTGCCGTTCACGGAACTGTAACAATCCTGTTGGTTGACAGGGAAATGCTACAAGAGCATATTTAGCCAGCGTCAGAGCCGGCTGAGCAGTACCGGAAGTTCGAGCGCAGGGAACGGCACCACACCCCGAAGACGTCCGGCGGTCTGGTACGTCCCGAGACAGGCGAGGCGCGACAGCGGTTGTGTAATGCCCATCGCGACCCATGCGGAGTTTTGAGCTGAGCTCCTCCGGCACCTGCCCGACCCGTGTACCGGCGCTC
>DASWOB010000004.1:0-21086 GCA_036398925.1 Thermoanaerobaculia bacterium
CCAGGTGTGATTGGAGGCCGCACCGGCCAGGATGAGGGTGGAGTTATGATTCCGCGACGAGCGCGCGAGCCACAAGGGTTTGGACGCCGGCCACCGGCCGGTGAGCCACGAGTACTGTGCACTTTCCAATTGGACACGCGCTCGTCCTACCGATTCGTTTCTGGGACGCCGTGTGCGTCAGGGGCCACGCCGATCCACGATCGGCCGGAGCCTTGATCCTGATGGGTGACTGGTGCGGAGTCATCTCCGACACCGCTACATCGAGACGCCGGGACTGCGAGATCATCACGCCACCGACAGAGAGACCCCATCGATGGCAGCGGCTAGACGCCGCATGGGATTCGCCCGCCCATATTGACAATGCCTGCTAATGGGTGACCCCACCGAGGGCCGAGTCCCGCCACCGGGCCAGGGGGCAGGTCCCGTGTGTGTCTCAAGGGCCACGCCGATCCACGATCGGCCGGAGCCTTGATCCTGATGGTGACCCCACCGAGGGGGCGTTCTCTCAGCGCGAGGGGCTCCCGTCCAGCACGATGAAATCGAGGCTTCCGTACGAGCGCATCTGCCGCGTCACCTCGTGCCCGGACGGCAGTTCGGTGGTGTTGTACGCGGTGTTGCCTTCGATCGTCCGCACGAAGCGGTCGAGCGCCTGGGTCACGATTCCGGCGTGGTGCCACGCATCGCGGTGCCCATCATGCCGGAGAAGCAGAATGCTGCCCGTGGGGACGGACCGCGGAGTGCGTCGCGCCTGCTCGCCGCTCACGAAGCGCTGCCGGCGCCGTGCTTCCTCGGCCATGCGCGTGGCGTTCGAGTGATATTCGAGCGGCGGTGCGACGCCCATCGCGTCTGCCGCCTGGGCGAGCAGCGTACTGACGAAGTTCGCGGACCACGATTCCGCCCCCTGCCCTGCCTGCGGGTCGCGCGGGCGCTGGTCGCCGTGGAGATAGAGGCGGACCCACGGTCCGCGATTCCTGCCGCCGATCTCCCGTGCACGATTCCGCAGGTGCTGGAGCGCGTAAGCCGCAATCATCTGGCCGAGGGTCGCGCCTTCCGGAGGCTCGATGGCGCGCAACGCCTCCGCCATCGGACGGATCAGCATCGCAAAGGTCTGGGCATCCACCTCGCCGGTCGTCGGCAGGACACCGGTTGCGCCCTGGAAATCGCGCACTGCCTGTTCCGTCGCGCTCCCGTACTTGCCGTCGATCATGACGTCGCAGTCGTTGAGGCAGAGCCATTCCTGGATCAGCCGGACCGTGTCACCGCGACGGCCGCGGCGCAGGGTCTGATCGACGTGCAGCATGGTCCTGTTTCCACCGACCGTCACCTCTGCACGTCGCGCGAGCATTGCAGCCATTCATCTCCTCCGCATGTACGAGTGCCCGGTCGTCGCCGAGCGCTCGCGCATCATGGTGCAGAGGCGGCTCGCTGTCGACATCATCCTGCCAGTGCGTACGAGAGGACACTTCGTCGTCTGGCACGTTCGCTGACATCTGCGTGCGTTGGTCCGGACGGACGAAGGTCACGGGGCGAGCGATGTGAGGTCGGTGGGCTTACGAACGCTGGCCGAGATCCGAGCGAAATTGCTGCAGCTTGCCGTGCAGGGCTTGATAGCATTCGCACGAGCGCTGGAGCAGGCCTGCCCGATCCTGAATCTCGATGGAGTTGCGGCCATGCAGGATCAGGCGATCGAGCTCGAGCGCGGCCACGGCGATGGTAACGCCCGGCCGATGAACGCCGAGCATGTGGGAGAGGAACTCGTGCGTGAGGTGGAGGTGGTCGGTGTCGACCCGGTCGCGCACGATCAGCAGCCATTTCGCGAGGCGTTGTTCGATCGCATGAAGCCGGTTGCAGACGAGATTCTGGGTGACCTGTTCGAGGAAGAGGCTGGCGAACTTGAGCAGAGCGTCACGAAACGGTTCGTTCGCGCGAAATTGCTCGCGGAGCCGAGCGTATTCGATACGTGCGAAACGGCCGTCGATCTGAACGACCGCCTGACTGCCGGTGGGCGCCGGGGTTGTGAGCAGGGTTTGAACGACGAACATCCCTTCATCGCCGATCACACCGGCTTCGACCATGGAGCCGTTTTCTGTCGTCCGGACGATTGAAACGACGGCACCTCGATGAGGAAAGAAGATGAATTCCGGGGTTTCATCGGGGCCCACGAGTACGACGTCGATCGGGTGATCCTCTTCGCGTACGCCGAGCGCGGCCAGCGCGTCGGGAGCGAGAGTGTTGAGCAGAAGGTTCGCCTCGGAAATACCTGCCATCCATGCCTCCTAGCGCCGGGTTGAAAACCGCGACGACGCGAGGTGGAGACATGCGCTGGATGTCAGGCCCGAGCCGAAGGAGTGGCGTGCTGCAAGCCACCTGTGTGCGTTCCGCAACAGGGGGAGGAGTGGGTTGATTCCGTGCAGGCAGTCGAACAGCGAATACCGGGAAGCCGCGGGTCGACATTGGACCGGTATACGCCTCAATGTCTCGCTGGCTATAAGCGCTTGCCGCTGCCGGTCACGTTGCACCTCCTGTCCATCACGATTCCCCATCGATCCGCGTCATTGAGGGTTTACGCGTGGTATCCGTCCCTATACTCGCCTGCAAATACTGCAGTGAAAGGAGAAACAAATGTCTTTATGGTTCAGGTGCACGCTGCTCGCTGCCGCAATGTTGCTCATGACGGGGGCGGCGCAAGCGGGTTGCTCATATGTCGGTGGCGCGTCGGGCGGATGGTACTCGTCGGGAAACAGTGTCACATACGTCTATACCCACGTTTTCAACTGCGACGGTGAACTCTACGCGGTCACGATCGCGCAGACGTGGACCGACGCGGATGGAGACGGCACGGCGGAGCCCAGTACCTGGGACCAAACCACCTCGGGCCCTGGCGGTACAAGCACGACGAGGTCGGGCACCGGAAGGGCGCCGGCCTACGGCCCTGGTTCTACGTACGATCCTCGACGCGCGTGGGCGGAGGCGGATCCCGAATATTGAGATGTCGCCGCAACTGCGCGCCGCGACCCACGCGAAGCGCGAGACGTGCGATTACGCGCGTCTCGCGCTTCCCGTTGTTTCAATGGAGCGGGATCCGCAACTCCGATACAAAGGGCATTCCGGCCGGCGAGACCGACGACGCACGCAGACGAAGATCCCCGTCCATTGACGCGTCCAGCTCGACCTCCGCTGCGGCGCGCGTAAACACGTCATCGAGAAAGGCCTGCACGGAGCGGGGCGGGACCAGCGCGTCCATGGCCACATTGTCCGCCTGAATCCGCAGCGGAGTGGCAGGCGACCGAAGCGCGGCATAGCGATCGGCAAGGTCCAGTTCGTCGTGCAGCCGTACCACCACCTGGCCGTCGAGCCGCATCGCCAGCCGCAGCAGTTCGGCGAGATCGCGAAGCAAAGCTTGCGCTCGCGCCACGTCCTGTTCGGCGGCCTCGCCGATTGCACCGAGGATGTCCTGCAGGTCGCCAGGCCGGAAGCGATCGCGCATCGTCTCTGCCTGCGTTTCCGCCAATGCGGCCTCGAGCTCGAGCCTGCGGCGCTCGCGCTCGGCCGACTGCGATCGGGCGATCACCACGTGCGCGATCAGGATCGCGAATGTGGACATCAGGATATTGGGTGAAAGGGCGAGCCTGCTCACCCACTCCCAGAACGGCCGCCCCGGCACGACAGCGCCATGGCGCAGCAAGCCCTCCATGAACGCCTCGGCGATCGCAAACGCCGGAGCGCACATTCCCAGACAGATCATTCGGATCAAGCGCGGTCCCGTGAATGCCGTAATGCGCTCGATCAGCGCCACCATCAACGGACTGAGGAGCGCCCACAGCAGTGTTCGTGTCCCATAGATGCCAATGACATCGGCGACAGGCCACTTCGTTTCGAGGAGCCGTCCAACACTGACGCTGTAAGCTTGAATCACGGTCCAGAACGCGATCGCTCCGATTGCGAACCAGAACAGCTCGCGCAGCCGCGGGGCGCCGGGCAGCTTCACCCGGCACTCTCCGTCGACCACGGGATGATGACGCTGACACTGAATCCGTCCGGCTCCGTCGCCAGGTTCAGTTGCTGCCGCTCGCCATACATCCAGCGCAGGCGTGCGCGAACGTTGGCGATCCCGACCCCCGGCTTCGATTTCGCCGGACGCTGCAATCCTCGTCCTGAATCACGAATCGAAACTTTCAGGCAGTCGCCGTCGCGTGATGCTTCGATCCGAATCGTCCCCGGCCCCGGAAATGGAGCGACGCCGTGGATGACGGCATTCTCGACGAGCGGCTGGAGAATCAGCGGCGGAACGAGAGCGCGGGCCAGGCTCGGAGGGACATCGATCGTGACCGACAAACGATCCCGGAACCGGAGCGTCTGGATCTCGAGATAACGCGCCACAAAGCCGATTTCTTCGGAGAGCAGGATCTCCCGCTTCAACCACCATTCGTTCGAGCGCTGCAGAAGTTCGGACAGCACGCGCAGCACGCTCCTCGCTTCTTTCGGATGATCGTTGAGGAGAGCGGCGATGGAATTGAGGGTATTGAAGAGGAAATGGGGGTTGAGGTCGGCGCGAAGTTGCCGCAGCCTCGCCTGTGCGACCTCTGCGGCGAGACCTGCTTCAGCGCGTAAGCGCTCCGCATTTTCGCTGGAGAGCATCCAGTATTGGGCGCCGATCACGATGAAGGAATTCAGGAACATGCTGTTGTAAGCCAGGACCGCGAGGTGGCTCAGGCCCGAAACGTATTCCCGCAGCGGGGCGTCAGTGATGAGGAGTGTCCACGCGATTTCCTGCACGGCTGAAATCGCGAACGTCGTGATCGTCAACAAAAGCAGGGTTCCGGCCGCGTGAGGAGCACGAACCGGCAGGCGCCGCGCTGCATAGAGCAGGAACGGTGCGGACAGCGCCGATAGCAGCGCGCGAAGCACATCGAGGTAAAGCGCCTCGGGCGACGACGTCGAAGATGGCGATCCGAGGCGACGCCGCAATTCGCCCAGAGCGGCAATGACACCCGATCCGATCAGAACCAGTCCTGCGGTGCGCGCGAGGACGAGGAGCCGATGACGCGACAGCCTCTCAGGTGACATCGTCGATGAGACGCTGGAGCAGCTTTCGGTGTGTGGTGCCGACGCGCACGGTGGTGCCACTTTGCAGAACGACGGTGTAGCGCCCCTGCTTGTCCACCACCACCTTCTGGATCATGTCGACGTTGATGATCGCCGAACGATGGACGCGGACGAATCGCGCCGGATCGAGCCGCTGCTCGACGACGGTCAGCATCTCGCGCACCAACACCGCCTTGCCCGCCGTATGCACGCGACAGTAGTTCCCTTCGGCCGCGACCCACTCCACCTCTTCGGGCCGAAGAAACACGATCTGCGACGGCAGGCGAAAGGCGAGGCGCGTGGAGCTCGGCGCGGCCTTCGGCAGCGCGACATCCGGCCGCGCCAGCTTCTGGCGGAGACGAGTCAGCGCCTGCGCCAGCCGATCGGTGTCGATGGGCTTCAGAAGGTAGTCCACTGCGTTCACCTCGAAGGCCGAGACGGCGAACTCCGCATACGCCGTCGTGAAAATGACCGCGGGAACGGGACTGAGCGTGCGAAGGAGGTCGAGACCGGTACCCATCGGCATGCTGACGTCCAGCAACAGGACGTCGGGCGCCAGCACTGCACACGCAGTGGCCGCGTCGGCCGCGTTGCCCGCGTCGCCGACGATCTCGACGTCGGGATGCTCCCCCAGCAGTTGCCGCAGGCGTTCCCGCGCCAGCGGCTCGTCATCGACTACCAGTGCGCGGATCATCTTCTTCACGGGATCAGATACGCGGAGGTGCTCGACGGTCGGGCCATTCGCCAAGGATAGAGAACGGATGGGGGAAAATCTTCGGGGAAATGGAGCGATGCGGGGCGCGCCACGGCAGTTCGTCCCGCATTCACGGCGGTTCATCCGCGCGCACCTTCTGTTGACGGAGCGCGTCCTGTCGTTCATCACATGGATGCGATAACGCAGATCTGTAACAGCCATCGGCTGGTGAAGGGGAGGGCAGCCGGCGATCATCCGCGCCTCCGGAAGGGTGAGAACATCGCGGCGAGGTCGTACGGCTCCACCGCCTGACATAAACTGTCCGCACAGGAGGCGTCCAATGAAGAAGTCCCTCATCACCGCTATTTGTCTGTTCATCACTGCCGCCGCGTTCGCGGCAGATGCTCCCGCTGTCAGTGACCGTGAGGCGCTCATCGCGCAGTTGAAGCGTACGGAGTCGCGGTTTCTGGCTTCGGTGGAAGGGTTGTCGGAGGCGCAGTGGACGTATAAGCCGGCGCCCGATCGGTGGTCGATTGCGGAGTGCGCGGAGCACATCACGGCGGCCGAGTCGTTTCTGCGCAACTATGTCGCCGATTCGATGAAGGGGGAGCTGGCGGCGGATGTTGCCGGCAAAACCAATCAGGATCAGACGATCCTGACCTTCCTCGTGGACCGTTCGAAAAAGTTCAAGGCACCGGAGCCGCTGATGCCGACGAACCGTTTCGGCACACCGGCCGACGCCGTGGCTGCCTTTACGAAGGCTCGCGCCGAAACGATCGCGCTGGCTTCGAGCGACGTCGATCTCCGCACGCACGGGTCGAAGCATTTTGCCCTCGGGCCGCTCGACTCTTACGGCTGGTTCCTCTTCCTTTCGGGCCACAGCGAGCGCCATACGCTGCAGATCGAGGAAGTGAAAGCGGATCCCGGTTTCCCGAAGCAGTAGTCCCCGCTCCTGGTTCGCCGTCACGCGTCGCGGCGGCGAACCTACTTTCCTGTTGCGCCGCTCGCCAGCTCGACCCGCTCGGCCGCGAACGCCCGCAGGAGATCGAGATTCACCGCCTGCTGGATGTCGGCGGCGAGGACGAACTCGCGGTCGGTGACCCACCACACCGCCTCGTATTCGAGGCCGGTCGGGCCGATGGTGAGGAGGTGGGCGCGATCGAAGCGGGCGCGCTCGTGCTTTTCGACGGCGGCGCGGATCATCAGCGGAATGCGTTCGAGCGTCTCCGGCGGCGTCGAGTGGTTTACGGCGAAGCGGAGCAGCGTGCGGCGCTCGGTCATCCTCTTCATGTTGTGCACGCGCGCTTTGAGCAGGTCACCGTTGCCGATGATCAGCTCTTCGCCGCCGGGGGAGCGGAGGCGGGTGGTCTTGAGGCCGATGTGCTCGACGCGGCCGCTCTCCGGTCCGATCACGATGAAGTCGCCGGGCACGAACGGTTTGTCGATGACGATGGAGAGCGAGGCGAAGAGATCGCCGAGGATGTTCTGTAATGCGAGGGCGACCGCGACGCCGCCGATGCCGAGGCCGGTCAGGACGGCGCCGACGTTGAAGCCGAGATTGTCGATCGCGGCGATGACGGCCACGATCCAGACGGCGGAGACGATGGCGATGCGGAAGACGTTCAGCGTCATCACCGCGGACGGGTCTTCCGCAGCGCGCTGCCGTTTGTAGCGGCGCAGCCAGAAGTCGGCGATGCCGGCCACCCACAGCGCGGTCTGCGCGATGAGCGAGAGCTGCATGGCCATCTTCAGCAGGCGGAAGAAGTCGTGCGGCAGGATCAGCGCGCGCGCGCCGAGGTAGAGGGCGGGAAGGATCAGCAGGTAGAGCTTCGTGCGATGGGCGCCTTCGAGAAAGAAGTCGTCGAATTCGC
This sequence comes from Thermoanaerobaculia bacterium, assembly GCA_036398925.1. GTDB lineage: Bacteria > Acidobacteriota > Thermoanaerobaculia > Gp7-AA8 > Gp7-AA8 > DASWOB01. The sequence continues at coordinate 7,651 of DASWOB010000004.1, forward strand.
TCTCGGTCTTGTGTGCGTGACGGGCCCACCGCTTGATCAGCGCGCGGACGGCCCAGATCAGCAGGAGCGTGATGGCGGTGATCGAGGCCGCCAGCAGCAGCGTTTCGGTGTCGTTTCCGAACAGCAGGTCGCGTCGCTTCACGGGGGGATTGTAAGTTCCTCGGGTTCCTCGGGGTTCCTCGGCTTCCTCGGGGGGAGGGGCCGACGAACTCCGAGGAACAGAGGAACCGAGGAACGGCAGTCCGGTGCTCGGCAAACGTCTTGCTCCGCACATCGGCGTGGCCACGAAAAAGAAGAACACCAACGTGAAGAAGAGCCGCGAGCTGCCGTACTGGCTGGCCGGCGGCGAGAACGTCTGTCAGGAGTGCGATGGGCTGGTCTCGCACGCCGTGCAGGCGCATTGCGTCGATTGCGACGCGGCGGTCTGTCCGTTCTGTGCGGTGCACGTGAAGGGGGAGATCTTCTGCGCGACGTGCACGCCTCAGAAAAGGAAGATCGGCTGATGGCGGCGCGCGCAATCTGGAAAGGGGTCGTGAAGATCGGCAAGACCTCGCTGCCGGTCAAGCTCTACTCGGCGGTGCAGGACCGCACCGTTCACTTCCGCCTGCTGCACAAGAGCGATCACGAGCCGGTCAAGCAGAAGCTCGTCAATCCGGAGACCGACGAAACGGTCGAATCGGCCGACGTGCAGAAGGCTTTTCCGGTCGGCCGCGGACGGCTGCTGATGCTGGCCAAGGAGGAGCTCGAGGAGATCGCACCGAAGGAGTCGCGCGACATCGAGGTGACCCGCTTCGTCGATCCGGCCACCATCGATCATCGCTGGTACCAGCGCGCCTACTACCTCGGGCCGGACGGCGACAACGAGGGCGATTACTTCGCGGCCGCGGCGGCGCTGGAGAAGAAGAACAAGGAAGGGGTGGCCCGCTGGGTGATGCGCAAGAAGGAGTACATCGGTGCGCTGCGAGCAGAGGAGGGCTACCTGATGCTGATCGTCCTGCGCCACGCCGAGGAGGTCATCGACGCGTCGGCGCTCAACGCTCCGACCGGACGGGCCCTGCAGGCGCGCGAGATCCAGATGGCGGAGCAGCTGGTGGCCTCGCTTGAAGACACGTTCGATCCGGCCGCGTTCCAGGACGAGTACCGCGCGCGGGTGATGGAGCTGGTGGAGCTGAAGTCGAAGGGGAAGAAGCCGAAGGTGGTGAAGTTCCGCCCGCGCAAGACCGACGAGGACGATCTCACCGACGCGCTGGCGGCATCGCTCGGCGCGCAGAAGAAGAGAGGGGGCGCCCGTGGCCGCTGAATACGACGAGATGGAAGATCAGGAGCAGGGGGCCGGCCTTCGCTCGTTCTGGACCGGCACGATCACCTTCGGCCTGGTCACGGTCCCGGTGACCCTCTTCGCCGCGAATCGTCCGCGGGGCGTCGCGCTGAAGATGACGGACGAGGAGGGGACGCCGATCGCGCGCCGCTACGTCTGCGCGAAAGACGGCAAGGACCTGACCGCCGACGACATCGTGCGCGGCTACGAGATCGAGAAGGGGAAATTCGTGGTGGTCACGGACGAGGAGCTCGAAGCGATCGAGCCGCGCAAGTCGCGCGAGATCGACCTGCGCCTTTTCGTCGACGAGAACGAGATCGACCCGATGTACTTCGAGCGCGCCTATTTCCTCGTCCCCACCGGCGGCACCAACAAGGCGTATCGCCTGCTGGCCGAGGTGATGGAGCGGACCAAACGCGCGGCCGTGGCGACGTTCGTCATGCGCGCGAAGGAGTACCTGGTGGCCATCCTCGCGGAGAACGGCATCCTCCGCGCCGAGACGCTGCGCTTCCACGATGAGATCCGGAAGCCGGAGGACGTCGGGCTGCCGGAGAAGGTGAAGCCGAAGCCGGCCTCGGTGAAGAAGTTCGAGGAGGCGATCGCGCGCCGCAGCGGGAAGGTCGACTTTTCGGAGTTCCTGGACGAGGGCGCGCAGCGGCTGGAGAAACTCGTCGAGAAGAAACGCCGGGCAGGCGAGGGGCTCGTGCAGGCGTCGGCGGAGAGCACGCGCGACGAGGATGAAGGGGGCGAAGTGGTCGACCTCCTGGCGGTGCTGACGCGAAGCCTGCAGGGCTCGGGGAGCTCGGGCGGGACGAAGCAAGCGGCGAAGAAGGCTCCGGCCCGGAAGGCTCCGGCCCGAAAGGTTCCGGCGAGGAAGAAGGCGCCGGCGAAGAAGGGGAGCGCGAAAAAGCGGACGACTACGGCGGCGAAGAAGAAAAAGAGCGCGTAGAGCTTCGCTCTGTTGTCGGGGGGGAACGATGAACGAGGAAGGATGAACGATGAACGTCCAGGCGGCAGCAACCGTTCATCGTTCATCCTTCATCGTTCATCGTTCCTCGTTCGCCGTGGCGTCTGGGAAGGCATTGACCTTGTTCTCCACCGGCGGGACCGTCTTCAGGTAGTCGTAGATCGCGCCGAGGTCTTCGGCGGTCATGCCGGAGAGGGCGCGCCACGGCATGATGGTGTTGCGCCCTTTGGGCGGCACGACGTCGGGGAGAGTGGCGTGGAAGCGGCCGATGAACTCTTCTCGGGTGGCGCGGCCGACGAAGGTCTCGGGGTGGGGGGTGATGTTCGAGGTGATGTTGCGGCCCCACGGCCCTTTCATCTCCCAGCCGCCGGCGAAGGCGCGCGCTTCATCGAGCTCCCCCTTGTCGTCGTGCGGGGTGTGGCATTCGTAGCAGCCGCCGATCCGGGTGAGGTATTTGCCGTAGGCGATGCTGTTCTTCGGATCGGGGTGAGCGACCGGCGCGGCGAGCGGCTGGGGGACGAACTTTTCGATGAAGTTCAGCGGGAAGTCGAGCTTCTTCTGCGCGACGGCGCGGCGCACCGGGGGGAGCGTGCGGAGGTAGGCCACCACCGCCTTCGCATCGTCGTCGCTCATGTTGCGGAAGTGCTTGTACGGCATGATCGGGAAGAGGGCTTTCCCCTCGCGGTCGACGCCTTCCCGGATGGCGCGCAGGATCTCGCCGTCGGTCCAGGAGCCGAGGCCGGTCTCGCGATCGGAGGTGATGTTCGAGGCGGCGAGGAAGCCGGGGAAGTCAGCGCTCGCATCCCAGGCGAAGCCGCCCGCCCCTTCCGTTCCCGCTTTGACGGGGAAGGAGAAGGTGTTGTCGTGATCGGAGTGGCATCCGAGGCAGTCGGAGGCGTGATGCACGAGGTATTTGCCGCGCGCCAGCCGCTCCGGCGTCGGTTCGATCCGCTCGCTGCTGGCGGCGCGCTGGGCCGGCTTCTTCACCGACAGATAGACGACGCCGGCGGCGAGAACCGCGACCAGTGCGAGCGCAATGATGCCGGCGACCTTCAGGACGGGTTTCATCAACACCTCAAAAGATTCGGAGTGGCGGCATTGTATCGCGCAACAATCTTCACCAACAGATCAGGGAACGACGGGAGGCCTCCGGCGGCCGGGGCCATCGGCCCCGGACCCCGTTGGTTGGCCTAGCCTCCGCGACAGTCTGTCGCGAGATATGAATCTGTATCGCGGTGGCTAGGCCAACCAGCGGGTCCGGGCCCGCGGCCCGGCCGCCGGAGGCCCCCCGTCGGTTCCCTCATCCGTGGGTGCAGTGCGTGCGTCCTGCTTAGAATGCCAGCGATGATGGCGATCGACCTGCCGCGCGGCTACCGCGCCGAGTACCCGCTCCGCTACTTCGCCCGCGACGCCGAGAGCCTCTCGGAGCGGGTGGAGGGGAACAGCATCGCCAAGGCGTTCGTCGTGGATGGCAAGCTGAAGGTGATCGAGATCGAGCTGGCGAAGAACGTCGCACGCGTGAGCGGCCCGCGCAAGGTGATCGACCGGATGCTTGGCCTGCACCACGATCCGGCGCCATTCGAGCGGCGCATCGCCCGCGACGCCGCACTGGCGCCGCTGATCGAGGGGCGGCGCGGCCTGCGCATTCCGATGACGCCGACGGTGTTCGAGGGGATCGTCTGGGCCATCGTCGGCCAGCAGGTGAACCTCGCCTTCGCGTACAAACTCCGCCGCGTCGTCACGGAGCTGGCGGGGACGCGCATCGGCTCACTGATCGCTCATCCCGACGCCGCGGCGGTGGCGAAGCTCGACTACGACGACCTCACGCGGCGGCAGTTCTCGCGGCGGAAGGCGGAGTACCTGATCGACACGGCGCGCCTGATCGCCAGCGGCTCGCTCGACGTCGAAGCGATGCCGGACGGCAACGCGGAGGAGGTCTTCGCGCGGCTCGTGGCCATCCGCGGCTTCGGCGAGTGGACGGCGAACTACGTCATGATGCGCGCCTGCGGCTTCGCCGACTGTGTGCCGTACGGCGACTCCGGACTCGCGGCCGGCCTGCGCCGCTTCTTCGCGCTCGAGGCGAAGCCGACCCGCGAGGAGACTGCGGAGTTGATGGCGCCGTTCGCGCCGTACCGCAGCCTGGCCACGTTTCACTTCTGGAATCTCGCATGACCGACTACGCCGCCATTCTCGATTCGCCCATCGGGCCGTTGACAGTCGTTGTGGACGATGCGGGTCGTTTGACGCGCATTGAGTTCGAGAAGCGGTTCCTCGGGGTTCCTCGGAGTTCCTCGGGTTCCTCGGCGACTGACCCGAGGAACTCCGAGGAACCCGAGGAACTGAACGTTGCTCGCTGTGCGCACGTCATCACCCAGCTCAACGAGTACTTCAACGGCAAGCGCACCACCTTCGACGTCACGCTGGAGCTGCGCGGCACGGAGTTCCAGAAGGCGGTCTGGAACGAGCTGCTGAACGTTCCGTACGGGGCGACCATCTCTTACGGCGAGCTGGCGCGGCGCATCGGGCGGCCGGACGCGGTGCGGGCGGTTGGCTCCGCGAACGGGGCGAATCCGGTCCCCATCATCGTCCCGTGTCACCGCATCATCGGTGCGAACGGTACGCTCACCGGCTATGGCGGCGGGCTGCCGCGCAAACAGCAACTGCTCGCTCTCGAGGCGCGCGAATCGCGACTCTTCTGAATTCGAGGTCAACATGTTGACGATTGGTCTGTTTCTCCTGATTACTGCAAACGGCACCGCAAACAGCGACGTCGCGCGCGTGCAGAAGGTCTACGAGGAGACGTACGCGCGGCAGCTCGTGCCGATGACCTCGCAGCTCGTGCAGTTCCCGACGTACGTCGACAACGCCGAGGCACACGCGGAGCAGAAAGCGTGGCTGTTCAAGACCGCGAAGGAGCTCGGCTTCGAAGCGCGCGACGCCGGCAAGGTGACGGAGATCGAGCTGCCCGGCCCCGAGAACGCGCCGGTCCTCGGGCTGGTCATCCATGGCGACGTGCAGCGGGCCGACGCGGAGGCGTGGTCGGTTCCGCCGTTCGCCGGCCTGGTGGTGGACGGCTACGTCACGGGACGCGGCTCGGCCGACGACAAAGGTCCGCTCGCGCAGGCGCTGCTGACGATGAAGGCGCTGGCCGATTCCGGCATCGCCCGCACGCACACCATTCGTCTGCTGGTGGGGAGCGAGGAAGAGTCTTCGGCCGGCGAGATGGCGGAGTACCTGAAGGATCACCAGCCGCCCGATTACTCGCTGGTGCTCGACTCCGAGTTCCCGGTGGTGGTCGGCGAGAAGGCGTGGGATGGCCTCGCGCTCTCGGTCGCGTTCGGGAGCGAGCGCGAGGGGGTGACGAAGCCGTGGCGCGTCGTGAAGATGGACGCGGGGCTCAGCCCGAGCATCGTTCCCGACCACGCGGAGATTCACCTCGAGTGGAAGGGGGAGCGGGTGAACTGGGATCCGCTCATCGAGGAACTCGGTGCGGTGAAGCTTCCAGAGGGGACGCGCATCGTGGCCGGCCTCGGCCCGAAGGCGAGCATCCTGCGCGTCGTGGCGTACGGCAAGTCGGCGCACTCCGGCGTGAACCTCAGCGGCGGCCGCAACGCCCTCATCGCGCTGGCGCGTGCGCTGGAAGGAAAGCTGCCCACCGGTGGTGCGGACGATCTCTTCGCGTTCATCCGCATGGCCGGCAAGGACCTGCACGGCTCCGGCCTCGGCATCACCGACGAGCATCCGATCTGGGGGCGCTACGGCCTCAACGTGGCCACCATCAAGACGCTGGAAAAGGACGAGAATCAGGTCGTCCTGATGATCAACCTCCGTCGCATCCCGCCGCGCACCGGGCCGCAGCTCAAGGCGTATCTCTACGACGTGGTGGCCAAGTTCAACGCGAAGCAGGGGTCGTCACTGACGCCGAACGGCGAGGCGGAGTGGTTCCAGGACGAGCCGCTCGGCTTCGACGTCAACGCGCCGATCGTGAAACGCCTGATGAACGTTTACGCCGCCGCCACCGGCGAGCGCGCCCGTCCGGCCATCTCCGGCGGCGGGACGTACGCCAAGCGGCTGCCGAACGCGATCGCCTTCGGCATGTGGTTTCCCGGCAAGCCGTATCCGGGACACGACGTCGACGAGAAGATCTCGATCGGCGACCTGCAGCGCGGCGCCCGGGTGCTCATCCACGCGCTGGTGGACATCGCCACGAAGCCGAAGATCGAGAACGCGTTCGGGAAGAAGTGATCCTCCGGGTTACGCCTATGGGGGCGTTGGGGCGGGAACGCGCGCGCGTCGGGGGAGTGTTACATCCGGCGTGATCGACCGGCTTGCCGAGCTCATTGCATCATCGAAGCGCCTGGTGGTCGTGACAGGCGCGGGCTGCAGCACGGAATCGGGCATCCCCGATTACCGCAGCCCGGGTGGTGCGTGGACGAAGCACAAGCCGATCTACTACAGCTCGTTCGTGCGCAGTGCCGAGGTGCGGCAGTTCTACTGGGCGCGCAGCTATCGCGGCTGGCCGCGGTTCGACAATGCGCGGCCGAATGCGGCGCATCGCGCGCTGGCGGAGCTGGAAGGGCGCGGACGGGTGCACCAGTTGATCACGCAGAACGTCGACGACCTGCATCAGGAGGCGGGCAGCCGTGCCGTCGTGCAGCTGCACGGCCGCAATCGCGTGGTGGTCTGTCTCGACTGCGCGGCGGAGTATCCGCGCGCAGAGGTGCAGGAGCGGCTGGCGAAGCTGAACGCGGAGTGGCTCGCGTCGACGCGCTGGGACGGCCTGCACGCCGATGAAGCCGACTTTGCGCCGGATGGCGACGCCGAGGTGGCGCGCGATCGGGTGGGCGGCTTCATCGTCCCCGATTGCGATCGCTGCGGCGGCGTGCTGAAGCCGGGGGTGGTGTTCTTCGGCGAGTCGGTGCCGCCGCCGAAGGTGACCTACGCGATGGGACGGGTCGACGAGGCGGATGCGCTGCTCGTGGTCGGCTCGTCGCTCACGGTCTGGTCGGGCTTCCGCTTCGTCAGGCGCGCGGCCGATCGCGGCATTCCGATCGCGATCGTGAACATCGGCCCGACCCGCGGCGACGAGCTGGCCACGCTGAAGATCGAAGCGAAATGCGGCGAGGTGCTCAGCGCCGTTTCAGCTCGATGAGTGTGATCTCCGGCGTCATGCCGAGGCGGAACGGAAAGAGCCAGTAGCCGGTGCCGGTGTTGATGTAGAGCTGCGTCGCGCCGAGGTCGTAGAGGCCGAGGTGATAGGGGAGGAAGACGCCGGCCAGCGACCAGCGTAGCGGCCGGAAGCCGAGCTGACCGCCGTGCGTGTGCGCCGAAAGCACCAGCGGCATGGCGCGCTTCTTCGCGTCGTCGATCGCCTTCGGCTGATGCGACAGGACCACCGGGACCGACGTTGCGGGCTTGCCCTGCAGCGCTTTGCCGAGGTCGGGAGCGAGGCCGGCCACGTTACGCTGCACCGCGGCAGGGTCGGAGAGCCCCGCGATCCAGAGATCGCCGATGGGGTGGCCTTCGTTCACCAGCAGCTTGATGCGCGAGCCGGCCAGCGACTTCTGCACGTCGAGCGGATCGCCGTAGATCTCGTGATTGCCGAGCACGGCCAGCAGCGGGATTTGCGGCGGGAGATGGCGCGCGCCGCCAAGGAGCTTTGGCACAAAGTGCGGATCATCGTCGAGGAGGTCGCCCGCGATCAGCACCGCGTCAGGCGCGAGCTGGCCGGCAGTGGTGAAGATCTTCTGCAGCCGGCTCTCGCGCGTGAAGAGGCCGACGTGCAGATCGCCCATGAGCGCGAGCTTTTTTCCTTCGAGCGACGGCGGCAGGTTGGCGATGGAGACCGCGACGCGCTCGATGCGCAGCGGCACGAGGGCCTGGTAGAAGCCGAGGAGGAAGCCGGCGGTGACGATCGTCAGGAAGACGCGCGACGGCCAGCGGGCGAACTCGTGCAGCGGCCGCTTGCGGAACGGAATCCAGGCGAGCAGGACCAGCAGGACGAAGAGCGTATAGAGCAGCGTGAACGACGCCCAGCCGAACCAGATCGGCCCGAGGGTGGAACGGATGGCGCGGGAGAACGGGGTGAAGGTGCGGATGAAGGGGATGAACGGCCACATCAGGTTCCCGGCGATCAGCGCGCCGACGATCCACCGCTTGCGCTTCGGATGCGTGCGCGTCAGCTGGCGATACGAGATCCAGTTGAGCGGGACGAAGATCAGGAGCGCGACGGCAAGGAAGATCAGGAGCCGGACCAGCATCAGGCCCGATTTAATTGCGCCTGGCCAGCACGAATTCCTGCGTGTCGTACTCCTCCGGCAGGAGCGGTTCGCGGCGCAGCAACTGCTGACGTAGATAGGTGTGGATGACCACCTTCGAGCGCAGCTCTTTGAGCTGCTGCGCTGAAGCGGGCACGTCGTTGTCGAAAACGGAATGCCGTCGAATCTCGGCCTCGAGCCGCTCGACCTGACGGCGGAGCCAGTTGGTGTAACTCATACGGCGTGCATCTTCGGTCCGCGGCAGGGAAAGGGGCGTGAGGGGGATCACGCGTTCACGGTTTCGTTGCGGTGAGGCGGTTTCTCGGAGTTCCTCGGGGTTCCTCGGGTGGAGTGCGCCGGTGTGGTGTGGATTGAGGATTGAGGATTGGGGATTGAGGATTGAGGAAGACGCTCGCGCGTCGGTCGCCACTCCTCAATCCTGCAATCCTCAATCCTCAATCCACACCACACGAATTGTGCTCACTCCCCGATGCGCACCGACTCCAGCATCGCGTCGAACTCCGCTTCATCGTAATAGCGGGGATCGGCGCTGCTCGACATGCCGATGGTGAAGGCCACCGTCGGGGTGAAGAGGGTGAAGAGGCGGGTGAGGATCTGGAAGTCGCGGTCGGTGGTGTGTACTGCGGTGGCGCGGATGGCGTTGGCGCGGAAGCCGGCCACGATGCGGTCGGTGGTCGACTCCAGCAGCTCGAACTCGCGAAAGGTGGCGCGGAGGAGGATGAGCTGTTCTTCCAGCAGGTCGCGGCGCATTTGTGGCGGCGGGAGGCCGTTGGTCATGCGCGCGGAGACCTGCAGGGTCGGATAGGCCTGGCCGTCGCTGTCGTGCGGCTTCATCGCGCAGACGAACGGCTCGGCGGCCCAGCGCAGCCACTCGTGCGCGGCGGTGGCGCCGTTGCGCAGCTGCACCATCGGCGACCAGCGGGGCTCGGTGAACTCCCAGGCGTCGGGTTTGGTGATGCGGAACTTCAGGAAGGGCTCGTAGAACTCGTTCGGAGGATCGTTTTGCAAGGGAGGCTCATCGTATAAGCTCCCGCTCCCGATGATCGAGCTCATCGCTTTTGACGCCGACGACACGCTCTGGCACAACGAGCGCCTCTTCTATGCCACCGAGTCGCAGTTCACGGAGATGCTGGCTGCCTATCACTCCGCCGACTGGGTCCGTCAGCGGCTGCTGGCCACGGAGGTGAAGAACCTCGGGCATTTCGGCTACGGGATCAAAGGCTTCATCCTCTCGATGATCGAGACCGCCATCGAGCTCACGGAGGAGCGCATCGGCGGGGTGGAGATCCAGCGGATCATCAACTGGGGCCACGAGATGCTCCGCGCGCCGGTGGACCTGCTCGACGGCGTGCGCGAGACGATCGAGATGCTCGCTCCCGATTACAAGCTGATGCTGCTGACCAAGGGCGACCTCTTCGACCAGGAGTCGAAGCTGGCCCGCTCCGGCCTCGGCGACCACTTCGACGCGGTGGAGGTCGTGTCGGAGAAGGATGCGAAGACCTACGCCGCGATCATGCGCCGCCACGGCATCACGCCGTCGCATTTCCTGATGGTCGGCAATTCCGTAAAGTCCGACATCCTGCCGGTACTCGAGGCGGGCGGCGCGGCGGTGCACATCCCCTACGAAATGACGTGGGCGCACGAGCACGTCGAATCGCCGCAGGGAGAATTTACGCGGCTCGAACGGATCACGGAACTGCCCGCGTGGCTGCGGCGCTGACACGCCGGTACAATGCGGCGGTCCAATGTCGCTGGCAGCAGGAACGAAACTCGGCCCGTACGAGATTGCCGCTCGTATCGGCTCGGGGGGGATGAGTGAGGTCTATCGGGCCTTCGATCCGCGCATCCGGCGCGAGGTCGCGATCAAGGTCCTTCCGCCGGCCTACGCCAAATACGCTGACCGGATGCACCGCTTCGAGCAGGAAGCGCGCGCGATCGGAGCGCTCAATCATCCCAACCTGCTGACCATCTTCGACGTCGGCAGCGCCGACGGGAAGCCGTACATCGTGACGGAACTGCTCGAAGGGCAGAACCTCCGCAGCGCCATGCGTCACGACGGCCGTCCGGTGCGCATCCCGGTGCGCAAGGCCATCGAGTACGGCTGCCAGATCGCGACCGGCCTGGCGGCGGCGCACGAGCGCGGCATCGTGCATCGCGACCTCAAGCCGGAGAACCTCTTCGTCACGCGCGACGGGCGGGTGAAGATCCTCGACTTCGGCGTGGCCAAGCTCCGCGCGACCGGCGACTTTGCGCTGGCTGACGACACGACCATGGAGCAGGACACCTCGCCTGGCACGGTCATCGGCACGGTCGGCTACATGTCGCCGGAGCAGGTGCGCGGGCAGGCGGTGGACGGCCGCAGCGACATCTTTTCCCTCGGCACGGTCCTCTACGAGATGCTCGGCGGCGAGCATCCGTTCCGCAGCACCTCGCCGGCCGACACGATGTCGGCCATCCTGCGCGAAGACCCGCCGGAGCTGACCGCCGTGAACAGCAGCGTCCCGCCGGGGCTCGATCGCGTGGTGCGGCATTGCCTGGAGAAAGCGCCGGAGATGCGCTTCCAGTCGGCGCGCGACCTGGCCTTCGATCTCGAATCGCTCTCCAGCGGCTCCGGCACAGCGCCGGTGACCGAGGCGGCCCACGTGCCGGTGAATCCGCGACGCTGGCCCTATGTCGGGCTCGCGCTGCTGCTCCTCGCCCTCGGCGCGCTGCTGGGATGGCTGACGCGAGGCCGGCTCGACGACAGCCGCCGGCCGCGGACGCGTTTCACGCAGCTGACCTTCGACGAAGCGGTGGAGCTCGCGCCGTCGCTCGCGCCGGACGGCAAGACGTTCGTCTTCGTGCGCGGCAGTGGCGCGGCGTCCGACATCTACCTGCAGCGCATCGGCGGGCGCAACGCCATCAACCTGACCAGGCGCTGCGCGATGGCCGATTCGCAGCCGGCGTTTTCGGTGGATGGGTCGACGATCGCCTATCGCTCCGAGTGCGAAGGGGGCGGGATTTTCCTGATCGGTGCGACCGGTGAGGCGGCGCGCAAGCTGACCTCCGCCTGCTTCAACCCCGCCTGGTCGCCGGATGGGAAGCAGATCGTCTGCGCGACGGAAACGGTCGGCTTCACGCCGACCTCGCGCGGGCAGACCAGCGAGCTGTGGATCGTCGACACGACCAACGGCCAGCGGAAGCCGCTGCTCGAGGCGGACGGCGTGCAGCCGAACTGGTCGCCGAACGGCCATCGCATCGCCTACTGGGGGATGTCGGGGGAGTCGGCGCAGCGCGACCTCTGGACGATCGACCCGCGCGCGGAGGATCCGAAGAAGAGCATCGTGCGGGTGACTGAGGACGCGGCGGTCGACTGGAATCCGGTCTGGTCGCCCGATGGCCGCTACCTCTATTACGGCAGCGACCGCAGCGGGGCGATGAACCTCTGGCGCGTGCGCATCGACGAGGAGAGCGGCAAGACCCGCGGCGAGCCGGAGCCGGTCACGACACCGGCCGGCTTCGCGGCGCATTTCTCCTTCTCGCGCGAGAGCGGCCGGATGCTGTACAGCTCGATCGATCAGACGGAGGTGCTGCGGACGGTGCCGTTCGACGCGGCGGGCGGTACGACCGTCGGCACCCCGCGCGCCGTGATGTCGGGATCATTCCTCATCTTCAGCTCGCAGGTCTCGCCGGATGGTCGCTTCGTGGCAGTGACGAATCGCGGCGGGCAGGAGGACCTGTTCGTCGTGGAGGTCGCGACGGGGGAGATCCGCCAGCTCACGGACGATGCGGCGCGCGACCGTGGCGCGGTCTGGTCGCACGATCAGAAGCAGATCTACTTTTACTCGCAGCGCGACGACAACCGCTACGAGATCTGGCGCATCAACGCCGACGGCAGCGCGCTCACGCGGATCACGCGCACCGAGGGGCGCAGCGTCTGGTATCCGACCGCCTCGCCGGATGGCTCGCGGCTGGCGTTCTACAACGACGAGCACACGTTCCTCCTGCCGCTGAACGACCCGACCGCGAAGCCGGAGCCGCTGCCGGCAGCGAAGCTCGGCAGCCGTCCGGCGTTCAACTCCTGGTCGCCCGATGCGAAGCAACTGGCGGGTGAGTTCCGCGGCCGGCCGGGCATCCTGGTCTATTCATTGGCGGACCGCGATTACCGCCCCGTGACTTCGAGCGGCGCGCGTCCGATCTGGCTGCCGGGCGGGCAGGAGATTCTCTTCAGCGACGCCGGGCGCCTGCGCATCGTGAACGTCGCCACGAACGCGATCCGCGAGGTGGCCACGCCGTACTCGATCTCGGGGATGAGCCTCTCCGCCGACGCGCGCACGCTGGCCTTCTCCGAGCGGACCACCGAGTCCGACGTCTGGATGATGGCCATCGAGTGACAGCGGACCTATATTCTTCGAGGAGGTAGACACGATGCAGATTCGAGCATGCGCCGCCGCGGCCGTACTGCTCCTCGCGGCCGGCTGCGTCACCCCCGCCGGGATCATCGACGACTGGCGTCCGCCCCAGGCGCAGGGGACCACCGCCGATCAGCGGATCGTCTGCGAGCCGGCGGAGACAAAGGATCAGACCGAGACCGCCGTCGAGGTCGCGCCATGCGTAGCGGAAGTGGTGTCGTTGGTGGCCACGCAAGCGCCGCAGCCGTTACAGCCGAAAGCGCGCCGGCCATCACCACCGCGACGCTGGCGGTAAAAGAGCGACGTGGGGCCTCCGGCGGCCGGGCCATCGGCCCCGGACCCTAGGCCAACCAACGGGTCCGGGCCCGCGGCCCGGCCGCCTATAGCTTTCCCTGCCGTTTCTTCGCTTCTCCCTCAGCCCTCAGAGAAATACCCGAGAGGTGCCGATCGGGAGAAACGAGTTCAGGCGGCGCGATACTAAG
>DASWOB010000005.1:0-308430 GCA_036398925.1 Thermoanaerobaculia bacterium
GACCATCCGCGGCTTCGACAAAAAGGTGCTGACGCGCTTCCGGAGCAGCACGAACGACTGGGTCTGGGAACAGGACTACGTCTACGCCAACGGCCAGCTGGTGGGCGGCGATCGCGAGCTCGCCCACGGCGGCCGCCGCCATCATCACCTCGATCACCTCGGCTCGGTCCGCATGACCTCGAGCGACAGCCGCACCCGCTACGCCATCAACGACTACTACCCGTTCGGCATCGAACAGACCTCGCTGACCCAGGAAGACACCAACTTCGGCTACGGCCAGCCGGAAACGATGAAGTTCACCGGCCACGAGCGTGACTTCATCGAGCGATGGAACGACAACTCCAGCGAGTATCTCGATTACATGCACGCGCGGTACTACAACGCGAACTGGGGGCGGTTCTTATCCGTCGATCCGGTGATGGACGTGAAGAGAGCCAAGCGTGAGCCGCAGGGTTGGAACCGCTACTCGTACGTGATGAACAATCCAGTGAAGTCGATCGACCCCGACGGCCGCGAAACGTTCGTGGTGATCGTTGCTCCGGCCGGTGTCGACAATCCGAAAGGCTTCGCTGGTCACACAGCGTTGTTCGTGACTTCGCGCGACGGTCGGCAAGCCGGCGTTAGCTACGGCGGTGCACACGACTTCAAACGAGCCGGGATGCTCGGGTTCATCAACGACTACAACGCAGAAGGTCGTAGCGTCACCGTTTACAAGCTGAAGACGACGGCTGCGCAAGACGCGAAGATGGTCGACTTTCTGAAGCAGAACCCTGACGGTGGTGTGAACCCAGACGCCGGCAGGCTGGCGAGATCGATGGTGACGGAGAACTGCACAACGGCTGCCTGTAACACGCTGACAGCTGGTGGCATCGTTGGGAAGAACGACGATCCCAACGGAGCGCTGTCTGGTGCACACAAGCCGAACGAGTTGAAGCAGGCTTTAGAACCTGGCGGCGACTTGTCTAACCGCGTTCAGGAGAAGTGGGTGTTTGAGCCTGAGAAGAAGGAAAAGAAAGAGCGGCAGTGATGATGCGGACGCGATGGCCTGCGTTGACCCTCGGTCTGCTGGTGTTCTTTTGCAGGTGCGACTACACGGAAGGAGTAAGGCAGGTTCGGAGCACCGCCGATCTTGAGAGCATCGCTGCAAGAATCGAGAACGGCAAAACTCAAGGTTCGGTTGCGGATGTCGAGCGGATCGTGACGGCAGCAGTTGCCAGCGTTCACGGCGGCAAAGATCCGTGGGGTCATCCATACGTCTGGCGTGTGCGTGCAGGCGCGACGGGCGTTTCGTACGTTGTGCTTTCGACTGGAAGCGACGGTCAGCTCGACGTGCCGGCGATCGACGAATACTTCACAAAAGAAGGGCACGAGGTTCTTCGATCGTCGGAGCACAAGCGCGACATCGTCTTTAGAGATGGCAGTGCGGTCGTCACGGGCGGCAAGTAGGCATCGCGATCGGATTCAAGGGTTCTTCGCTGTTTCAGGTGGGTTGAGTAGCCTGCGCTGGACGGATCGAGTCAAGGCGCTGGCGCGCCTCCTTCGCTGCGCTCCGGCCCTTCGGGTGACCCGCTCCTACGCTTCGGCTGGAAGACAGCCATGGGCCGAAGCGGAGCTTCGGCCGAGATATCTTCGGCCGCATGAACGATCGAGACCTGTTTGCTCTGGCGCTTGGGCTGACCAATCCGTGGTTCGTCTCGTCTGTGGAGCTCGATGCGGAACGGAAGAAGCTCGAGCTGTCGATCGACTTCGAACGGGGCAGCGCGTTTCCGTGGCCCGAGTGCGGAGCGGCTGGATGCAAGGCGTACGACACCGAGCAGCGGTGGGTGGTGGCGGCATCTGAACTTCTTCGAGTACGAGACTCACCTTGTCGCGCGAATGGCGAGAGTGCGCTGCGGCAAGTGCGGGATGCGTCCGGTGGCCGCCCCGTGGGCGCGGCCGGGCAGCGGCTTCACGCCTGTTCGAGGCGCTGATTCTGACGTTGGCCGTGCACATGCCGGTCGGGGCGCGCGCTTGGTCGGCGAGCATCACACGCGGATCTGGCGTGTGCTGCACCATTACGTGGATCAGGCCAGGCACGCGCGAGACGACCGCCAGGTCAGCCGGGTTGGAATCGACGAGACGGCGAGTCGTCGGCGCTACCACTACGTGAGCCGAACAGGGCGTCGACGGTGCAGGAGTTTCGTGAAGATCTCGAAGCGCACGGAGGCGACACCGAACGCGTGGCAGAGATCTGCTGCGACATGTCGCCGGCGTTCATCAGTGGCGTGGAGGCAGCCTTTCCGCAGGCAGCGATTACCTTTGACAAGTTCCACGTTCTGCAATTGCTCGCAAACGCGGTGGACGAGACCCGTAAGGCCGAGAGGGCGGAGCATCCGGAGCTCAAAGGCTGGCGTTACGCATTGCTGCGCAATCCAGAGACGATGACTCGACTTTGCAGCCTCGCTGCTGCGATCAAGCATTGCGAAGACAGCCCGAGCGTTCCATCTCCGCCTCGCCTTTCGCGACTTCTACGAGCAACCGCCGAAGGCGGCAGAGCGCTACCTGACCCGCTGGTACAACTGGGCCATTCGAAGCCGAATACCGGCCCTGATCGAAGCAGCACGCTCGACCCGGCGGCACTGGAGAGGGGTGCTTCGCTGGTTCGTCTCTCGTACTGATCGCGCAAAGCGGCGCGAAGGATGATGCCTTCGAGCCCGGGGTGGCCGAAGCGGTTCGCTCGGCGCATATTCTCGACGTGCGGCAGCAGGTCGGTGTGCTCTTCCTGCGAACGAGCTGGCGCGCGATGCTGCAGGTCTGCAACACGGCCAGGCTGAGGCGGGGACGACGGGAGAGATTCGCCGGGGCGACGCCGTTCAGCATCGTCCGAAGCTCGTCCTCGACGGCGCTCCAGCGGCCGATGTCCTCGCGCTCCGTGAGGAGCGTGGGTGCGTCGCTGGTGATTGCGGCGGCGAGGGAGCGCGCGGTACCGGACGGCGGAGCTGGTTCACGTCATGAGCGGTGCGTGGCGCGTGGTAATAAGCCGTCTCCTTCCGCGTCTTCGCTCGTGTTCGTCCAGCTTCGGAGCGAGACGCAGGTCCGCGTGCGCGGACTCTCACCATCGTCGTGGAAAAGGAGAAGGTGTATGAAGAAGGTACTGGTATTGACCGCGCTGCTGGCCATCGCAGGGAGTGCACAGGCCCAGTGGCAGAACAGCCCCTCGCAGTCTGGTGCCGTTTACAACAACGGGAACGTAGGTATCGGGGTGAGCAACCCTGCCACAAGGCTGCACGTCGATGCTGGCGTTGGTATGAACATCCAGCTCGGGTATTACGCCGCGTTCGGAACGGTGTACAGCTCCTGGGCCACGGTGATCGGCAGCAACGTTCGCGCGAGACAGGCTACCGCCGCTGAGCTGGAAAGCATTACCTCCCACCCGTCTTACGGCGGATCGGCGATCGTCCTCGCGAACGGCATTACCCTGCACACGCGCTCGGGCGCGTCGACGGCGGGCGTGACCTACAGCTCGCCCCGCATGACCATCACCGAATCGGGTCTGGTCGGCATCGGCACGCAGAATCCCGGGGCGCTCCTCGACCTGTCCACTACGGCGGGCGAGGCGTCGCTGCGCGCGCACACGAACAACGCGACCAATGCCGCCGTGATCGAAGCGGTGACGGGGAACGGCACGAGTGCGCTGAAGGTGGCGGTGTCACGCTATCGGACCCTCGAGGCGAATCCGGCGAACTGGGAGGTCGGCGTTCGCGGCGTCGTCAACGATTTCCGCATTTTCGACGGCATCAACGCGGCCAACCGTTTCGTCATCAAAGCCACGGACGGCAACGTCGGCATTGGCACGGACTCGCCCGCCTCGAAGCTGCACGTGGTCGGCGACGTCTACGTCACGGGCAACATCGGCGCGAAATATCAGGATGTCGCGGAGTGGGTGCCGGCCGAGGGCGAGCTGGCGCCGGGGACGGTGGTCATTGTGGCGCCGGGCAAAGCAAATTACGTCACTGCCGCTGGCGAAGCGTACGACACGCGCGTGGCCGGTGTCATCTCCGCGCAGCCGGGCCTGATCCTCGGCGAGCCGGGTGCCTCGAAAGTCCAGGTCGCGACGACCGGCCGCGTCAAAGTGAAAGTCGACGCTACCAGCGGCCCCATTGTGGCCGGTGACCTACTCGTCTCCAGCGGCCGCAGTGGCTACGCCATGAAGTCGACCCCCATGGAGATCAACGGCCGCAAGTTCCATCAGCCGGGCACGCTCGTCGGCAAGGCGCTCGAAGCGATCGAGGGAGGGACCGGAGAGATCCTCGTCCTGCTGTCGCTCCAGTAAGAGAGCGGAGGAACCATGACATCGAAACCGAAGGTGACCATTTTACTGGCGCTCCTTCTCTCCCTGCCGCTGGTGGCGCAGGCGGGGGAGGGGAAAATCCGCAGGAATTCCCACGCGGTCAAGGACGAGTACATCGTCGTGCTCCACGACGAAACTCCACGCGATCAGGTTCCCGGCATTGCCCGTCGCCTGGCGAAGGAGTCGCGCGGCGACCTGCAGAAAATCTGGCAGGACGCGGTCAAAGGCTTCTTCATCCGGATGACGGAGGGGCAGGCCCGCGGGCTCTCGCATCATCCCGACGTGAAGTACATCGAGGAGAACGCGGAGATGTTCATCTCCGCGAGCGTCCCCACGAACGTCGATCCGTCGTGCACGCCCGGCCCCGGCAGTCCGTGCACGGTTCTGGACAACCGGCTGTGGCATCTCGATCAGATGGACCAGAAATCGTCCGTTGGGGACAATCAGTACTCCTACTGCGAGACGGGCAGTGGCGTTCATGTCTATGTCGTGGACATGGGCGTGCAGCGCGCGCACCGCGAGTTCGGTGACGATCCGAACAAGGTGCTGACCGGCTTCGACGCGTCGGGCGATCCAGCGGAGTTCCCGGCCTGGAAGCCGTGCGGCGGACCGTTTGCCGACATCAACGCCGCCGACGGCGCGCGCGATCCAGTCGGCGTGCGCAACCGCGCACACGGCACCGGTGTCGCATCGCTGGTCAATGGTGCGAATCTCGGTGTCGCGCGCGCGGCCAAGGTCGTTCCGGTGAAAGTCGCCTCGTGCGCGGCTTATGGTGCGCGGAGGATCAACTCCGGGGCGTTCGACACGAGCTACGCGGTGGGCGAGATCGTCCACAATGCGCACGTGAACCACTACTACAAGGTGGTGCAGGGTGGTATGACCGGTCCGTTCGGAAGCTACCCCAGCTCATGGCCGACGGACGGCAGCCAGATCACCTGGAACACCGTGAAGCTCGTGTACTACAACGATACGATCCCGGCACCGGCCATGACGATGCAGATGACCATCGACGGCCTGAACTGGATCGTCGGCCCGGCGAACACAAATCCCAAGTCGCCGGCCGTGGTGACGCTCAGCACCTATCGCATGCCGGGCGAAAGTCCGTCGTCGCTGGACGATGCGATCTTCAGTATCCTGCGCCACAACACCAAAGGCATCACCGTCGTGGCGTCGGCGAACAACCAGGATTCCAATGCCTGCGATACGACCCCGGCTCGCCTGTCGCGCAACAATCCGAACAATCCCAACAGCAGCCTGACACCGTACAAAGTCATCACCGCGGGCGGCACGATGCTGCGCAATAACCCGGATGCGAACCCGGCCAATGGTGGCAGCAACGTTCAGGCGGCGGAGCCGCAACACGATCCCTCGAAGCCGACGCACCTCGCACGCTGGCGCTGCCACGCGGGCGACTCCGCGAACTGCAGCCAGAACATCTATACCGGTACGTACACGACCCCCAATCCGTACAGCACCGATCCGAACGAACAGGGCAGGTACGTCGGGTGGAATCTCGGCTCGAACGGCGGTCAGTGCGTGACGCTGTTCGCCCCGGCGAAAAACATTCCCGTGGCGAACCACGACACGGCTACGCTTTATCGCGATTCGCGCGCCTCCGGCGGTAATGCCTCCGGCACCTCCTGGTCCGCACCCATTGTGGCGGGCATGGTGGCGCGCATTCTCGAGAACAACAACGGCTACACCGTCGACGACGTCTACACCGCGCTGATGGCCCGGACCAGTCCCGATCTCGATCCGACCGAGCTCAATCCGCCGGGCGTGACCAACACGCCGAACGCCGTGCTGCGCATGTCGCCGGTCACGGTGCAGCCGCTGCCGCGGTTCACCCCGCGTCAGTCGAACGGCACTGCCACGATCACGGCCACGGCCACCGGCGCAACCTCGTATGAATTATGGCGAGTTCGTTCGGAGTTCGATGCCGCGACGTACGACCGCGGCGGCCAGCCGGACCTGAAAATGACGACGCAGACCACCGGCACGTTCACCTTCACGCCCGACAGCGGCCGGTCGTATTTCGTGCGCGCGGTCAGTGCCTGCGGTACGGCCGACAGTACCGTCACCACCGTGATGAGCGTCAGCGCTCCGGCGGGGGTCGTGGCCACGGCCAGTGGCAGCACGGTGGCGATCCAGTGGAACGAGGTCACCTCGGCCAGCGGCTACAAGGTCGAGCGGAAAATTGGTACGAATCCGTGGGCGACCGCGCAGACAGTGACGGGCAGCTCGACCACGACCATCAATGACACGCCGACCGTTCCGACGGGCGTCGTGCTCTATCGAGTGCGCGCGCTGCAGGGGACGTTCGAGTCCGATCCGAGCACGGTCGACGTTGCATTCACCGGCATGTTCACGGACGACCCGATTGTCACGGCCGCACCGTTCACGCCGGTCAAGGCGGTGCACATGATCGAAGTTCGCAACGCCTGCAATGCACTGCGCGAGCTGAATAGCGAGGGGGCGGTGTACGCGGGCGGCGATCTCGATCCGGCCGTTCTGCGGACGCAGTTCATCGACGACGCGCATTTCACCTCGCTCATGTTCCACCTCAACCTGGCCCGGGCAGCGTTCGGGATGCCGTCGGTCGGCTTCATCAATCCGCCGGCGCCGGGCGGCCTCGTCGACGACACGCAGATGGCCAATCTGCGCTCGGCGGTGAAGTGATTGCGATCGAATCGTGAGCCTGCTACTCTTCCTCCACCAATGATCACCGCCACCACCACCCGCTACTTTTATTCCGGCTATTACGCCAGGTAGCAGGGGTGCGTGACGACAGCGCCCCGGGAACGGGGTGCTGAGCCGGACGATTCGCAAAACTCAAAACCCTTTCCCGGAGCCGGGAAGGGGTTTTTTGTTTATGGATCGAATGGACGCCGAGGCGGAGTTGACGCGGTTGCGGGACGCGATCGATCGCGTGGACGCGGTGCTGGTCAAGCTGCTGAACCAGCGGGCGAAGTACGCGGTGGAGATCGGAGAGATCAAAGGCCATCTGTCGATGCCGATCTATGCGCCGGAGCGGGAGAAAGCCGTTCTGGAGCATGTGGAAGCGGCGTCCGAGGGGCCGTTGGACGGGGTGGCGGTACGGCGGCTCTTCGAACGAATCATCGACGAATCGCGGCGTGTCGAGCGCGAGAGCGCGAGCGCCGTCTAAAGGAGATCGCAAATGATCATCGTGATGCAGAAACATGCCGCCGATACGAGCATCGAGCGGGTGGTGTCGGAGCTGATTTCCCGCGGCTTCGACGTCCATCGTTCGACCGGCGCGGATCAGACGGTGCTGGGGATCGTGGGGCGCGTCGATACGCTCTATCAGAGGGAGTTCGAGCTGTTCGACGGCGTGCAGGAGGTGGTGCGGGTCAGCGAGCCGTACAAGCTCACCAGCCGTACGTTCCGGCGGGAGAAGAGCGTGGTCAAGGCGCGCGGCGTGGAGATCGGCGGCGACCGGGTGGTGGTGATGGCCGGGCCGTGCACGATCGAGAGCGAGCACCAGCTCTTCGAGACGGCCCGGCGCGTGGCGCGGGCGGGGGCGCGGGTGCTGCGCGGCGGCGCGTACAAGCCGCGCACCTCGCCGTACGCGTTTCAGGGAATGGGCGTGGAGGGCTTGAAACTGCTGCGCGCAGCCGGCGACGCGCACGACATGGCCGTGGTCTCCGAGGTGATGGAGATCTCGCAGATCGAAGGGATGCTGGAGTACGTAGACATCCTGCAGGTCGGCGCGCGCAACATGCAGAACTACAACCTCCTCTCCGCCCTCGGCCAGGTGCGGAAACCGATCCTGCTCAAGCGCGGCATGTCGGCGACTATCCAGGAGTGGCTGCTGGCCGCGGAGTACATCATGGCCGGCGGCAACTACGACATCATCCTCTGCGAGCGCGGCATCCGGACGTTCGAGACCTACACCCGCAATACGTTCGACATCTCGGCCATCCCGGTCATCGACAAGCTCTCCCACCTGCCGATCGTCGGCGACCCCTCGCACGCGGTCGGGCGCCGCGACAAGGTGATGCCGGTCGCGCGAGCGATCGTCGCCGCGGGGGGCGACGGACTGCTGATCGAGGTGCACCACGACCCCGACAAAGCGGTCTGCGACGGACCGCAGTCGCTCTTTCCCGATCAATTCGCGCGGTTGATGGACGAGCTGCGGATCATCGTGCCGGCGGTCGGGAGGAGTGTGTAGTAACGGGGGGCGGACGTCCCGCCTGCGACCAGCGGCGTCTGGCCTGGTAGCGAAGATCGATCGTGCACCACGTTCTTCGGCGCGCGGCAGGATGCCACGCGCTCGCGGCCGAGACGCTGCGACTCGGACGGCGTCGCGCGCCGCTCCGCGGCGTAGGAAGAGCGGTGGCGCTGCCACCGCAGTCCATATTGTTCGTGCCTGACGTGCGCGAGCACGTGGCCACCACCGTTCGGGAGCGGACGGTCGGCTATCATGCGCGCCGTGCGTCGCGCCCTCCTCCCGTTCCTTCTCCTGGTCACCATTCGTTGCTCTGCTCCGGCACCCGACCCGATGCCGAGCCCGGAGCCGGCGCCCGTGGCCGCCGCTCCCGCTCCCGCAACCTCGCTCGGCACGGTGCGCGTGAACGCGTCCGCGCTGAACGTTCGCAGAGAGGCGTCGACGGACGGCGCGGTGATCGTGCAGTTGAAGCGCGGTGAGGCGCTGACGCTCATCGAGGAGGGGGAGAGCTGGTCGAAGGTGCGGCTGGCGAACGGGGAGATCGGCTATGTGAGCTCGCGCTTCATCAGTCGCGACGGCGGACAGGCGAGGACCACCGGCACGGCCACAAAGGCGAAGCCGCGCACGACGCGCAAGGGTGGTTGCCCTCCTGATTCCGATTACGCATTCGTCGAGACGCCAACACTGACGTTTTCGGACAGCAGTGCGCACGGGCTGGTCATCGTGGAAGCGACCGTCAGTGCGAGAGGCGACGTGCAGTCGACGAAGGTGGTGACGAACAACACTGGCGATCCCGCGCTCGCCTTCCTGGCCGAGCGCGAGATCAGGAAGGCCAAGTTCTCGCCGCCGATCCGGAACTGTGTGGCGCGGTCCTTCATCTTTACGTACCGGCGGACGTTTTAGTGTTTGAGCTGTTCAGCTGTTCAGCTGTTCAGCTGAGTAGCTGAGCAGCCCCCCCTCACTCCCGCTCGATGGTGATGTTCCCGTTGGCGTTGTTCAGGTCGAGTTTGCAGCCGCCGCGGCCGATGGTGCCGGTGAGGTTTTCTTCGCTGGCGCTGGTGGTGGTGATCGGGAAGGCGGTGTTGATGCGGCCGAACGATGTCCGGGCGGTCACCGCGTAGCTCGCGGACGCCGGGAGTGCGAGTTTGATCGAGCTGTAGCTCGTCCGCAGCGAGACCGCCTTGCAGGGGCCGGGCGGCAGGCCGCGGACGGAGATCGCGCCGTTGGCGTTTTCGATGGTCACGTTGCCGCCGACGTTGTCGACGAAGGCGGAGGCGAAGCTGGTGCGGACGCGGACGTCCTTCGACATGTTGGTGAGGTGCACCGCGCCGTTGGCGTTGTCGATGTTGACGTTGCCGCGGACGTGATCGGCACGCACACCGCCGAAGCGGTTGTCGACGGTCAGGGCAGAGCCGATGCCGTTCGCGGTGATGTCGCCGTTCGACCCTTTGATGGTGGCGCTGCCGTGAATGGCGTTCACGCGGATCGGCGCGAAGCTGGAGGAGATGCTGGCGTTGCCGCCGATGTCGTGCACGGTGACGGGGGAGTTGTTGGCGGCGAGGATGAGCGCCCCGCGCACGCCGTTCACGTCGGTGTCGGCGAACGAATTCTTCACCGTGGCCGAGCCGCTGACGTTGTCGACTTCCAGGCGGCCGTTGGCGTTGGTGATGTCGGCCGAGCCGCGGATGGTCGACACTTCGACCGGGCCGAAGGCATTGACCAGCTTGAGCGACCCGCCGATGTCCATGACGTCGATCGGGCCGTTGGCGTTATTGATCGACGCCCCCTGCTCGACGTCGGTCACGGAGACGGGGCCGAAGCGGTTGGTGACGTCGACGCTGCCCTGGATGGTGTTGACGTCGATCGGGCCGTTGCTGTTGCGCACGGCGAGATTGCCGGTGTGATTGCTGGCGGAGATCGGGCCGAAGCTGTTCTCGAGGACGTGCGAGCCGCGTCCGTCGCGGAACGACAGCGGTCCCTGTTTGTTCTCGAGTGTCGACGCGGTGCGCAGTCCACGGGCGTCCATGCTGCCGAAGCGGTTCTTGGCCTGCAGCGGCGCATTGGCCGGCAGGGTCACGTGCATGTCGACGCTGTAGGAAAGACGGCCGTTCCGCATTTTGACCTCGGGGATCTCGGTGCGGATGGCGACCCCGCCGGCGCCTTCCGTGGCGTGGATGCGGATCTGCCGGCCGAGGTCTTCGTCGGACGAACGGATGGTGGCGCGGACGCTCACCGTGGAGCCTTCGTGCACGCGCAGGTGCAGAGAGCCCATGCGATGGTCGATGGTGACGTTGCCGCCGCGGTACTGGAGATCGCGCGAGAATTTCTGTTCGTAGCGCTCTTCCTGTCCGTGGGCGACGGAGGCGGCGAGGAGCAGGAGCACGGCAAGGATGCCGCGGAGATTAACGGTTGGGACCATGGTTTTCCTCCCGCAGCACGTCCTCGAGGGTCTGGCGTTTGTCGCTGTACATGGCCAGGAGTTGTTCGCGGAGGTGTGCGTTCTGTCGGTTGCTCTCGATGTTCTCCTCGCATTCGGCGATGGCGTCATCGAGCAGCATCAATTTTTCTTTGTAACTGACCATCAGCGGGGTCGGCGCGGCGTCGAGTTTCGGCTCGGCCAGCCGCTCCAGTTTGCGGATGGCGGTGAGGTGCGACTGTTCGGCGCGCTCGACCTCGTCCAGCGCGGAGATGCGCAGGATGTCGTTGTCGAACGCGGCGTCCCGCGTCTGCACCCGCAGGGCGTACCACATTGTCGCGGAGAGACCGACGGTGAGCAGGATCGCCGCGGCGATCTTCATCCACCCGCCGGAAAAGCTCCGTTTCCTCTGTTCGCGCAGCGCGCGGTCGATACGCGGCCACAGCAGGTCGTTCTGCCAGGTGGTCTGCAGGGTGGCCGCGGTGTCGGAAATCTCGTCCCAGCTCGCCAGCTGCTCCGCGCATTCGGCGCAATGCTCCGCGTGACGTCGCGCCGTCTCCATGGCGAGCGGCGATCCATCGAACAGGAGGTCGTCGAGCTGGCTACACGTGATGTTCATGATCTGGTTTCCGCCACTTCTTCTGCAGTTCTTTCTTCGTAGAAAAGAGGATCCATTTGCTGTTGCCTTCGCTGATGCCGAGGATCTCGCCGATCTCGGCATGGCTCAGACCTTCGATTTCGAACAGGGTGAAGACCGTCCGGCGCTGTTCCGGAAGCTCGTGGAGCAGCTTCTGGAGCGTCATCCGTTTCGCGACGTCGACGCTCGGCGCCGTGTGTGCCGACGTTTCGACCATGTCTTCGATGGGCGCTTCCTCGATCCTGCGCCGCCGTTTCCGGAGCACGTCGTAGCAGGTGTTCACGAGGATCCGGAAAGCCCACGTCGAGAAGGAGGCTTCGCCGGTGTACGTCGAGGCGGCGCGATGGATCTTGAGGAAGGTCTCCTGGACCGCATCCTCGGCATCGGACGAGCTGCCGAGGTGATTCCAGGCGATCGACTTCATCCGGTCGCCATACCGCCGGTAGATTTCTTCAAAGACCTTCGCGTCACCCGCGGCGCACGCGGCAGCGAGACGACGGTCCTCGGCGCTGGTTCGCTGTACTTCCAGTGTCGGTATCCCGCTCATGACCGCCTGCTGCATTGTTCTGGTGGCATAGACGGTGGTGTACGTGAAAGGTTAGAAGGTGGCTCGCAGCTCTGGTTTTCAGCTGTTGGCTGTCAGCTCTTAGCTCTTCGGAGGACGGCTGCCGCGCCTTGCGGTGACCGTCGCGCTCGCCCCCCTAAGAGCTAAGAGCTAACAGCCACACAACATTAAACGCGAACAGCCACGAGCCAGCCTCACAGGTCGTCAACGGACTTCGGCCAGTCAACGTTCAGCAACCGCGATAACGCCCGATCCGCCAGTAACTTACCTCCGGTCTGGCATCGCGCGCAGTAGTTCGTTTCGTTTTCGGCGTAGACGATGCGCTGGATGGGGGAGCCGCAGTCGGGGCAGGGGAGGTTGTAGCGGCCGTGGACGGCCATCTCCGGGCGGAAGGCGGTCACTTTCTCCGGGAACTTTGTCCCGGCATCGGCGCGGAGGCGGTCGGTCCAGTCGATGAGGGTGGTCCGGACGGAGTCGTAGAGGCGATGCAGCTCCTCCTCATTGAGGTTCGTCGTCATCTGTACCGGGGAGAGCCGGGCGCGGTGGAGGATCTCGTCGGAGTAGGCGTTGCCGATGCCGGCGAAGACGTGCGGGTCGGTCAGGGTGCGCTTCAAGGTATGCCGCTCGCGGGTGAGCGCCTCGCGGAAGGCCTCGTATGGGATCTCGAGCGGCTCGAGTCCGCCCGGATCGAGCGCCCGCAGCGCTTCTTCTCCCTGGATGATGTGCAGCGAGGCGCGCCGTTTCGATCCGGCTTCGGTCAGGACGAGCGTCCCATTCTCGAGCTCGAACGCGGCGAGGGCGATCTTGCCGGGCGGCTTGGCGCCGGGGGCGAGCCATTTGAAGCGGCCGGCGATCATCAGGTGGATGACCACGAAGAGGTCGTTTTCCAGCTCCAGGACGATCCGCTTGCCGATCCGGCGGAGTCCGGTGACTTTCTTTCCGCTCAATTCAGCCGGGCCAGGCTCGACCGTGCGCAGAACGAAAGGGTTGAGCAGACGTAACTTACGGAGCTCGCGACCGGTGATGCGGGCGTCGAGTGCCTCCAGATAAACAGCGACGTCGGGAAGTTCCGGCACGTTCTTCGCCATTATCGCGCTTACATGCAAACGTTGAAGATGTTGGCGGCCGGATGGCTGATCGGAGCCGGTGTGCTGATCGCGCTGAGCGTCGACCCGGGCGGGCGTGCATTGCGCGCCTCGAGCGTCCCTCTGCCGGCGGCTGCCGAGAGCGGGCCGGAGCGTCGGCGCATGCCCGAGCTGCGGCCCGCCGGCGGCATCCTCATCCCGGTGCAGGGCATCTCCGCGGACCAGCTCCGCGACAGCTTCAGCGAAGTGCGCGGCGGCGGGAGCCGGATCCATCGGGCGATGGACATCCTCGCGCCGCAGGGGACGCCGGTGTTCGCGGCGGTCGACGGCACGGTGAAGAAGCTCTTCAACAGCCGCGCGGGCGGCATCACCCTCTACCAGTACGACGTGGCGGAAGAGACGATCTACTACTACGCCCACCTCGACCGCTACGCGAACGGGATGGCCGAGGGGCTGTTCGTGAAGCAGGGGGCGGTCATCGGCTACGTCGGGGTCACCGGAAATGCCGGGACGACTCCGCACCTCCATTTCTCCATCGAGCGGCTGCCGCCGACCAAGGAGTGGTGGAAGGGAGAGCCAGTCAATCCGTACCCGATCCTGCGCGCGGCGCGCTAGCACGGATGAGGGAACGACGGGGGGCCTCCGGCGGCCGGGGCCATGGCCCCGGACCCCATTGGTTGGCCTAGCCTCCGCGACACTCTGTCGCGCGATCCGAGGCTGCGCTCGCGGAGGCTAGGCCAACCAACGGGTCCGGGCCCGTGGCCCGGCCGCCGGAGGCCTCCGGTCGTTCCCTCATTCTGCTCAACTGACGCGCTTGAGCGCGGCTTCGATGTCCTTCTCGCCTGGGGCGAGGCGTTGCGCGTTGATGTAGGCCGATTTGGCGGCCTGCTTCTTCCCCTGCTTTTCGTAGAGCTGGCCGAGCCAGTACCAGGCGCCGACGTGCTGCGGCTCGTCCCAGGTTGGCTGGTGATTGAGGTACTTCTTGAGCGCTTCCTCGCCGCGGGCGAAGTTCTGGCCGGTCTGGGCGATCGACTGCCCGAGGCGGAACCAGGCCGCCATGTAGCCGGGGTCGAGCTTGATGGCGGTCTCGTACTCGCGGATGGCGCCGGCGAAGTTCTTCTCGTTCACGAGGAAATTGCCGAGAAAGTAGTGCGCTTTCGCGGAGCTCGGCTGCTCCTTGACGGCGTCGACGAGCTCCTTGCGCGCCAGCTCGGTCTTCTTCTGGCGCATGTAGATGCGGGCGTAGGCGCGGTGGCCGGCCAGCGCCTCGCGCTTCTTGATCTCGGCGGCCTGCTGCATCGCTTTCGGCTCGCTGCCGCCCATGAAGCCGGGGGCGCGCAGGTAGTAATCAATGAGGCCGAAGCGCGCTTCGATGTGGTTCGGGTCGAGCTGCACCGCTTTTTCGAACGAGGCCAGGGTCTTTCTGGCCAGGCCGGCCTGGTTGACCATGTTCGCTTTCATGGTGGCGCTGCCGTAGGCGTTGCCGAGCCAGAAGTGGTAGTTGGCGTCGTTCGGCTTCGCCGCGACCGCTTTTTCGAACTGCTCCACCGCTTTGTCGAGCTGTCCCCGCTGCAGGGCGTCGCGGCCGGCGCGATAAAGCTGCTCGGCGGTCGGGGCGGCGAGAAGGGTGGTTGCGAAAAGCAGGGCGGCGATCACGGCAGGGATGCGTTTCACAGGGTCAGGCTCCTCAATTGGGGGTTGTTCCTTCTCATTACGCCGCGGCGTGCGTCGTAGTTTCGCATCCTACCGTCGACTGGCCGTTAACAGGCCTTCAACAGGCCGACACGGTTTGTACGCAAATTGCTGGATACAATGCCGGGCCGAATGACGACCGAGTCCGTACCGCAGCCCGCGCAAGCGCGCGCGACCATTCCTGTGCTCTCTGCCGAAGAAGTCGCGAGATCGGCGGAGGGAGCGCTCGAATCGGCGCGCCGTCTGCTCTTTCACATCGAGAACCTTCCGCTCGACCGCGTCTCGGCGGCGACGATCCTCGATGCGTGGGACGACGTCGGCATGGTGCTCGAAGACGCCTTCGGACCGATCTCGCTGCTCAACAGCGTCCATCCCGACAAGGCGGTGCGCGATGCGGCCGATGTGGCGCTGGTGCAGGAGTCGTCGTTCATCACCGACGTTTTCCAGAACGAGCACTTTTATGAACGCGTCCGGCGCGTCGAGCCGAAAACGGTGGCCGAGCGCGAGTTGCAGAAGCATCTGATCGAGGCGTTCGAGGACAGCGGCGTCTCGCTGCCGCCGGAAAAGCGGCAGCGCTTCAAGGAGATCAGCGAGCGGCTGACCGAGCTCGGACAGGAGTTCGCCAAGAACATCCGCGAGAACGAAACGCGACTCACCTTCACGCCCGAGGAGTGCGAGGGGCTGCCGCAGGCGTACCTCGAGCGCGTGCCGCGCGACGCGGCCGGCAACATCGTGGTCGGCTTCGACTACCCCGATTTCGTCCCCTTCCTGATGAACGCGCGCAGCGAAGAGGGGCGCAAGCGGTACTGGACGGCGAATACACGGCGCGGGACCTCGCGCAATCTCGCTGTGATGGACGAGATCGTGGCGCTGCGGCGGGAAATCGCGGAGCTGTACGACGTCCCGAGCTACGCCCATTACGTCACCAAGCGGCGGATGGTGGAGCGGCCGGAGACGGTGACGCAGTTCCTCGATGAAGTGCGCAGCGTGGTCACCGAGGCCGAACTGCGCGACCTCAGCGAGCTGGCCGAGGTGAAGGCGAAGATGCTCGGCATCCCGGTCGAAGAGGCGCGCGTGCATCGCTGGGACGTCGCCTACTACCGCGAGCGCCTCCGCGAGCAGCGCTACGCCATCGACCAGGAAGAGCTGCGCAAGTACTTCCCGACCGAGCCGACCGTCCGCTGGATGCTCGACATCAGCGAACGGCTGTATGGCGTCCGCTTCGAGCGCGAGGCGGTGCAGGTGTGGCACGAGGATGTGATCTTCCTCGACGTCACCGACGCCGCGACCGGCGCACCGATCGGCGGCATCTATCTCGACCTCTATCCGCGCGACGGCAAGTACAAGCACGCCGCGGCGTGGCCGGTGCGCGGCAACAGCCGCCGCGCGGAGCGGAAGCCGATCAGCGTGCTGGTGACGAACTTCAACCGCCAGGGGCTGACCCACGACGAGCTCGAGACGCTGCTGCACGAGTTCGGGCACGTGCTGCACGGCGTGCTGTCGGAGACGTGGTACCTCGCGCACGCCGGCACCAGCGTGCAGCGCGATTTCGTCGAAGCGCCGTCGCAGATGTACGAGGAGTGGGCCAGCCGGATGGAGTCGCTCTCGCTGCTGCGCGGCCACTGCCCGAGCTGCCCCGAGCTCGACGAATCACTGGTGGAGCGGCTCAACGCCGCGAAGCGTTTCGGCGCCGGCATCGACTACGGACGGCAGCTGCTTTACGCATCGTTTGATATGGCCTTGTCGAACGAGACCCCGGGGCGTTGCCTCGAGGTCTGGTCGTCGATGGAAGCGGCCACGCCGATGGGCTACGTCGACGGAACCGAGTTCCCCGGGACGTTCGAGCACATCGCCAGCGGCTACGCGGCCGGTTACTACGGCTACATGTGGGCGAAGGTCATCGCGCTCGATCTGGTCACCGCGTTCGGCGCCGACCTGATGAACAGCGAGACCGGACGCCGCTTCCGCGAGATGATCCTCAGCCGCGGCAGCGAAGAGCCGGCCCGCGAGCTGGTGGAGCGGTTCCTCGGCCGGCCGGTCGCGAGCGATGCGTTTTTCGCGCATATTCGCGGCGAGTAGGTTGGCCGTCGATAGCGGGCGGTTGTCAAGCACCCTTGACATTGCCCTTCATCGGCTCCATCTTGATGTCAAGCACACTTGACAGGGGGCTGACATGGATTGCTACGCACTCTTCACCCCGCGCGACGCGCGCCACTACCGCATCTTCAGCGTCTGGATGATGGCGGCGGTGTTCTCGTTCGGCGCGGCGACGATCCTCTTCGACGGCGCGTTCCTGAAGCCGGGTCTCGCGGCGTGGTCGCTGACCGCGCTGACCGTCGGTCTGCTGTTGATGACCATGCGCGCCTACATGATCTTTCTCCATGGCGCCGACGAGCTGCTGCGCAAGATCCACCTCGAATCGTTGGCCATCGCCTTCGGCGCGGGCGCCGTCACGATGATGGGCTATCGCCTTTGCGAGCGCCTCGGCGCGCCGAAGCTCGACGTCAACGATGCGTTCCTGGTGATGATGCTCGCCTGGGTGGCCGGCCAGTGGGTCGGCGCTCGCCGCTACGCCCCGCCGACGGAGTCGGAAGCATGACCAACCGCCTGCGCGAGCTCCGCGCGGAACAGCGCTGGTCGCAGGCAGAGCTCGCGGAGCGTCTGGGTGTCTCGCGCCAGACCGTGAACGCCATCGAGACCGGCAAGTACGATCCCAGTCTGCCGCTGGCGTTCACGATCGCGAAGGTGTTTCGGGCGAAGATCGAGGATGTGTTCTCTCCGAATGGGACCGAGGCGTAGCTCTGTGAACCGCCCGCTCCCCGTTACCGCTGTCTCACCGAATGGAGCCGGGGCGTAGCTCCACTGCCGCGGTGCCGGTGGCGATCGCGTGGATGACCAGCTTCTCGCGGGGGGTGACGCTCACCGGCTGAATGGCGGTGGCCTGGCCGCGCAGCATCACGCCGTTGCCGAGCGGGCGAGTCAAGGCGCGGGTGACCTCGTTGCGCAGCCGCGTCAGTTGCGGGCCGAGGGGGAAGCGGATGTTCTCGCGGAGCCGGGCGCGAAGGGTGTCGTGCGCCGCGCGCTCGGCCATGCGGCGGAAGACGCTGCCGCGATCGGCGAGGGCGTATTCGAGGTCGGGGAAGTGGATGCTCTGCGTGGCGGGATCGAAAACCGGCGTGGCGTCGAGATGAACGATGCCGCGGTAGTTGCGGAGCGCGCCGCCGCGGTAGTCGATCGAGGCGCTGATGCGCAGCTTGTTGTTCGTGCCGGGGGCGATGGCGATCGAGTCGATCTTCAGGTCGCGGCCGGAGACCTTGTACGTCTTGCCGCCCAGCTCCGCGGTGGCGAGGCGCGTCGCTTCGCTGTACGGCAGCTCGAGATCGAGCGGCACGCGGATACCGCTCGGTACCCCGCCGGCGACTTTGAGCGGGGGGAGCGCCTTCGCTCCGGCGGCCGGCTTGTCGCCAACGATCACGCGTGTCTGCGCGCGCAGCGACAGCGTCGAAGTCACGTCGGTGCCGGAGCCGGTGAGCGGCGTCAACGCAACGTCGATCGGATCGAGCACCAGCCAGGTGCGCGGGGCGAGCTCGATCGGCTTCTGCAGCTCGCTCCAGATCTGCTGCGCCTGCGGGCGGATGTTCGCGACGGCCGGCGTGTTGCGATCGATCGTCCGTGCGGCGATCGCCAGCTGCTGCTGGACGGCCGGCGCGATGAAGCGGTCGGTGATGTCGAAGTCGAACCACGTCACCGCGCAGCGCTTCGGGTAGTGCGTCGGCAGCGGCGTGGTCTTTGAGGTGATCCGCCAGCTGGCGTCCCACGCCAGCTTCGAGTGCAGCGTGATCTGCGCCTGGCGTGGCGCTTCCTCATAGCCGCAGGAGATGCAGGGAAACCGTCCGCGGCACGCTTCGACGCGGTAGTGCACGGTGGTCGTAGCGCGCAGGCCGGGGCCGCTCATCGCCAGGCGGATCGGATCGCGCTTGATGTCGTAGCGGATGTCGATCCCTTTCTGCGTGTCGCTGTCGGCGAATCGAAGCGGTACGTTTTTCTCGAGCTCGGGCTGCAGCGAGGTGAGTGAGGCGCGGATCGGCACGGTAATGGTCGACAGCTCCGCCGCTGGCGTCGAAGGGCCGAGGGCCGAGGGCCGAGGGCCAAGAGGGGAGGCGGGCCCTTGGCCCTCGGCCCTCGGCCCTTGGCCCTGCGCCACCGGCGCCAGCACAGCTACAAGTGCGATAATGAGCGTTCTCAGCATGTCCGACACAACCACGCGCGGTATTCGCATCCAGGTGGAAAGCGAGTACATGGAGGAGCGGAGCGAGCCCCGCTCCAACTACTTCTTCTTCGCATACCACATCACCATGTCCAACGTCGGCAATGAGACCGCGCAGCTCGTGAGCCGCGAGTGGATCATCACCGATGGCGACGGCAACGTCGAACGGGTACAAGGGCCGGGCGTGGTCGGTGAATTTCCGAAGCTTGCCCCGGGCGACACGTTCGAGTACACCAGTTTCTGCCCCCTCACCACCTCGTTCGGCTCCATGCAGGGGCACTACGTGATGAAAACGTCGACCGGCGAAACCTTCGAAGCCGAAATCGCGCCGTTCACTCTTGCTGTTCCGGGAGTCGTCAACTAGAAGCGACTCGACCGTGACCCGCAGGCTTTCTTTCCTTCCGGCGTTCTTCCTGGTCCTCGGCGTGTTCTTCGCCGTGGCGGTGTTCCTGCGCGTCCGCGCGTACCAGACCGCGGCGGAACTGCAGCCGGCCCTCGGGACATCCGTGGCGACGACGCAGAGTGTCGCCGCGGAGGAGATCACCGACACCGGCGAGATCGTGGAGATGAACCCCGACGGCACGACCATGTCGCCGAGAGACCGCACCGCGGCGCAGCTCGCGCGCGAGCAGCGTTACAACGAGCTCCTCCGGGCCGCGCCGCCGGCTGCCGCGCCGCCGAAGCAGGAGCAGTCGCTCTTCCAGAAGATCGTCACACCGATCGCGAACGCCCTCGGCGTCCGCGAGAAGAAGCCGGTACCGCCCCCGCCGGTGCGTCAGGCGCCGCCCGTGCGTCCGACTCCGCAGCAACAGCAGGCGCAGAACAACAACAACGCGCAGGACCGGACCAACAGCAACGATCCGAACGTCGACCCGGAGGGGCCGAAGGACGAAGACTCCGACACGAAAGCGCCGCAGCTGATGGGGCTCGAGTTCTCGCCGACGCAGGTCGCCGACGGCGCGGAGACGATGCTCATCATGACGGTGATCGACGACCTCTCCGGCGTGCGCAGCGTCTCCGGCGTCATCGCCAGCCCTGCCGGCGCGCTGCAGGGGTTCGCCGGGCAGCGTGAGGCCCCGGAGTCGAATCGCTACGTCGCGCGCATCCAGATTCCGGCCGAGGCCACGGCCGGGACGTGGCGCATCAACTATCTCGCGCTCAGCGACAACGCCGGGAACAGCGTGAACCTCTCCGCGAGCCAGGGCCTGCTTCCGGGGACGGCGCAGTTCCGCGTGAACTCCGCGCAGTCGGACGCGCAGGGGCCGACGCTGCTGGGCGTCCGCGTCGAGAAACCAGACATGCGCGCCGGGGAGAAGAACACGATCTACGTCGAAGCGTCGGACGACAAGTCGGGCGTGTCGCTGGCGAGCGGCGTCTTCGTCAGTCCGTCGAAGCACGCCCGCCTCGGGTTCGGCTGCCGTCCTGGCGCGGTCGGCGGCTCGTTGTGGGAGTGCGATTTCACGCCGGCCGCGAACGTCGAGTGCGGCGACTGGCAGCTCGAGCAGATCCAGCTGCAGGACAAAGCGCGGAACATGGCCTCGTACCGCTCCGAGGTCCCGATGGTGCGCGGGGTACAGGTCCACATCACCGGACAGGGATGCGACAACACCCCGCCGACGCTCGTCTCCCTGACGCTGAATCCGCTGGTGGTCTCAAACGCGGAAGGGGGCGTGATCCAGGTGCAGGCGCAGGTGAACGACGATATGTCGGGCGTCGCGCACATCAACGCGCAGGCGTATGGCCCGACCGGGCCGGGTGGCGCGAAGGTCTCGTTCTCGCTGTCCAGTCCCGATCAGGGGCAGACCTGGATCGGCAACATCAACGTGGCAAAGAATGCCCCGTCCGGAACGTGGTCGGTCGGCTGGGTCCAGGTGATCGACAAGGCGCAGAACCTGCGGCAGTACTCGGTGAATGATCCGGTGCTGGCGAACGTGAAGTTCCTGGTCGAGTAGGTTACTGCCACACCTACGAGAGCCGTTGCCGCGAGAGGAGCACCTCCGTACTGCCGGCGTGAGGCAGTTCCTCGAGGAACCGAGGAACAAAAAAAGCTCACGGCCTCTGACCCCGTGAGCTCGATCTCGGTCCGTTGACAGCTGCCAGAGAGCGTTCGAACCGCGTGGCCTCGGGTGTCCATCGCTACTCCCGAAGTCTCCTTCTGCCCGTTTTCAGCGTGCGTGGCGCATCCGAACGAAGGTAACGAGCAACATCGGTTCGCTCGTTTGGGGCGTCAAGTGGGATGGAAAAATATTTTTGGTAACGCCTTGGTTTGGGGGTTGGCTCGGTCGTGACGCCGTTCGGAAATTCGAGTACGATACGCGTCCCATCCGTTCTCACGGACCGAGAACAATCTCTGAAAGGTACGCACACTCCCATGAGCCAGTCGAGAGAGAACGCCGAGGCTACGTCTTTTGCCGAGGCGATGGAGAATTTAGACCTCAAAACTCCGCAGCAGGGGGAGGCTCTTCGCGGGACGATCGTTTCGATCTCCGGTGAGGATGCTTACATCTCCTACGGCGGACCGTCCGAGGCAGTAATGGACGCGGCGGAGCTCGAGGGTCTCGACATCGGCGATGCCATCGAAGCAACCGTCGTCAAGACCTCGCCCGAGATCCGCGTGTCGCGCAAGATGATCAAGGGCAGGGCCAGCCTCGATCAGCTTCGCGGGGCTTACGAAGCACGCCTTCCGGTCGAAGGCAAAGTCACCGGCCGCAACAAGGGCGGCTTCGAAGTGAACGTCAGCGGGCTTCGCGCCTTCTGCCCGCTGTCGCAGATCGCGCTCGGGAAGATCGAGAACCCCGATTCGTTCGTGAATCAGTCGCTCGAGTTCCGCGTGACCGAGCTGTCCGATGACGGCCGCCGCATCGTCGTCTCCCGCGCCGCCCTCCTCAAGGAAGCGGCCCAGGAGCGTGCAGCCGAAACGCGCGGGCGCATCGTCCCCGGCGCCGAACTGACCGGCCGCGTGAAGACCCTCACGCAGTTCGGTGCGTTCGTCGACCTCGGCGGCGTGGACGGTCTCCTGCACGTCAGCGAGATGAGCCGCCGCCGCGTCACCAAGCCCGAGGAAGTCGTGCAGATCGGGCAGGAAGTGCGCGTCAAGGTCATCAAAGTCGAGAACGACGGCAAGCGCATTTCACTCTCGATGAAGGATGCGGAGCCGGATCCCTGGGGTGACGTCGCCGAGCGCTACGCTCCCGGCACCCAGTTCGCGGGCCGCATTGTCCGCTCGACCGACTTCGGCTACTTCGTCGAAGTAGAGCCGGGCCTCGACGGTCTCGTGCACGTTTCGCAGCTCCCGCTCGGCGTGAAGGCCGGCGACCCCGCGGTCGCCATCGGCTCGAGCGTGACCGGCTGGGTCCGCGAAGTCGATCCGTCCAAGAAGCGCCTCTCGCTCTCCCTCCGCGCGGTGGCTACCACCGATCCGTGGGAAGACGCGCAGATGCGTTACCCGGTCGGCAAAGTCGTCGAGGGCGTCGTCGATCACGGCGCGGCCCCGGGCGTCTTCGTCGAGCTCGAGCCGGGCCTGACCGGCCTGATCCCGA
Source organism: Thermoanaerobaculia bacterium (assembly GCA_036398925.1). GTDB lineage: Bacteria > Acidobacteriota > Thermoanaerobaculia > Gp7-AA8 > Gp7-AA8 > DASWOB01. The sequence goes on from DASWOB010000005.1 coordinate 22,721, forward strand.
ACTCGGAGATCGCCGTGCCGCATGGCGCCGATCCGAGCGAAGCGCACCACGCCGGCGAGCGCCTCATGGTCCGCATCATGAGCGTCGATCCGAGCCGCAAGCGCATCTCGCTCTCGCATGAAGCGGCCAAGGCGGCTGCCGATCGCGAGGAGTACGCGAAGATGATGGACGAGCGCAACGAAGAGTCGTCCGGTGAGTCGGCCATGGCGCTGGCGTTCCGCCGCGCGATGGAAGCCAAGAAGGGCAAGTAGTCCTTCGAATCACGACCAAAACCGAAGGCCGCCTCGCAAGGGGCGGCCTTTTTGCTTTTACGCTCCGTCATGCGGATCTTCATGACCGGAGCCACCGGATACATCGGCGGCGCCGTGGCGGAGGCGCTGCGGCGCGCCAACCACGACGTCGCGGCACTCGTTCGTCCCGACGCCGATTCTTCCCACCTGCGCGCGCAGGGTGTGTTCGTCATCGCCGGCGACCTCGATTCCCTGCCGTCCCTCGGCGAGACGCTGGCCGGCTGTGATGCGTTCATCCACACCGCCGCGGCGAAGAAGAAGACGGCGGAGCTCGACCTCCTCGCCGTCGACACCTTCACCGCGCTCGGCAAGCCGTTCGTCTACACCTCCGGGGTCTGGATCCTCGGCAACACCCAGGATGCCGACGAAGGATCGGACGTGAATCCGCTGTCGCTCGTGACCTGGCGCGCGGCGCACGAGGAGCGTGTCATCGCCTCCGGCGGCGCCGTGCTGCGGCCCGGCTGTGTGTACGGCGGGAAGCAGAGCCTTCTCGCGGGCTGGTTCCTCGCCGCGCAGCAGAAAGAGCCGGTGGAGATCATCGGAGACGGCACGAACCGCTGGGCCATGGTCGACTTGCGCGAGGCGGCCGATTGCTACGTGCGCGCGATCGAACAGCGGGCCACCGGCGTGCTGCACGCCATCGACGACAGCGATTCGACACTGCTGGATATGGCGCACCTGATCGGCGCCGACACCAAGCTCGTCCCGCTCGACGAAGCACGTGCCTCGCTCGGCGACTTTGCCGATGCGCTGGCGGTCGATCAGCGCATCCGCAGCAGCGCCACCCGGCAGAAGCTGGGATGGCAACCGCGAAAGACGTTCGCCTCGACACTCGACATCCAGTGGGCGGAGTTTCGCGCGGCGATGTGATGGGGGAGCTGTTCAGCTGCTCAGCTGTTCAGCTGTTCAGCTCCTCAGCCGTTCAGGCGGGGGAAGCTATTGAGCTGTTGAGCTGTTAAGCGAGAAGTGTGAAGGATTGTCTTGATCATACACTTCTCGCTCAACAGCTCAATAGCTTAACGGCTCAATAGCTCAACAGCTGAAGCGCTCAGCAGCTCACCCCTGAGCAGCTGAGTAGCTGAGTAGCTGAACAGCTGAGTAGCTGAGCCGCTGAACAGCTCCCCACGCGCTACGCCTGCTTCATGAACCGCAGCAGCAGCTCGTTCACCCGCTCCGGTGCGTCGGTCTGCACGAAATGGCCGGCGCCGGGGATGCGCTCGATGCGGAGGTCCGGAACCCACTCCGCAAAGTCCTCGGTGGTCTCGCGGATGAAGACCTTCTCTTCCTCGCCCCAGATCAACAGCACGGGGATATCGATCCGTTTGACGAGCTCCCGCAGCTTGCCGCGGAAGCGCTGCACGGCACGATAGTAGTGCAGCATCGTGCGCATGGAGCCCTTCCATGCATGCTGATAGACCTTTACTTCCTCGTTTGAGAACTTTCCTGCACGTCGCAGCAGTGCTCCGCCGAACAGCTTCATGAACAGCTCCGGGATGATCGGCAGCGAGAGAAAGAGCTGGTAGGCGAGGCGGAACTTCTGGTCGCGGGAGCGGTGCAACTCGCGGGAGAGCGGTACCGGATGAGGGATGTTGAGGATGGCCAGCTTGCGCACGAGGCCCGGCCGGGTCATGGCCACATACCACGCTACCAGCCCGCCCCAGTCGTGGCCGACCAGGATGCACGGCGCGCCGCCGAGGCGATCGATCAGCGCCGCCACGTCGTCGACGATGTTCGTCAGCTGATAGGAAGCGATGTCGCGCGGCTTTGGCGAGAGGTTGTAGCCGCGCAGGTCGGGGGTGACGACCTGAAAGCCGGCCGCGGCGAGGGCGGGGACCTGTTTCCGCCAGGAGTAACGGAACTCCGGGAAGCCATGGAGGAGGACGACGAGTGCGCCGTCCCCCTCGGTGGAGTAACTGAGATCGACCGGGCTCACGCCTTGTCGCGATTTGCAGCCGCGTAGATGAGCCCCGCGCCGAGAGCCAGCGCGGCCACACCGGCGGCTACTTTGCCCGGGTTGTCCTTCGCGTACGACGTGGCCTTGCCGCTGCCGTCCTTGAGGTACTCGCGAGCCGTGTTCATGTACTCGTCGATGTCGACGTTCGCGAACTGCCCCTTGAGGTTCGTGATCATGTCCTGGGTGATGCCGAGGCGTCCCAGGAACTGCTCGAGTCCGCGGTTCTTCGACTGGCCGCAGGTCGGGCAGACGCTCGTGTCGGCGCCGGCGTCGCCGCTCGAGAAGCTGCTGCCGCTGCTGCCGCCGATCGAGCTGCCACCCATCGAGCCACCGCCCGTCGAGCCACCGCCCGTCGAGCCGCCACCGGTCGAGCTGCCGCCACCCATCGAACCGCCGCCCATCGAGCCGCCGCCGCTGCCGGTCACGCCAGTTCCGGCGCCGGTCGTGCCGGTGCCTCCCGCGCCCGTGCCGCTGCCGACGTCACTGCCTGTCGTGTTACCGAATCCACCAGGGGTCGGGTTGTCCTGATCCATGTGCTGCCTCCTTCTTGCTTCTCTGCTTCTTTGGTTACTCGTTGCGTGATTCTTCGCGGGTCTCGCCCGGCTCGTACGTCCGACCGCGCGTACCGATGCGCGGGTCGCCCGATTTGTTGGTCATGCGGTCTTCGTCGTTCCAGCGCTCGTCGGCCACACCGGCCGCGAACTCCTGGTCATGCTGGTGATCGGCGCCGTTCGCGCGGAAGCCCATCTTCGAACGGGTCTGCGAAGGCGTGTAGGTATTGTTCAGAACGTCCATCGGAATGTCGGTCTGCCGGCGGACGAGGCGCTGCTGCTTCTGTCCACCCGCCTGATCGACGCCGCGGCTCGTGCTGGTCTCCGGCGCCATCTCGGCGGCGGCTGCCGGTTTGCCACGCCGGAAGATCCGTCGTACGGCAGAGACCGCACGCCCGATCGGTCCGGAGTTGCCTTTGCCCCTCGAGCTTGCCTCGCTGGACGCCTCACGCGCTTTTCCGGCCTGCGGCTTTACCGCCACTGCCTTGCGCGGCTTGCTTTCGAATGTCTCGGACTTTCCCTTCGCGGAGCTTTTTTTCCCCGCGACAGTCTTGCTGTCTGCTTGACGTCGCATTCTGAAAGATCCTTTCTGGGTGCGTAGTCGCACGCAGTGAGGACATTGCAAAAAGCGCGGCAGAAACCGGCTTGCAACCCTGCGCCGCCTGAACAAGCTGAAGAGCCGAGTCGCTGAGCAGCTCGACACCCGATCGGATGACGAACGCTACAGCACGAGACACGTCCGTCGATCACCCGCTGGACAGTTTTGCATTCAATCGCAGGCCGGTGGTCGACGAGATCGTTCGCGAAATGATCGAGGCGGTGAGCGCGCCGAACGTGATCCGCGACTGTGGCGTCACCACTACCGGCACCCGCCCGATTCGCCGTCCGTCGACATAGGTGCCGTTCGTGCTGTCGAGATCCGTGATCGTGAAGAGGCCATTGCAGATCGTGATCACGGCATGACGGCGGGAGATGGTCGGCGCGGCGATGACGATGCTGCAGTCGTCCGAACGGCCGAGCGAATTTTCCCCCTCGTGCAGCGAATAGGACTGCTTTTCACAGTTGAGCTTTGCGGTGACATAGCGTGCCGCGGCGGCCTGCTGTACCACCTCGCCGCAGAACGCATAGCCGAAGCCGTGCACCGTGCGGATGTAGTGCGACGTACGCGGGTCATCGCCCAGCGCGCGCCGCACTTCATTGATGATGCTGGCCAGATTGGTCTCGCAGACGAACGTCGACGGCCAGAGCGCGTCGTAGAGCTCCTTGCGCGACAGTGCCCGCGGCCGCGCCAGCAGCAGAAGATGCAGTAACTGCTGCGCCTTCAGCGACAGATGGATTTTCGTTCCATTGCGCATCAACAGACGTGAATCGCAATCGAGCGTGAAATCCCCGAATCGGAACGTCGCGTCCGGGACCCTGGTCCCCCGGGAGTTGGCAGTCATGGAGTCTCCGCTGGAACCGTGAACGGAATCAGGGTACATCAACGGTCCTTATTTACGGAACTCGCGTCCGTGCTGCAGCGACCAATCAGAAGCACTGATTGAGGATTCCGTACGCTTCGATTCTCGAGCCGCATTATTTTCTCCTGCGGTCAAGATCGATTCCGCGACGGCTACAGATATTGGCTGTTCATGGCCAAATTGTGGAATTCATCCAATGCTCACGCGCCAGATCACCCCGTTGCCATCCTCCGAAATCAGCAGCGATCCGTCCGGCAGCACGAGCAGTCCTACCGGGCGGCCCCACACTTCGCGGGCGGTGTCGCTCGGCGCGAAGCCGATCGCAAAGTCGTCGTAGCCGCCGGCCGGCTGGCCGGCGCGCATCGGGACGTGAACGACTTTGTAGCCGGTGCGTCGGGAGCGATTCCACGAGCCGTGGAGGGCGACGAAGGCGCCGCCGCGGTACTTTTCGGGGAACATCTTCCCCTCGTAGAAAAGGAGGCCGAGCGCGGCGGAGTGTGCTTTGAGGAGGAGCGACGGCGGGATGGCGCGGGCGACGAGCTCCGGACGCTCTCCTTTGCGGCGGGGCTCCGGGTTCTGGCCGATGTAGGAGAACGGCCAGCCGTAAAACGCTCCCGGCTTTACCTCGGTGATGTAGTCGGGAACGAGATCGTCGCCGAGCCCGTCGCGCTCGTTGACGGAGGTCCAGAGGGCGTTCGTGGCGGGGTTCCAGGCCAGGCCGACCGGATTGCGCAGCCCCGAGCCGTACGTGCGCCGCCCGCTGCCATCGGGATTGAATTCGGTGATCGCGGCGCGCAGCGGCTCCGCGGTCTCGTCGCTGACGTTGGAGTCCGACCCGACCGCGACGTACATCTTCGAGCCGTCTCGGTTGAAGATCAGGTTGCGCGTGGCGTGGCCGCCGGCCGGCAGGTCGATCAGCTTGACCGGCTTGCCACGCGCCTCGGTATCGCCGGGTTGGTAATCGAAGCGGACGATGGCGTTGGTGTTGCCGACGTAGAGATGATTGCCGCGGAAGGCGAGGCCGAACGGCTGCTCGAGCTTCTTCGCGAAGGTGAAGCGCCTGTCCGGCAGCCGGTCGCCGTTCGTATCGCGCAGAATCAGCACTTCGCCGTCGGCCATACAGGCGACGAAGACGTCGCCGTTCGGCGCGAGGGCCATGTTGCGCGGGTCGTTGAGGTCGTCCGCCCAGACGGAGATTCGGAAACCGGCAGGGACGGCAGGGGCCCAGTTGGCCGGCGGCTTCGAGACCCGCGGCGGATTGCCGGCGCTCGGTGTGGCGTACGGCTTCGGCAGGCGATCGGCGCGCACCTCGTGATGGACGAGGGGCAGCGGCGCCACCGGCTGCTGCTGCAACTCCGCGACGCTCTCCCGGCCGCATGCGAGAAAGAGCATCGCCGCGAGGGCGATCGGGACCGTCGTTCGCATGATGCTCATACTATGCGCCCTATGAATCGCCGCCGCCTCCCCGCGATCGCCTTCGCCTGCCTGTTTGCAACTTTCGTTTCCGCTCAGACACAGAAGCCGCCGCTGCACGCGAAGCACTGGATGGCCATCACCGGCAAGCCGCTCGCCGCGACCGCCGGCGCGATGATGTTCCAGAAGGGGGGCAACGCCGTCGACTCCGCCGCGGCGATGCTGGCCGCCACCTGCACCATGTGGGACACCCTGGCGTGGGGCGGCGAAACGCAGGCGCTGATCTACAACCCGAAGACGAAGAAGGTGATCGGCATCAACGCCCTCGGCGTGGCGCCGTCGGGAGCCACCCCCGCCTTCTACAAGTCGAAGAACATGGCCTATCCGCCGGAGTACGGACCGCTCGCGGCGGTGACGCCCGGAACGCCGGGGGGCCTGCTGCTCATGCTGGCCGACTACGGGACGCTCTCGCTGAAGGAGGTCCTCGCGCCGGCCATCGAAATGGCCGACGGCTATCCGATCGAAGCGCAGGCGGCGAACAACATCGAGCGCCAGAAGTCGTGGCTCAAGCAGTGGCCGTACTCGCGCAGCGTGATGCTGCCGCACCTCCGCGACGCTGCCGCGGCCACTCCGGTCCAGACGCAGAGCAGCGGCTCGAGCGTCACCCCGGCGCACGACGTGCGTACCGGCGCGAGCGCGACCACCGCGCAGCGCGAGGCGCCGGCGGCCGGCGAGATCTTCCGCCAGCCGGAGCTCGCCGCGACGCTGCGCAAGATGGTGGAGGCGGAGCAGCAGGCGCTGAAGCGCGGCAAGAGCCGGCGCGAGGCGATCATGGCCGCGTACGACCGCTTCTACAAAGGCGACATCGCCGAGGAGATCGCGCGCGGCACGCAGGAGCAGGGGGGCCTCATCACGAAAGAGGACCTGGCGCGCTGGCAGGTGCGTGTCGAAGAGCCGGTCAGGACCAGCTACCGCGGCGTCGACGTCTACAAGCTGACGGTCTGGACGCAGGGTCCGTCGATGCTGCAGGCGCTGAACATCCTCGAAAACTACGACCTGAAGGCGATGGGCTACAACAGCGCGCGCTACATCCATACGGTGTATCAGGCGCTGAGCCTCGCGTACGCCGACCGCGACTTCTATTACGGCGACCCCTACTTTCCGCCCGAGGAGCCGGTGGCCGGCCTGCTGTCGAAGGAGTACGCCCGCGAGCGGGCGAAGCTGATCCGCCCCGACCGCAACGATCCGAATATCGGCCCGGGCGATCCCTACCCGTTCCAGAGCGGCACCAATCCGTTCTTGAACTACCTGCGCAACTGGAACGCCACCGCCTCGAAGCCGAGCACCACCGCCATGAAGGAGTTCGACGAGTCGTTCCGCCTCGGCACGACCTCCATCGAAGCGGCTGACGCCGAAGGGTGGGTGGTCTCGATCACCCCCAGCGGCGGCTGGATCCCGGCGGTCATCGCCGGCCGGACCGGCATCGGTCTCTCGCAGCGTGCGCAGAGCTTCGACACCGATCCGGCGCAGAACCCCTACAACGTCATCGAGCCGGGCAAGCGCCCGCACGTCACCCTCACGCCGACCCTCGCCCTCAGAGACGGGGCACCCTACCTCGCCTTCGCCGTACAGGGAGGCGACACGCAGGACCAGAACCTCCTCCAGTTCTTCCTCAACGTCGTCGAGTTCGGGATGACCCCGCAGGAGGCGAGCGAGGCGGCGAACTTCAATACCTTCCAGGTGCGCAAATGGCTCGGCGACCGCCAGTCGGTGCCGGGACGCATCCTCCTGCACGATGCCACCCCGCCGTGGGTGCGCAACGAATTGCGGACCATGGGCTACACCATGGAGTTCGACGACCGCACCTCAGGCCCGATCAACGCGATCCTCTTCGATCGCACGCACGGGACGATGTGGGGCGGGTCGTCGAACCATGGGGAGGACTACGGGATCGCGTGGTGAGCTAAGGCCATTGGGAGTTGGAGCAGCCGGGCTGCGAGGGATCGACCCACTCCATGGTAATCGGCCGCCCGCGCGAGGGCACCGTCGAAGGCACCGGCGGAGGCGTGCTGGTGGATGGGACGCTGCTCGCGACGGCGAGAAAGCCGAGCAGGGTCTCGTCCGCATTCGGTGTGAGGGACGATCCATCCCACGCCTCGTTCGCGATTGCGATGGTGTTGGTAGCCAGGAGCGGCTTAAGGATCCCGCCGCCAACCGTCACCTGAAGGTCTGTCACCTCGGAGGCGACGAACTGCAGGTTTTTGGTTGTTGGGTCGATGCTGAAGTCGCCGGGGATCGAGAGGTTGATGAAGATCCCGGCCGTCGGCAGGTTGGCGTATGCAAGGTCGGTATTGAAGTTGACGATGCCGTGGGCCAGTTTTGTCAGATGGGGTGCGTTCTGCTCCGGCGGAAGGAGTGGCGCCCCCGACGGCTGGCCGGTGATGTCGATGACCAGCGGTCCGCTCTGCACAGGAGCCCCGTTGATGACCACGGTCGGTCTGAGGTTGCCGAGCTCGACGTGCCCGAACCGATTCAATGACGTACTGGCCGGCAGCACGATCCGATACGGCACCGGAAGCTCCGGATTCGAGCTCTGCGCAAAGTGCACGCAAATGCCCGTCAAGACGATGGTGATCGAGCGCGGTTCAGGGGGAGAGGTGATTCTCATGACAGGCCTCCTTCAGCCGTTGTTGAAATGCGATTGATGATCAGCACGACGGAGCGCCAGCCATTGCCGCTTTCGTCAGGGCCATTGGGAGTTGGAGCAGCCGGGCTGCGAGGGATCGACGCCGAAACGCTGCTCGATCAGCGAAAAGAGCCAGCCGAGGCAGCCGGCTTTTGTGCGCGCGCGGTTCGCCATCACAGGCCCGACGTCGCTGAGCAGCCGGACGTTCGCGGGGATGCTGTGGGAGACGCCGAGGAACCCCAGCAGGGCTTCGTCGGCGCCGGCGGGCGAGCCGTTGTCCGGAAACGCCGGGTCGTTCTTGACGCTGACGGTGTTGGCCACATCCTGCTGCACCGGCAGCAGGGTCACCGAACCGCCGGCTGCGGTCTGCAGGCTGATGGCGAGATCGTCCACGGTCGCCTGGAACGTCATGTAGTCGTCCTGCAGCGTCATCGTTCCGGGGACGGCGATGTCGACGTAGATGCTGCCGTTGGGCGGGAACGTTCCGTAGGCCAGGTCCGCCTCCGGGATCAGGTTCGGCGCCAGCGGCTGCAGATGTGGGGCCGGCTTCTCGTTCGGGAGAGCGGGCGCCCCCACGACGCCGCCGGTGATGGAGAGGACGAGCGGACCCGACAGCTCATCTCCCTGGTTGACAGGGTTGACAGAGATCATCGGCGCGAGGGTGCCGAGATCGGCGCCCAAGGGGCCCGGAAGCACGACCGGTCTGCTGCTCACCGGCATGATGACGCGATACGGCACCGGCAGCTGTTCATTGTGGCCGCGTGCGAGATGCAGGCAGACGCCGCGGAACGTGATGGAGATCGTCGGCATGATGACCTTCCCTCAAGGCCACTGGGAGTTGGAGCAGCCGGGCTGGGAGGGATCAACCCCCTTGCCTTGCGGTGGCTGGCCGGCTGGAGGCACGGCGTCAGACGCGATGGCCGTGACCGGGAGGATCTCGATGGATTGCGCCCGCTGTCCCGGCACCTGCGTGGCGAGATGGACGAAGACCCCCTCGAAGGTGATCTGGAGCGATGAAGTCATGCGGAGACCTCCTTTCAGTAGCTGGCGGGGATGCGGTTGGTGATCAGTACGACCGAGCGCCAGGCGTCGCTGGTGCCGTGTGCGATCTGGTCGAGTTGAACGCGGCGCAGCGCCTCGTGCTCGGCCAGGCCGGACGCGAGGTGACGGTGAAAGGCGGCGAAGAGCTCACGGGCGTCACGGTCGGCGATCGGTTGGAGCGTGCCGACCACCGCGCGCGCGCCGGCGGCGAGAAAGGCCTCACCTAGGCTGAGCGAGCGCTCCTCGCGTGCTCCCGCTGCGCGCAGCGTCTCGCATGCGGACAGCACGACCACGCTGTCGTGGCCGATCGGGGTCTCGGCCAGGGTGCGCCACGAGACGCGCTCGCCGCGCGAGAAGACGAACGCGCGCTCCTCGGCGGCCGGTTCGCGGTCGGTATGACCGGCGATGTGCAGCACGTTCGCGCGCGGAGCGGCGGAGACGAAGGCGCGGTAGGTGGCGTCGCCGGAGGCGAGCACCGCGGCCTCGCTGTAGAGCGCGCGCAGGTCGGCTACTTCCGCGACGGCGCTGTCGAGGGTCGCATTCGCCTCACCCGACGGCAGCAGGACCGCCAGCAGCGAGCGCGGCCCGGCCGGCGCGTTCCCGCGCGTCAGCAGCCCCGCACCCGGCGCCATCACCACCGACACGTGCTGGATGAGGCGCCGCTTGCTCTGGCTGTCTTCGAGCGCCGCGAACGGGATGTTGCGCAGCTGCGGAGCGGCCACGATCACCAGCGCGCGGGCGTTGCCGATCGAGGCGAGGGAAGGGCGGATGAGGATGTCGTACAGGCCGCGCAGGTCTTCGCGTGCGATCGATCCAGCGAGCTGCGCCGCGTCCACCGGCGTGCGCGACGTCGACAGACCGCGCTCGGTGACGCAGAAGGCGATCACTTCGCGCGGCAGGGCGATCAGATCGAGCACCGCCACACCGCTGCCGGCCAGGCGCTCGCGCAGCTGGTCCGCATCGATCGTCGCCGCCTTCCCGAGCGACAGCTGCGCATGCGCACGCTGCACGAGGATGAACGCTGCTTCTTCTTCTCCCCGGTCGAGCGCGAAGCGGATGGCTTCGTCGAACAGCGCCGTGCCGGCGTCGAAGACCCCGGTGCCGACCACCGCACCGCCGAAGTGGACGGCGTGACGCTCCAGTACGCTCAGGCCGCGGTCGAGGTCCGCGCGCGCGGCGTTCGCATCGTTGAGGCGCATGGCCGCGCGTCCGCGGAGCAGGTACGCCTCCGGCAGCGCGGATACGTTGCTATCGGTCTCATAATCGGCAATGGCGCGCGAGAGACTCTCGATGGCGCGATGCGGCTCGGCCTCGGCATAGAGCGCACCCTTCGCGAAGTCGACGTTCGACCGCGTCAGGCGGCGTGGTCCGGCGTCGGCGATCTTCGCCAGTTCGCGCTCGGCATCGGCGACGAAGCGTGCCGCCGTGTTGCGGTCGTCGAGGTACGTGGCGATGAGGGCACTGCGCTTGAGTGCATCCGCGTGCAGCACCGGACTGCCGTAGTCGCGGGCCATCGCTTCTTCGACGCCGGCGAGCGCGCGGGCGGCGTCGATCCGCCGCAGCTGCAGTTCGTTGCCGATGACCAGGGCCAGCGCGACGATCACCCGCTCGCGGTTGCCCGCTTCGCTGAGCGAGTCGAAGGCGCGCATCCGTGCGTCCCACGCTTCATCGTTCCGTCCGGTGAGCGATAGCGTCGAGGCCACCATGGCCGAAAGGACGGCGGCGTTCCGCAGCTCGCGAAGGCGCAGGAACGCTGCTTCCGCTTTGCGCTGGAAGGCCAGGCCTTTGTTCCACGACGGCTCGGCCATCGCGCAGATCGAGAGCTGCCACTGGATCTGCGCGACCAGCGAAACGTAACCGGCGTGCCGTTCGCTCTCGGCGAGCAGCGGCGCCAGCCGGGCGCAGGCCTGCTGGATCTCACGCTGTTCGTAGAGCGCGTTGGCCGCGAAGTAGCGCGCCAGAAAGCGCATCGGGCTGCCGCCCTGCTCGAACTTCCGCGCGGCTTCCAGCAGCACGTCCGCGGCCTCGGTCGGCTTGCGCTGCGCGTACAGCATCCGCCCGCGCTTGTACTCGGCGTGTGCCGCGATCAGCGCCGCGCGCTGGGTCGCGTTGGCCTTGTCGATGGCCGCCACCGCGTCGCTCAGCAGCGTCTCGCCGCGCTCGCGCAGTACGACGCCGATGGCTCGGGCGATGGCCAGCTGCTTCGGGTCGCCGTTCTTCTCCGCCCATGCGCCGAGGTAAACGCCTTCGCCCCAGGTGCGTGCCTGTTGCGGGTATTTCGCCACGATCTCCCGTACGTCCTGTCCGGCTTCGAGCCGCGGCAGCTCGCGCTTGAACTGCGCGTCCTGATCGACCGGCGGGATCTCTTTCAGATAGCGCTGTGCTTCCGTTGCCCATTGCGACGACCCATCGACGTTCAGGTACGCCTGCCACGCCTCGCGCGCCGCATCGCGCAGTCCGATGCGCTGCAGGATCAGCGCGCGATTGAAGAGGGCCTCCGGATGTTTCGGATCGATGCGCAGTGCGGCGTCGGCCGAGGCGAGCGCCTCGGGGAAGAGCGACGAGCGGCGCAGGCGTACCGCGGCGGCGTATTGCGCGGCGGCGAGATCGCTCCAGGCGGCGGGGTCGTCCGGTGCCCGCTCGGTGGTGAGCTTCAGCGCGCGGATCGCTTCGTCCGAACGGTCGACGAGCAGCATCGCCACGCCGGCGGTGTGCTGCGCGCCGGCGGAGTCGTCGCGCGCGGCGCGCTCTTTCGCTTCGCCGGCGGCGCCGACCAGCTTCATCTTCGCCGAGTCATCATCGTCGCCTGTGGCGCGATCGGGTCCGCGGTATTCGGCCCAGGCGAAACCGCCGGAGAGACGCGGCTCGACCAGACGCTGGCTTTGCGGCGCGAGCGCCACCAGCTGCGCGATGCCGCTGTCGTTGCGCTGCAGGCCGTAATACGCGACGACGCCGGCCACGGCCAGGATCGCCGCCGCGGCGAGGGTCGTCCACCAGCGCCATTGCTGCGGCGGACGGACGGTGCGCTTCATCTCATCGGCGAGCACTTCGTTCGCCATTTCGAGTTGCTCGGTGCAATCGACGCAGGAGTCGAGGTGCTCGAGTACTTCCGGCATTTCGGCCCGGGCCAGCCGCCCTTCGGCGAGGCGAACCAGTTTCTGCGGCGCGACATGCGTCGTCATGAGCGACCTCCTCTGTCGGACAGGCCGAGGTCGAGGTCATCGGTCGCGGAGCCGATCAGCTCCGTGGCCGTTCTCTCGTCGATGCCGGCCTGCGCGAGCGCCTGGCGCAGCCGGTCGAGCAGCAGCTCGATGCGGCGGTAGAGCGGGCGTTGCGGCAGCTGCAGGATGCGGGCGAGGTCGGCCACGGACATGGCGGAGCCGAATCGCAGCTTGACGATCGTCCGGTCTTCGAGCGGCAGCGCGGCGATGGCGTCGCTCAACGCTTCCTGTGTCTTCTTCGCGAGGCGGCGGTGCTCCTCTTCGACGACCCGCGCGTCGGCCTGCTCGACGGCAGGAGCGGTCGCCATCGTCGTTTCATCGAGCTCGGTGGCGCGCATGCGGGCCTCGCGTCTGGGGAGGCGCGCGGCCATCGTTTCGATGTCGCGCGCGGTCAGGTTGCGCGCAGCGGCGGTGACGATCGGGACGACCTCCTGCATCGGCCGCTGATCGCGCAGCAGCAGCGTTTCGAGCAGCACCCCCGCTTCACCCATCCGCTTCGCCTCCGCGGACGACCGCCAGCGGCCGAGGGTGCGATTGCGCTCGTCGCAGAGCAGGCGCTGGAGGACCACCGCGAGATAGCCGGCCAGCGAGGACGACGGATCGTGCTGCCGCAGGACGAAGTAGTCGTTCTCGATGAGGTGGACGTGCGCGGTGGAGGCAAAGTCCTCCGCATCGGCGCCGGTCAGGTGCGCCTTCATACAGACGCGGGCAATGACTCTCTCGACCAGCGAGAGGTTCGCCTCGAGGAGATCTCTCGGGTGCATTTTGGGGAAATTGCCGGAAAAAAGCATACGCCCCTTTCCGGAGAAGCAGGGCGAAAACTCCGCCGTCCCTGTTTCGAGCATTCCCATACCGTCCATGTCTCAAGAGGACTGGCACGGGGATGCGGTTTTCCACGGAACGCGAAAGAAAGTTGCGTCAGCGCAGCAGGGAATCGAGCTCGTCGGGCCGCGAGCTCCGGACGCGCGCGTCTTCCAGCGAGATCCGGCCGTCGCGCACGAGCTGGGAGAGTGAGTCTTCGAGCGAGATCATCCCCTGGCGTTTGCCGAGGGTGATCTCCGTGGCGAGCTGTTGCAGCTTCTCGTTGCGGATGTGATTGCGCACGGCCTGGTTGGCGAGCAGCAGCTCGACGGCGACGCTGCGCCCTTTGTTGTCGCTGCGCGGGATGAGGTGCTGCACGATGATGGCGTTGAGACTCAGCGCGAGCTGCTGCTTGATCTGCGTCTGCTGCGCGGGAGGGAAGACGTCGACGATGCGATGGATGGCCTGGGCCACGTCGCTGGTGTGCAGTGTGGCCAGGATCAGATGGCCGGTCTCCGCGGCGGTGAGTGCCGTCGCCGCGGTCTCGAGGTCGCGCATCTCGCCGACCAGGATCACGTCGGGATCCTGACGCAGCGCGCTGCGCAACGCACTGGCGAAGGAGGGGGTGTCGCGGCCGACCTCGACCTGCTCGACGATCGATTTCGCGTTGCGGTGCTCGTACTCGATCGGATCTTCGATCGTGATCACGTGCCGCGCTTCGTTGCGATTGATTTCGCCGACCAGGGCGGCGAGGGTGGTCGACTTGCCGGAGCCGGTGGGGCCGCAGACCAGCACCAGGCCGCGCGTGGCGCGCACGAGCTCGGCGAGCGACGGCGGGAGGGCGAGCTGGGTGAGCGTCGGCACCTCGGTCGGCAGCGCGCGCACGGAGGCGGCCAGGGTTCCGCGCTGGCGATGGATGTTCACCCGGAAGCGCCAGGCCCGGCGATCGTCGTCGTCGGCCTGGCGGGCGAGACGAAGCGAGAAGTCGATCGCGCCGTCACTCTCCATCCGCTCGCGCATCTTTCCGGTGATGAGCGGCGCGAGCAGCGAGTGGATGTCCTCCGCCGACAGCGGGGCGTCGGTCGTCCGCGAAAGCCGCCCGCCGATGCGGAAGACCGGCGGCGCGCCGGAAACGATCAGCATGTCGCTCGCCGCGCGCTGGGCCATCTCGATGAGCAGCTGCTCGAGCGGATTCCCCTCCGGCACACTCTGCGGCGCCCACGACGTCGCCGCCCGCGCGTCGTTCACGGCCGGCTCGGCGTCGTTGAGCTGCCGCACGAGTTGCTCGAGCTCAGGATCACGGATCAGTTTCGCCATTCGCTGCGGTCTACGAATGATGTGTGCCAGAAGTCACGGGCCGCGCTCAGCTGTTCAGCTGTTCAGCTGTTCAGCTACTCAGCTACTCAGCTGTTCAGCTACTCAGCGGCTCAGCTATTCAGGGGGCTGGCTGTTGAGTTGTTGAGCGATTGAGCCGGGAGAAGTGTTTTGACAATCAAATACTTCTTTCGGCTCAACAGCTCGACCCTCCTCAACAGCTCTCAACGATCACAAACGCTCAGCCAGTGGCGCTTGCCGCCCTGAGTAGCTGAGCAGCTGAACAGCTGAGTAGCTGAACAGCTGAACCGCCCCGACCGCTCAATCCCTGACCCTTTCGGTCCGAACTTGACCCCTTTGCGCGTCACGCGCGGGTACCCTTCTGACCCTGTGCGTGTGCTTTTCTAATGGAATCAATGAGTTAGCTCGTGGCAGTGCCCTTGCGCTAGGACGCGCTCAATCGATCAAGGCGAAAAGGGAACTATTTGATGAAGAGACTCCTCGCAGCGACCCTCCTCCTGAGCGCCACGGTGGCGTTCGCGAAAAATCCTGTTGCAGAAACGAAGTACCGCATCCAGGACTCCGACCATCGCGGCGTTCCGACGTTCGTCACGGGCGAGCTGGGGACTCTCGGCGCGGGCTCGGTCGAAAAAGCGGCCAAAGACTTCCTCAAGTCGCAGCGCGAGCTGCTGCAGATGGCCGGCACCGAAGACTTCGAGGTGCTGAACACGTATCGCGACGACAAGGGTCAGACCCACGTCCGCCTGCAGGAGCGCCTGCGCGGCCTGCCGGTCATCGGCGCGGAGTACATCGTCCACATCCAGGGCAACAAGGTCATCGGTGCGAACGGCCGCTTCTCGCCCGATCGCGACCTCCCGCGGAATCCGAGCGTCGACGGCTGGACGGCGCTGACCAAGGCTGCCGCGCAGGCCGGCATCGTGAACGGCGCGTGGGAAGAGATGCGCGCCTCGCTCGTCTACGTCGTCAACGAGAAGGGCAACACCTTCCTCGCGTGGCGTGCCACCGTCTCGCACAAAGACGTGCAGGGCATGCAGCGCGACGTGGTCTACGCCGACGCCACCAGCGGCGACCTGGTGATGCGCGACGCCACCATCCACCGCGCGCGCAACCGCAACACCCACACCGCCAACAACGGCACGACGCTGCCCGGCACGCTGGTGATGAGCGAGACCTCCTCGCCGTCGAGCGACCTCACCGTGGCCAAAGCGCATGAATACGCCGGCGTCACCTACGACTACTTCAAGAACGTCCACAACCGCGACTCGTACAACGGCGCGGGCGCCACGATCGTCTCCACCGTTCACTACAGCACGAGCTACAACAACGCCGGCTGGACCGGCTCGCAGATGCTCTACGGCGACGGCGACGGCACGCAGTTCGGTCCGTTCGCGCGCGCCCTCGACGTCGTCTCCCACGAGCTGGCGCACGCCGTCACCGACACCTCGGCCGACCTGGTCTACCAGAACGAGTCGGGCGCGCTCAATGAAGCGACCTCCGACGTCTTCGGCGCTGCCGCCGAGGCGTGGAAATACGGCAGCGTCAGCACGCTCACCTGGAAGATCGGCGAAGACTGCTACACGCCGGCCACGGCCGGTGATGCGCTTCGCTACATGAACGATCCGGCCGCCGCGGGCGACTACGACTACTACCCGACCCGTTACACCGGCACGGCCGATTACGGCGGAGTGCACAGCAACTCCGGTATCGCCAACCTGGCCTTCTACCTGATGACCGTCGGCGGCACGCACCCGCGCGGCAAGACCACCGTCAGCGTCCCGGCCCTCCACGCCACCGCGCTCACCTCCATCGATATGGGGGCGAAGATCTGGTATCGCGCGCTGACGGTCTACATGACCTCCTCGACGAACTTCCTCGGCGCGCGCACCGCCACCGCGCAGGCCGCCACCGACCTCTATGGCGCGACCGCGGCCGCGGCCGTGCACAAGGCGTGGGACGCCGTCGGCGTTCCGGGAACCCCGGGCGGCGGCAGCGGCACGACCACCCTCACCAACGGCGTCGCGCAGACCAGCCTTTCGGCTTCGACCGGCGCGTGGAAGCACTTCAAGATCGCGGTTCCGGCCGGCCAGACCAAGCTCGAGATCGTGCAGTCGCTCGGCACCGGCGACGCCGATCTCTACGTGAAGTTCGGCGCGCAGCCGACCTCCAGCCTCTACGACTACCGCCCGTACCTCGGCGGCAACGCCGAGAGCGTGACCGTCAACAACCCGGCCGCCGGCGACTGGTACATCTCCATCTACGCCTACGCCACGTACTCCGGCCTGTCGCTGAAGGCGACGTACTCGGCCGTCGCGGCGTGCACCAGCTACTCGAGCTCCTTCACCGGCGCGGGGCAGAACTACTACGCCCCCAGCTCGAGCGGCTACGCATCGAGCATTTCCGGCACGCACACCGGAAAACTGACCGGCCCGAGCGGCACCGACTTTGATCTTTACCTGCAGAAGTGGAACGGCTCGAGCTGGGCCAACGCCGGCAGCGGCACCGGCTCGACCTCCACCGAGAACGTGACGTACAGCGGCACCAGCGGCACCTATCGCTGGCGCGTGACCTCGTACTCGGGCAGCGGCAGCTTCACGCTCTGCACGACCAAGCCGTAATCGCCATTCCATCGTCGTCCATGGCACGTGCCGCGCGGGGAAACTCGCGCGGCACGTTTGTTTTTACCGCGTGCACGCCGGAGGCGTGTCGTAGTTGTCTCGAGACGTGGCAACGGCGCAGTACCGTCTTGTTCGACGTGGTGCGCCGTCACATCGCACGTGGCCGGGCTCCATGTTGAAGATGGTGAGGCTCCATCTTCGAAATGGTGCGGCTCCATCTTCGAGATGATGAGTTTCCATCTTCGAGATGATGAGGCGCCATCTTCAAAGTGATCGAACGTCACGCCGTTCGATCGTCCGGCCACGCGGGCAGTGCAGCCTCGACACGTGCGACGTATCGACACACCACGCGGGACGTGAGGCATCGGCACGTCATCGGTGACGATCGTCACGTCTCGTGAGACATCTCTTCAGAGGACCCGTGATCGCCCGCTACGAGTGACGTGGAGCTCGATCACGTTCGAGATGGAGCTCGATCACGTTCGAGATGGAGCCCGATCACGTTCGAGATGGCACTCGATCACGTTCGCGATGGAGCTCGATCACCTTCGAGCTGGAGCTCCACCATGTCGGAAATGACGCCTCATCTCATGGTCTCTGAGGCGCGGCGGCGCTCCGCGCCCTCCACGCGGCGTCGAACAGCGCCTCCAGATCGGGCGGAATCGCGGCGCTGGTGACCCAGCTCGTCGTCACGTCGCCGAGGGTCAGCGTGTAGCGCACGAGGTCCGCTCCGCGCTCGACGGTGTATTCGCGCTGCCATTCCTCCGGACGCGCTGCCGCCACGGCACGAGCCACCTCGTCCGGCAGCGGATCGTCGAGCGTGACGCTGCCGATGCCGCGTCCGGTGAAACCTCCCTCCGTGGTGATGGCGACGTTCACTTGTTCACCTGTCGTTTGCACGTTCCGGTTTCGCAATCCAGCGGCGCTTTCTCCAATCGAGCAAAGGAAAAAGGAGAAAGTGCCATGTTCGAGACTTCAGTGGTTCATGACCAGGCAGCGGCGGCATCGCGGGCGAGCGTCCTCAGTGTATCGCTCGCGGCCCACTCGATCGTGATCCTCGGCGCCATCGGGATGAGCCTTGCCTCGCTTGATTTCCCCAAGTCCGCTCCCGATCAGTTCGCGGCGTTTCAGACGGCGATGCCGATGGTCGTGCCGCCGCCCCTCGGATCGCGGGATGGCGGACCGAAGCCGGCCGCGCAGCCGGAGGCACAGAAGCCGGTGCCTGCCACCCCGGCGAAAGAGACCGCGCCGCAGATCGTGCCCGAAACCGTCCCCACTCCCGGGGCGAATGCTTCGGCCAGCAACGACAGCGGTCCGGTCACGGAAGGCCCGGGCAGCGGCGACGGAACGGCCGGACCATTCGGCGATCCGGACGGCGTGGAGGGGGGCGTCGGCACCGACCTCGACGTCGTCGGTCCGGCCGCGGTGGAGAAGCCGGCCGAGCCGGAGAAGATCTACACCGTCGGCGGCGACGTCAAAGCGCCGCGGGTCGTCCGCCGCTCCGAGCCGCGCTTCCCGCCGGCGCTGATCCGCGTCGGCCTTCACGGCACGATCAAAGTGCAGTGCGTCATCGACCGGAACGGCCGGCTGCGCGATGCGAAGATCCTCTTCAGCTCGCAGCCGATGCTCAATCAGGCGGTGCTCGACTCGCTGCCGGACTGGCGCTTCGAGCCGGCCTCGCTCAATGGCAACGCCGTCGACGCGTACTTTGACCTGACCGTTACTTTCTCTCTGAAGCGTTGACCCGTTTCTTCAGCACCACCCGCCCCGGTTTCGCGCCGGTGTGCTCGCCGTCCCGCAACACCTGGGTCCCGTTGACGAAGACGTGCAGCACACCGGTCGCGTACTGCCGCGGATTGGCGAAGGTCGACTTCGCGGCAATCGTGGCCGGGTCGAAGATCACCACGTCGGCGTAGTAATCCTCCGCCAGCCGCCCGCGATGCTCGATGCCGAGGTTGGAAGCGGGGAGGGAGGTCAGCCGGCAGATCGCCTCCTCCAGCGGAATCACCTTCTCGTCGCGGACGTAGCGGCCGAGGAGGTTCGCGAAGTTGCCGTACTCCCGCGGGTGGGTGCTCGACTTGAGGAACACCCCCTCGGGCGCCGACGCGCCGGCATCGGAGCCGAACGACATCCACGGCTGCCGGATCTGCCGTTTGATGTTGTCCTCCGACATCAGAAAGTAGACCGTGCCGACGCGGCTGCCGTCTTCGATCACCAGGTCGATGGCCGCATCTTCCGGCGACACGCCGCGCATCTTCGCCACCTCGGCCAGCGTCTTTCCGGTGAGCGGCTTGAGCTTCTCGCTGTCGAAGCCGATCAGCAGCACGCGATCGGGCGAGCCGGCCAGGAGCATCAGGTTCTCCCACTCGTCGCTCCTGGTGCGCATCTCGCGGAGGACGCGCTCGCGCACTTTCGGATCTTTCAGCCGCTTCTGCCACGCCTGAAAGCCGCCTTCCTGGACCCACGGCGGCATCGCCGCATCGAGCCCGGTCGCGCCGGCGGGGTAGGTGTACATGTCGGCGGTGATGCGCAGCCCGTGCGCGCGCGCCGCTTCGATCTTGGAGATGACCCGCCCCATCTTGTTCCAGTTCTCGCGGCCGGCCGCTTTGAGGTGATAGATCTCCGCCGGCACGCCCGCTTCGCGCGCGATGGTGATCAGCTCATCGACCGCTTCGAGCAGGCGATTCCCCTCGCTGCGCATGTGCGAGATGTACATGCCGTCGTACGGCTGGATGACCTTCGCCAGCTCGATCAGCTCGTCGGTCTTCGCGTAGAAGGCGGGCGCGTAGATCAGCGAGGTGCCGAGTCCGAGGGCCCCCTCGTCCATGGCCTGCTTCACGAGGGCGCGCATCCGATCGAGCTCCTCCGCGTTCGGGGCGCGGTTCTCCTCGCCGAGGACGTGCATGCGTACGGTGGTCGCCCCGACGAACGAGGCGACGTTCACCGACGTGCCGCGGCGCACGAGCGAATCGAGATACTCGCGGAGCGTCGTCCAGTCGATGTCGTACTTGATGTCGCCCTGCGCCCGCTTCATCTCCGCCTTCATCGCGTCACTGAGCGGCCCGTACGAGACGCCCTCGCCGAAAACCTCCAGGGTGACCCCCTGCTTCACGTCGGCCATGGCCCGCCCGTCGACGATCAGCGAGGTGGTGGCCCAGCTGAGCATGTTGATGAAGCCGGGCGCGACCGCCAGCCCGCGTGCGTCGATCTCCGTCGCCGCCGTGCCGTCAAAGTCGCCCACCGCCGCGATGCGGTCGCCCTGAATGGCCACCGCCCCGCGCAACGGCGCGCCGCCGCTGCCGTCGTAGATCGTCGCATTGCGGATGATCACGTCGTAGTGCGGCGTCCTGAAGACGGAACGGACGCTGGAACAGGCGCAGAGAAGGAGGGTCGCCGCGATGAGGGTGTAGCGCATGAGGGGAGTATACGAATGGTGATGGACTGCGGCAGCAACGCTGCCGCTTTCAACACCGGCGGCAACGCCGCCGGCGCGGCTCCGCCGCGTAAAGAGCGGTGGCGATGCCACCGCAGTCCAGATCACAATGCGCCCCTCATGTGGACCATCGAACCCTCCTCCATCGGCCGCATCGCCGTTCCTCCCTCCCTTCCGCAGGGTACGGCGCTCTTCGTCACCACGCGCGACTTTCGGGGGATGCATCCGTTCGCCGAGGAGCTCCTGCGCGTGACGCGGGAGCGGTTCGGCGTGGAGGCTTCGCTGACCACCTGCTCGCAGGTGCACAGCGCGACCGTGACGCGGGCCGTACGGGGCAAAACGTGGCGCGAATGCGACTCGTGCGATGCGCTCTGGAGCGCCGAAACAGAGGTCGCGCTCGGCATCAAGGTTGCAGACTGCCTTCCGATCACGATGATCGATCCGGAGCACTCCGTCATCGCCAACGTGCATTCCGGATGGCGAGGAGCGGCGCAGCGCATCACCTCCGCCACGATCGACGCGATCGCGCGCGAGACCTCGTTCGACGCCGCCTCCGCGTACGCGTACCTCGGGCCTTCGATCCGCGTCTGCTGCTTCGAAGTCGGTGAGGAAGTGGTGACGGAATTCGCAAAGTCGTACCGCGACGTGGAGCGGTACGTCGACCGCTCGAGGGCGAAGCCGCACGTCGATCTCGTGACGCTGACCACCGATGTCCTGCGCGAGCGCGGCATCACCCGCATTTCGGACTCCGGGCTCTGCACGCGTTGTGAAGGGTCGGTCTTTCACTCGTTCCGCCGCGATGGAAAAGGCGGAGGGCGAAATCTTCAGGTTGTCGCGCAATAGAAAGAATTGATGGAACCACCGATCTCGAATCCCGATCCGACTCCTGCTCCTCCCCGCCGCCGCCGTCGCGTGACGCGGCGTATGGTCTTTCGCACCATCTCGATCACCTTCGGCGTCTTCGTCGCTCTGTTCCTGATCCTCGGGATCTGGGTCTACCGCGAATCGGTCGGCCGCTTCGAGGTACGCAAACTGCGGCTGCCGACGCGCATCTACGCCGATTACACGCGCCTGGCGCCCGGCACGCCGATGCAGAAGGACGATCTGCTCGAGAAGCTCGACCGCCTCGGCTATCGCGAATCGGAGCGGCTGACGCAGCCGGGCCAGTTCATGAACAGCGCGGAAGGGCTCGACATCTACACCCGCCGCTTCACCCATCCGACCGGCGAATACGCTGCCACGCCGATCCGGCTCACCATCGCCGCCTCGCAGATCGCCTCGGTCGTCTCGTTGAAAGAAGCGAGGCCGCTGGAGAAGATCGCCCTCGAGCCGGAGCTCCTCTCGTCGCTGCTGTCGGAGGAGCTCGAGAACCGCAGCCCGGCCACGCTCGACCAGATCCCGCAGCATCTGCAGGACGCGGTGGTGGTGACCGAGGACGTTCGCTTCTGGCGGCATCCCGGCGTCGACCCGTTCGGCATCCTGCGCGCCGTCTTCCGCAACGTCAAAGCGGGAGGCGTCACCGAGGGCGCCTCGACGCTGACCCAGCAGCTGGTGAAGAACTACTTCCTCACCAGCGAGCGAACCATGAAACGCAAAGTGATCGAAGCGTTCATGGCGGTGATCCTCGACGCGCGCTACGCGAAGAAGGAGATCCTGGAGGCGTACCTCAACGACATCTACCTCGGCCGCAACCGCTCGATCTCCATCCTGGGGGTGGGCGAGGCGTCGCGCTTCTACTTCGGCAAGCCGGTCTCCGAGATCAGCATCAGCGAGGCGGCGGTGCTGGCCGGGATGATCCGCAGCCCGAACAACAACTCGCCCTTCAACAACCCCGAGCGCTCGATGATCCGCCGCAACACCGTGCTCGGGCTGATGCTGAAGGAAAAGAAGATCACCAGGGAGCAGTACGACATCGCGCGCTCGGCGAAGCTGCCGCGCAAGCCGTTCCGCCAGAAGAGCGGTCTCACCTCGATCCCGTACTACGTCGACGTCGTCCTCGCGGAGATCAAGCGCGACTACGGCATCGACGACGTGCAGGGGCGCGGGCTGCGCATCTACACGGCCATCGACCTCGGCGCGCAGGACGCCGCCACGCGCACGCTCGAGACCAGCCTGCGCAACCTCGAGAAGAGCAGCCGCCGCCTGCGCAGTCACGCCACGCCGCTGCAGGGCTCGATCATTCACGTCGACGTCCCGACCGGCGAGATCCGGGCGCTGGTCGGCGGCCGCAACTACGAGCGCAGCCAGTTCAATCGCGCCACGAAATCGAAGCGGCTGGTCGGCTCGCTCTTCAAACCGTTCGTCTACCTGACCGCCTTCGAGCCGAGCCTGTCGAAGGTCAACATCACCGCGGCCACGCCGGTCAGCGACACGCAGTTCGTCCTCAAGCGGCGCTGGTCCGACGACTGGAAGCCGCGCAACTACGACAACCGCTACATGGGCGACGTGACGGTGCGTCTCGCGCTCGAGCAGTCGCTCAACGCCGCCTCCGTGCGCATCGGCATGGCCACCGGCATCGAGCCGATCCTCAAGACCGCGCGGACGCTCGGCGTGGCGACGGAGATGGACGACGCGAATCCGGCCATCCTCCTCGGCGCGGTCGGCATCCCTCCGATCGAGATGGCAGAGGCCTACGCCACCATCGCCCGCCAGGGTGCGCGCGTCCCGCTGCGCACGATCCGCTTCGCCACCGACGATCGCGGCCGCACGCTGGAAGGGGCGGAGACGAAGCCGGTGCAGGTCTTTCCGGCGCGCGACGTCTACATCCTCACCGACGTGATGAAGGGCGTGGTCAACAGCGGCACCGCCGTACGCGCCCGCGGCATGGGCTTCAAAAAGATCGCGGCCGGCAAGACCGGCACGACCAACGACAAGCGCGACGCCTGGTTCATCGGCTTCACGCCGCACACGCTGGCGGTGACGTGGGTCGGCTTCGACGATAACGCGCCGACCGGATTGTCCGGCTCCGACGCGGCCGTGCCGATGTGGGCGCGCTACATGATCGCGGCCACGGCCGGCCAGCCGAACGCCGACTTTCGGGCGCCGGCCGGGATCACCCTCGCGACCGTCGACAAGACCAGCGGCGGCCTCGCCACCGGCAACTGCCCCTCCAACATGGTCGTGCCGATGGCCTTCAAGAGCGGCACCGAGCCGCGCCAGCCATGCGCCAAACACACCGTGGCCACGCCGCCGGTGACCACCGTGCCGATGTACGACCAGTACGGAAACCTCATCGTCACGAACGATCCGAACGCCGTCACCATCCCGGCCGACACGGTCGGCTCACAGCAGCCGCCCGATTCCACGCTGACCGGAGGGGTCTTCCGGAGCGACACCGGAACGCCTCCGCCGCCCCCGGTGACGAACACGGTCGAACCGGAGCCGCCGGAGGAGGAAGAACCTCCGCCTCCTCCTCCGCCGACCGATACATCGACGACGACCTCCGGCCCGCCGTATTCTTGGAGCCGGAGGTAACGTCATGTCGGACGACGAGAGCAGCAAAGACTCCAGAGTGAAAGAAGCGCTGAAGGGCTGGGGCTTCGACGTCGACCAGTTCGAGGCGCGCGCCAAACAGTCGGTGACCACCGCCAAAGGCGACCTCACCGAAATCACCGGCACCCTCCGCGAGACCCTGCACCGCGCCAAGGAAGTGGTCGTCGACCTGCAGAAAACAGGCGTAACCCCTGTCGCCGCGGAACTGAAGACCGGCTTCGAAAGAGCGTGGAGCGAGATCGAAGCAGCCTTCGCGAGCGCACGACAGAAAGCGCGCGAAGGACGGCAGCCGGCGGAGACTGCGGCGGAAGAGCCGGTGGCGGAAGAGCCGGTGGTGGAACCGGCGCCGCCGGACGATCCCGCGATCTAGCCGTTATGGACTGCGGCGGCAACGCCGCCGCTCTCTCATACGCGGCGGAGCCGCCGCCGCTCCGCGGCTGTGACAGAGCGGCGGCGTTGCCGCCGCAGTCCATATCTACGTCGCGCGGACCACGCTCTCCACCTGCGCCATGTCCAGCGGCTTGTACAGCAGCCCCGCGACGACGTCCTGATCGGCGGTGCTCAGCTTCTGGTTCTGGACGCCGGTGACGACGAAGAGGCGTGGCGGGTGGTCGCGCTGTTTGTTGCGGATGTAGTCGATCACGCCCCAGCCGTCGACGCGCGGCATCAGCAGGTCGACGAAGACGATGGCGTATTCGTTCGCCTTGAGGAACTTGACCGCGTCGGCGCCGTTGCTCGCTTCGTCGAACGTGAACTGGTGCCTGGTCAGGATCGAGCCGAGGAGGTAGCGCGTGGCCGGATCGTCATCGGCGACGAGGGCACGGCCGCGTGGGGTGTGGACTTCCACCAGCCCGCCGCGCGGTTGAGGATCGGGAGGGGGGGTGGAAGCGCGCAGCACACCGGGGTTGGCCAGCGTCGGCGTGTCTTCTTTCCGCACGACGGTCACGCCATCGAGCGCCGCGCGCAGCTCGTCGGCAGTCTGCAGGCGGTCGCCGGGTTGCTTCTTGAGGCAACGCCGCACGACCTCCGCCAGCGCAGGCGGCGTATGCGGCGCGACGATGGCGATGTCCTCCGGCTCGTTCAGGACGATCTTCATCAGCGCTTCGGTCACCACCTCGCCGGTGAACGGGCGCGTGCCGGAGAGCGCTTCGTAGAGCACGACGCCGAGAGAGAAGAGATCGGTGCGTGCGTCGACCGGCTTGCCGAGTGCCTGCTCCGGCGACATGTAGTGCGGCGTGCCGATGATCATCCCGTTCTGCGTCAGCGTCGCCTCGTCGGAGCGGCCGATCTGCTTGGCGATGCCGAAGTCCAGCACCTTCACCGTGCGCGGCGCGACGATGATGTTGTCCGGCTTGATGTCGCGGTGGACGATCCCCTTCGTGTGCGCTTCCGAGAGTGCATCGGCCGCTCCACGCGCGATGCGCGCCACTTCCGACGCGACGATCGGTCCGCGCGCGATCACCGCCGACAGCGCCTCCCCCTCCACCAGCTCCATGGCGATGAAGAACGTGTCGCCGTCCTGCTCGATGGCGTAGATCGTGGCGATGTTCGGATGGTTGAGCTGCGCGATGGTGCGCGCCTCGCGGAGGAAGCGGGTCTTCCATTCGGGATCGCGCGCGAGCTGTTCCGGCAGGATCTTGATCGCCGCCGGCCGCAACAGCCGCGTGTCCTCGGCCCGCCAGACCTCGCCCATCCCTCCGGCTCCGAGGCGGCTGATCAGACGATAGGGACCGAGGTTCATGGACGTCAGGATAGCGCTTCGAATGCGGCGTTCACACGTACGAATTCACTCTCGAGCTGCTCGACCGAAGCGGCCGCGTCATCGACGCGCCCCTCGCGGGCATCGCGCTCGAGCTGCGCCGCCAGCAGGTGCATCCGCCGCGCGCCGACGTTGCCGGTCGAGCTCTTGAGCGCATGCGCGGCATCGGCCAGCTCGCCCGCATCGCCGCGCGCAATCGCTTCGCGCAAGGCATCGAGCCGCAGCGGAACGTCATCGCGAAACGTCTGCAGCAGCCCCTCGAAGAAGCCGGCGTAACCGCGGTCCATCTCGAGAAACGATTCGACGCGGGCGCGGTCGAGGATGTCTGGTTCCTCGGAGTTCCTCGCGGTTCCTCGGGGTTCCTCGGCAAGCTCCCCGAGGAACTCCGAGGAACCCGAGGAACCGCTCCCAAGCCACAGCCGGATCATCCCCCCCAGCTGCTCCTGCGAGACCGGCTTGGCGAGATAGTCGTTCATCCCGGCGCTCAGGCACTTTTCGCGCTCGCCGGGTAATGCGTGCGCGGTGAGGGCGATGATCGGGACGTTGCTGCCGGCGGCGCGGATCTGGCGCGCCGCTTCGTAGCCGTCGATGCCGGGCATCTGGCAATCCATCAGGACGACGTCGAAGCCGCCGCGGCGGACGGCGTCGATCGCCTCGCGGCCGGTGGAGACGGTGGTGCAGTCGAAGCCGAGGCGGCGGAGCTGGCCGAGCGCCACCAGTTGATTGACGGCGTTGTCCTCGACGAGCAGCACGTGCGCCCGCTCGCCGTCGCGCGCCTCGGCGTGAAGCGGCGGCAGCTGGTCGTGCGGATCGGCCAGCAGCACGCGCGCAACGGTCTGGCAGAGCTGCGAGCGGCGGACCGGCTTCCTCAGCCACGCATGGACCCCGGCGGCGAGGAACATCTCCGCGTCGTCCTTCCGGCGGCCGAGGTGGGTGAGGAGGATGACCTTTACGTCGCGGTCGCGGATCGAGCGGATGAACGACAGCGCCTCTTCGTCCGGCAGCTGACTGTCGACGATGACCGCGTCGTAGCGCGATTCGTACAGCCGCGCCAGCGCGCTCGATGCGGTCTGCGCTTCATCCACCACGATCGAGGTGGCGGTCAGGTGGCGGCTGATCATCAGGCGGTTCATGTCGTTCGCATCGACCAGCAGCGCGCGGAAGCGGGAGAGATCGGGGCCGCGCTCCGTCCGCATCGCGCCGGCGGGCTGGCGCTCGAGAGGGAGCGTGAACCAGAAGGTGGAGCCCTGTCCCTCCACCGAGGCCATGCCGATCTCGCCGCCCATCGCTTCGACCAGCTGCTTCGAGACCGCCAGCCCGAGGCCGCTGCCGCCGTACTTGCGCGTGGTCGTGCCGTCGCCCTGGGTGAACGGCGTGAAGAGCCGCGCCTGCACCGGCGGCGGGATGCCGATGCCGGTGTCGGCCACGAGGAACCAGAGCTTCACGCGTTCGCCGTCTTCCTCCGGCTGCATGACCGACAGCGTCACGTCGCCGTCATGCGTGAACTTGATCGCGTTCGCGGCGAGGTTCAGCAGCACCTGGCGGATGCGATGCGAGTCGCCGCGCAGGAGACGTGTCACGTCGGGATAGACCACACCGCGAAATTTCAGGCGGCGCGCTGCGGCGCGTTCGGCGAAGACGTCGAGCACCGCCTCGACCAGCTCGTCGACGTCGAAGTCGAGCGTCTCGAGCGTGAGCTTGCCCGCCTCCACTTTGGCGAGGTCGAGCACGTCGTTGACGATCGACAGCAGCGCCTCGCCGCTCGAACGGATCGTCTCCGCGTACTCGCGCTGCTCCGGCGTCAGCGGCGTACCGAGCAGCAGGCCGGTCATGCCGAGGACGCCGTTGAGCGGCGTGCGGATCTCGTGGCTCATGTTCGCCAGGAACTCCGATTTCGCGCGCGTGCTCTGGATGGCCGCGTCGCGCGCCTGCGCGAGCTGCTCTTCGATGCTCCCGCCGAACCAGACCAGCGTCGCGTCGACGGTCTGGCCGTCGTTCTGCAGCACGATCGGGGCGCCCGCGCCGTGCGGCAGCTCGGGCTCGAGAGCACGCGCCGCGGCATTGCGCCACAGCGTCGCGCCGGAAGCGTCGACCAGCGCGCAGGCCAGCGGCAGCGACTCGAGCGACTCGAGGGGGAACTTCTCGACGTGCATGGACCGGCGAGAATTGTACGCCCGCGTCAGCCGGCCAGGATCCGGGTCTGCTCTGCCTCGTCGACGTAAAAGTAGCTGGAAGGAGGCACGTCCGCGCCGAGGTCACCGAAGAGCCGGCGCTGCCGCCGGGTCATCCGCGCCAGGACGCCGGGCGGCAGGCGCTCGTAATCGTAAGGGCGGCTCCAGAGCTGTCCGTATCGGAAGGTGATGCTCTTCCGCACACGCCCGCTGCGGTTCGGTGCGACCGCATGCCACAGCGACCAGGGGAAGAGCAGCAGATCGCCCGCCCTCGCGCGCAACTGCACCGCGTCGCGCACGCTCTCTCCCACGAACGGCAGGCGGTGACTCCCCGGCACGAGCATGAAGTTCCCGCTGTCGTCGTCACAGAGGTCGGTGAGAAAGAACTGCGCCTTCATCTGCAGCACCGGCGTCCCGGAGACGGGGAAGAACCGCGCCAGCGTCGCTCCGCCGTCCGTATGCCACGGCACGAGCGGCTCGTCGCCATTCCCTGCCTCGCGCACGAAGATCTCGGTGCCGAGGATCTGCAGAAACGGCCCGAGCAGCTCGATGAGGAGCGGCAGCACGCGCGGATGATCGATGAGCGGATCGAGCCCCTCCGTCTGCGCCACCGCCTGCGCGATCTTCCATGCGCCATTGCCCTGCGTGACGATGTGATCGCTGCTCCGGCGCGCCAGCACCTCCTCGATCGCGACGAGAAGCTGCTGCACCTCACCGGCACCGAGAACGGCCGGCACGACGAGGTAACCGCGGTCGTTCCAGTGCTGGTGGTCCATGAGTGATTATGGATTCTGCGCTTCGAACGTGAAGCGAACCTCGTTGAGTCCCGGCTGCGTCGCAATCCGCGCGCGTGGCGGTACGAGTCCGGCCTCGATCCGCGGCAGCTCGCCGGCGCGAAAATACGGCCAGACTTCGTAGACGCCGGCCGGCATCGCGCTCAGCGTCGCCACGCCGTCGGTGCCCGTTGCGAGCGGTACACCGCGCCGGTTGCGCATCACCGCGCGCAGCCAGGGGGTGAGCATGCGGCCGTTGTAGCGGATCGCGAAGAACATCCCGCGAATCGGCTCGCCTTCGCTGCTCACCGCCGTCGCACGGATCGTGACGCTGCCCGGCGGTACGTCGATGCGTTGCGCGTCTCTGCCGCCGCGCACGTCGATCGCGGCGAACGACCCGGCGGCCGGCAGGATGTAGAGCGTCTTCTGCTCGCCTGGCTTCAGGGTGATGCTGATGGCGCCGTTCGCGTCGGTCCGCTGCTCGCCGGTTTCGTCGACGACGGTCGCATTCGCGGCCGGACGGCCTTGCTGTGTGACGATGATGGTGCGCCTCACACCGCGTTCGAGGCGGATCGTTGCGGCGTAGTCGTCGTGCAGCGGAAAGGTGAGCGTCGAGGGGAGGTATCCATCGGCCGAGGCGGTGAGCGTCTGTTGCCCCGCTTCGACTCCGCGGAAGGTGAACCGGCCGCTCGCGTCGGTGGTTTCGGCGCTTTGAGTGCCCGTGTCGCTGCTGACGGTGTCGAGCGTGACCTCCGCGCCCGCGATTGCTCTGCCGCTGGAATCGCTGACGCTGCCGGCGATCTGCAGATGCGGCAGCTCGATGGTCCAGTCGATGTGCCGCGCGCCTTCCAGCCGGTCGTGCCGTGCGGCCGTCGCGTCGTCCGCGGTGATAAAGGAGACGAACCCACCGCGCTGCCAGATCTCCCCTTCGTATCGTCCGTCTTCGCCGGTGGTGATCGAGGTCTGCCACTCGCCCGACGCCGGCCGGATGGCGATCGACGCAGCGACGCCTTCGTTGTGCCGCCGCACGGCGAGCGACAGCTCCGCCGGCTCGATACCCGCCTCGATGGCCGTGGTCTCGCCGTCCCGCACTTCGGCCGGCAGGGCGAGCTGTTGAAGCGGCTGTGTTCCGCGCAGGACGATCACATACGACCCACTGGCGAGCCGCTCGAAGTCGACGGTGCCGCTGACCTCCGGCCGGATCGCGACCTCGTGCAGCGCTCCGCCGATGCGCCGGAGGAGGCGGACCTCGACACGTCGTTCGCCGGTTTCGATGCGCAGCGCTCCTCCGACGCCGAGGCGGATCAGTCCGAGGTCGGCGTCGGCGATGATCTTCGGCAGCGGCACCTCGGCCGCCGCGCGACCTGGTGCGGTGACACGGAGCAACTCCGGCCAGTCGCCGCTGACCCGCAGGCGGAAGCGGCCGATGCTGTCGGATGTGGCCGTGAGTGTGGCTGTCGTGATGGTGACGTAGGGGAGGGGCGCGTCGTCCTCCGCGGCGACGATCGTGCCGGTGAGGAGCGGCAGCGCTTTCAGCGCGATGACGCCGAGACCTGTCGAACCGCGCTTCAGCTCGCGGGTGACACTCTCGTGATGTTCGGCTTCGAAGGTGAGGGTGGCGTCGCGAGCCGGGAGCCAGAGCCGGCGCAACGACATGGTGCGATGAGCTGGGATGGCAAGCACCGCGTCACCGCGGTGAGGCGTGCGCACGGTGAGCGTGACCGGTGCGGTGACGCGCAGCTCGATCGCCACCGGCTGCCACGCGTCGGACTGAAAGTCGATCGTGTGCGCCGCGGTTTCGATGCCGCCCACGGCTGCTTCGGTCCCGTCGCCGTTCCACCACACCGCATAACGGCTCGCGTCGGAGCGCTCCAGCGGAATGGATCGACCGACGGTAGCGGAACAGGCCGGAACCGTTCGATCGCCGCGGAAGAGGCAGAGCTCCCCGGTGACGTGGGTGAGTGGCGCCGCTGCCGAGGAGTGGGCTGGAAGCCCACACCACACGAGGATGGAGAGCAGAGCGGTGACCGTCATGACGTTGCGTATATGCACGCGGCATTACTTACGCCCTGAATGACGGTACGTCTGACCAGGGGTGCCGTCAAGAGACGGAAGGGAGTCGGCTGAAACGCTTTCGGGGGTTTGGTGTCCCACACGAGCCATCTACTTTTGAGTGTTGCGGCGGCCGCTGCAGAGCTGCCGCTCCCTGTTTCTGCACTCGCCATTGTTCCCGCGCCCTCGATCCTGAGGCATCATGAACGCCGTGATCGATCCGTTCATCCCCAGCGCTCGCGTGCGCGCGGTGGTTTTTGCGCTGGTGGTCATCGGGTTCGCGGTCACCGCCTTCGTTGCCGACGTGGCCGCGCCGTCGTCGCGCGGGTATCCGCCGCTCTTCGGGACGCTCGTGGCGCAGATCGCGCCGCTGGTCTGGTTTTTTGCGAACGTGGCGATGCTCTTCGGCGTGTATGTGGAGTGGCGCCGCATCTACCGGTCACTCCGCGTGCAGCCGGCGCCGGGGTGGCTGGTGCTGGCGACCGCGATCGCGGTGGCGGTGCCGTCGATCGCGGCGATGCTGAACGGCGACGCGGGGGTGCTGCTGCTCTACGCGATCATGCTCGGGTTCTCGTTCGCGCTCTGCGGGCAGGATCGGCTCGACTGGACGGCGGGAGGGGTGGTGCTGGCCATTCCGGCGGCCATTCAGTTACCGATGGTCATCGTCGGGGCGGCGGTGGTGCTCGGGTTCGTGGCGCGGGAGAGCAAACGCGGCGTGACGCTGACGGTCGCGTATGCGATCGGTCTCGCGCTCTGGCTGGTGGCCATTCCGGAGCTCGTGTTCGGCAGCGCGGCGCACATCGACGTTGCCCCGCGCTCGGTCGCCCTCTTCGCCGTCGCGGCGGTGGTGCTGCTGGTGGTCGCGCGGCGGGCCTCGCCGCTCGAGCTGACGGTCGTCTTCGGCGTGACCTGCATCGCGGTGGCCGGCTCGGCCGGCTTTACGCTGGCGCTGCCGTTTCTCGGCGCGGCGCCGCTGCTGTTGCTCGATCGCGGGAAGCCGCGCGCGGCGCAGTGGCTGGCGATGGCGGGGATGATGGGGATGGTGGCCGTTCACGCGATGTAGCTCTCCGCCGTCTACTCTCCATGAGCGACGGCAACGGCAACTGGACGCGCCGCAACTTTCTGGAGACCCTCGGCGCCGTCGGCGGCGCAACCGCGGTCTACGAAGCGATGACCGCCATGGGGCTGATCCGTATCCCGGAAGCCTTCGCGGCCGACGCTCCCTGTCCGCAGCCGCCGAACGCCGGCGCCTCCGTGGTGATCCTCGGCGCCGGAATCGCGGGGCTGACGGCGGCCTACGAGATGTCGCGGGCCGGCTGGAAGGTGACGCTGCTCGAAGCACAGGAGCGGATCGGCGGACGCAACTTCACGGTGCGCCAGAGCACCGTCATCCATGAGATCGACGACGACGGCAAGCGCGTCGACCAGACCTGCAAGTTCGACACGGGTCTCTATCTCAACGCCGGACCGGGACGCATCCCGTATCACCACACCGCCGTGCTGCGGTACTGCCGCGAGCTGAAGGTCGCGCTCGAGGTGTACGAGATGTCGAGCAGCGCGAACTTTTTCCAGAATGACGCCGCCTTCAATGAGAAGCGCGAGCCGCGCCGGCGCATCGAGAACGACACGCGCGGCTATATCGCGGAGCTGCTGGCGAAGGTGGTCAACCGCGGCGCGCTCGATCAGGAGCTGTCGCCGAACGACAAGGCGGCGCTGCTGTCGCTGCTCACGCAATTCGGCACGCTCGACGTCGGCCGCTACTACGCGTACAGCGGCTCGCAGCGCTCCGGCTATAGCGTGCAGCCGGCCATCGTGACGCCCGGGCGGGAGGAGAAGCCGCTCGCATTCCAGCAGCTGCTCAAGTCACAGTTCTGGCTGCATCGCTTCTATCAGCCGGAGGACTACGAGTGGCAGCGGACGCTCTTCCAGCCGGTCGGCGGCATGGACGGCATCGTGGAAGGATTCAAGAAGGTCATTCCGGCGGACGTGATCCAGAAGGAGCGGCAGGTCCGGAAAATCGAGATTACCGACAAGGGCGTGACGGTCACGCACTGGAAATCCGGCACCGAGGAGGATCGGCAGACCACGTACGCCGACTGGTGCATCAGCACGATCCCGCTGCCTCTGCTGCGCGGCATCACCAGCAACTTCAACGACGACTACCGCACCGCCGTCGCCAGCGTGTCGTTCGCGCCGACGTGCAAGGTCGGCTGGCAGGCCGAGCGCCGCTTCTGGGAAGACGACGACGAGATCTACGGCGGCATCTCGTACATCAATCACAACATCACCCAGATGTGGTACCCGTCGAACGACTACTTCACGCAGAAGGGGACGCTCACCGGCGCGTACAACTACGAAAAGCGCGCCCTGGTGATGGGCAACATGACGCCCGACGAGCGGCTCGCGCTGGCCTACGAAGGCGCGCTGCGGATGCACCCGCAGTTCCGCAAGGACGTCGACATCAAAAAGGGCATCACCATCGCGTGGCAGAACGTGCCCTATCAGCGCGGCGGCTGGGCCGACTGGCAGCCGGAGCAGGATGAGGCCTATCGCCGCCTGCTCAATCCCGACCGCCGCTTCTTCGTGGCCGGCGATCAGATGTCCTACCTGCCGGGCTGGCAGGAAGGCGCCATTCGCTCCGCCTGCTACGTCATGAACCGCATCTCCCGCCCGGCCGCACTGCGCGAAGAGATCCGCACCATCGACCGCGCCCCCGACTCCCAGCGCCGCACACGCGGCTGGGGAGAGGATGTGGAGGACGACGAGTAGGCCGCGCTACGGAGCGGGCAGAGGAAAGTCAGTGGCGAGAGCGGCGACGAGATCCTGACGTTCGATTTCCCCCCAGGCGCGCGCGGCCGCGGCGATGTGAGGGCGTTGTTTCGCTTCGTCTGTCTGGATCAGCGCCAGCCGTCGGTGGGTGTAGCCGACGGCGAGATTGTCCTCGAGCTGGTGGAACGCCGCTAGAGCTTCGCGGTACCACTGTTCCGCCATCGCCAGATCATCCTCCCCGCGCGCACAATCGCCGAAACCGCGCGTGCAGTTCGCCATCCCGCGCCGGTCGCCAATGCGGCGATAGAGCGCGTGCGACTTCTCGAACTCGGCGCGGGCCTTTTCATACTGTTTCGCGGCGAGAAGAATCGCCGCCAGCCCCTTCACGCAATGCGCTTCGATCATCACGGATCCGGATCGCTGCGCTAGCGCAATGGCGTCACTGTAGAGTTTCGCCGCCTCCTCATCGTTCTCCGCTTTCAGGGCGCGGTCGGCCAGTGCTTTCATGCAGCGCGCTTCGCCGAGGGTGTACTTTTCCAATCGATAGAGCGGGATGGCTTTGTGCAGGTCAGGCGCCGGATCGGCGTCCTTCTGATTCAGCTCGAGGGCGATATTTCCGAGAGCCAGCAGACAGTCCGCCTGCCGGCGAAGTCTGGTCGTGTTCGCGAAGATCAGCACCGCTTCCTCGATCTTCTGCCGCGCCGCGGTAAGCCGCGATTGATTGAAGTCGATCGCGAAGAGGCCGATGAGGCAAACACCTACGCCCTCGGGGTCACTGGCGGTGCGATACAGATTCTTTGCTTCGTCCAATGCGGCGCGTGCGTCTTCTTTCGGACGTGAGATCGGCGCCTGCGCGTACGCCATCAGGCATTGCGCCAGCTCGGTTGGTGAGCCCTGCTTGCGTGCTGCGGCCACTAATTCATCGAATAAACCCCGCGAGCCGATCCCGGTGGTCTGCACAAAGATCGACCAGCGATAGGTCGCTTCGGCGATCTTCGCATCCCACGCACCTGTCGCGGCGCGCGCGAGCAGCACCTCGACGTTCGCGACTTCCGGCGAGAGCCGCGCGATGGCGTCGGCCCCCTCATCCGTGCCGATGCGCAGTGCCTGGGCGATGACGAGATCGAAATAGTGCTGAGACGCGGCGGCGAGGTCGTCCGGCTGCGGCGGGATGTTGGCGAGGACGTATTCGCGGAGCGGCGCGAGGAGGCGGATGCGATCCGCTTCGTCTACCAATACCGCGCGGTCGCGCAGATTCTGAATGCCGCCGGGCACGCGTGCGAACACCGCCTGGAGGTCCTCGTGCGCGACGCCGCCGGGACAGGCGGCGAGGAGGGCAATGGCCCGCTTGCCGTCGGCACGGAGGCGATCGATCGAAAGGCGGAACGACACCTCGATGTTTTCCAGCGGACCGGTGCGATGCGGATCGGCCATCAGCGCCACATGCCTCTTCTCCCAGTCGCTCCGTACGGTCTTGAGCGTCTTGTGCGACGCCGCGTAGTTGCCCATCAGGCGCAACGCCAGCGGTACGCCATCGAGGACGGCGAGCAGCGGCTCGAGGTCCTTGTCCTTTGCGAACTTTTTGCGTCCGGCGCGGGCGAGAAAGACGTCGCGCGCTTCGTCGCGTGAAAGGCTGGCAGGTTCGACAGCATCGGCGAACGGAACGCCGGATGGTTTCTGGTAGCCGCGCATCGTGACGATCAGCGCCAGCCCGGGGGTCCGTGCGAGGCGTGCGAGGAAATTCGCCAGCTCCTCCGGCGCCGCGTCGTATGGCGTTTCCGCGTTGTCGATGACCAGCGCGGCCGGAGCCTGAGCCAGCTCGTGGAGCAGGGCCGCTTCGAAGTTCGACGTGGCATTGAGGGCCATCGTCTGCGCAATCAACGAGGTCACGCCGGTGACGGTCTCCGCGCCATCGCAGCGAACCAGCCAGCGGCGCGCGCCGTAACGTTTGACCACCTCTTCGTCATACAGCGCCTTGAGCGCAATGGTGGTTTTCCCCATCCCCGGTCCGCCGAGGATCGGCAGCGGCCTGGGACGATCCTGCAGGAGCATTTCGATGACGGCGCCGATTTCCTCCGTACGCCCGTAGACTTCTTCCAGCGGCGGCAGCGCCGGAACGACTTTCCCTCTGCCCATCCGGCCGGCCAGGGTTTGCAGATACGGCGTGAGAGCGTCGAATTCGCCATAGTCGATGCAGATCAGCTTCGGATGCAGTTGCCGCATCCGCTCGTATTCAGCCCCGGCGCAGAGACAGTAGTGTTTGTATTTCGCGCCGCCGAAGGTCTCGGTGGCCCAGCGAAGCATCTCGCCGACGTTCGGGTCGCTCAAACCGGCGGAACCGCAACCGATGAAGAGGAACGTACTGCGTGAGGCCATGGCCTGTTGGATGGCCTGTGCCCCTCTACTGGCCAGCACCTTCTCGTAGGAGCGGACATCGAAGATGACCGACTCCGGTTCGTCGAAATAGCCGTGCAGGTGCAGCACCGCGCGCCGTTCCCGCTTGAGTATCTCGAGCGCGATCTCGTGTTTCATCCACGCGACCGGCTGCATGTTGGCGATGCCCCGCGTCAGGAGATCATCGTAATTGGTCGTGGCGATCGGAAGGCCGAGCGCGTGGATACTGTCGAGCAACTCCCGCTTGTGCACCGGAATGCGGCCGACCGTCTCCTGCAGCCATTTCCGAAAGAGGCCACGGTCCTGGAGACGGTCGACGATGACATGTGCCGCGGCGAGCACGAAGGCGAGATCCTTCTGCCGGATCTGTTTGCGAAGAATCTCTTCCTGCTCCGGCTCGAACTGCGCGTAGCCGATGCCATGCTCGAGCAGGCCGGACCAGCTCGCGACCGGATTGTTCTCGCTCGCCTGAATCGACACCCCCGTGCCGACCACCAGGACACCATCCCGCTCCAGATCGCGTGCAAGTTCCGCCAGCGTTTTGTCTGGCTGCATGAGCCATTGTGCCTTACTTACATCGCCCCCGCGTCCAGCTTCGCGATTTCGCCGAGGTTGAGCTCGCGGACGCCGGCTTCGATCTTTTTCAGGTCGCCGACGATTACCCACACCACTTCGTCGGGGCGGATGAATTTCTTGGCGGCGCTGTTGAGCATTTCTTCGTTGAGGGCGCGGACGTTGTGCGCGTATTTGGCGTAGTAGTCGTCGGGGTAGCCGTAGTTGATCATCTGCGCGGCGGCGCTTTCGAGGTTGCTGAGGGTCTCGAAGCGGGCCGGGAGGCGCATGGTCTGGTTGCGCATGATGCTGGCGAATTCTTCGCCGGCGAGGGGGCGTTCGCCGGCGACGCCGCGCAGCTCTTTCACCACTTCGAGGATCGCTTCTTTGGTCTTGTCGGTCTGCACCGGGGCGATGACCATGAACGGCCGCTGGCCGCGTGCATCCATCAGCAGACCGGAGCTGCCGTAGCTCCAGTGCTTTTCGAGGCGGAGGTTGCGGTTGAGGCGCGAGGTGGCCATGCCGCCGAAGTTGCGCATCACGGTCTCGATGGCCAGGTCTTCGGCCTGTCCGCCACGCTCGGAGACGTGCGCGGCGACGATGACGGTCTGCGGCGCGTCAGGCTTGTCGATGAGGTAGACCTTTTTGCCGGCCGTGCGGGCGACGGTGTCGATCTTCTTCTTCGGCACCTCGCCTGATTTCCATCCGGCGAAGGCGCGCTCGAGCTCCGGCATCAGCGCTTTCATGGTCACGTCGCCGGTCACGATCAGGGTGGCGTTGTTCGGGCGGAACCAGCTGCTGTGCCACGCGGCGAGGTCGGCTTTCGTGAGCGACTGCACGGTTGATTCGTAGCCGGAGCCGGTGCCCGGCTTGCCGTAGGCGTGCGCTTCGCCGAAGAGCAGTCGCGGCACGACGCGCAGCGCGGCGCCGACCGGCTGCGCTTTTTCCTGCGCGATGGTGGCGATGCGGTTGCGTTTGTTGAGCGCGACCATGTCGTCGGGGAAAGCGGGATTGAGCACGACGTCGGCATAGACGTCGAGCGAGGGGCGGAGGTTCATCGGCAGCGCCTGGAGACGCACGAACGAGAGATCGAGGGTGCTCGCGGTGCTGAGGCGTGCGCCGAGAGCATCGAGCGCGTCGACGATCTGGAACGCGTCGCGCGTCCTGGTGCCTTCATCGAGCAGCTCGAGCGCGAGCGACGCCGCGCCGGCCTTCGAGGCCGGATCGGAGGCATAGCCGGCATCGACGGCCAGCGAAAAGTTGACGATCGGCGCGCTGTGGCGCTCGAGCAGCATCACGTTGAGACCATTCGACAGCTTCGCCTTCTGCACGGCGGGGAACTGCACCGACGGCGCGCTGCCGAGGGAGGGGAGAACCTTGCGATCGACGTCGCTCTTGCCGGGGGCGAGCTGCGGGAACGGCTCGACGAGCAGCGTGTAGTGATTCGCGTTGAGCCACTTCGCGGCGGTCGCTTTCACCTGCGCGGGGGTGGCGGTGGCCATCGTCTCGAGGCGGGTCAGGTAGAAGTCGGGGCTGCCGCCGAAGGTCATGCTTTCGGCGAGGACGTCGGAACGTCCACCGAAGCCGCCGAGGCGCTCGATGCCGCGCACAAAGTCGGAGAGGTTGCGGCTCTGCGCGCGCTGCAGCTCTTCCGCGGTCGGACCGGTCTTGATCAGCTCCGCGAGAACGGAGTCGATCTCATTCTCGACCGTCTTCGGATCGACGCCCTTCTTCACCGTGGCGATGACGATGAAGTCGCTGGAGAGCTCTTTGTCCCAGAGGAAGGCGGAGACGTCGGTGGCCAGCTCTTTTTCGTAGACCAGACGGCGATCGAGGCGCGCGCTCTTGGAGCCCGACAGCACGCTGCCGAAGAGATCGATGTGCTGCAGCTCTTTGTCCTTCCACGACGGGACGCGGTAGACGCGGTAGATGCGCGCCTGCGGGACACGATCCTCCACCCGGTCGCGGATGTTGCGATCGAGCGTCGGGATCCACTCCTCGGTCGAGCGCAGCGCGGGACCGGGCGGGATGCTGCCGAAGTACTTCTTCACCAGCTCGAGCGCGCGCTCGTTGGTGATGTCGCCGGCCAGCGCGATGACGGCGTTGTTGGGGCCGTAATAGGTGCGGTACCACTCCTTCACGTCGTCGAGCGACGCCGCGTTGAGGTCTTCCATGCTGCCGATGGTGGACCAGGAGTAGGGGTGGTGATACGGGTAGATGGTCTCGGTGACCTGCGTGAAGACACGCCCGTAGGGCTGATTCTCCCCCTGCCGCTTTTCGTTCTGCACGACGCCGCGCTCGCGCTCGAGCATCTCTTTGGAGATGTTGCCGGCCAGGAAGCCCATGCGGTCGGCTTCGAGGTAGAGCGTCCGTTCGAGGGCGGAGACCGGGACGTCCTCGAAGAAGTTCGTGCGATCGGTGGACGTCGTGCCGTTGCGGTTGTTCGCGCCGAGATCGTCCATCGCCTCGCGGAAACCGTGCGGGTAGTTCTCGCTGCCGTTGAAGAAGAAGTGCTCGAAGAGATGCGCGAAGCCGGTCTTGCCACGCTTCTCGTTGCGCGAGCCGACGTGGTACCAGACGTTGACGGCGACGATCGGCACGCTGTGATCGCTGTGCACGAGCAGGGTCAGGCCGTTGTCGAGCACGAACTTCTTGTGCTCGATGCGGAACTGCTCCGCCTTAAAACCCAGGCGGGCATCCGGGGCGGCGGTGGCGGCCAGCGACGAGAGCAGCAGCAGGAGAAGGAGAGCGAGGGCTCGGGAACGCATCCGGCGATTCTAGAGAAACGCGCGCGCGGGGTGTGTGCCATGTGATGAGCGGGGGAACGGAGGGATGGATGTACGATCTGGTGCCGTGGGGGTGCGGATTGCGTTCCTGCTGTTGATGGCCGCGCGGGTGGCCGCGCAA
This sequence comes from Thermoanaerobaculia bacterium, assembly GCA_036398925.1. Lineage (GTDB taxonomy): Bacteria > Acidobacteriota > Thermoanaerobaculia > Gp7-AA8 > Gp7-AA8 > DASWOB01. Next base: position 62,390 of record DASWOB010000005.1, read on the forward strand.
CCGCTCGACGAGCGCGCACTGGAGAACCTGGTGACGTTCGCCCGCGTGACCGGCTGCGTGCGCTACTTCCATCCCGCTGCGGCGACGGAGCGGACGAATTGGGACGCGTTCACCGCGGCGGCCATTTCCGAGGTGGAACGCTCCGATGACGTGAACGCGCTCCTGACCCGGCTCTACCCGCCGGTCGAGGCGAAGGCGAATCCCTTCCTCACGCGCACGGTCCGTTGGGAGCACCGCGGCATCGTGACCGGACCGCGTGCGCCGGCGAACGGTTTCCGCAGCGCGCGCGAGACGCATTGGCGGATCGGCGTCGCCGGCCGGCTGCTCTGCCTCGCGCTGGCGTTGCTCTTCGTCGCGCTGGCGATTGTCCGGCGCCGCGCGCTCTGGCTCCTCGGCGTCGTCTTCGCGTTGCCGGCCACGCTCTCCCGCCAGCCGATGGAGACGTGGCGGGTGGGGGAGTGGACGATGCCGCTCGAATTACCGGCGGCGGTGGCCGACGCCTACCCGCCGTTCGTAGCGCGCGGCACGATCACGCCGCGTGCGCAGCGGCTGGCGAGCGTCATCGCGGTCTGGAACGTTCAGCAGCATTTCTATCCGTACTTTGACCAGGTGCAGGTCGGCTGGGCCTCCGCGCTGCGCCGCGCGTTGCTGAAAGCGGCGGTGGACGGCGACGACGCCGAGTTCGTGCAGACGCTGCGGGCGATGGGGCACGACCTCGAGGACAGCCACGCCTGGGTGAAGGTGCGCGGCGAGTCGTTCGCGCGGCTGCCGATTCAGCTCGGCTGGATCGAGGAGCAGCTGGTCGTGACCGGCGTTGCCGACGGTGTCGACGGCATCCAGGGCATCCGACCGGGCGACGTCGTGCAGGCCATCGACGGTGTTCCGGCACGCGAGGCGGTCGAGCGGCAGATGGCGCTCACCCCCGGCTCGCACGAGCAGGCGGCGGTGCATCTCGCGGTCGAATACTTTCTGGTGCGCAGCGCTTCCGCGAAGACGGCCCGGATCACGCTCGCGAATGGGACGACGCACGAGCTGGCGTACGGGAAGAAAGCGCCGCGTCCGCGTTACGCACCGATCGTCGAGGTGGCGCCGGGCATCCTCCGCGTCGACCTCGGCGCGGCCAATCCGGCGATGTTCAACGCCGCGCTGCCGCGGCTGGCGAACGCGCGCGGCATCATCTACGTGCTCGAGATTTACCCGCACAACTTTCCGGAGCCGATCATGATGCAGCACCTGGTCGACGAGCCGATCGTGTTCTGGAAGATGCAGGCCGGTCTCGCGCGCTGGCCCGACCGGCACCAGCTGGCGTGGGTCGATCTGCCCGAACGGAAGCTGCAGCCGCTCGAGCCGCGCCTGCGCGCCAGGGTCGCGCTGATCGTCACGCCGCTCACCGTCAGCTACGCGGAGCACATCGCCGACGCGGTGCAGTTCTACAAGCTCGGCAAAGTGGTGGGACAGCCGACGGCGGGGGCATTCGGGGCGGCGACGCACATCGAGCTGCCGGGGCGGATTCAGTTCCTCTGGACGGCGAGCCGCGCGAACCGGCTCGACGGGTCGGTGCTGCACGGGCGGGGGATCGTGCCGGACGTGCGGGTGGCGCGAACGGTTGCGGGGGTGCGGGCGGGGAGGGACGAAGTGCTGGAAGCGGCCATTGCCGCGGTGCGCTGATCTCCCTGCCACGCCTCCGGCGTGCAATGCCGCATCGGCTTTCCAATACTTACCCCTACCGCGCCGAAACGTCGCGCAGCCAGGAGGTGGTCGTCCCCTGTACTTCGTCCGAGGTGCGCACGCAGTTGCGGCCGGAGTGTTTTGCGGCGTAGAGCGCGCGGTCGGCGGCGGCGACGAGGTCTTCCGGGGTGATGTCGGCGCCGGGGGTCATCGCGGCGACGCCGCAGCTGGCGGTCATGCGGCGGTGGCCGTGGTCGTACGGGATGCCGAGGGACTGGATCCCTTCGCGCAGCGACTCGGCGACGACCACCGCTCCTTCGGCGTTGACACCCGGCAGGAGGATCGCGAACTCTTCGCCGCCGTAGCGGGCGACCACTTCGCCGCTGCGGCGGATGGTCTCGGCGAGGAAGCGGCCGACGCGCTGGAGGCACGCATCGCCGGCCGGATGGCCGCGGCGGTCGTTGAGCTCTTTGAAAGAATCGAGGTCGAGCAGCACCAGCGCGAGCGGGTGCTCGCGGCGGCGGGCGCGGTTCCATTCATCCGCCAGTGCGCGCTGGAAGTAGCGGCGGTTGGCGACGCCGGTGAGGTCGTCGGCCAGCGAGAGCGCTTCGAGCCGCGCGTTGGCCTGCTCGAGCAGCTCGACGGTCTGCTGGAGCTGCGCGGTCTGTTCGGTGACGCGGGCGCGGAGACGCTCCGCCTGCGTCCGCAGTGTGCGCGTGCGCAGCGCGATCAGCAGCGCGACCGCGGCGACCGCCAGCAGCATCCAGAGCGCATACGCCCAGGCGGTGCGGTACCACGGCGGGAGGACGCTGAAGCTCCACGTCGTCTCAGCCCCAAGGGCGGTGGACGCGCCGCGGGCGCGGAGGCGGAAGGTGTAGGTGCCGGCGCCCAGGTTGGTGAAGTCGATGAACGGCTCGTGCGTCCAGTTCGACCACGCGGCGTCAATCGGATCGAGGCGGTATTGATAGGAGACGCCGGGCCGATAGGAGGCGGGTGCGAACTCGATGCGGATGCGGCGAAAGTCGTGCTGGAGGTCGATCTCTTTCGCGTTGGCCGGCGTGCCGCCGTAGAGCAGGCGATCCTCCCCCGCGACGACGCGGCGCACCAGCGCGGAAGGGGCGGTGACCACCGCCGGAGCGGACGAGGGCTCATAGCGGAAGAGTCCTTTGTCGGAGCCGAACCAGACCACGCCGTCTTCGCTGGCGCGCAGCCCCTGGATGTCGGCCGCCGTCACGCCGACCAGCGGCTGCGCCTCCGGCGCATAGCGATCGCCGATGCGCGTGACGACGCGCGGCGGGGTGGAGTTGATCCAGATATCGCCCCGAGCATCGTCGGCGATGACCCAGAAGCCGCGCGGCGCGTTGACATGTCCGAGGAGTGCATCGGGCTCGAGACGCCCCTCGGGGGAGACCTGCAGGATGCGTCCGTGCGTGGCGTCGACGAAGACCGCACGGCCGCCGGCGCGGTATGCGTTCATCTCGCCGCTGCCGTACTGCTGCACGCGTGGCGGATTGGTGCTGATGTCGATGCGCAGGATGCCGTCGAACGACGAGCCGGCCCAGAGGAGGTTGGCGGTGCGCGGGTCTTCGATCACGGAGGAGTGGTACTCGCGACCGGTGTCGAGCATCGTCTCCCAGCGCCAGGTCAGTCCGTCCCCGCGCCGCAGCACGCCGATGCCGCCGCGCGTCGCCACCCAGACCTTCGACGGATCGCTGGTCGAGCGAACCATGTCGGAGATTTCGAGGGCAGTGTTGGGCAGCTCTTCGAGGAGGCCATCCGTACGCAGGCGGAAGATGCCCTTCGACGTGCCGACCAGGAGGTCGTTGTCGATGGAGAGCAGCTTCCACGCGCCGCCGGTGATCCCTTTGATGTGCGAGGCGACGCCGCTCTCGTCGAAGACGAAGAGGCCATGCGAGCTGGCCGCGTAAAGCCGGCCGCGATGCCGGACCATGTCGCTGACCGAGCCGCGCAGGCCGCGGCGATTGTCGAAGAGGGAGACCGGCGAGGCGACGTCGATCCGGACGATGGGGCCGTCCATCGGCAGCCACAGCGAGCCCTCGCGATCGGCATACGCGCCGGAGAGGATCGCGTCCGGCAGCCCTGCCGCCCCGGCGATGATCTGCTCGATCTCGCCGTTCGCGGCGAGGATCATCAGCCCGCTCTCGCGGGTAGTGATGACCATGCGGCCGTCCGTGAGGCGGCAGCCGCCGCTCACGATCTTGTCTTTCAGGAACTGCGAAGCCTCGGGGGCAAACGGTGTGGCGGTCTCGCCGCGCAGCTCGTAGAGCCCCTGATCTTTCACCGCCGCGATGAGCGAGCCGTCGCCGCGGGGGATGGCCATGTAGGTGCGGCCCGGCACCGCGGTCGGCAGCAGGCGATTCGTGGCGAGATCGAAGCGCTTCAGCCCCTGCGGGGTGGTGACGTAGAGCTGCTGGCCATCGGCGCGGCAGCGGCGCGGGCCGTCCTGCGGCGTGTGCGTCCCGGCCAGGCGGACCTTGCCGTTCTGCCAGACCAGGAGATTGCGCTCGGTCACGAAGAAGAAGCCGTTGCCGATCGCGCAGATGCTGCGCACGTCGCCGAATTCGCGCGCGTTCTGCGGTACGAGGGGGAGTAGCGAGCGGTACTCCATCGAACCGGTGGCGTCGGGGGCGAGGTAACCGAGCTCGTTGACCATCCCCACGGCCACCTGTCCGGCGGCGTTGCTCTCGAGCGTCAGCGCGGCCTGTTCGTCCGGCAGGGCGATCATCCGCCACCAGGCGCCGTCGTAGGTGTGGACGCCGTAGAGGTTCGCGAAGTAGAGCACTCCGCGCGCGTCCTGTGCCACGTCGAAGGTCTGTGGCCCGCCGCCATGCTCCTCGGGACGGTGGACGGTGATGAGCGGAAAGCCGCGCTCGGTCGCCGCGGACAGATCGAGCGCGCACACGACGAACAGGAGCGCCCACGCGCAAGCGACGGCACGGCGACGGATTTTTCTCACTCTCACGGGAAGAATCGAACCGCGGCAAGATTAAAGGATTCGGAGGTTTCGGTGCATATCATTTCATCATGCGGAAACTGACCCTCCTCTTCCTGACGCTCCTCGCCCCTCTGGCCGCGGCCGAAATCAAGCTGCCGCAGGTCAGTCCCTCCATCCGCGTCGAGCACGCCGTCGGCGTCTCGAGACTGGAGGTCCGCTATCACCGTCCCGCGGTCAAAGGGCGGGCGATCTGGGGTGAGCTGGTCCCGTACGGCAAGGTCTGGCGCCTCGGGGCGAACAACGCCACCACCCTCACGCTCTCCCATCCGGCGAAGGTCAACGGGCACGACGTCCCGGCCGGCCAGTACGCCCTCTTCGCCATTCCGGCGGCCGACCGATGGACGCTGATCCTCAACAAGAAAGCGGAGCAGTGGGGCGCCTACTTTCACGACGCGAAGGAGGATCTCCTCCGCTTCGACGTCAAGCCGCAGGCGGCCGAGCATGCGGAGTGGTTCTCGATCGACGTGACCCCGGCCAGCGATCGCGTCCTCGAAGCGGCCATCCGCTGGGAGAAGATCCGCGTGCCGTTCACGATCGAGTTCGACACGCCGGGCATCGTCTGGAAGAACATCGAGAGCGAGCTGGCCTCACCGGCCGCGACCTGGGAGTCGTGGCACAACGCGGCGCGCTACGCCTGGCAGAACGGCCAGCGCCTGAACGACGCCCTGACCTGGATCGACAAGGCCAACGCGATGAAGGAAAGCTTCTGGAACTACGAGCTGAAGGCGCTGATCCTGCGCAAGCTCGGCCGCACCGAGGAGGCGAGGCCACTGATGGCAAAGGCGAAGGAGCTGGCGGCCGGCAAGGCGCCGAAGGAGTACCTGGAGGGGATCGACCGGGAGGTGGCGAGCTGGCGCTGAGTCCACCCTGTTCGCGGCCTCGACCTTTGAGCTGTTGAGCTGTTGAGCGATTGAGCTGTTGAGAAGGTGAGGGGTTTTTGATTCTTCAAATCCATCTCTCGCTCAACAGCTCAACAGCTCCACCTCTCCTCAACAGCTCACCCTCGCGCCGAGATCTTCAGCTGTTGAGCGATCGAGCTGTTGAGCGATGAAGTGTTTGAGTTTTCAAATCCATCTTCCGGCTCAACGGCTCCATCTCTCCTCGATGGCCCACTCTCGGAGGCGCGGACCTCACGGTGAGGTCACCGGCCGCATGCGGCCGGAGAACATCAATCGAAATCGAGCTAACCATCGAGCGGTGGGAGGCCGCGGTGACGCGAAGTTGATCTTTTGTCCTCGCCGGAGGACGAAATCGCTCGTTGTTACAAGAATTTCTCTCGATGGGAAGAGCAATCGTCTTCCCGTCAATGAACTCGCTCTCGATGAGAAGAAAAATTGTCTTCCCGCCGAGAAACTTTTTCTTCCCGGGATGACGCCAGCTCTTCCCGGCGAGCAACTTTTTCTTCCCGGGAAGACGCCGGCTCTTCCCGTCAATGAACTTGCTCTTCCCGGGGAGACGCGGCCTCTTCCCGTCAATGAACTTTCTCTTCCCGGGAAGACGCGGCCTCTTCTCGTCGAGCAACTTTCTCTTAACAGGAAGACGCGGCGTCTTCCCATCGACGCACGTTGCGACCGCAACGAGCACACGGCGTTCACCCGGAACAGTCGCTTCGCGAACGCGGTGCGAAACCACGTGTGTACCGAGGCGAGCTCTCATGCTCGTCGGAGCAAACGCTACGCGGCCGAGGTTCTTCGCCTCACGGCAAGGTCACTCGACCTCACGGTCAAGGTCACCGACCTCACGGTCGAGGGCATTCGACCTCACGATCGGCCCAAACCGTGTGGTGTGGGCTTCCAGCCCACCTCTCGCCTCACGGGGCTGAAGCCGGCGCCACTCTGCTTTGCGTCCTCGTCCGAAACCAGTTACTTATTGCGAGGCTTCGCGGTCTAATCGGCCGTGATGCGACTCGTATCGATCTTTCTGGCCCTCTTTACCTGGTTCCCTCTCGCCGCCCCGCAGCAATCGGTCGCCCCCGGGCAAGCGGCCGCCGCTCAGCAACCGATTGACGCTCTGCGTCGCGAGGCCGAGGCGTTCATCGAGGAGAAGTCGTTCAGCCGCGCGCATGCGCTCTACGAGCAGGCGGCGCGGCTCGATCTGACCGCGGACGAGAGGCGCTGGGTGCGTTTCCGCCTCGCCGATACGGCGTGGCGCGCGGATGCGGCCGCGCCGAATCCCGATCCGACCGTGCGCGAGAAGGCGCTGGAGGAGTTGCAGGCGCTCTTGCGCGAGAGCGGGCCGGATCGCGACCGGGTGTGGGCCGAGGTGCAGGAGTCGCTCGGCGACTTTTCCCGGACCGCGCGGCGCGGACGGAGTACCCACGACGCGCCTGGCTCTTACGCGGCTGCGCTGGACTGGTGGGCCGGAAGCGCCGACCTCGCGCTCGCGCGCCGGCGCTACCTGAACCTGGTCTGGAAGATGACCGGCGACGGCGACCCGCAGCTGCATTACGTCTCGCGCGAGATCCTGGCGAACGCGGTCGAGATCGCGGAGACGGTGGAGGAGCGCACACGCGCGCGCTACCTTCTGGCCCTCCACAACCTGCAGCAGGGCGACACGGCCAGCGTCGAGCGCGGCATCGAGCTGCTCGAGCTGGTGATCCGCGAAGGAAAAGGGACGCCGTGGTACGACGACGCGCTCTTCATGCTGGCGCAGCGGCTGTCGAACGGCGGGGTGGTCGTCCTCGAGAACGGCGAGACTTCGTTCGAATCGGATTACGTCCGCGCGCTCGAGCTCTACCGCCGGCTCATTCGTGAATTCGGCAAGGAGTCGCGCTACTGGCAGGAGGCGGAGAACGCGATCGAGGAGATCACGGAGGTCGCGGTTGACGTCGACACTGCCCAGACGTTCCTCCCCGGCTCGGAGCAGGAAGTGTTGCTGAGCTGGCGCAATACGAAGTCGATCGAGCTGACGCTGACGGCGGTCGATCTGACGAAGGACGTCACGCTCCTCGACGAAGTCCGGGTCAACGGCGGCAACGTCGTGCGCAGCTGGACGTACGCGACCGAGGATCGCGGCGATCACGCGCCAGGGCACCACCGCCTGCGCATCACGCCGCGGCTCGAGGCGGGGGCGTACGTCGTCACCGCCCGCAGCGGCAGCGTGGAAGAGCGCGCGCTGCTGCTCGTCTCCGACACGCACATCCTCGTGCACGCCGCGGGCGATACGACCCACGTCTTCGTCTCGAACGTGATCACCGGCGAGCCGCTGGCGGACGCCGACGTGACGCTGCGGTGGAAAGAGAACAACAACAAGATCGCCACGCGCACCGGACGCACCGATCGCGATGGCGTGGCCCGCTTCACCAGCGCGCCCGGACAGGTCTCGGTCACGGCGGCACGTGGTCTCACGCGGCAGGCGCATCACCAGACCTGGACGAACCACTACGGCGGCAGCGGGCGCGATCCGTGGCGGATCTACGCGTTCACCGATCGCCCGGCCTATCGCCCCGAGGAGACGGTGCGATGGAAGATCATCGCCCGCCGGCGGAACGAGTCGCGCTGGGTCACCCCGGCCGGCACCTCCATCACGTGGGAGATCACCGATCCGCGCGGACAGCGCGCGGCGACCGGTAACGCGGTGCTGAATGAATTCGGCAGTTTTTCCGCCGAGCTCCCGCTGACCGTGGCCATGCCGCTCGGCGTCTATTCGATCAGTTTCACCGACGGGAAGAATGCCATCGGCGCGGCCGGTCTCTTCCGCCTCGAAGAATACAAACTGCCGGAGTTCCGCGTCTCCGTGACCACCCCTCCGGAGCGGCGCTATCGCCTCGGCGACACGATCGAGGCGACCGTCGAGGCGACGTACTACTTCGGCGGCGCGGTCGCGAACGCCACCGTCGAAGCGGTCATTTATCAACAGCCGTACTACCGCCACTGGTATCCGTGGCGCGAGTACGACTGGTATTTCCCGCCTGATGCGCATCGCTACGGCGAGCAGGAGCTGCGGCGCGAGACGCTGCGCACCGACGCGGAGGGGAGGGCCATCGTCCGCATCGAGACGCCGCGCGACGGCACGGAGATGACGTACCGCATCGAGGCGCGGGTGGTCGACGCGTCGCGGCGCGAGGTGACGGGCGGCGGCACCGTGCGCGTACTGCGGCAGCGCTACGCCGTCGTCGCCCAGCCACGCCATTACATCGCCCGTCCGGGCGAGCCGGCGCAGATCGACTTCAAGGCATTGGACGCGAACGAGCGGCCGGTCCGGGTCACCGGTACGGTCAAGGTCGTGCGCCGCGAGATGACGCCGCGCGTGGCCGGCTGGAAAGACGAAGAGGTCCTGACGACGAAGCTCGACACCGATGCGGAAGGGAACGCCACGCTGACGTTCACGCCGCGCCGCAACGGGTATTACATGATCACCTGGACGAGCGAGGACCGGACAGAAGGACAACCGCTGCGTGCGCGCGACGTCGTCACGGCGACCACCGCCCTCTGGGTCGCGGAGCCTTCAGCTCTCGACATCGGCTATCACGCCAGCGGCCTGCAGATCGTCGTCGATCGCGAGTCGGTGCGCGGCGGCGAGCGGGTGCCGGTGATGATCGTGACGCCCGCCAGCGGGCGCTGGGTGGTCCTCAGCTCATCGGCCGAGCGGATCCTCGACACTCGCGTGTTGCGGCTCGACGGGACGGTGAAGCTGATCGAGCTGGAAGTCGATGAGCGTCATTCGCCGAACTTCTTCCTGACCGCGTCGTCGGTCTTCGATCGGACGATCGCCACGACGACGACACGAGTGGTCGTGCCGCCGGTGGAGCATTTCATCGATGTGGAGGTCAAAGGCGACCGCACCGACTACGAGCCGCGGCAGGAGGGGGCCTTCACGATCACGACGCGCGACCACACCGGAAAGCCGGTCGAGGCGGAGGTCGCGCTCTCCGTCACGGATGAATCGGTGACGGCCATCCAGGGCGAGCTGGCAGGCGATCCACGGCAGTTCTTCTTCGGCGACACGCGCGGACAGGCCATCCAGGTTTCGGGCTCCCTCTCGCAGCAGCAGTACGTGAAACTCGTGGAGACGAAGCAGGGGACGCTGGTCGACGAGCGGTACAAGGATCGGCTGGAGAAGGAAGAGGAAGAGCGCAAAGAAGAGAGCGATAAGTTGCTCGGTGGTGTCGTTGGCAGCGCGGCCGGAGGACGGATGAATGCGCCGCAGCCCGCTCCCGCGCCGGTTGCTCCGCCCCCGCCCCCAGGTGCGGTGGCGGAGGCGATCACGGTGACGTCGCAGGCGGCGAGGCGCGACGCGCGGGAGTCGGCCGCGTTCAACGCCGCCGATCTCGCGCCGCCGGCCGAGGGGAGTGCGGCTGTCATCGCGGTACGCAGCGACTTCCGCTCCACCGCGTTCTGGCAGCCCGACATCCGGACCGATGCGAACGGCACGGCCACGGTGCGATTCAAGTTCCCCGAGTCGCTGACCACGTGGCGCGCGAATGCGACCGCGGTGAGCCGCACGACTCAGGTCGGACGCGGCACGGCGACCGCGCGGACGAACCAGCCGCTGATGGTGCGGCTGCAGGCGCCGCGCTTCTTCGTGGCCGGCGATCGCGCCACCGTTTCGGCGGTGATCAACAACAGCAGCAACGCGCCGGTGACCGTGGCGCCGCTGCTGGAAGTGGAAGGGCTGGCGCTGGCGTCGTCCGCGAACGCGGCGCCGCTGACGATCCCCGCCGGCGGGGAAGCGCGCGCGGAGTGGAACGTCGTGGCCGAGCGCGAGGGAAGCGCGAAGCTGCGCGTCAGCGGGCGCGCCTCCACGCACTCCGACGCCATGGAGCGGGTGATCCGCGTCTACGAGCATGGGATCGACAAGCTGGTGGCGCGCTCCGGCCGGATCCGCGGTGAGGAAGCGCTGGTGCGGCTCGAGCTGCCGCGCGACCGCCGCGCCACGCAGCTGGTCGTCAACCTGCAGCCGAGCCTCGCCGCGTCGATGCTCGATGCGCTGCCGTTCCTGATCGAGTTCCCGTACGGTTGCACCGAACAGACCATGAGCCGCTTCCTGCCGGCCGCCGTGGTGACACGCACATTGAAAGCACAAGGTCTCGATGCGACGTCCCGTCCGGAGTTGAAGAATCTCGACGCGGTGATCGCCGCCGGTGTGGCGCGGCTGCGCGATTTCCAGCACGAGGATGGGAGCTGGGGGTGGTGGAAGGAGAGCCCGGGCGACATCTTCATGACCGCGTACGTGGTCTGGGGCTTCTCCATCCTCGGGCAACGCGACGCGAACGTCGATCGCGCGGTGGCGTGGCTCGATACGCAACTGCCGACCCTCGAGAACCGGCCGCACGATCAGGCTTGGGTGCTCCATGCGATCTCGGCATGGCGCGCCAAACCAAACGCCGTCGAGACGCGCGCGTTCGAGGACGCCTGGAAGAACCGCGAGAAGCTCTCCGCCTACTCGCGTGCGCTGCTGGCCCTGACCGCGCACCGCTTCGGCAACGCCGAACGTGCCCAGGTGCTGGTGCGCAACCTCGAGGATGGCGTGTCGATCGACCGCGCGCCCGATCAGTCGGTGCTGCTGCGCGGCACCGGCGGCGCGCCGGAGACGATGCAGACCGCGCACTGGGGCGCCGCCAATCGCTTCTGGTTCCGCTGGTGGGAAGGGCCGGTCGAGACGACCGCCTTCGCGCTGCAGGCGCTCGTGACCATCGACCCGCAGCATCGCCTCATCGAGCCGGCCATGAACTGGCTGGTGAAGAACCGCCGCGGCGCGCGCTGGCACAACACGCGCGACACCGCCGTGTCGCTGCTGGCCCTCAACCAGATCCTGGCGAACGAGCGCCGCGCACCGGCCACGTCGTACGAGCTGACGGTCAACGGGACGCAGGTCGCGGCGAAGAACATCGCGCCCGAGGACGTGCTGCGCGGCGCGATCCGCATCGTCATCGATCCGGCACTGGTGAAGGACGTCAACGAGATCCGCATCAAAAAAGGAGGGGACGGCTCGCTCTACTTTGCCGCGGAGGCGCGCTTCGTCTCGCTCGAAGAGCCGGTCACCGCGGTGGGCAACGAGCTGTTCGTGCGCCGCGATTACTTCCGCCTCATGCCGCAGCGGACGCTGCTCAAGGGGGTCGTCTACCAGAAGGTGCCGCTGCGCGACGGCGAGCGTTTGACGTCCAACGATCGCGTCGAAGTGGTGGTCACGGTGGAGACGAAGAACGATTACGAGTACATGCTCTTCGAGGACCTCAAGCCGGCCGGCCTGGAAGCGGTCGAGCTGCAGAGCGGCCAGCCGCTGAGCGCGATCGAGTTGCGTGCGGCGTCGGTGCTGCGCGAGCGCCCGAATCCGGCGGAGATCCGCCGCGCCCCCTCCGCCGACCAGACCGGCCGCGTGCTGCCGGTGTATCAGGAGCTGCGCGACCGCAACGTCGCACTGTTCGTCGATAAGATGCCGCAGGGAACGTGGGAGATCCGCTACACGCTGCGCGCCGAAACCCCCGGCGCCTTCCACGCCCTCCCGCTGCTCGGCCAGGCGATGTACGTCCCCGACGTGCGCGCGAATGGGGAGGAGGTGCGGATCACGGTGGAGTAGAACGATTGTGGTGGGCTCTTAGCTCTTGGCTTTTGGCTCTTAGCTCTTGGCTGTTAGCTCTTAGCTCTTAGGAGAACCGTGCGACCGCCGCTGCACGTCGCACGGTTCTCCTAAGAGCTAAGAGCTAACAGCTAACAGCTAACAGCTAACAGCTAAGAGCCCGCCACGTTTTATCGCAGCCCATCAATCAACCCGTTCATCGCCACTTCCGTGAACGCCAGCATTTCCTTCTGCGTCTTGAACGCGAACTGTTTCCCGATCGCCAGCGTGGCGATGCCATGCACCTGGGCCCAGGCGATGCGCGCGAGGGTCAGCGTGTCGCCGCGTTGAAGGACTTTGTCCTTCTGGCAGGCGGCGATGAGCGCCACCAGTCCGCCGAACGCCGCATCGGCCGCTTCCTTTGCGGCGGGATGCCGCTTCGCATCGAGGTCGGTGGCGAACATGACCCGAAAGTGCTCCGGCCGCCGCAGGGCCAGCTCGACGTAGTTGCGTCCGGCCAGCAGAAGGCGCTCCCGCGCGTCGCCGTCGCTCTCGCCCGCATCGCGCATCCCCTTGCCGAGCAGCGCAAAGCCTTCCTCCGCGATCGCGGCGGTGAGGTCTTCCTTGTCGCGAAAGTGCCGGTAGGGCGCGGTGTGCGAGACGCCGGCGCGGCGGGCCACCTCGCGCAGGGTGAACGCGTCCGCTCCCACCTCCCGGATCAGCGCCACCGCTCCTTCGATCAGCGCTGCCCGCAAGTCGCCATGATGATAGGCCATGCGGACATTCTCGTGGCGTGATGTTGACAATGTCAACTTATCAGCTTATGTTTACAACGCCAACATTCTTGGCTGCTGAGTCATTGAGCGATGGAGCGATGAAGTGTTTAGAGAATCACAAAAACATCTGCCCTCTTAACAGCTCAATAGCTCAACAGCTCAACAGCCCAAAAAAGCCGAAGGAGTAAGCCCATGCTTCCCATGCTCATCGTTCTCATCGCCTTCACCGTCTTTCGTCTGGCGGGTGCCGCTGGGGTCCGGCAGCTGCGCGACTGGCGGGTCTCGCTGCGTTACGCGCTGGCGCTGATGTTCCTCGTCACCGCCAGCGGGCACTGGGGCGTGCGCCGCGCGGACCTGGTGCGGATGGTGCCGCCGGCCTTTCCTTCGCCGGAGCTGCTGGTGACGCTGACCGGGCTCGCCGAGATCGCGGGGGCGATCGGTCTGCTCTGGACGCGCACCGCTCGTCTCGCCGCGGCGTGCCTGACGCTGTTCCTTCTGGCCGTCTTCCCGGCGAACGTCTACGCGGCGCGGCAGCAGCTCACCATTGCGGGCAAGCCGGTCACGCCGCTGCCGCTGCGGACGGCGGTACAGGTCGGGCTGGTCGCGGCGACGGCGGCAATCGCCGTATCATCGCGGCATGAAGATCGTGCGCGCGCTGACTCTCGCGATGCTGTTCCTGACGCTCCTGGCCTGCGGACGCGGTGAGCGCCCCACCACCGACACGACCGAGACCGCGGTGACGGAGACGATGACCGACACCTCCGCCACCGTTCCGGCCACCTCCACCATGCCGGCCGAAACGCCGGCCGCCATCGCCGCGCGCACCGAGGCGAACGTGCCGGTGGAAGGACTGGCGATGTGGCTGGCCGCCGATGCGCTCGTCACGACTGGTCCGGAGAGCGTCGTCACGATGTGGCGCTCCCCGAACAACATGCGCGCCTCGCAGGATCGCGACGGCAACCGCCCCCGCCTCTACCCCAACGCGATCGGCGGCAAACCGGCCATCCGCTTCGACGGTGACGACGACTTTCTCGAGACGAACCTGAACATCGACCCCACCTCGATGCCGAACGTCACCATCATCACGGTCTTCAACAGCCGCACGAATGAGACCGACCCTCATCGCAAGGTCTACGGTGCCGACGACGGCGACTACGACCGCGCCGCCGGTCTCGACGGCCGCGCCACCGGCGAGAACAACTACGCCATCTTCGGCGGTGCCGGCAACGGTGTGATCCCTTACTTTCGCCTCGAGGCGAACCAGACCTACCTGACCGTCGACCAGTACACCCCCGAGCACTTCAACGGCTGGGTCAACGGCCAGAAGCGGATCGATGCGCACCCGCTCGATCACGGCCGCCACCTCCCGCACCTTTATCTCGGTGCAACCGGTACGGCGTTCCCCGAATACTGGGCCGGCGACATCGCCGAGGTGATGGTGTACCTCCGCCCGCTGATCGAGGAAGAGCGCCGGCGGGTGGAGGACTATCTGGCCGTCAAGTACGCAGTGTCGCTGGCGCGGAAGTAGGTACCGTCCACCACCAACAGATCAGGGAACGACGGGGGGCCTCCGGCGGCCGGGCCAACCATTGGGGTCCGGGGCCGATGGCCCCGGCCGCCGGAGGCCCCCCGTCGTTCCCTCATCTGTTGGTGAAGCGCGTTCTGCTCAGTCCTCGAACGTGATGCGGATGTCCTTGACCTGCACCTCGTCGTCCTCGGCCGGCTCGATGAACAGGAATTCGCCGGATTTGCCTTCACCGTCGATGGTGAAGGTGCGGCCGTCGCGGGGGATGTCGAGGGCGTATTCGAGGATCTGGTCGTCGATGCGGATGCGGAGCTCCCCGCCGGCGCGGGTGCCGATGTCGTCGCGAGCGTAGAGACGGATCGAGGCGACGGCGCGGTCGCGCAGGGGGATGCGGATGCGGGCACGTCTGCCGCCGCATTCATCGCCGCCGATGCAGGCCCCCTCGTGGCGCAGCTCGCGGTCGCCGCGGTAATTGCCAGACGACGACGAACGGCGTGCGCCGTAGAGCACCTCGATGTCGCGGATCTCCACCTCGTCGTCATTGGCGGTGCTGATGGTCAGGCGCGAGCCGCGGAGGTTGTCGACGTCGAGCTCGTGGCGCTTGCCGTCGCGGGCCACGTCGACGTACGAGGCGACGCTGGTGTCATCGATGCGCACGGTGAGCTTGCCGTCAGCGCGGGTGCCGACGCTGTCGTGGGCGTAGAAACGGATGCCGAGGACCGGGGCGTCCTCGAGAGCGACGGTGATGCGGGTCCCGTTCTTTTTGCACTCCGAGCCGCCGATGCAGCCCTGCTCGGAGTAGCGCCGCCAGCCGCCGCGGTCGCGGCCCCGATCGCGATCGCGATCGAGACGGTCGCGGTAATCGTCATCGCGGCGGCGGACGTCGCGCGAGTAGAGGACGGCCACGTCCTGGATGTCCACCTCATCCTTCGCGACCGGCTCGAAGATCAGGTACTGCCCGGTCAGCTCGTCGACGTCGACGGTGTAGAGCTCCCCCTTCCGGGCGATGTCCATGTACGGGCGGATGGTGTTCGTATCGATCTTGACGCGCAGCACGCCGCCGGCCTGCTCGCCGATGTCGTCGTGAGCGCGGAAGCGGATCGCCACGACCGGCTTGTCCTGCAGCTGGATGCGCAGCCGCTTCTCGGGGCAGCGTCCGCCGCCGATGCAGGCCGCGTCGGTGTACGTGACCCACTCGCCGCGATTGCGGAGATCCGATGGCTCGCGTTGAGCCGCGAGGAGCGTCGGGAAGAGAGCGAGGGCTAGAAGAGCGAGGCGTCGCATGACGCGCTCATTCTATGTGGGAGTGGAGTTCGGCTGTTGCGAAGGGGCGTCGATTTCGATGTGCAGCCGATTACGCCCGGCCCATTTCGCGGCGTAGAGCGCGCGGTCGGCGCGGTATAACGGCGACCGTCACACGTCATTTCTGGCGCGTCACCGCGCCCAGTCGCGAGTCCGCCCTACCGCCCGGCGCCAGATCGCGAGCATCTCCGCTCGTTTCGCCTCGTCCATGTGCGGAGTAAAGACGCGGTCGGGCTGCCACTGCGCGTCAACGTCCTCCCAGAAACCGACCGCGAGGCCGGCCAGGTAGGCGGCGCCGAGGGCCGTTGTTTCGGATGTGCGGGACCGGACCACCGGGATGCCGGCCAGGTCGGCCTGGATCTGCATGAGCAGGTCGTTGGTGGAGGCGCCGCCGTCGACGCGCAGCTCGTGCAGCTCCAGTGCGGAGTCGCGTTGCATGGCGTCCAGGACGTCGACGGTCTGCAGGGCGATCGACTCGAGCGTGGCGCGGGCGAGGTGCGCGGCGGTCGTGCCGCGGGTGAGGCCGAGGATGGCGCCGCGGGCGTACGGATCCCAGTGCGGCGTGCCGAGGCCGGTGAAGGCGGGGACGAAGACCACGCCGCCGCTGTCGGGGACGGAGGCGGCGAGCGGCTCGATGTCGGCGGCGGTGCGGATCAGCCCCAGTTCGTCGCGCAGCCACTGCACCGCCGCGCCGGTGACGAAGATGCTCCCTTCCAGCGCGTACTGCCGTTCGTCCTTCAGTTGCCAGGCGATCGTGGCGAGGAGGCCGTGCGTCGACGTGACCGGCTCCTGGCCGGTATTCATCACCACGAACGAGCCGGTGCCGTAGGTGTTCTTGGCCATGCCGGCGCGCGTGCAGCGCTGCCCGAAGAGCGCCGCCTGCTGATCGCCTGCAATCCCGGCGATCGGGATACCGGCCGGAATGGCCAACCCCTCCGCGGTCGTCGCGTAAACCTCCGACGAGCCGCGTACCTCCGGCAGGATCGACCTCGGGATCTCCAGCATCGCCAGCAGCTCGTCGTCCCACACCGCTTTATGGATATCGAAGAGCATCGTGCGCGAGGCGTTCGTCGCGTCGGTGATGTGGCTCCGCCCGTTCGTCAGCTTCCACACCAGCCACGAATCGATGGTGCCGAAGGCCAGGTTGTTCTCCCGCGCGCCCTCGGTGTTGTCGAGCAGCCAGCGCACCTTCGTCCCGGAGAAATACGCGTCGAGCAAAAGTCCGGTGCGCGCCTGCACGAGCGGCTCATGCCCCGCGTT
The DNA here is from genome assembly GCA_036398925.1 of Thermoanaerobaculia bacterium. Classification (GTDB taxonomy): domain Bacteria; phylum Acidobacteriota; class Thermoanaerobaculia; order Gp7-AA8; family Gp7-AA8; genus DASWOB01. Next base: position 79,434 of record DASWOB010000005.1, read on the forward strand.
GCGCAACGCATCGCACAGCTCCGCCGTGCGCCGGTCCTGCCAGACGATGGCATTCGCGATCGGTTTGCCGGTCTTGCGGTCCCACAACACGGTGGTCTCGCGCTGATTGGTGATCCCGATCGCCGCGACGGTCACGCCCGGCACCTTCGCGAGCACCTCCGCCGCGACGGCGATCTGCGACTCCCAGATCTCCTCCGCGTCGTGCTCCACCCAGCCGGGGCGGGGATAGAACTGCCGGAACTCGCGCTGGGCTACGGCGAGTATCCGGCCGTTCGCGTCGAAGAGGATCGCGCGCGAGCTGGTCGTGCCCTGGTCGAGTGCGAGAACGGCGTTCACGGAAGTCACTCCTCTTCGATCTCCTGCCGCAGCAGATCGTACTCGTGCGACTCCGGCCGCAGCGCGAGGAAGCGCCGCATCTCGGCGTAGGCGTCGTTGGTGCGGCCGAGGTGTTTGAGCGTGTGGAAGAGCGCCAGGGAGGCGAGCTCCGATCGCGGGTCGAGAGCGCTGGCCATCGAGAACGACTCTTCGGCCGCTTCGTAATCGAGCAGCTCCATCTGCACGCCACCGAGGACCAGCCAGATGCCGAAGATGCCGGGATGCTCCTCGGCGAGCTCCTCGAGAATGGCGCGCGCGCCGGCGAAATCGTGAAGGTCGCGGCGATCGATCGCGCGCTGGAACTCGGCCTCGAGGATCGCGTCGTGGGGCATACGCGCGCAAGTATCGCGCGTCGCCCCACCCGATGCCCACCACCAGACCGCGGCTCAGCAGAATGCTCTTACTTCACCAACAGATGAGGGAACGACGGGAGGCCTCCGGCGGCCGGGGCCACAGCCCCGGACCCCATTGGTTGGCCTTGCCTCCGCGAGCGCAGACTCGTATCTCACGACAGAGTGTCGCGGAGGCTAGGCCAACCAACGGGTCCGGGCCCACGGCCCGGCCGCCGGCGGCCTCCCGTCGTCTCCTCATCCGTGGCGCAGTGCGTGCGTTCTGCTTACGGCTGCCGCACCGCGGCCAGTTCGTGAGCGACTTTCAGCGCCTCCTCGCGTGTCGCGGCCACGTCAGGGACGACGCCGACGATCTGCCAGCCCCCTTTGGTGACCGGATGCACCGGCTTCCCGACCGAGACGGCCAGCATCACCCCTTTGCCAAGCGGCACCATCTGCACGGCGTAGCCGCCGCCGCGGGTGTTCTCGCCGACTACTTTCGCGCGGCCGAACTTCTGCAGCGTGTACGAGAGCAGCTCCGCGGCGGAGAAGGTGACCTCTCGGCTGGTCAGGATGTACAGCGGGACGTCGGGACGGCGCTTCGCTTTCGGCACGTCGGGACTGGTGAACGACGGAACGGTGTAGTCGGCGAAGCGAAAGTACGCCGACAGGAGCGGCTTCCGCTCCTCGGCGAAGAAATAGCTCATCAGATAGGTGGCCATCGTCTCGACGCCACCGGGCGCGTTGCGCAGATCGAGGATGATCGCGTCGCTGTTGGCCACCAGGGCCATCGCCGCATCGGCGGCCGCGCGCGCTTCCGGGACCGGCGGCGCGAAGCGGTCGACGCGCACCAGGCCGACGTTGCCGTCCATGATCCGCGCCTCGACGAAGCCGTAGTTCATCTTCCGGTACATCTCCATGTTCGTCATCGCCTGCGCGCCGTACGCCGCGGCCCGTCCCGGCGGCGGGGGAGCGCCCGGGCCGTTGCGCATCATCTGCCGCAGGCCGTCGATGGTCTCGGCCATCTCTTTCGCACTCGGCACCGCCATCTCCGCGTCCTGCGCGCGGACCCGCACATATAAATGTCCGTCGCCGGTCTGCTGCTGCAGGTCCGCGGTCAGGCGCTCGGCGAACTCCTTCGGGGTGACGTCGAGATAGCGGTCGGTGAGCAGCCGGCGCTTCGTCTCCGCGGCCAGCTTCGGCGCGGTCTCCGCCTCGATGTACATCGTCTCGAGTGCCTGCGCGACCCGCTCGGCCATGGCGTCGCGCGTGACGCGATCGATCCTCGATTCCTGAGCGTGCAGCGAGAGGGCGGTGAAAAGGGTGATGAGGAGCATTCGCTTCATGCCGTGTTCGAACGCGCCGGCACGCGCGAAGTTCTGAACGATTCCGGCGCGCAATCGCAGCAGTTTCGCAACGCTTCGGCCGATCTTCATCAGTTCTTGACGAGGTATCCTGCGCGGCCGATGAGACGCCTCGCGCCGCTGCTCCTTCTCGCCACGACGACGCTCGCCACGACCACGCTCGCCACGACCGCGCTCGCGCAGGAGCGCGTCGCCATCCGCGCCGCGCGCATGCTCGACGTCAAAGAAGGACGCATCGTCCCGCGGCCGACGCTGCTCGTCGAAGGGGGACGCATCAAGGCGCTCCAGCAGCCCGTTCCGGAGGGCGTCTGCGTCATCGATCTCGGCGACACGACGCTGCTGCCGGGCCTCGTCGACGCGCACACGCACCTGCTGCAGAACTACCGCTCGAGCGTCGGCGGCGACGGGCCGAATATGATCCTGACGGTCACGGAGCTCGGTCACGCGAAGCGCGCGCTGCTCGGCGTGAAGCTCGGGATGGAGATGCTCGAGGCGGGCTTCACCACCGTCCGGGACCTCGGCAACTCCGGCACGAACGGAGCGGTGGCGCTGCGCGATGCGGTCCGTTCCGGCTGGGTGAGCGGCCCGCGCATCTTCGCCGCGACGCGTGCGCTGTCGCCCCCGGGCGGGCAGTTCGATCGCATCGCCCCGGAGGCACAATCGCTGATCGAGCTCGAATACGCGATCGTCGACTCGGTGGAGGATGCGCGCCGCGAGACGCGGCAGGCGCTGTACGACGGTGCCGACTGGATCAAGGTGATCGTCGACAACGCCACGCAGATGATGCCGGTGGAGGAAGTGCGCGCCATCTGCGAGGAAGCGCATCGCCGCGGCAAGAAGGTCGCCGCGCACGCCACCAGCGACGAGGCGATCGGCATCTCCATCGAGGCCGGGGTCGATTCGATCGAGCACGGCTACGGCGCCACGCCCGAACTGCTGAAGCGGATGGCCGAGAAGAAAATCGCCCTCGTGCCGACCGATCACCCGACCTCGTTCTACCTGACCATGTACAACTTCCGTCCGGACGACGACGCCGAATGGGTGCGCCGCACGACCGAGGGGGTGCAGAGCTTCGCCGAGGCGAATGCGAAGCGGCTGAGCGAGGCGAGGAAGGCGGGCGTGCGGATCATCGCCGGCGCCGATCAGTACTTTCAGTTCAGCAACCAGCCGCGCGGCCAGTCGAGCCTCGGCATGTTCCGCGCGTACGCACTGGCGGGGATGACGCCGCTCGAGATCATCCGCTCGGCGACGATCCACTCCGCGCAGTTCCTGGCGGGGGAGAAGGCACCGTTCGGGTCGCTGGAGAGCGGCAAGTTCGCCGACATCATCGCCGTCCCGGGCGACCCGCTGCAGAACCTGACTGCCCTGGAGCGGGTGTCGTTCGTGATGAAGGGCGGGAAGGTGATCAAGGGGAGGGACTGCCGGTAGAACGGCGCCGAAATTCGAGAGCGGCAGCTGTGGCCGCCGCTCTCGAGTCACATCAGAACTTGTACGCCACCCGCGTGTAGACGAACCGGCCGTTCATGCCGAACGGCGACTGGCTCGGATAGGTGAAGATGCCAAAGTTGCCCTGCGGCGTGCCGGGGAAGTTCATGTCGGGGAAGGCGTCGAAGATGTTCTCCGCGCCGACCGTGAAGGTGTAGTCCCTCCACTCGTAGCCGATCTCGGCGTCGTTCAGCCAGGTCGCGCCGTAGGTCTGGTCGTCCTGCGGCAGGAGGGTGAAGCTGCAGAACTCACCATAGCGGCTCTGCCGGGTGGTCGCGCGCCAGTTGCCGCGGCTCCAGTGCTGCATGAGGCGGACGTTGTCGCGCGGCTGGCCGCACTCGACGCGGCGGCGCTCGATCCGATCGAACAGCACCTCCGAGAGACCCGACAGCTGCGCCGGCGTCTCGACCTCGCCGACGATCTCCGTCTTGTTGTTGCTGTAGGCGGCGGAGACGTCGAGGCGGCCGAAGTTGCCGAGGCCGCGCTGGTAGTTGGCCACCAGGTCGTAGCCCTTGGTCTCGGTGTCGATGGCGTTCGTGAAGAAGCGGGCGCCGGTGGCGCCGAACGGCTGGATCAGCGGCAGCACGCGCGCGCCGGTGAAGTTTCCGGAGAAGACGATCCGGTCTTCGATGTCGATGTGGAAGTAATCCGCCGTGAATTCGAGGTTCGCCATCGGCTGGAAGACGAGACCGAAGCTCAGATTGCGCGAGGTTTCGGGGCGCAGCGGCGTGGCGCCGAGGGCGCGGGCGATCGGGCTGGAGACCGGATAGGTGCCGACTTCGAACGGCGCGAGCTGCCCGGTGGCCGGATCGCGGAGGAAGTTCGTGCTGACGGCGGAAAAGTACGACTGGTTGAGCGACGGCGCGCGGAAGCCGGTGCTGGCCGAGCCGCGCACGATGAACTTGTCGGTGGCCGAGTAACGTGCCGTGATCTTGCCGTTGCTCGTGCTGCCGAAGTCGGAGAAGTCTTCGAAGCGTCCGGCGATGCCGACGCGCAGCTTCGTGAGGACGTCGCCCTCGAGGTCGAGGTAGACCGCGCGGCTGTTACGCGATGCGTCGATCTCGTTCGACGGACGGAAGCCGGGGAAGACCTGCGCACCGGCTGGGGCGCGGTTCCCGAACTGATCGGGGAAGCCGCCGTCGATGTACGAATTCGGCTCGCCCGCCTCGATCTGGTAGCCCTCGCGGCGGTATTCGAGACCGGCCGCGACATTGACCGGTCCGGCCAGCACGCCGACCCGGAACTGCCGCGAGATGTCGAGGTTCGTCGTCAGCAGGTCGTCGCCGAGGGAGCCGGCGTAGAAATTGGTCTGGTTCGTGGCCAGCGTCGGCCCGAGGGAGGTGTTGAGCGAGTCGGCGACGTAGAAGTCGAACTCGTTCTGCCCGTAGCCGGCGCTCAGGTCGTAGAACCAGGTGGCCAGCTCGCCGCGCACGCCGGCGGTGAGGGAGTGATCGACCACCCGCGGCTCGATGAGCGGCAGGAAGCCTTCCGGATAGATGGCGCGGTGGTTCTGGGCCTGCAGGGCGCGGCGGAAGAAGCCGCCGTGCGAGCCATGACGGTTGCTCGTGCCGCCGAATGCGTAGAGGAACTGCTTGCCGTCGGCGCTGACCGGCAGGTTGAAGTTCGCGAAGAGCATCCAGTCGCGCATGTACGAGTCGCCCCAGTGGTGGTTCGGCTGGTCGACGCTGTTGTTGCCGGCGTCGCCCGGAACGATCTGGTCGCGCGGATCGGGGTTGGCGCGGTTGGTCTCGTAGCGGGTGCGGTACTCGCCGGTGGCGAAGAGCGCGCCGCGGCCGAGGCTCCAGCCGCCGCTGAGGCTCGTGTCGATCATCTGCCCGTCGCCGTGCGTGGTCATGCCGGCCTTCGCCTCGATCTTCATCGGCTGCGCGTCCGACTTGAGGACGAGGTTGATGACGCCGGCGATGGCGTCGGAGCCGTATTGCGCCGCCGCACCGTCGCGCAGGATCTCAATGCTCTGGATCGCCGAGGCCGGAATGGCGTTGAGGTCGACGCCGCTCGAGCCGCGGCCGACGGAGTTGTTGGCGTTGACGAGCGCGCTGGCGTGGCGTCGCTTGGAATTGACCATGACCAGCAGCTGATCGGGTCCGAGGCCGCGCAGGGTGGCGGGGCGGACCGTGTCGGTGCCGTCGGTGATGGTCGGCCGCGGGAAATTGAAGGACGGCGCGATCTTCTGGATGATCTGGCTGGTCTCGGTCGAGGGGGCGCTCTCGATCTGTTCCTGCGGGATCACGTCGACCGGCACCGCCTTTTCGGCCTCGGCACCAATCGCACGCGATCCGACCGTGATCTCCTGGCCGTACGCGACGTTCAGCGTGAAGTCGTGCGTGCCGCCGGCGTCGACGGTCGCGCTGCGCGTCTGGAAGCCCTGCAGCGTGGCGGTGACGCGCACCGCTCCGCGCGTGCCGGCAGGGAGGGCGATCTCGTAGCGCCCCTCCGAGTCGGTGATCGCGGAGAGGCCGAGCTCCGGCACCGCGACTGTGACGCCCGGCACCGCCGAGCCGTCGGAGAGCGTCACCCGTCCTCGAATGGAGGATTGAGCGAACAGCGGAAAAGCAAGAAGGGCGAGAGAAACGAGGAGAACGAAACGACCGAGCTTCAGCATCGGATGCTCCTTTTTCACGTACTTTTCCGGAAGAAAAGAAGTATACGCTGGGAGCCCAAGGAACGGACGGCTTCGTTTGCTTGCGCGATGGCGGAGCGGAAATTCCTCGTGGTGATCTACAAGCTGTTGAGCGGTTGAGCTGTTGAGCTGTTGAGCAAGAAGTGATTAGAAATCAGAAAACACTTCTCGCTCAACAGCTCAACAGCTCCATAGCTAACCGTGGTTGTACGCAGAACTCGTGGACTGTGCGTATAACGCCTGACCTTCCCACTGGCCCGCTTCCCAACCGAGCGCGTCAATTTTTCATCAATCACTCACGGAATCCGATCCCTTCACTAACGGTTCTCCCGCATACTCCAACTATGCGCGCCCGTCTAACTCTTGCTCTCGGTGTGCTTTCCGCTGCCGCGCTCAGCCTTTTTGCAGGCTCGAGCGGGACGACTGCTCTTTTTACGGCACAGGGAAGCGGGGCGGGAACGGACTTTGGCGACTACGTCTCGACCAGCGGCGCGCTGAATCAGTCCTACCGCTACTTCATCGAGGTTCCGGCCACGGCGGGGCGTCTGCAGGTCGATATCTTCGACGCGGACATCGGCTTGGGTGGAGCAGGGGACGCCAGCGGCGGGCGCGATCGCGATCGCACCGGCTATGACTCGGCGGCGACGTACCGGCTCTTCGATCCGGCCGGCACCGAGGTGACGACGCTCTTCACCACCGGCAATGCTACGGCCCCGGCCGGTGCGGACAACGCCTGGCTCACGCTCTACAGCGCCACCGGCAACAGCGTGGCCGACAACTTCGGTACCGCGGCGTATACGAACAACGACGGCAACAACAGCTGGACCGCCGCGTGGGCCGAAACCGACGGCGGAGGGGGCGGCGCGACGGGCGGCTCGATCCTCGTCACCGGCGGCGAGCTGCGTCTGCAGGACGTCTCGGCGGGCAGCCAGTCCATCCAGCGCGAGGTCGACCTGCTCGGCACGCCGGGTCTGAACCTGTCGGCGGCGTATCTGACGTTCTCCTATCGCACCTCGAACACGCTCGACAACCCGGACGAGATCCTGGTGGAGGTCTCGAACAACGGTGGCGCCAGCTGGACCATCCTCGAGACGTTCTCGAACGACAGCAGCGGCACGCGCAGCTACGACATCACCGCGTTCATCGCCAATAACACCCGTATCCGCTTCTCCGTAAACGGCCTCACCGCCCCCGACGAGTTCTTCTTCGTCGACAACATCCGCATCACCGACGGCACGAAGACCGCCGGCCACTGGGAGCTGCGCGTCGACATGTCGACCGCCGTCACCGCGGGCGACGACATCAACGCCTTCGGCATCCGCGCGCACGACGGCACCAGCGGCGTGGGCGGCACGGAGCTGAACGTCTACGCGGATTCGATGGTGCCGGTCGGCGTCAATCCGCCGGGCGCCGGCACGCAGTCGCGCGCCTACGCGTTCCATCCGCTCGTCACCTCGGGCTGCACCTGCTCGCAGAACGATCAGGACCTCGACAGCGACTCCGGCAACGTCGGCTCGTTCGCGTACACCGCGCCGAGCGGCTCCTTCACCCAGACCATCCCCTCGGCCTCGCTGTCGGCGAACATCGCCTGGAACCGCGACAACGTCACCGGCTGGACGACCGACTTCTTCTCCACCGACTACGGTGTCTGGTCGACGACCGCCACCGTCTCCTCGTACCTCGCGCCGGGGCCGAACGGCAACTACGGCACGTACTACGTCGGCAACTTCCAGACGGCGGCCAATCCGCCGGCCGTGAACCCGCTGGCGAACACCCATCGTATCTATTTCCCGACCGACGCCGGCAGCGCGCCGGTCAAGCCGTACCTCGAGCAGCTCGCCGCGAGGGGCACCGGAACGCCGAGCGTCGGCGTGACCCGGGCGATGACCGTCACGCTGCGCTTCGTCAATCCGACCGCGCACGACGTCGTCTTCAGCACCCCGAACAACGTCATCACCGCCAACGTCCCGGGCGGCGCGGCGGTCTACGGCGGCTTCCTCTCGATGTCGCAGGGCGCGATCGTCTCGCAGCCGGCCGTCGGCGGCAGCGGCAACATCGTCTGGAATCCGGGTACCGTGGCCGCGGGCGCGACCGTCATCTTCGCGTATGACGTCAACGTCACCCCGGCGTCCGCCGGCCAGCGTATCCCGATCACCGCCACTCCCGCGTCCGGTAACGGCACACGCGCGCAGTTCCTCGACGAAACGGCCAACGCGACGCAGACTCGCGCAACGTTCCTGGCCGGACCGATCTGCGAGCTCGCGGTGACCGAGGGGCTGGCGACTGATGTTCTGCTCTCCTCGTTCGAGGTCGATCGGAACGGTGTCTCCTGGACCACCGCTTCCGAGGCCGGCACGATCGGATTCAACCTCTATCGCGCTGACGGCTCGCGGGTGAACGACTCACTGATCCCCTCGAAGAAGAACGGCAAGTACCGCATCGACGACGCGCAGGCGCACGACGCCGCGACGTACACGCTGGAAGAAGTGATGGCCAGCGGCAAGACGAAGCACTACGGCCCGCTGAACCGCCTCGAGCGCGTCTCGCCCTCGAACCGGCAGGAGCGCATCGCGCCCGCCACGCCGGCGAAACATGCGAAAAAGGCCGCGGCCGCGATCGCATCCTTCAATCGCGCGGGCATCGCCCGCATCACCGCCGGCGAGCTGGCGGCGGTCCTCGGCAACAACGTCAATCAGGTCGAAGCGGCCTTCCGCAACGGCAATGTGCGCGTCACCGATCGCGGCAGCGAGGTGGCGTGGACGAACGCAGGCGACGCGATCTACTTCGTGGCGCAGCCGGCGAATTCAATCTACTCCAACGACCGCGCCTACCGGATCGAGCTCGCGAAGGGCGCGACCATGAAGAGCGTCAACGTCTCGCCGAACGCGGGCGCGCTGTCGACCTTCACCGCCACCCTCGAGCTCGAGCGCGACGTCATCGGCGCGACCATCATCCCGGTCGATCCGGAGAGCGATTACTGGTTCTGGGATTTCGTCATCAGCGGCGACCCGACCTACGGCACGAAGAGCTTCGCGGTGGAAGTTCCGGCGGTCGCGTCGGACAGCAACGCCCGGCTCGAGGTCCGCTTGCAGGGAGCGCTCGACGGGGCGCAGCACGAGGCGCGCGTTCGCGTGAACGGCGTGCCGGTCGGCGACGCGCGCTGGAGCGCCTTCGAGGCGAAGACGCTCTCGATCGCACTGCCGCCGGCGGTCCTCCGCGACGGCGCCAACGAGATCACGGTCGAAGGCGTCCTCGAATCGGGCGCGCCGTACGACGTCTTCTACGTCGACGGCTTCTCCCTCCGCTACGAGCGCTTCGCGAGGCCGGACGCCGGCCAGCTCGAAGTCGCGCGCGGCGGTGCCGTCACCGCGGGACCGTTCACGACCTCTCCGGTGGTGCTCGACGTCACCAACGCCACGAAGCCGGCGCTGCTGCAGGGCTGGTCGTTCGCGGCATCCACTGTCTCCCTCCATGCTCCGTCGACGACGCAGAAGCTGCTGCTCGCGGAGAGCTTCGTCGCGCCGACGCTGCGCGCCAGTGCCGAGCTGTCGCTCAAGTCGCAGCGCGCCGACTGGGTGGTGATCGCGCCGCGGGCCATGCGCGGCGGTGCCGAATCGCTCGCCACTCTCCGTCAGCGCGAAGGTCTGACCCCTCTGGTGGTCGACCTCGAGCAGGTCTATGACGAATTCGCCGGCGGCAACTCCACGCCGCATGCGATCCGCGACTTCCTCGCCTCGACCCGCAACTGGTCGAAGGCGCCGCGGTACGTCGTCCTGGCCGGCACCGGCACGGTCGACTATCGCAACATCGAGGTGCCGGCCGGGCCGATGCCTCCGATGATGGTCAAGACCGCGGATGGTCTCTTCGCGTCGGACTCCTCCTTCGTCGACTTCAATCGCGACGGAGCCCCGGAGCTCGCCATCGGGCGCATTCCGGTGGCCACCGCCGCGGAATTCGATGCATACGTCCAGAAGCTGGAGCGCCGTTCGACCCGCACCGCGCCGCTGCTCTTCAGCGCCGACGCGATCGATCAGTCGGCCGACTTCCGCGCCGTCAGCGAGCGCGCTCGCGCCTCGGTCGGCGGCCGTCCGTCCACCACCGCCTACGTCGACGACCTCGGCGCGGCGGGTGCGCGCGACGCCATGCTGAACGCGTGGCGCAGCGGTCTGTCGCTCGTCAGCTGGAGCGGTCATGGCGGTCACGATCAGATTTCGTCGGCGGCCGTGCTGACCTCCTACGACGCCGAATCGCTCGCTTCGGATCGCCTTCCGATCGTCGTGGCGATGACCTGCACCATCAACCGGTTCGAGAACGGCTACATCGAGCCGCTCGGCGCCGCGCTCACCCGCGTGCCGAACGCCGGCGCGCTCGCGGTCTGGTCGGCGTCGGGTCTCTCGGTGCACGGTGATGCGGCCGAGCTGCAGCGCACCTTCACCCGTCTCGCCAACGAGGCGCCGACGGCGCGCGTGGGCGACCTGGTGGTGCGGACGCTGGCCTCGCGCCCCACGGCTACGGGTAACATCTACCTGCTCCTCGGCGACCCGGCACTACGTCTGCAGCTCCCAGCGGAGAATGGCAATGAATCGACAGTCGGAAGAACCGGCGAATAACGAAGAAGCGACTACCGCGCGGCGCAAGCCTTACAGCCCGCCGCGCATCCTCTCGCGCGAGCCGCTGGAGGCGATGGCCGCGACCTGCGCGCCGCGACCGCCCTCGAAAACGAACGCGGGGCTCTGCCCCCGAGGACCGATCAACTCGTAGGAGCCTGGAGCGGGAACGGGGGTGGGCTGGAAGCCCACTCCACACGGCGCTACGACCCCGAAACGACGATCTCCGCGATCCGCTCCATCTCGCGCGGCACGGTCAGCGCGGAGCCGGTCAGCGATTCGGCGAGGCCGGGGCAGAAATTCAGCAGCTTGCCGTTCGGGTGCGAGCGGACGACGCCGACCGCGGCCGCCGTCTCCTCGCGAATGCCGTCGAACCGGTCGCCCCAGATTGCCGAGATCGGCGTCTCGTGCAGGTTGGCGACCGCGCGCCGCCACTGCACGCACGGAAAGACGTTGCCGTACGGATCGATGGCGATGCCGGCTGAACCGGCGCCGCAGTGCTTCGATGGCGTGGCGAGCGCTGCCTGGGGGGGCGTTTCCGCGACCGCGGCGGCCATGCGCGCGTTCTCGACGCTCATGAGTTTGCGGATCCCGAACGCCGTCGGGGCGATGTCGAGCGGCGTCCGGTCGCCATCGTCGCGCGGCGAGACCTGCAGGTCGAAGCGCAGCGGCACGCCGACCTCGTCGCAGAGGGCGTACATCTCCGCGGTCTCGTTCTCGTTCCACGAGGTCAGCGTGCTGTTGACCTTCACGCGCATCCCCAGCTCAAGGATCTCGCGGAGGTTCGAGAGCAGCGCCACGAAGCTGCCGGGCACGCGCGTCTGACGGTCGTGCGTCTCGGCATTGGCGCCGTGCAGCGAGACCTCGATCACGAACGGATCGACCTCGTCGCGCAGCCGCCGGGCGAGCTCGCCGCGCAGCGCGTGACCGTTCGACTTTACGCGTACGACGAAGCCGAGCTCGCGGGCGCGCGCGCCGATGCGGAAAAAGTCGGGATGCGCGAGCGGCTCGCCGCCGGTGAGCGTCACGTTCATGACTCCCATGGCCGCGAGGTCGACGAGCATCGCGTCGTACTGCGCGTACGACAGCGGCTCGCCGCGCAGGGCGAGGTCGTTGTAGCAGAAGAAGCAGTCGAGGTTGCAGCGATAGGTCAGCTCGACGAGCACGGAGAAGAGCTTGTTCTCCTCCCAGCTGCGCAGCGAGAGCTCGTCGAACGTCATGACACCACCACGGCCGCGCCGGTTTCCACCAGCTCGTTCGCGAAGCGGAGCAGATCGCTCTCGATCGTCTCCGGCGGCGCGTCGAACTCCGTGGCGAGCGCCACCGCGCAGTCGGCGAGCGTGCGCGTTCCGTCGCTCAGCTCGAGCAGCCGCGTGGCCACATCGCTCACCACCAGCGCCTCGGCCGTGGTCTGGTTGAGCACGATCCCGTCGTCTTCGAAGCGGCGGAAGCGCGCGCGAGGCCCCAGTTTGAGGCGGGTTTCAGTCGTGATCATCGAGTTATGTGCAGTATAGGCCACGGGTTGCCCTCGCGCCGGAACGTCAGCACCTGCCGCGGAACGGCGGTTGCGATCTCTGCGGCACGATCGAGCAGCAGCGCGGCGCGCTCCGGGTCGAGGTTCACATAAGGTGCCGAGCGCACCAGCAGCGAGACCGCCTCCGCCAGCGCCAACGCCCGCAGCGACTCGTCGGTGCCCTTCTCCAGGGCGACGAGCGCCCGCAGCGGGATCGCCTCCGCGGTGATCTCGTGCTCCTCGAGGTCGCCGGTGAAGGGGAGGGGCGCCAGGATGAAGCGGTCGCCCGTCCGCACCAGCGCGTTGATGTCGTCGCTCGAGACGGGCAGCCCCGCGTCGAGTCCCATCCGGGCGATGGTCGACTTGCCGGCGCCGCTCGCACCGGCGAAGAGAAACCCATCGACCGCCGCGCTGTGCACGAGCAGCCCCCCCTGCGCCAGCAGCCGCGCCGCGACGAGCGGCCGCAGCACGTTCTCGATCACCCCCCACGTCTCCTCGCGGCTCTCCACGCAGGTCCAGATCCCCCCGCGCGCCGCGGCAAGATCGAGCAGCGCCATCAGGCGCATCCCGGCGATGCGCACCGACTCGCCACGCCATTCGACGTCGAGCCAGTACTCCCACCCGCGCGTGTCGATCTCGTGAAAGTCGGAGGCAGGCGCGCGGAAGAGCTGCAGCGTGACGACCTGGTTCCTCGAGGAACCCGAGGAACCCCGAGGAACCACCCTCGACCCGAACCGGTCACGCAGCGACTCCGCCTGCGTTGGGGAGAGACCTTCGATGCGATACGACTCGCCGGCCAGCTCGATCGTCAGCGCCTCGGCGCCCCAGGTCTCGCCGCTGATGCGTCCCGGGAAGAGCTCGGGATGAGTGAGGAACATCAGCGCGTCACTCTCCGGCCGATGATTCGTGCGAGGTTCATCAAGGCGCGCAGCCGATCGATCGCTGCCACGTGCCCGCACACCGCTCCGACGATCGCCTCTCGAGGAACGGGCGCGTCGTGCGCCGCGCAGTGATCGCCGCGGGTCACCAGACCGGCCGGCCGCCAGCCGAGAACGCGGTGAATGGCCAGAGGACCGGTGCGCGTGCGGAAGACGATCACATCACCCGGGAGATAGACGCGCCGCGCGCGGACTTCCACCGGCTTTCCCGCGGGCAGATGCGGCTCCATGCAATCGCCACGAACGACGATCGCGATGCGCTCGGCGGCCGCCGCATCGCGCAGCGCCGTAAAGGTGCGGAAGTCCACGGCGACAAGGTATCAGGGAGTGAACGAGAGACGCAGCAGGGCAGGCCTCCGCTACGACACCTTGCGCCGCTTACAGTTCCACGTAACGAGATACTCCACGGCGTGAACGGCCGCGATCGCGATGTGGAGTGCGTCGTTCTCGGCCTTCGCGGCGATTTGCGTCAGTCGGAACGGCCCATGGCGCGAGGATTGCGGCTCTGTCTGTCGATGAGTTCGTCGAACCCACTGGCGGAGCGCATCCTCGTCCTCGCCCCGACCGGCGATGACGCGGAGCTGATCCGTGGGATTCTCGAGGAGCGCCGGCTGAAAGTGGGGGTCGTCGACGATCTGCGCTCGCTCGCGCGGGAACTGCTGACGGGCGCGGGGGTGGCGCTCATCGCCTCGGAGGTGTTCGATGATGCCGAAGGCACGGCCATGCTCCGCGAGGTGCTCGACGCGCAGGAGGCGTGGTCGGAGTTGCCGATCCTGATTTTCGGGGGGAGCGTCGAGAACGCGGCCTCGGTGGCGACGGAGCTGCTCGGCTCACGCGCGCAGATCCTCCTGATGGAGCGTCCCCTCGGCATCGGCACCTTCGTCACCGCGGCCGATGCCGCGCTGCGCGGCCGGCGGCGGCAATACGAGGTGAAGCGGCTGCTCGACCAGCTGGCGCAGTCGGCGACTGAGATCGCGCGGGCGCACGAGGAGGCCACCCGGGCGAAGGACGAATTCCTGGCGACGCTCGGCCACGAGCTCCGCTCGCCGCTGACAGCGGTCCGCGGCTGGATCGAGCTGCTCAAGGCCGACGACCTCAGCGCCGAGGATCGGGCCATGGCCCTGACGATGATCGAGTCGAGCACGAAAGTGCAGGCGCACATCGTCGAGGATCTGATGGACGTCTCGCGGATCATCGCCGGGAAGGTGATGATCGAGCCGGCAGTGGTGCCGCTCGCGCCGATCGTGCTGAACATCGTGGCCACCTTCCGTGCCACGGCCGCCGAGCACGGCATCGCGCTGACCGTCGACGTACCGGAGGAGCCGCTGTTCGTGCTGGCCGACGCAATCCGCCTGCAGCAGGTCGGCTGGAACCTGCTCTCGAACGCCATCAAGTTCACACCCAGCGGCGGGATGGTGCATGTGGCGGTGGCGCGGGAAGAGGACGCGGTGACCCTGCGCATCCGCGACAGTGGCGAAGGGCTGTCGGCGGAGCTGCTGCCGCACGTCTTCGAGCGCTATCGCCAGGCGGAAGGGGGAGCGACGCGGCCGCAGGGTGGGCTCGGCCTCGGCCTGGCCATCGTCCATCACCTGGTCGAGCGGCATGGCGGCACGATCAAAGCGTTCAGCGAGGGGGTCGGCCGCGGCGCGGAGTTCGTCGTCTCCCTGCCGCTCGTCGATCCGAGCTCGATCCGAACGGATCGATGATTCGGCCCGGATGATCGATCCTCCCGAGGACCTGCCTGTCGATGGGGATTGGATGGCAGTTGACTCGGATTGGGTGATCGATGAAGTCAGATGACCTGACGGATGAAGTCAGATGACCTGATCGATGAAGTCAGATGACCTGACCGTTGAAGTCAGATGACCTGATCGATGACTCGGATTGGCTGATCGACGAAGTCAGATGACCTGATCCGTGACCCGGATCGGGTGATCGATGAAGTCAGATGACCTGATCCATGAAGTCAGATGACCTGATCGACGAAGTCAGATGACCTGATCCGTGACTCGGATCGGGGGATCGATGAAGTCAGATGACCTGATCCATGACCCGGATCAGGTCATCGATGAAGTCAGATCAGCTGATCGTCAACCCAGATCGGATGATCTGCAACCCGGATCGGACGATCGATGACTCAGCCTGGATGATCGATGACTCGGATGAGCTGATCGATGACTCGGAGGACCTGATCGATGATTCAGCCTGAGTGATCGATGACTCAGCGCGATCCACCGTAAATTCCGGCATGACCGATGGACGGAAGTGTCGCGTCAACGCCGAATCGGGCGTCTTCAACCTCGGACCCACTTCGCTCGCAAGCTGTTCCAGACAATCGACTTGTTGGCCGCTCCGCTCAGGGCACCGGTTTGGCCTCGGGCGTCGGCGCATCGGTCGACTGCATGCCGGAGAGGATGCCGCGGTACTCCTCGATGACGTCTCCGACCCGCACGCCGTTCGAGGTGAGTTGGTAATCGCGCACAGTCTGTTCGTGGACGCTGGTCCGCTTCTTCAGCATGGAGATGGCCCGGCGGAACGCGCCACGCGTCTCGTAATAACGCAGCAGGATCACCGCGTCGGCCAGGTAACTGACGTCGACGGGGGAGGAGACGTGGCCGAGGGCGCCGTGCTGCGAGACGATCAGCAGGGTGGTCACGCCGGCGTCGGTCAGGTAGCTGAGCAGCTCGTGCAGATGGAGGGTGAGGAAGTGCTCCTCCGGCATGGCGTTGAAGTAGCCGTTCAGGCTGTCGATGACGATGAGCGTGGCCGCGTCCTTTTCGACCGCGCTGCGGATGGCGTAGGCGAACTCGCCCGCCGACATCTCCGCCGGGTCGATCTGGTGCACCAGCATGCTGCCGGCCTCGATCAGCTTCGGCAGCGCGAAGCCGAGGGAAGCGGCACGTTTCAGAAAGACGGAGCGATGCTCCTCGAAGATGAAGAAGGCCACTTTCTCGCCTGCCGTGGCTGCGCTGGTGGCGAACTGCAGGGCCAGCGACGATTTCCCGACCCCGGCCGGACCCATGACCATGGTCGTGGTGCCGCGTTCGAGGCCGCCGCCGACCAGCGAATCCATCTCAGCGATCCCGCTGAGGATCAGTCCCTGGTCTTCGTTGGCCTTGTGCTGCCCGGCGGTCAGGCGGGGGAAGACGGTCAGGCCTCCCTGGTCGATGGTGAAGTCGTGGTAGCCGCCGCGAAAGGCGACGCCGCGCATCTTCACCACTTCCAGCCGCCGGCGCGTGTTGCCGTACATCGGTGCCGACGCGCAGAGGACGATCACCCCTTCGGCGAGCCCCTGCACTTCCAGCTCGCGGGCCACGGAGCGGTCGTCGAGGACGAGGGCGGTGATCTGCCGCTCGCGGAAGAACTCTTTGAGCGTCAGCAACTGCTTGCGGTAGCGCAGGGCGCTCTCCGAGAGCAGACGGATCTCGGCGAGGGAGTCGATCACCACCCGGTCGGGCTGGCGTTCGTCGATGGCCTCGAGGATGGCCCGCAGCGTCTTCCCGAGCTCGATCTCGGCGGGACGGAAGATCGTCGAGTCGGAGGCGCCGGAGGTCTGGAACTGCTCGTAGATGTCGATCCCGTCGAGCGTCCAGCCATGGGAGCGGGCCACCCGGCTCAGGTCACGCGATGAGGCGGAGAGCGTCACGTAGAGCGTCTTCTCGCCGAGGCGGACTCCCTCGAGCAGGAACTGAAACGACAGCGTCGTTTTGCCGGCCCCCGGGTCGCCTTGGATGAAGTACATCTGATGTTCCGGAAGACCGCCCCGGAGAATCTCATCCAGGCCGCGAATCCCGGTCGTTGCACGTTCGTCGGTCATGGGTGGTGCCTCATTCACGGAGCGTGCAACTATCCGGCCGTGGCCGCCTCCGAGCGCCTGCCACTATACCTGCCACCGCGAGCGATCACTCCGAGCGAGTGCCGAAAGCGAGCTTTCCTTGCCAAGAATGGAGAGAAGGCGGATCAGTGGCGGGCCCGAGTTGTGAATACGTGCGCCGCCTCACTTTGCTTCTGCTGTTCTCCGTCACGATTGCGGCCACGGCTGCCCCCCGCCCGTTCATCAAGGAGTTCGCCCCTTCCACCATTGCTGTCGGCAGCGGCGAGCGTTACCTCGGCATCGTCGGCGGCAATTTCACCTCCGGCGCGCAGGGGCCGGTGGCGATCATCGACGGACCGGCCGGCCACTTCGAGGTCGAGCCGAGCTCGATCCGCGGCTTCGAGCCCGAGGTGAGCCTGCAGGTGTGGGTGCCGGCCGAGATCATCTACACGGTCGGCCGCTACTCGGTGTTCGTGCGCAACGCGGTGAACGGCGACTCCGACAAGGCCTACTTAGACGTCCGCGGGGACTCGCAGATCGAGATCACCGCCCCGCCGTACGTCACTGTCCCAGCCACCGGCCCGGCCGGTGCGGTCGTGACCTATCAGGCTTCCGCGAGGAGCACCACCGGCGCCGCGGTCACACTCAGTTGCGCACCGGCGTCCGGTTCCACGTTCCCGCTCGGCGCCACCTCCGTGCGCTGTGATGCCTCGATGGCGGACGGCTCGACCCGCACCACCAACTTCCCGGTCACGGTTTTCGACAACACGCCACCGCAGCTGACGCTGCCTGCGAACACGGCCCGCGCCGCGACGAGCAACGCGGGGGCCCTGGTCGACTTCATCGCCACGGCAACCGACACCGTCGACACGGACGTGGCGGTGGTCTGCGAGCCGTATTCGGGCTCACAGTTCCGGATCGGTACCACCGAGGTGCGCTGCTCGGCGAGGGATGACAGCGGGAACGTGGCCAACGGGACGTTCTTCGTCACGATCACGAGCACGCAGCATCCGACGATCTTCCTCCCCGCCGATTTCACCGTGGCCGGCACCTCCTCAATCGGCGCGGACGTGACCTTCCACGCCTACGGAAAAGACTGGCAGGGGGCGACCATCCGGGCCTGGTGCATGCCGGAGACCGGCTCCACCTTCTCGATCGGCACGACCGAGGTGATGTGCAGCACGACCGACGACTGGAACCGGACCACGAACGGCAACTTCCGCGTCACGGTCACCGCTCCCGGCGGAAAGCCTCCGGTGCTCTCGCTACCGGGCAACATCGCGGTCCAGGCGGCATACGGAACCGGATCGGCGCAGGTGACGTTCAACGCCACCGCGCACGACGAGACCGACGGAGTCTTGCCGGTGACGTGCACGCCGCCGTCCGGCTCGATGTTCGCGGTCGGCACGCACACGGTGCACTGCAGCGCGACCGACTCGCAGAACCTCACGGCGCACGGCAGCTTCGAGGTCACGGTCTCCGCGTTCGTCGAGAAGCCGCCCGTGCTCTCGCTGCCGGCCGACATCACCGCTTACGCGGCGGCCGGCCAGCAGGGGGCGAACGTCTGGTTCACCGTCAGTGCGCGCGATGACGTGGACGGGTTGGTGGCGGTCTCCTGCTCGCCCCCCTCGGGCTACTTTTTCCCGCTCGGCACCTCCAGCGTGATGTGCACGGCCAGCGACCACGGCAGCCGCAGCTCGATGGGGATGTTCAACGTGACGGTGCTCGTCGGCGCGAATCTGCCGCCCGTGCTGACGTTGCCGGCCGACTTTACCGTCACCGCGCCGACGCCGCGGGGGGCGGTCGTGACCTTCACCGCCACCGCGCAGGACGACCACGACGGCGCGGTTCCGGTGTCGTGCGGTCCGTCGTCGGGAGCCACGTTCCCGGTCGGCACCTTCACCGTGACGTGCATCGCCACCGACTCGCAGAAGCTGAGCACGATCGGCACGTTCAAGGTGACGATCCTCTCCCCGAACGAACCGCCGAATCTGTGGATACCGTCCGGCATCACCGTCGAAGCGACGTCGTCCGCGGGCGCGGTCGTTACGTACGAGGCGCTGGCGCACGACGATCACGACGGCGAGGTCTCGATCGCCTGCACGCCGGGCTCCGGCTCGACGTTCCCGATCGGGATGACCACCGTGACGTGCAGCGCGACCGATTCGCGCAACGCCACCTCGACCGGCACGTTCAAGGTCACGGTCACGCCGCCGGCCAATCAGCCGCCGGTGCTGACGTTGCCGGCGGACATCACGGTCCAGGGCAGCGGCTCTGCCGGTGCGGTGGTGACGTTCAACGCCACGGCGACTGACGATCACGACGGCTCGCTGGCCGTATCGTGTACGCCCGCTTCCGGCTCGACCTTCGCGGTCGGGACGACCACCGTCACCTGCAGCGCGACGGACTCGCAGAGCCTGACCACCACCGGTACGTTCAAGGTGACGGTCACCGCGCCGGCCAACGAGCCGCCGGTACTGACGTTGCCGGCGGACATCACCGTTGCCGCGACGTCTTCGAACGGCGCGGTGGTGACGTTCACCGCTACGGCGACCGACGATCACGACGGCTCGCTGGCCGTGTCGTGCACGCCCGCTTCCGGCTCAACCTTCGCGGTCGGGACGACCACCGTCACCTGCAGCGCGACGGACTCGCAGAGCCTGACCACCACCGGGACCTTCCGCGTGACCGTCACCGCGCAGCCCAACCAGCCGCCGGTGCTGACGTTGCCGGCGGACATCACCGTCCAAGCGACGTCCTCCAGCGGCGCCGTGGTGACGTTCACCGCCACGGCGACCGACGATCATGACGGCTCGCTGGCCGTGTCGTGCACGCCGGCCTCCGGCTCGACCTTCGCGATCGGGACGACCACGGTCATGTGCAGCGCCACCGATTCGCAGAGTCTCACCACGGCCGGTACGTTCCACGTCGTCGTGACTCGCCCGGCCGACAGCGCGCCGTCGCTGGCTCTCCCGGCCGACCTGACCGTGGAGGCGACCTCGCCCGACGGGACGCCCGTCACCTTTACCGTCCTGGCCAACGACGCCCTCGACGGGGTGCTGCCGGCGGCCTGCAGCCCCTCTTCCGGATCGGCGTTCGCCCTCGGCGAGACCACTGTTTCGTGCAGCGCTACCAACTCGCGCGGTCTCACTACCACCGGCACGTTCCGCGTGACGGTCGTCGACACCACCGGCCCGACCATCATCTCTCTCTCCGCCAGCCCGAGCCGCCTCTGGCCGGTCAACAAGCGTCTCTTCGACATCACCGTCACCGTGAGCGCGGAAGACGGCAGCGACCCGCTTCCCACGGCTCGGATCATCGCCATCCTCGTCAATGAAGCCGTTCCCGCGGATGACTGGAGCATCACCGGCGTCCTCACCGCGCGGTTGCGCGCCGACCGGAACGGGCAGGAGAAGCCGCGCATCTACACCCTGGTCGTCGAGATCACGGATGCGAGCGGGAACGTGAGCACCGCCACGATCGATGTGGTGGTGCCGCATGACGAATCGGACAAGGCCAGCACGCCGCCGCCGACGACGCGGAGACGGTCAGCGCGTCATTGAGCTCTCACGAGCTGGCGAGATTCAGCCTCGCTCATGAGCCCGCGTGAATTACACGGAACCACTCTCAACCATTCGCGGCACCAAAGCTGCATGCCCGCTCCCGCTCAAGACTGATCCGTTCGCATGAAATCGGTGCGAACACTCCGTCCTCCGAATCAAGCACAATTCGTTGCGTGTAGCTCCACCATGAACGAGGGAGAAGCGCGGTTATGACGACCATTGGTGTCGACAAGGCCACAGAACTGGGGCCGAAAGACTTCGAGCGTTTGCTGTTGCGAACGCTCACGGCAATGAAGAAGGGCGATTTCTCGGTCCGGATGCCGGTCGAGTTCATCGGTGTGCAGGGAAAGATTTCCGACACGCTGAACGACATCCTCGACCTGAATGAGCGCACCGCGACCGAGGTCGAGAGGATCTCGACCGTCGTCGGTAAGGAAGGCAAGCTCAATCAGCGCGCGCAGGTTCCGGCCGCGGGCGGGCAGTGGGGTGTGATCGCCGATTCGGTGAACAACCTCATCACCGACCTCGTGCAGCCGACCAACGAGATCGCGCGCGTCATCGGCGCCGTGGCGAAGGGCGACCTGACCCGCACGATGGCCATCGAATTCGACGGCCGTCCGCTCAAGGGTGAGTTCCTCCGCACCGCCAAGACCGTCAACACGATGGTCACGCAGCTCGCCTCGTTCGCCTCGGAAGTCACCCGCGTGGCGCGCGAGGTCGGCACCGAAGGGAAGCTCGGCGGACAGGCCGACGTCAAGGGCGTGGCCGGCACCTGGAAGGACCTCACCGAGTCGGTCAACTCCATGGCCGGCAACCTCACCGCCCAGGTCCGCAACATCGCCGAAGTCACCACCGCCGTCGCGAACGGCGACCTCTCCAAGAAGATCACCGTCGAAGTGCGCGGCGAGATCCAGGAGCTGAAGAACACGATCAACGTCATGGTCGATCAGCTCCGCTCCTTCGCCTCGGAAGTCACCCGTGTTGCCCGCGAAGTCGGCTCGGAAGGAAAGCTCGGCGGTCAGGCCGACGTGCAGGGCGTCAGCGGCACGTGGCGCGATCTCACCGACTCCGTCAACTACATGGCCGCGAACCTCACCAACCAGGTTCGTAACATTGCCCAGGTCACTACCGCGGTCGCGAACGGCGACCTCTCGAAACAGATCACGGTCGAAGCACGCGGCGAGATTCTAGAGCTGAAGGAGACCATCAACACGATGGTCGATCAGCTCCGCTCGTTCGCCTCGGAAGTCACCCGCGTGGCGCGCGAGGTCGGCACGGAAGGAAAACTCGGCGGGCAGGCGGACGTCAAAGGCGTCAGCGGCACGTGGAAGGATCTGACCGACTCGGTCAACTACATGGCCGCGAACCTCACCAGTCAGGTCCGCAACATCGCCGAGGTCACGACCGCCGTCGCCAACGGCGACCTCTCGAAGAAAATCACCGCGGAAGCACTCGGCGAGATCCTCGAGCTGAAGAACACCATCAACACGATGGTCGATCAGCTCCGGGCGTTCGCCTCCGAGGTCACGCGCGTGGCGCGGGAAGTCGGATCGGAAGGAAGGCTGGGCGGTCAGGCGGAGGTGCCGGGCGTTGCCGGCACGTGGAAGGATCTGACCGACTCCGTCAACGCCATGGCCGGCAACCTCACCGCGCAGGTGCGCAACATCGCGGAGGTGACGACCGCCGTCGCCATGGGCGACCTCTCCCGCAAGATCACGGTCGACGTCCGCGGCGAGATCCTGGAGCTGAAGAACACCATCAACACGATGGTCGATCAGCTCAACTCCTTCGCGGCCGAGGTCACGCGCGTGGCGCGCGAAGTCGGAACGGAAGGGAAGCTCGGCGGCCAGGCCGAAGTCAAAGGCGTGGCCGGTACGTGGAAGGACCTCACCGACTCGGTCAACTCGATGGCCGGCAACCTCACCGCTCAGGTGCGCAACATCGCCGACGTCACCACCGCCGTCGCATTGGGCGATCTGTCGAAGAAGATCACCGTCGACGTGCGCGGTGAGGTGCTCGAGCTGAAGAACACCATCAACACGATGGTCGATCAGCTCAACTCCTTCGCCGCGGAAGTCACGCGCGTGGCGCGGGAAGTCGGTACGGAAGGTCGCCTCGGCGGCCAGGCCGAAGTGCCGGGTGTGGCCGGTACGTGGAAGGACCTCACCGACTCGGTCAACGCCATGGCCTCGAACCTCACCGGCCAGGTGCGCAACATCGCCGAGGTCACCACCGCCGTCGCCATGGGCGACCTCTCCAAGAAAATCACCGTCGACGTGCGAGGGGAGATCCTCGAGCTGAAGAACACCATCAACACGATGGTCGATCAGCTCAACTCGTTCGCCTCGGAAGTCACGCGCGTGGCGCGGGAAGTCGGGACGGAAGGACAGCTCGGCGTGCAGGCAGAGGTCCGCGGCGTGGCCGGTACGTGGAAGGATCTGACCGATTCGGTCAACTCGATGGCCGGCAACCTCACGGTGCAGTTGCGTGACGTTTCCGGCGTTGCGACCGCCATCGCGAGCGGTGACCTGACCCGCAAGATCACGGTCGAAGTGCGCGGCGAGATCCTGCAGATCAAAGACACGATCAACACGATGGTCGACCAGCTCTCGGCGTTCGCGTCGGAGGTCACGCGCGTGGCGCGCGAGGTCGGCACGGAAGGGCAGCTCGGCGGTCAGGCGGAGGTGAAAGGCGTTGCCGGTACGTGGAAGGACCTCACGGACTCGGTCAACAGCATGGCCTCGAACCTCACCGGCCAGGTGCGCAACATCGCGGAGGTCACGACCGCCGTCGCGAACGGCGACCTCTCGAAGAAGATCACGGTCGAGGTCAAGGGGGAGATCCTCGAGCTGAAGAACACGATCAACGTCATGGTCGATCAGCTCCGCTCCTTCGCGGCCGAGGTCACGCGCGTGGCGCGAGAAGTCGGTACGGAAGGGAAACTCGGCGGTCAGGCCGACGTGCAGGGTGTCTCGGGCACGTGGAAGGACCTCACCGACTCGGTCAACTACATGGCCGCGAACCTGACGGCGCAGGTGCGCAACATCGCCGACGTCACCACGGCCGTTGCGAACGGCGACCTCTCCAAGAAGATCACGGTCGACGTCAAGGGCGAGGTGCTCGAGCTGAAGAACACCATCAACTCGATGGTCGATCAGCTCAACTCCTTCGCCTCCGAGGTCACGCGCGTGGCGCGCGAAGTCGGTGTCGACGGCAAGCTGGGCGGCCAGGCGCAGGTGCGCGGTGTGGCCGGCACATGGAAGGACCTCACCGACAACGTCAACATGATGGCCAGCAACCTCACCGCGCAGGTGCGAAACATCGCGCAGGTGACGACGGCCGTCGCGAACGGCGACCTCTCGAAGAAGATCACCGTCGACGTCAAAGGGGAGATCCTCGAGCTGAAGAACACCATCAATACGATGGTCGATCAGCTCAACTCGTTCGCCGCGGAAGTCACCCGTGTCGCCCGGGAGGTCGGCACGGAGGGCAAGCTCGGTGGTCAGGCGCAGGTCAAGGGCGTGTCGGGTACGTGGAAGGACCTCACGGACTCGGTCAACTCGATGGCCTCGAACCTCACCGCCCAGGTGCGCAACATCGCCGAGGTGACGACCGCGGTCGCACTCGGCGACCTGTCGCGCAAGATCACGGTTGACGTGCGCGGCGAGATCCTCGAGCTGAAGAACACCATCAATACGATGGTCGATCAGCTCAACTCGTTCGCCGGCGAGGTCACCCGCGTGGCGCGCGAGGTCGGCACCGAGGGGCGCCTCGGCGGTCAGGCGCAGGTCAAAGGCGTGTCGGGGACGTGGAAAGACCTCACCGACAACGTCAACATGATGGCCTCCAACCTCACCAACCAGGTGCGCAACATCGCCCAGGTGACGACCGCCGTCGCGAACGGCGACCTCTCGAAGAAGATCACCGTCGACGTCAAGGGGGAGATCCTCGAGCTGAAAGACACCATCAACACGATGGTCGATCAGCTCAACTCGTTCGCCTCGGAAGTCACGCGCGTGGCGCGCGAGGTCGGCACGGAAGGGAAGCTCGGCGGCCAGGCGCAGGTCAAAGGCGTGGCCGGTACGTGGAAGGACCTCACCGACAACGTCAACATGATGGCCTCGAACCTGACCAGTCAGGTGCGCGGTATCGCACGCGTCGTGACGGCCATCGCCAAGGGCAACCTCAAACAGAAGCTGGCCGTCGAAGCACGAGGAGAGATCGCGGAGCTGGGCGACACGATCAACGACATGATCGAGACGCTGGCCACCTTCGCCGATCAGGTCACCACGGTCGCGCGCGAGGTCGGCGTGGAAGGTCGCCTCGGCGGTCAGGCCAACGTGCCGGGCGCCGCGGGCACGTGGCGCGATCTGACCGACAACGTGAACCAGCTGGCGGCGAACCTCACCACCCAGGTGCGCGCGATCGCCGACGTCGCAACGGCCGTGACCAAGGGTGATCTCACCCGGAACATCACGGTCGAGGCGCAGGGCGAGCTGGCCGCACTCAAGGGCAACATCAACGAGATGATCCGCAACCTGCGCGAGACCACCTCGCGCAACGCGGAACAGGACTGGCTGAAGACCAACCTCGCCAAGTTCACCCGGATGATGCAGGGGCAGAAGAATCTGACGACGGTCTCGCAGATGATTCTCTCCGAGCTGGCGCCGGTCGTCAGCGCGGCCCACGGCGTCTTCTACATCATGGACGCGAACAACCAGGCCGCCGAGCCGGTGCTGCGCCTGGCGGCGTCGTACGCGTACAAGGAGCGCAAGCACCTCAACAAGGAGTTCCGCGTCGGCGAGTCGCTGATCGGGCAGGCCGCGTTCGAGAAGCAGCGCATCCTGATCACCAACGCACCCGACGACTACGTGCAGATCAACTCCGGTCTCGGCGAGGCCAAGCCGCTGAACATCATCGTCCTGCCGATCGTCTTCGAAGGCGTGGTGCTGGCGGTGATGGAACTGGCCAGCTTCAATCGCTTCACCGAGACCTATCAGTCGCTGCTCGATCAGCTCACCGAATCGATCGGCGTCGTCCTCAACACCATCCAGGCGAACATGAGGACGGAGGAGCTGCTCACGCAGTCGCAGTCGCTCGCCGAAGAGCTGCAGGCGCAGCAGGAAGAGCTGACCGAGACCAACAAGCGCCTCGAGCAGCAGGCCAAATCGCTGCAGGCCTCCGAAGAGCTGCTCAAGCAGCAGCAGGAAGAGCTGCAGCAGACGAACGAAGAGCTCGAAGAGAAAGCGCGGCTCCTCCAGACGCAGAACGAAGAGGTCGAGCGGAAAAACCGCGAGGTCGAGACCGCGAAGCGTCAGCTCGAAGAGAAGGCGCGGCAGCTCGCGCTCACGTCCAAGTACAAGTCCGAGTTCCTCGCGAACATGTCGCACGAGCTGCGCACGCCGCTCAACTCGCTGCTCATCCTCGCGAAGCTGCTCAGCGACAACCCCGAGGGGAACCTCAGCGACAAACAGGTCGACTTCGCGCGGACCATCCACGCGTCGGGACAGGATCTGCTCACGCTGATCAACGACATCCTCGACCTGTCGAAGATCGAGTCCGGCATGATGACGGTCGCCCTCAGCGACGTCTCGTTCAAGGAGATCGGCGACCTCACCGAGCGGACCTTCCGCCAGGTCGCGAACGACAAGAACATCGGTTTCACGATCGATCTGGCGGAGAACCTGCCGAGCTCGATCCATACCGATCCGACGCGGCTGCAGCAGGTCCTCAAGAACCTGCTCGGCAACGCGTTCAAGTTCACCGAGAAGGGTGGCGTCACGCTGCGAATGGAGACGGCGCTCTCCGGCTGGACGCCGGGGCACGACGTACTCGACCGCGCCGCAAGTGTGATCGGTTTCAGCGTGACCGACACCGGCATCGGCATCCCCGAGGAGAAGCAGCGGATCATCTTCGAAGCGTTCCAGCAGGCCGACGCGTCGACGACGCGGAAGTTCGGCGGCACCGGCCTCGGTCTGTCGATCAGCCGCGAGATCGCGCGACTGCTGGGCGGCGAAATTCGCGTCGAGAGCGAGCCGGGCGTCGGCTCGACGTTCACCCTCTTCCTGCCGCAGAACTACGTCGCCCCGATGGCGCGGCGCGATACACGGCAGGGCGGCCTCACCCCGGTCTTCATCCCGCAGGAGCAGCCGGTCGATGCCGAGCCGCAGGAGCAGGCGCAGGAACCGAGTGCGCCGTACCAGTCGCGTGGCATGTTCGAGCTGCCGGAGCATGCGCAACACGCCGGCGACGAGCCGCAGGTGACGATTGAAGAGCAGGTCGCCGACGATCGCGATCTGATCGAGCCGGGTGACCGGACGGTGCTGATCGTCGAAGACGACATCAATTTCGCCCGCATCCTCCTCGACATGGCCCGCGAGAAGGGCTTCCGGGGAATCGTCGGAACTCGCGGCGAAACCGGTCTGCAACTGGCCAAGCGCTATCGGCCCGATGCGATCACGCTCGACATCGCGCTGCCCGACATGGAAGGGTGGACGGTGCTCGATCGTCTGAAACACGATCGCATCACCCGCCACATCCCGGTGCACATCATCTCCGGTGACGAAGAGGGGAGCCGCGGCCTGCGCCTCGGTGCCTTCGCCCACGTGCAGAAGCCGGTCACGAAAGACGCGCTCGATGATGCGTTCGCGCGCATCCGCGGTTTCGTGGAGCGGCCCAACAAGTCGCTGCTGGTGATCGAGGACAACGACACGCAACGCAACGCCATCGTCGAGCTGATCGGTGAAGGCGACGTCGAGATCACCGCCGTCCCGACGGGCGAGGAAGCGCTGAGCCTTCTGCGCGAGCGCCGCTTCGACTGCATGGTTCTCGACCTCGGGCTGCCCGACATGAGCGGCTTCGAATTCATCAACCGCCTCAAGACGGAGCTGCAGATCAACGACATCCCCATCGTCGTCTACACCGGCCGCGAGCTCTCGCGGAAAGAAGAGACGGAGCTCAAGCGGATGGCCGACGCAATCATCGTCAAGGACGTCCGCTCCCCCGATCGCCTGCTCGACGAGACCGCGCTCTTCCTGCACCGGGTCGAAGCGAACCTGCCGGAACAGAAGCGGAAGATGCTCGAACAACTGCACGAGTCCGACCCGGTACTGGCCGGTAAGAAGGCCCTCATCGTCGACGACGACATGCGCAACATCTACGCGCTGACCAGCCTCCTCGAGCGGCACAAGATGAAGGTCCTGTACGCCGAAAGCGGCGCCGAAGGGATCGACATCCTCAACAACACGCCCGACATCGACGTCGTCCTGATGGACGTGATGATGCCGGAGATGGACGGCTACGAAGCCATGCGGCGGATCCGCTCCGTCGAGGAGTACAAGAACCTTCCGATGATCGCCCTCACCGCGAAAGCGATGAAAGGCGACCGCGAGAAATGCATGGAAGCGGGAGCCAGCGACTACATCACCAAACCGATCGACGCCCAGCAGCTGGTCAGCCTGCTGCGGGTGTGGTTGTACCGGTAAAACCTCACGCGGTGCGGCGGCGGTATGCGCTGCCGCACCGCCGCGACCGGCGCGCCCCTTGCTGTAGGTAAGTAGTAGAAGAATGGCGAACGATACGGTCGCAGTCCAGGACGCCCAGGACCGGGTGGAGCTCGAGTCGATCGAGGTCCAGCTCCTCACCGAGGGTATCTACCGCCATTACGGCTTCGATTTTCGCGATTACTCCCTTCCGTCGCTGCGGCGGCGGATCTGGAAGCGCGTTTACGCCGAGGGGCTGCACACGATCTCGGGGCTGATCGAGAAGGTGCTGCACGACCCGCAGTCGATGGAGCGGTTGCTGCTCGATCTCTCGATCAACACCACGGCCATGTTCCGTGACCCGACCTTCTACCTCCAGTTCCGGAAAAAGGTCGTGCCGATGCTGCGCACCTATCCGTTCGTGCGGATCTGGCACGCCGGCTGTTCGACGGGCGAAGAGGTCTACTCGATGGCCATCCTCCTTCAGGAAGAGGGCCTCTACGACCGCTGCCGCATCTATGCAACCGACATCAACGAGGCGGTCCTGCAGAAGGCGAAATCGGGGATTTTTCCGATCTCGACCATGCAGGAGAACACCTCGAACTATATCGCCGGCGGCGGTACCGGCACGTTCTCCGACTACTACACGGCGCGCTACGACTACGCCATCTTCCGGCCGTCGCTGCGGGAGAACGTCGTCTTCGCCCAGCACAACCTGGTCACCGACGCCTCGTTCAATCACTTCAACGTGATCTTCTGCCGCAACGTCCTGATCTACTTCAACAACGACCTGCAGGACCGGGTGCAGCAGCTCTTCCTGCAGAGCATGGAGATGTTCGGCATCCTCGGGCTCGGCAAGAAGGAGTCGATCCGCTACACGACCGTGCAGGACAACTACGACGACATCGACACCGATGAGAAGCTCTACCGGAGGGTCCGTTGAGCGCCGCCGCCCCGAAGATGCCGCCGGGCATCCGCTCGTGGCGCGATGGCCGGGTCATGTCCGCGGCGTTGCGCAAGTACGAGATCATCGTCATCGGCTGCTCGATGGGCGGCATGCAGGCAACGCAGCAGATCCTCGGCGCGCTGCCCGAAGACTTTTCGCTGCCGATCGCGATCGTGCAGCACCGTTACCGCACCTCGGACGAGGGCCTTCCGGCGTTCCTTCGCCGTCAGACGAAGCTGAACGTCGTCGACGCGCTCGATAAGCAGTGGATCAAACCGGGGACGATCTACCTCGCACCGGCGAACTATCATCTCCTCGTGAGTCCTGGCGAGCTGCATCTTTCGGTCGACGATGCGGTCGCGTATTCGCGTCCTTCCATCGATGTTCTGTTCGAATCGGCGGCCGAGGCTTATGGGAGTGGCGTCGTCGCGGTGGTGCTCACCGGGGCGAACGCCGACGGGGCGCAGGGCGCTGCGAAAGTCAAACAAAATGGGGGATTTGTCGTCGTTCAGGACCCGGCTACGGCCGAGGCACCGTCGATGCCGGAAGCGGCAATTGCGGCAGCGCGGGTGGATCGGATTTTGCGTCTGGAGCGGATTGGGCCATTCCTTGTCGAGCTGTGCCGGACTAGTCAATGACTGACGAGCGCGTAAACATTCTGCTGGTCGACGATCAGCCGAACAACCTGCTTGCCCTCGAGGGCATCCTCGGGGAGAACGGGGAGAATCTCGTCCGCGCCGAATCGGGCTCGCGCGCGCTCCGGCAACTCCTG
This sequence comes from Thermoanaerobaculia bacterium, assembly GCA_036398925.1. Classification (GTDB taxonomy): domain Bacteria; phylum Acidobacteriota; class Thermoanaerobaculia; order Gp7-AA8; family Gp7-AA8; genus DASWOB01. The sequence continues at coordinate 109,262 of DASWOB010000005.1, forward strand.
GAGATGGACTTCGCGGTCATCCTGCTCGACGTGCAGATGCCCGATCTGGACGGCTTCGAGACCGCCACGCTGATCCGCGAGCGCGACCGCTCCCGCGATACCCCGATCATCTTCCTGACCGCCCTCTCCCGCAGCGAGACGAACGTCTTTCGCGGTTACGAGCTCGGTGCGGTCGACTACATCTTCAAGCCGTTCCATCCGGAGATCCTCCGCTCGAAGGTCAACGTCTTCGTGGAGCTTTTCCGCAAGCGCGAAGCCTTCAAACGGCAGGCGCAGGAGCTGTCGCTCCTCATTCGCCAGAATGAGCTGATTCTCAATGCCGCGGCCGAAGGAGTGTTCGGCGTCGACCTCGACGGCAACACCACCTTCGTCAATCCGGCCGCCGCGCGCATGATCGGGCGCTCGCAGGACGAGGTGAAGGGGACGGACATTCACGCCCTCGTCCACCCGGCCGTCCCCGGTTTGGTCACCTGCAATCTCGCGCAGTGCCGCCTCTACGCCGTCGTGCATGGCGAGGCGATCTACGACGAGATCGAGGAGGTCTTCTTCCGTACCGACGGCACCAGCTTCCCGGTCGAGTACTGCTCGTCGCCGATGCGCGACAACGACGCCTCGCTCCTCGGCTCGGTCATCACCTTCCGCGACGTCACCGAGAAGCGCGCCGCGGCCCTCGCCGCCGAAGCCGAACGCCGCTATCGCGAAGCCGAGGCGCAGAACAAAGCGAAGGACAACTTCCTGGCCACGCTGTCGCACGAGCTGCGCACGCCGATGACCTCCATTCTCGGGTGGGTGCAGTTCCTCCGCAGCGGTCATTACGACGAGGAAGAGCTGCGCGAGGCCCTCGGCACGATCGAAACGAGCGCCCGCCTTCAGGCGCGCCTCATCGACGACATGCTCGACGTCTCACGGATGATCCTGGGCAAGTTCCAGGTCGACCTCAAACCGACCCGGATGTCCGACATCGTGGAAGCCGCGCTGACCACCGCGCGCCCCGCCGCCGCCGAGCGCGACGTCCGCCTGACCTGGGAGATCGAAGACCGCGAAGCGTTGGTGGTGGCCGACTCGAGCCGCATGCAGCAGGTCATCGGCAACCTCCTTTCGAATGCGATCAAATTCACGCCGTCGGGTCGCCACGTCGACCTCCGCGTCGACCGGCAGGACGACGACGTACAGGTGACGGTGCAGGATGAAGGGGAGGGCATCGATCCCAGCTTCCTCCCGTTCGTCTTCGAGCGCCTCCGCCAGGCGGAAGGCTCCCAGTCGCGTAGCGGCCTGGGACTCGGCCTCGCCATCGCCAGGCACATCGTCGAGCTCCATCACGGCGAGATACACGCCGAAAGCTCCGGTCTCGGGCACGGTGCGCGGTTCATCGTGACCCTGCCGGTGGCGCAGAGCGTCCAGGCGCAGGTCGCGCAGACGCCGGCGCACGCGTAATCAGCGCTTCGCCAGGTCAGAGCGGAGAGCAGCGCGCGCGGACCATCTTCTCGCCGCCGGTTGTAAGCCCGAAAGAAGCGGCCGCCCTTGCCGGTTCAGTCGGTCGATCGCATGAACGAAGGCGGTCGCCGCGCGGAAAATGAATCTCAAGAAAATCGTTCCTGCACCCATTCGCCGAGCCTTGCGGAAGATGCAACGCGAGTTGCCGCTGCGCGTGGCCGACCTGCCGGCCGATCTCGCCGACGCGACCTGGCGCCGCCGCGCCGCGTTGCCGCCGCCGCGTTTGCGCTTTCACGTCGCCGGCAGCAGCAGCCGCGAGGGATTCGTGGAGATCGGCGTCCGGGCCGCGAACGACATCTGGAACGCGCTCGAACCGCATGTCACGACGGCGGCGCTCGACATCCTCGACTTCGGCTGCGGGTGCGGCCGCGTCGCGGCGCCGATGATCGCGCGAGTCGGATCGCTCGGGCGGCTGCATGGCGCCGACGTCGACGCGCCCACCGTGGCCTGGTGTCAGCGGCATCTCGACGGCGAGTGGCGCGTCATCCGCGACAATCGGCTGCCGTTCGACGACCGATCGCTCGACATCGCGTATTCGGTTTCGGTCTTCACGCACTTGTCCGAAGCGGATCAATTCCATTGGCTGGCCGAGGTGCATCGCACGCTGCGGCCGGGCGGCCTGTTCGCTGCGACGACGCTCTCACCGGTCCTCGCGCACACGCGCAGCGACCTGACCGCGGAGCAGTTGCAGTCGTTGCAGGAGAACGGTTTCGTCTTTGCGGCGGGCCCCGGGCCATTCAACGACGACTCCGCATTTCATTCGGCGGGCTACCTGCGCCGCGCCTGGGCACCGTGGTTCGAGCTGCTCTCGCACCAGCAACACGGGTTGGCGGGATATCAGGATCTGGCGATCTTTCGCGTCACAGGTCGATGACCGCGCCGCTGACCTCATCGGCCGGATAGGAGGTCTCGTACTTGTACTTCGACTGCAGGCCGGCGTCGCGCCACATACTGTTGAACTGCGTCGCGTAGTTGAAGATCAACTTCTTTTTGCCGCTCCGTTTCACGATGCGCGCGATCGCGGTGCGTTCCGGATGTTTGAAGTACGCGCCGTTCGAGGAGATGAGATAGCGCGGACAGGTCAGACGCTTCAGCAGGTCGTTGCTCGTGTTGCCGCCGGCGCCGTGGTGGGCGAGCTTGAGCAGATCGATCTTCATCGCGCCGGCCGGCTGCAGCTTCTTCAGTGAATCGAGCAGCACCGGCACGTGCGCGTCGCCGGTAAAGAGCGCACGTTTGCGCTTGTACTCCGCGATGAACGCGATGCTGCTGCCGTTTGCCGCCGCGGTGTCGCTCTCGAACGCCTCCGCCGCGAGCGTATCGACGTCGAGCGCTTCATCTCCCCCCAATGCGAGTGGCGACTCGCGGCGTTTCGGTTTGAGCGTGGCGGCGCGCAGTTCCTTCTCCCAATCGGGGATCAGCTTCGTGAGCTGTTCGCGATAGGGCGAGAGGAGCGTCAGCGTCATCCCGCCGGGCAGCGTCTTCGTCAGCGGCGCACGTGTGAGCACCACCGCCGCGCCGCCGAACGCGCGGTTCCACGGCAGCTTGCGATCGACGATCAGCTGTGAGACGGCCTCGGCCTGCTTCGATCCTAGAGCAGTCATGGCCGGAACGCGGCCGTTGATGTGATCCCACCCGTTGAACCAGATGTCGTCGTACGTCACGTTCGCGTCCGACAGCAGTTTGATCGCGCCGCCGATGTGATCCGCATCGATGTGTGTGATGACGAAGAGCTCGAAGTGCATCGGCTGTTTGCCGATCCGCTGTTTCAGCCGCTTGTACGTGCCGGGCGTGCCGGCGTCGATCAGCACGCGGTGCGTCTGGCCCGCCGTTCCGTACTCGATCCAGATGCAGTCGCCGTGGCCCGCGGGGAGGAGGTGGACGCGGAACATCAGATGTGGATCTCCGAGTCGCCGTACGCGACGAGTGTGAGCGCGAACGGATCGCCCGCGCGGATGCGCTCCCGCTTCACTTTCAGCAGCACGTCGCCGAATTTCGAGCCGCTGCCCGCGGCCTCCGCCAGCGCCTTCACGAGCGCGCTCGCGAACGACGCCGCGTGCGGTCCAAGGACCGTCGAGAGCGTGCCGAGAACCACGCCGGCGTGTTTGGCCTTGAGCCGCTCGACCGCGTCCTGGTACGGGATCGGCGCGCGGACGGTGTCGCATCCGAGGAGCAGGATCACCGGCTCATCGAGCGAGCCGGTGGCGCGGACGTGCTTCTCCTCGATGCCGGCGATGGGCAGTGTTTCACCGCCCAGCTCCAGCGCCGGCACCTCGGTGATCGCGGAGGTACTGCTGTGCGTCAGCAGGACGAGCAGTGACGGCTTCTCGCTCGCCACCTTCGCGGCCCACTCGCTCCACGACCTGGCCTGATGTGCGTTGTTGCCGGTCGCTTCATTCAGCGCCTTCATCAGCCGCGCCGCGTCCTTCTTCGGCACGCGCTCGCTCACACCGAGCAGCGCGCATTCGAGGAGAGGCGTCGTGCGGACGCTCTTCGTCGCTTTGCGTTGTCTGGCGTCGATCCACGCCACATGTTCGATCACGCGATTCAATCCCCAGAACGAGGCCGGACAAAGCTCCAGCGATGGATCGGCGGTCGAGCACTCGACGTTGTCGCTCAGCGTCTCGACGGCGTTCTTGCACATCGACAGGTGCAGCGAGATCGGGCGGCCGTAGAGAAATTCGACCGGCAGGTACTCGCCCGGTCTTGCGGAGACGACCTGGATCCGCGGCGCGTTCGCCAGCTTGCCTCCGCTTTCGAAGATGCCGAGGGCGGTCCAGAGCTGGTTGCCATGGTGGGAGAGGGTGAGCATCACTTCGAGCAGCTTCGCGTCGTCGAGCTTTTTCGGCAGCTTGAGGAGGCCCGTGGCTTTGTCGAGCACCGCCGAGATCCGCTCCACCTGCTGTTCGAGCCCGCTCGGCGCGACGTACTCCGCCTTTCCGTCGACGACGATGCAGACGCCCATCCGCTCTCCCGCTTTGTTCGCGACGAACGCGGCGTCGAAACGCGTGCGTCCTTCGAGATTGTCGAAGCGGTAGACGTCGAGCTCTTCATCGAGCGCGATCGCCGCGCCGGCTTTGGCGTGATAGCGAAGCGTCTGCAGCACGCGATTCTGGTGGAGGAAGATCACCCGCGCATCGAACGCGTCGCTCCTGGTCTGAAACCAGAACTCGACCGCCTTCGACTGCGCGGCGACCGGCAGCAACAGCTCGCGCACGTCCGGCTGGCGAAAGTCGTCGCAGTCGTTCTGTGGCAGCTCCGCGAAGACGACGGTAATCCGATGGCCGGTCGTCGACGGCGGCAGAAAATGATGCGGAAACGCTTTGTTCGCGGCGGTCTCGCCGCGCCGTGGAAAGCCGATGCGGAAGGCCACCCGGTATTTTTGCCCCGCCGCGAGAGTCTTCACATCGTTGCCGTTTCCGTCGACGGTCTTCTGCACGACGCGGCGGTCGACCGGCTTGCGGCCGACGGCGCGGTTTGCCGCGTTGCGGAGGTCGGGCGGGAGCTTGCGAATCGTGCGGCCGAACCGCGACGCGAGCTGCAGCTCGGAGTCGGCCGGCTCGTGCTCGAGCGCGCGGAGGTCGTCGAGCGCGACGCTGCACTCGAAGCGCGGCCGGTAGGCCGCCGCAAAGTCCGAAGGCGGGCCAGCCGGCCGTGGCAACGCGGAGATCGGCTCGTCCGGCGTGACCATTTCCACACCGGGGACGTGCCAGTCTGTGTCGGACATCGGCACCGCGGGGGTGGCCGGATCCGGCTCCGCATCAACGACGCTCTCGATCGCCTCGGTCATCCTCCGCACGTGCGCCTTGAGCTGCGCCGCATCGATCAGCTTCCGCGACGCGACCAGCAGCGGCGGAGGCGTGCGGCCGTCGTTCTGCGCGAACAGCGCCACGTCGAGCGGCCGGTCGTGCGCCAGCGCCTGGACGAAGTTGCGGAACCACTCCGCGCGGCGCGCGCGCGGCTGATTCGCTACCGCCACGCCGGCCGCATCAGCGGCGTCGCGTAGCACGTCGATGAGCCGCAGCGCCTTCGCTCCACTTTCATCGAGCTTCCCCATCACCAGCACGAGATCGGCGTGGATGGTCAGCCGGCGTGCGAGCAGCGCAGCGAGGCTGCTGCGGAAGTTGGCGGGCAGCAGCAGGAGATCGCATTCCGTAGCGGTGGCGGAGAGCTCGACCAGGTCGTAAACGTCGGGCCAGTAGTCGAGGTTTGCGATGGCGCGTGCCTCGTCTTCGCGATAGCCCGGCAGGATGCCGATGCGGATCGGATAGGTCCAGACGACGCTCGTCTCTTCGAGCTCACGTTCGAGAAAAACCGAGGCGGCGCCCGCGGCGGGGCGGGAGAGGATCTCGCCGAGGTCGAGCAATGCCGGGTCGACCTGGAAGCGCAGCGTGCCGCGGGGAACGTCGCGCGGCTCGATTGGCCGGGCTGGCTCTTCCCACGCGCGGACGACGAGCGGGTTCTGGTCGGCGCGATACAGCGCCTCGGCGACGGCGCGTGCGAGCTCGTCATCATTCAGCTCGACGCCCCAACTCCCGAAGCGGCTCCGGTCGACCATCAGCGCATCTCCTTCTGTAGGGAGTGTCGCATGTCACATCCCCCGCGCGTGTGCAGATGATCCGCGTCCGGCCGGGCAGGCCGTTGTTGGCCGACTCACCGGAAGCCCCGCAGGACTCGTGAACCGGTGATTCATTGGTCCCCCCGCGCTCCCGAAGCGGGAGCGCGGGGAAACAGCGCGACAACCTACTGGCCGCTGCCGCTGTTCGCGCCCGCGTCCGGCTTCGGGACGCTGAGGTCGCTCTCGATGGTGACGACGCCGAAGAAGCGCTTGATGATGCGCTGCACGAGCTCCGTCACGGTGCCACGGTCGCGGCGCGGGCGCGGGTCGGACGGGGCGGCAATGGCAGTCGTGGCGGTGAGGGTGGTGGTGAGGACGACGGCGAGGGCGATGGTGCGGGTGATCTGGCGCATTTGAATATCTCCTTCTTTCTTCGATTCGGTTGAAAAGTAAGTGAAGTGGTGGGCGAATTTACGGTTTCGGATGACTGAGGACGCCGGAGTGTGTGAAGGCAAACAGGCGCTTCGTAACCGGCTCACGGTATTCACCACGGGCACGGGCACGTGGCGGGGCCGGCGCGGCGCCGGCGGTGGTGGCGAGGATGGTGACGAGGGTCGCCGCGGCCACGGTGCTGCGGACGAACGACGGAAACGTAAAGACGGACGAAGAGCGCATAGTTCCTCCTTCTACAGTTGCTCGATTTGTGTGAGGTTGGTCAGCGGTCGCACGCTGGAGGAGCGTGTGTGGGGGGACTGCGTCGGATGAGAGACTACTCTCCGACGCTGCCGGATGCGGGCGCGTGGAGACGAGGCCGCTCGTCCGGGAGCTTGCGCAGGAATGCGTATACATGGCGGACGAGGCTCGGGGTTGCCTCACCAATGGCGACCGCTTCGCGTAGAAACGAAAGCGCCGTCATCGCGCGCGAGGTCATACCGGCACGCTGAAAGCGCGCCACCACGTCGCGGCAGATGGACGGCACCTCGGCGGCGTCGCCAACGATGAGGAGGGCTTCGGCGAGATTCAACGCGGCCTGGGCCGCATCCGAAACCATGTCCAGTTGCTCGAACTCCCGCCAGCACTCGCGGAAGAGGGGAATGGCCTCGCGAACCTTACCGATGGTGACGAGCGTCTGCGCCAGCACGTGACGGCTGCGCGTCCGCTCGGTGTCCATGCCCAACAGATCGAACTCGGCCAACGCACGATGGAGATGCTCCGCGGCGATGGTCGGTTGACCCAGTCTGCTGTACGCGACTCCCATGTTGTGGATGACGCGGACCCTGCTGACGCTCTCGAGGTCGGGGTCATTCACGATCTGCTGCCAGACGGTCAACGCTTCGTCGAGCGTACCGCGCTCGAACAGAACGACGCCGACGGTGAGGAGCGCGTTGAGCTGGCGCACGCGATCGCCGAAGCGCTCGAACGTCACGGCAGCCTCTCTGGTCAATGCAATGGCCTCGTCATCACGATCGAGCTCCGCGAGAATCGAAGCGCGAACGACCGCCAGCCGCGCCAGGTCGTACTCCGGCAGCGGAACCTGATCGAACAGCCGTTTCGATCGATCCGCCGCTTCGAGTGCATCGGGATAGCGTCCGATGAAGCGCAGCACGTACGCGTAGTCGCGGTATGCCTGCGCGCGCAACTTGAGCGCGTAATCACACGGGTAACTGACGAGGTCGAGCGCGTTCGCGATCTCGATCGCCATGGTGGTGACCTCGAGTGCTTTCGATGGTGACGTCTCGATGAGGTCACTCATCCGCTCGAGCAGCTCCTTCACCATCCCCGCCGTATAGACGTTTTCCGCCTGGCGCAACCGCTGTTGCCACCAGGACGACGGACCGGTGAGGATCTCGTCGCAGAGGCGTTTGGCTTCGGATTCTTCCTGCCGGGCCCGTTCGGCGAAGGCCGTGATGTCGACGACGAATTTGCGCGGGGCGGCGGGAGCGCTGCTCTCGTCCCACACGTCGCTGGTCCGCAGAACGTGAACGATTTCGCGGTGCCCTCCCAGTTCTCGTGCGCAGGTTTCACAGCCCGCAACGTGCGCCTCGACTTCGCGCGCGATCGGGGAAGTGCCTTCGGCGTACTGAAAGAGGGCTTCGTCGTCGTAGTGCATCATAGTGAACGGGTACTTACGTACGGCAAGATAGCACGGCAGAAAGAGGGTTGTCACGCAAGAACTACGTGGGGGCAAAGTTCACTTTCTGTGCCCTATTGGACAGCCGGGCTGATCACGATGCCGCTCACGGCAGATCGAAAATGGCGAGGAAGCGCAAAATATTCGGGTCAGGAGGGTCGGGCGGCAGCTTTTCGAACGGCAGGCCGAGCTCTCCGGCGTGCCGGGAGATCGCACCGCGGGAAGGATCACTACTTGTTCCTCGGACTGCCTCGGGTTCCTCGGTAAATGCGCCGAGGAACCCGAGGAATCGGTAACTGCTACTGCGTCGCGCGCGAGACCCAGCCGTCGCCGGTGACGTTGTCGTTCGAGGAGGCGTAGGCGCTCCACTCGAAGCCGGAGGCGTCGGGCTCGAAGCCGAGCACGAGGAAGCCATTGGAGGTGGGGAAGTTCGCCGGCACCGCCGCCTGCACGACGGAGAGCGGCGGGACGGTGATCGTGAACTCGCCGCCGTTGCCGCCGAAGACGGTCCAGGTGTGCTGGACCGAGTCGAGGTTCAGGACGCCGGCGTTGGTGCGGAAGCCGTTGCCGTGACGGAGGCCGAGCGCCACCGCGGTGAAGTCGTCGACCGAATCGACCACGCTGACGGAGGGGAAGGTCTGCGAGGCCTGGCCGCCATTGCTGGCGGTATAGATGCGCGAGGTGCCGTCGATCTCGGCGAATTCGTCGACCTCGCCGGTCTGCGCGTCGAAGGCCACGATCAGGATCGCGCCGAGGCCGGTCTTATCGAGCACGTCGCCGACGAAGTCGGGGTAGGAGGCCCACTCACCGGCCTCCATCGTGAAGTATTCGAAGTCACCGTCGGTATTGTCCTGTCCGAGGGCCAGCCAGCCCACGCCGATGACCTGCGGGGTATCGAGGTAGTTGATGAGCGTGATCTCGGTGCGGAAAAACGTGCCGAAGCCGCCCGCGACGTTACCGGAGATCGGGAAGACGAACGCGAACTCCGACGACTCGCAGCTGATGACGTTCGCGCGGACGGGATTGAGCTTGCCGGGGAGCTGGCCGAGTTTCGTCGGGGCCTTGGCGGGGGCGGCAATCTTCGTCAGCTCGCCCTTTTTCATGTTGGCGAGGTTACGGACGCGCGGCGCGGCGAGGGACGGGAGCGTGAGGGCGAGGGCGAGGAGCGATGCAGCGACTACGGTACGGCGCATAGAGGAAGCCTCCTTAAGATCTGACGGCCGATTCTATGCGTGATTCAGTCCTCATTTCGGGGGGCTGGCTGGGGAGGGAGGATTCGAACCTCCGAATGGCGGCTCCAAAGGCCGCTGCCTTACCACTTGGCGACTCCCCATCAGGTCGGACCTGGCGCACAACAACCGTGCGCGCCCCCGCATTGCGCCGGCAGGAAGCGGCGTGCGGCGGCGGATTCTAGCAAACGCGGCACGGCGTATGCTCCTTCCGCCCGCATCTTGGATGCCGAGAATCAATTCCGCACGCTCGTCGAACAGGCGAGCGACTTCGCGATTGTCCTGCTCGATCCGGATGGGAGGATCGTTCTCTGGAACCTCGGCGCCGAGAACGTCTTCGGCTGGAAGAGCGACGAGGTCATCGGCCAGCACTTCCGGCTGATCGCCATCGCCGACGACTGCGAGCTCGGCATCCCGGAGCGAGAGCTTTCCATCGCCGCCAAAGACGGGCGTGCCGAAGACACCCGCTGGCACCTGCGCAAGGACGGCCGGAAGATCTTCGTCGACGGCATTACCGAACCGGTCATCGAGAACGGCCGCCTGACCGGCTTCTCGAAGTTCTGCCGCGACGTCACCGAGCGCTATGTCACTCAGGAGCGGCTCGCCGCGCAGCTCGTCCTCACCAATCTGCTGCGCGACGAAGTGCGGCCGTTCGCCGAGGTCGCCCGCGACGTGATGGAGACCGTCTGCGACAAGCTCGGATGGGACGTCGGCGGGCTCTGGGAGTGCCGCGGCAACCACATTCATTGCGTCGACAACTGGCGTCGCGAGAACGTCGATCCTGACGCCGCGGCGGCGTTGTGCGAAGGGCAGATGCTGGAGCGCGGCGTCGGTCTGGTCGGCCGCGTGTGGGACAAAGGAGAGGCGCTCTGGGTGCCCGACTTTTCCGACACGCGACAGTATCCGCGCGCCGGTCTGGCGGCTGCCGCGAGGATGCGCTCCGCGTTCGCGTTCCCGATCGGTGTCGGCGAACAGACGGTCGGCGTGATGGAGTTCTTCAGCATCGAGCAGCGCGAGCCGCAGCAGGCGCTGCTGCCGATCATGACGGTCATCGGCGCGCAGATCGGCGACTACATGGAGCGGCGCCGCACGCATCAGGCGCTGCGTGAGAGCGAGCAGCGACATCGCGTGATCACCGAAGCCGCGCAGGATGCGATCTTCACCATCGACGAGCGGAGCACGATCCTCTTCTGCAACCAGGCCGTCGAGCGTGTCTTCGGCTGGAAGCCGGAGGAGCTGGTCGGACAATCGCTGTCCGCGATCATGCCGGAGCGCTTTCGGGCCGGACACCAGCGCGGGATCGAGCGTTTTCTGCAGACGCGTCAGCGGCACATCCCCTGGACCGGGGTCGAGCTGCCGGCCATGCACAGGGAGGGACACGAGTTCCCGTGCGAGATTTCGTTTGGCGCGTGGACGAGCGAGGGGCACACGATTTTCACCGGTTTCGCGCGTGACGTCACGGAGCGGAAGCGCGCGCAGGAGCAGTTGCAGGCGTCGCTCGAGGAAGCGGAAGCGGCGCGCGCACAGCTCGAGCGCCGCGCGGAAGAGGAGTCGGCCTTCCGTCATCTCGCCAGCGCCCTCACCGGCGCCGTGGAGATGACCGACGTTCTGCACGAGATCACCAATCGCGCCACGCACGTGACCCGCGCGGACGGGGTGTACGTCGAGCGCGTGGTGCTCCTCGGTGGCACGAAGATGGTGGAGGTGGTCGCCTCCGCCGGCCGCGGTGCCCCTCCGCGGGGACTGCGCGTGCCGTTCCCCGGCTCGATGACCGACGAGATCGTGCGCGGCCGCGAGCCGGTGATCCTCGCCGACATGAATCACTTCGGCCGTGCCATGGCGCCGTATCTCGTGGACACCTGTGGCGAGTGCGAGGTCCTCGTCACCCCTCTGTCCGCTGAGAACGAGATCCTCGGCGCGCTGGTGCTCCTCAACAGTGCGTCCTCCGGCCGCCGTTTCCGTGATGCCGATGCTATCCGCGCCCGCACTCTCGGCGATCTATCCTCGCTGGCGCTGCGTCGCGTGCGTCTGATGGAAGAGGAGCGCGAGGCGAAGGAGAAAGCGGAAGCGGCCGTGCGCGTGCGCGATGAGACGCTGGGCATCGTCTCGCACGACCTGCGCAATCCGCTGACGAAGATCGCCCTCAGTGCCGATCTGCTCGCTGACGCGCCGGCCGAGGATCAGCGCGATCTGGTGCAGACCATCCGCACCGCCGCGCGCCAGATGGAGCGGCTCATTCAGGATCTGCTCGACGTCGCGCGCGTCGAAGCCGGACGGCTTTCGGTCGAGCGGGAGTACATCGATCCGGAGCCGCTGGTGCGCGATGCCTGCGCGTCGCACGCGCCGCTGGCCGAACAGAAGGGACAGCGCATCGTCTGCCGGATGGATCAACCGCTGCCGCAGATCTGCGCCGACCGCGATCGCCTGGTGCAGGTGTTCGGGAACCTGATCGGCAACGCGCTGAAGTTCACCCCGGAGCGCGGGACCATCACCATCGAGGCGACACCGGTCGATCGCGGGGTGCAGTTCGCCGTGCTCGATACCGGCAATGGCATTCCGGAGGCCGACCTGCGGCAGGTCTTCCGTCCCTACTGGCAGGCGAAAAAGACCGCGCACATGGGCGCTGGCCTCGGTCTGGCCATCGTGCGCGGCATCGTCGAAGCACACGGCGGGAAGGTGTGGGCGGAGAATGCGCCCGGCGGCGGCGCCCTCTTCCGGTTTACGATTCCGGTGGACTGAGAGGCGGTTCCTCGGGGTTCCTCGGTTCCTCGGCAGTTCGCGTAAATCAAGCCGAGGAACCCGAGGAACCGCTCCAACTACCTCTCCGTGAGCGTCACGTTCACGCGCTGTCGCTGGTTGCCGCGGTAAAACTCCACCGCCACCGAGTCGCCCGGACGGCGCGAGCGAAGGATGCGTCCGAGGTCGCCGGAGTTGGTGACGGCCTCTCCGCCGATCGACGTGATGATATCGGCCTCGCGGAAGCCGGCGCGCGCGGCGGGGGAGTTGCGGACGATGCTGCTGACGATGACCCCCTGCTCGACCGGCAGATCATAGTAACGGGCGATTTCGCGATCGAGGTCGCCGTAGCCGATGCCGAGGAAGGCACGGCTGACGCGGCCGGTAGCGAGGAGCTGATCGACGACGTCGATGGCCAGGTTGATCGGCACGGCGAACCCGAGACCGGTCGCGCCGGCGAGGATGACGGTGTTGATGCCGATCACCCGGCCGGACGAATCGAGCAGCGGACCGCCCGAGTTGCCGGGATTGATCGCGGCATCGGTCTGAATGAGACCGGCGGAGATGCCGATGTTGCCGGGCGAGCGGTTCACGGCCGAGACGACCCCGCGCGTGACGGTGCGCTCGAGGCCGAGCGGATTGCCGATGGCGATGGCGAGTTGCCCGACCTCCAGGCGGTCGGAGTTGGCGATGGGGGCGGCCGGCAGGTTGCGCGCGTTGATGCGCACCACCGCGATGTCGACCGTCTCGTCGCGCCCGAGGACGTCACCGGCGAACGTGCGTCCGTCGGCGGTGCGAACTTCGACACGGCGGGCGTTGCCGACCACGTGCGCGTTCGTGACGATGATCCCCTCGGCGCGGATGATCACGCCGGAGCCCGAGCCGCCGCTGCGCGACACGCTGACGACGGCGGGGGAGACGGTGCGCGCCACGCGGATGACCGTTTCTTCTTCAGCGCTGCGCTGGGCGGTGAGGGGGGAGGCGAGGAGGAACGAAAGAGCGAGAACGGCGGGGACTTTCATGGCGCGCCAAGCGTCGCAGAAAGCGAGCCAGTCGTGTTGCGCCGTATGCAAAACGTTACTCTTTTGCTTTCGAGATGGGACCTGTCTTCGCGTTCGTTGCACGAAGGTAATCGCCCGGTGCGAGGATGAGCTGCGCGCCGCGCATGCCGGCGGAGATCGAGATGACGTCGAAGAGCTCGATCGTCTCGTCGGCAAAGACCGGATAGGCCTTCTTCGCCGCCAGCGCCGTCACCCCGCCGCGGATGTACCCGGTCAGCGGCTGCACTTCCTTGAGCGCCACCGTGTCGATCTTCTTGTCCCCGGTCAGTTGCGCCAGCGCCTTCAGGTCGAGCTGCTGATCGCCCGGAATGACGGCGAAGCAGACCCCATGCTTGTCCCCCCGCGCCACGAGGGTCTTGAACACCTGCTCGGCCGGCAGTCCCACCTTACGAGCCACCGACTCCGCCGCCAGATCGTCCGGGTCAACCTCGTACTCACGGATCTCGTACGAGATGGAGAGCTGATCGAGGGCGCGGGCGGCGTTGGTCTTGGCCATGGCGCGGAGTTTAGTGGTTCAGCTACTCAGCTACTCAGCTACTCAGCTACTCAGCTGCTCAGCTGCTCAGGTGTTGAGCTGTTAAGCCGGAAGAAGTGTTCATGATCCTCAAAACACTTTCATCGACTCAACAGCTCAACAGCCTGAGTCGCTGAGTAGCTGAACCGCTGAGCAGCTGAACCGCTGATCCCCCGGGCTCCCGTTTTGCACCGCACGCAACCGGGCGAGTGGTTTTTGGTGTGAAGGCGAAAAAGAAGATCGTCATATTCGGGCTGACCGTCAGCTCTTCCTGGGGGAACGGGCACGCCACTCTCTGGCGCGCTCTTCTTCGGTCGCTGACTTCGATGGGCCATGACGCCGTCTTCTTCGAGCGGGACGTCCCGTATTACGCCGGGACGCGCGACCTCCATCGAGGAGCCGGGTACGACCTCGTGCTGTATGGCGACTGGTCGGAGGCTCTGCCACTCGCCAACTCGGCCCTTGCCGATGCCGACGTGGCCATCGTCACCTCGTACTGCCCCGATGCCGTTGCCGCGAGCGACCTGATCCTCGGCAAGCCGCATCTGCTGCACGTCTTCTACGACCTCGACACGCCCGTCACCTTCGAGCGTCTCGATCGCGGCGAGAGCGTGGAGTACATCCCGCCCGATGGCCTCGCGCGCTTCGACCTGGTGCTCAGCTTCACCGGCGGCAAGGCGCTGACGCAGTTGCAGACGCGGCTCGGCGCAAAAAAGGCGCTCCCGCTTTACGGCAGCGTCGACGCGAACGCCCACTATCCGGTCGCACCGCACGAACGCTACGGCGCCGATCTCTCCTACCTCGGCACGTACGCAGCCGACCGGCAGGAAGGTGTCGAGCGGCTGCTGCTCGCCCCCGCCCGCGCGCTGGCCGAGAAACGCTTCGTCATCGGCGGCTCCATGTATCCGCGCGAGTTCCCCTGGAGCGACAACATCTGGTTCCTCGAGCACGTGCCGCCGCCGGAGCATCCGGCCTTCTACTGCTCGTCACCGCTGACCCTCAACGTCACCCGCGCGGCGATGGCGCAGTTCGGCTACTGCCCCTCCGGACGCCTCTTCGAAGCGGCCGCCTGCGGCACGCCGATCCTCAGCGACACCTGGGACGGTCTGGAGACTTTCTTCGAGCCGGGCAAGGAAATCCTCCTCGGCGCCACGACCGGCGACGCCATCGAGGCGTTGCGTCTGCCGCAACACGAGCTCGCTCGCATCGGTGCCGCCGCGCGCGAGCGCGTCCTCGCCGATCACACCAGCGACCGGCGCGCCGAAGAGATGATCGAGGCATTTGAAAGCTGCTAGCGCTCAGCTACTCAGCTACTCAGCTATTCAGGCGGTACACGTGGTGCAGTGCCTGAACAGCTGAACAGCTGAATAGCTGAGCAGCGAAAGACCTGAAGCACGGAGGAAACGCACATGTGGGGCATCGTTCCAGCCGCCGGTATCGGCAGCCGCATCCAGCCGCTCGCCTTCAGTAAGGAGCTTCTTCCGGTCGGCTCGCGCTTCGATGGCGAGGCGGAGCGTCCCCGCGCCGTCAGTGAGTACCTCGTCGACCGGATGCTGCTCGCCGGCGCCACGAAAATCTGCTTCGTGATCTCGCCCGGCAAGTCCGACATCGTCTCGTACTACGGCGGCGGGATCGGCGATGCCGCGATCTGCTACGCCGTGCAGCAGCAGCCGAACGGCCTCTGCGACGCGATCTTCCACGCGCTGCCGTTCATCCCGCCGGACGAGCACGTGCTGATCGGCCTCCCTGACACGGTCTGGTTCCCGGAGACCGGCTTCGAGGCTCTCGGCGATGACGACCTGTCATTCCTCTGCTTCCCGGTCGACCGCCCCGAGTTCTTCGACGCCGTGGTGATGGACGAAGAGGACAACGTGCTGGAAGTGCAGGTGAAGACGCCCGGCGCGACCTCGAAGTGGGTCTGGGGTGCCTTCAAACTTCGTGCGTCGGTGCTGATGCAGTTGCGCGAGGTGTGGCTGGCCCGAGGCTCCAGCGATCACTACATCGGCACGATCGTGAACCACTGGATCGCGCAGGGCGGACGGGCGCGGGCGGTACGCGCCGGCACCGCCTACGTCGACGTCGGCACGCTGCACGGCTACCGCGAAGCGATTTCGATCCTCGCAGACCACAGCCGGAGCGACAGCCACTCAGCTGCTCAGCTCCTGAGGCCCCTGAACAGCTGAACAGCTGAATCGCTGAATCGCAAGCAGCTGGAATCACCTTCTCCCGATCCTCCGTTACGCCGAATAACAAAATCGGAGGATCCCATCATCGTGAAGACCCGGGTGTACGGGCTGACGTGTGTCTTGTTGCTGCTGGCAATCTCTGCCGCGCACGCAACCACCATCGTCATGCCGACCGACGAGCAGCTCATCGCCAAATCCCCTCTCATCATTGAAGGCACGGTCCTCTCGACGACCCCCACCGAGCGTGACGGACGCATCGTCACCGACACCACCATCCGGGTGAACCGCGCCATGAAAGGGAGCGTCCCGGAGACCATCACCGTCACCGAGCTCGGTGGCGAGGTGGACGGGCGGATCACGAAGTTCTTCGGTACGCCGGAGTTCACGGCGGACGAGCGGGTCCTCCTCTTCCTCGAAGCGAATCCGCGCGGCGGCTACCGCACCATGGATCTCTTCGTCGGCAAGTTCCGCGACGAGCGGACGGTCGACGGCCGCCGGCTCTGGTTCCGTGACGATGCACGCGCCGAGGCGAACCTGCTCGATGCGAACTTCCGCGAGCTCACGGTGGAGAACGTCCAGCGCGACGCGAGCGGCTTCGAGACCTACATCGCCGAGCGTGCCGCGGGACGCACCGGCATCAAGAACTACGGGGTCGAGCGGCCGCGCCTCGCGACGTTCGGCGGCATCACCGCCAACTTCGAGCTGATCGACGAACCGACGGTCTACCGCTGGTTCCAGTTCGACAGCGCCCGCAGCGCCAGCTGGTATCACCACGGGACGCAGCCCGGCTACACCGGCGGCGGCATCAACGAGCTGAAGTCCGCCATGAATTCGTGGACCGGCTACGGCTCCGCGAAGATCTACTACTCCTACGCCGGGACGCTCAGCGGCACCGCGGCCGGTCTCAATCGCCCCAACGGTACGAACGAAGTGCTCTTCAACGATCCGCTGGCGGAGATCAGCGGCAGCTACAACCGCTCCACCGGCGGCGTGGTCGGCATCGGCGGCTTCAACGGCGTGACGAACGGCGGCACCTTCAACGCCACGTTCGCCGCGGACGCCAAACATCCCGCGGGCGCCATCCGCGCCTACAACATCACCGAAGGCAATCTCACCATCCAGGACGGCGTCAGCGCGTCGTCCGGCATCCCGAGCAACACCCTCGCCGAGATCGTCGCGCACGAGTTCGGCCATACCCTCGGCTTCGGCCACAGCGCCGACCGCACCGCGCTGATGTACGCCAGCGTGACCGGTCTCGGACCGGCGCTGCGCAGCGACGACCAGGTCGCCGCGCGCTGGCTCTATCCGAACGGCAGCGGCCCGACCGATCCTCCGCCGGCCACGACCAAACCGGCCGCACCGTCGGGCCTCCTGGCGAGCGTGACCGGCTCCACGGTGCAGCTCTTCTGGAACGACAACGCGAACAACGAGACCTCCGTCGGCGTCTACCTGGCGAGCGGCACGGGCGCTTTCACGAAGGTGCAGACCCTCGGCGCGAACGACGCCGACACCACCATCACCGGTCTGGCTGCGGGCAGCTATCGAGCCTACGTCGTCGCCACCAACAGCGCCGGCGATTCGGCCGCCTCCAACATCGCCAGCTTCACCGTCGCCTCGACGCTCACCGTCTCCTTCAGCCACACCCCGCAGAGCGGCCCGGCCGGCACCGTCTTCACCTTCTACGACGAGTCACGCGGAGGCACCATCACCTCGCGCCACTGGACGTTCGGCGACGGCTCGAGCTCGACCGCCGCGGTGGCGAACAAATCGTGGTCGCAGCCGGGCCAGTACACCGTCACGCTGATGATCAACGGCAGCCAGACTGCCTCGAAAGTGGTGACGGTCTCCGCCTCGCTGGCGGCCAGCTTCACCTTCACCCCTGCCAGTCCGGCCGTGAACGAGACGGTCTCGTTCTCCGACGCCTCCACCGGCAGCATCACCTCGTTCCTCTGGAACTTTGGCGACGGCTCGACCTCGACCGCGCAGAACCCGACCAAGCGCTACACCACGCCGACGACCTACAACGTCACCCTCACGGTCTTCAGCAACTCCGGCCAGACCACGGTGACGAAGAGCATCACCGTGCGCGGCTCGGCGCCAGTGACCCCGAACGTCAACGCTGCCTTCGACGGTCCGTCTACCGCCCTCGCCGGTTCGCCGGTCAGCTTCGCCGACCGCTCGACCGGTTCTCCCACGGCGTGGCAGTGGAACTTCGGCGACGGCACGAGCTCCACCGCGCAGAACCCGAGCAAGACCTTCCACGCCGCCGGCCAGTACACCGTCACGCTGCGCGCCTCGAACGCGACCAGCAACAGCCTCGTCTCGAAGAGCATCAGCATCTCGAACCAGATCGCCACGTTCCGCTCGCTCGTCTCCGCGGTCGCTTCGACCAGCGGCGCCGGCGGCACGAACTGGCGGACGGAGCTCAGCCTCTTCAACGCCGGCAGCGAAGGGGCGAACCTCACCCTCCTCTTCCTCCCCACCAGCGGTGGGCAGGCCATCACGCGCACGCTATTCCTGTCGCCGAAGCAGTCCGTCACGTACGCGAACGCGCTGGTGGAAGTGTTCGGGCTCACCGATCGCGGCGGTGCGTTGACCATCGAAGCCACGGCCGCGACCAGCACACCGCAGATCAAGGTCACGAGCCGCACCTTCACCGGCGGCCCGGCCGGCACGTACGGCCAGGGAGTTCCGGACGTCGCGCCGGCGTCGCTCGACGGCACGCTCTTCCTCACCGGCGTGCAGCGCAACGACGACTTTCGCACGAACGTCGGCGTGGTCAATCGCGCCGACGCGCAGGCCCAGGTCACGCTGCAGCTGATCGACAGCAATGCCTCACAGCTCGCGCAGACCACCATTACCATTCCGCCCCGCACCTTCCAGCAGCTCGCCGTCGGCGATCTCTTCCCGTCCCTCGGCACGCGCACGTTCGCCAACGCTTCGATGCGCATCACCACCAGCCTCGCCAGCGCGGTCAGCGTCTACGCCTCGATCGTCGACAACGAGACGCAGGACCCGATCTACGTCCAGGCCGCCGCCGCGCCGTCCGGCACGAGCCTGATCGTTCCGGTCATCGCCCGCGCCCCCGGCGCGAACGGCACGTTCTGGCGCAGCGACGTCACCATCTACAACACCGGCGAACGCCGCACCTTCACCCTCCGCTACCAGCCGACCGGCGCCACCAGGTCGCTCTCCCTCGGCAGCGGGGAAACGGCCGTCCTGGCCGACATCCTCGGCAGCTTCGGCCTCGGCTCGGGCGGCGGAGCGCTCGAGATCAGCTGGAACAACGGCAGCGGCCCGCTCGTCACCAGCCGTACCTACACGACGGTGACGGGTGGCGGCACGTACGGCCAGTCGATCGATCCCGTCACCTCCTTCGCCACCGACTCGTTCATCCCTGGCCTGCGCAACGACGGCAGCTTCCGGTCCAACGTCGGCTTCCTGAACGGCGGCACCACGCCCCTCCCTGTTACCGTCCGCCTGCTCTCGCCGTTCGGCACCGAGCTCGCCTCGCGCACGATCACGCTCCAGCCGAAATCGCAGGAGCAGCACTCCGTGATCAACCTCTTCCCGGGCGCCCCCGCGAACTTTACGCTCCATGCCCAGGCCAGCGGGAACCTCTTCGCCTACGGCTCGCTCGTCGACAACATCAGCGGCGACGCGGCCTTCTTCGCCGGACGCTGAGCCCCGGGGACCAGAGCGGCAGCGCAATGCTGTCGCTCTGGTCATTCGTTCGATGCCGGTGATGGAGCTGTTGAGCTGTTAAGCGAGTGAGGTGTTTGATTCTCAAATACATCTCTCGCTTAACAGCTCAATAGCTCAACGATTCAATAGCTCAATTCACACGATCCATTATTCGGCGCGCGCGATCGACGGTTCCGCCAGCCGGACCGGCACGCCGCCGCTTACCGAAGCCCTAACGTGCCGCGATGCGCATCAGGTCGCGTCCCACCACGACCCGGCCGCTGAAATGCTTCGCCGCCCGCGACCGGAACGTCTCGTCGGCGTTCCCCGGAATGAGGTGGGTGAGGACGAGCGTCTTCACCCCCGCGTCGCGTGCGATCACCCCCGCCTCGTCGGCGCTGACGTGATAGCTCATCAGCCGCGCCGCCACTTCCGGCGTGTCGACCCGCAGAAAGTGCTCCGGCAGATAGGCCTCCAGCACCAGCACGTCCGCCCCCTTCGCGTATTTGAGAAGGTTGGCGGTGGGGCGGGTGTCGCCGGAGATGACGATCGACGCTCCGCCGGCCTCGAAGCGATAGCCGAACGCCGGCTCCACCGGTTTGTGGTCGACCGCGAACGCCGTCACCTTCACCTCGCCGTCGTCGTAGATCACCCCCTCACGCACGACGTGCGTGGTGATGGTCGCGCCGGCGGCTGGATGCTTCTCGAGGAGGTCGCGGCGCAGATGGATGTCCTCCGCGAAGAACTCCAGCATCGCATCGGCCAGCCGCTTCGTCCCCTCCGGCCCGTACAGCTCCAGCGGCACGCTCTTCCGTCCGAACTGCCACGACGTGTTGAAGAGATCCGGCAGCCCGGCCGTGTGATCGGAGTGCAGATGGGTGAGAAAGACCCCCCGCAGATTCGCGTACTGCAGATCGGTCGACGCCAGCCGCATCGTCACCCCGCGTCCCGCATCGACCACGAACCACTTCTCGCCGACGATCACCGCCGCGGACGGACCAGCACGATCGGGAGCAGGGCGGGGGAAGCCGGTGCCGAGGAGGAGAACCTCAGGCGGAGCTGCCTGCATGGCCGTGGCGATCAGCATCGCCGCAAGAGCGACGAACAATGAACGATGAGCGATGAACCTCCGCGTGGTGACTCTGTTCATCGCTCATCTCTCATCGTTCATCTCTCATGAATATAGTGATCCAGCGCGATCTGCGACCACGTCTCCATCTGCTCGCGTGCTCCGGCCAGCTCCTCGACCGTCGCCCAGCGGCCGGTCATCTTCTCCGTCTCGCGCACCTTCACGTCGCCGCTGTGCGAGTCGAGGACGTACACGGCGCCGAGGTGGACGCGGCCGACGTCGGTGGAATCGTCGTTGAGGATGCCGACGAAGGAGAGGTCGTAATCGCCTTCGATCTCCACCTCTTCGTCGAGTTCCTTGTGCAGCCCCTCGATCAGCTCCGGCGTGTCGGGGTTGATGTGACCGCCGATGCCGAGGGAGAGCTTGTGGTGCAGACGCTCCTCGGTCTGCTTCTCGGTGCGCTGCAGCAGGAGGTACGACGCGCCGTGGCGGATCAGCACGTATGGGATGATCTGCTTGTAGCGCGGCGACGTCTCCGCGATGCGGCGCTCGAGGAAGAGGCCCTCGTCGAGAATGATGTCGAGGATCTCGTCGGTGTCGTCGCGGATCAGGTCCGTCGTGCGGAAGCCGATGTACTTCTCCAGCTCCCTCCGCGGGACCACCAGCACTTCTTCGTTCTGATTCATCGGAACAGCTCCAGTACGGTCTCGTGCACGAGACCATTGGTCGAAAGTGCGCTGCCGCCGTCGGCGCGCGGGCGTCCCTCGAGATCGGTGAAACGGCCGCCCGCTTCCTCCACGATCACCTGCACGGCGGCCATGTCCCACCACGCCACAGCCGGCTCGATGGCGATCTCGATGGCCCCCTCGGCCACCAGCATGTGCGCCCAGAAATCGCCGAACCCGCGTGACCGGACCGCCCCGCGTGTCAGCGCGAGGAACCGCTCGGCGCTGCCGGCCTTGTCGAAATCCTTCACCTCGTCGTAGCCGACGTGCGCTTCTTCGAGGGTGGAAATCGCCGATACGTGCATGCGTTCAACGTTGATGACCGCGCCTTCAGGGCGCGCGATGAACGCCCCGTTCCCACGAGAGGCCCACCAGCGCCGATGCAGCGCCGGCGCCGAAACCACGCCGACCGTCAGCACGCCGTCCACTTCCAGCCCGATCAGCGTGGCAAAGACCGGAATCCCACGGACGTAATTCTTCGTCCCGTCGATCGGATCGACGATCCAGCGCCGCGCGGCCGTTCCGCTGACGCCGTACTCCTCGCCGACGATCGCGTCGTCCGGATGCTCGCTCGCCAGCCGCTCCCGGATCATCCGCTCCACCGCTTCATCCGCCTCGGAGACCGGCGACCTGTCGATCTTGGTCCGCACCGCCAGCGACGACGAGCGGTAATGCTTCATCGTGATCGCGTCGGCGGCATCCGCCAGCGACAGCGCGAGCTCGAGATCGGACCCCATGCGGGCGCGAAGGGTAGCACGCGACCGCTATGGCTCAGGAGTGATGACGGTGAACTCGTTCGTGGCGTTATCGGTCACCGAGACCATCGCCCAGAAGCGCTGCCCGGCAGCGACCGGCGCCACGCGGATGCGGAACCGTCGTCGCGGATCGGTGTTCGGCGGAAAGAACGACGCGTCGAGCGGCACCTGCGCGTAGCCGGGCTGGAAGCGATTCGCCGGGAGGGTCATCGGCACGAGCCGATCGGTGACGACCGCTCCGCTGTCGAGGTCGAGGGCCTGAACGCGAAGCGCGGCACCGGCGACGGCATCAGGATCGTACAGACGGAGCAGCGAACGCGTCGCCCCGCCGCTCATCTGCACGACCAGGAGATTGGCGGGCTGGCTGAGCAGCTCGCGGTCCGTGACGATCGGAATCTGGACTCCCGGACCGGCGGCACGACTCTGCTCGTAGATGCGCAGGGCCAGCGCAGTGCGGGGCGCAAATCGATCGCGGACGTACAGCAGCGCCGCCGGGATCGAGCCGACTTCGAGCGAGATGTTCTCCGCGATGCCCGGTGGCAGCTCCGTCAGGCACGGCCCCACCGCACACGTGCGCACCGGAGCGACATCGTTGACGAGCGACAGCGGTTCGTCCGAATCGTTGAGCAACGTCAGGAGCTGCTGCCACGTCGTGCCATTCGCCCCACGCGGATCCTCACCGATCCAGACCGGCAGGAGAATGCGCGTGAAGCCGTCCTGCGCGGCGGCAGAAGTCGCGAGGAAGAGAAGCGCGGCGGCGACGACTCTCATGACCGGTCTCGTTCGCATCACGAGCGAACCTTGCAAACCGCGGCTCCAACGCGCCGCAGTAACCGATTTGGCGAGCCGCTCAGGCTGGACGGAGCAATCGCGCCATACGTTGAGAGGTTTTGCAGATGCTGCCATACGTCCGTTGCGGTCGCCCCCGGAGTCACCTGAAGGAAGCGCGCGACTACGCCTGCGACGAGTGGGGCGGCGAAGGACGTCCCGTCGCGGCCCTGGGCAACTGTACGGTATCCCCACGGCAACGGGCTATTGGTTGGTAAGCCGATGCTCGCGGCTGTTATGTTGTGGCTTGGAGCGAAAAGGTCGACGGCGACGCCCCAGTTCGTACCCGCGGTTCCATTCGTGCAGAAGTTATAGGTCGGATTTCCGGCAATCCAGCGCGTGTCTACGCCGTTGACCAGCATGCTTCCTCCAACAGTGATCACGTGCGGGCCCGTCAGCGCGGTGTTGCCGTATGCCAGCCGCGAGGGAGAAAAATTGCGCGCGTCCTGATTGTGGTTGTTTGCAGAAACCACCACCGTGATGTTGTTGCCCACAAGAGTCTGAATGGCCGTCTCGAATGAGGTGAACTGAGAGGTGGTGATACTCGGAACGACGTTACCGTTAGAGCATGTCTCCGTTGGCGCGGTGCCGGGCAGCCAGTAGTACATGCTCATGTTCACCACCTTCGGCACGCTCGGATCATTCAGATGTTGCTGTAGAATCCAGTTCAGACCGGAAATCGCATCGCTGACGTACCCCTTGCCGTCACACCGGATCACTTTGACGGGTACGACTGTGGCGGCCTTTGCGGTCCCGGTAAGCCGACCGGCTGCAAGGCTAGCGACGGACGTGCCATGATGGCCCCAGGACTGTGCATATCCGGAGCTCGTAAGCACGTTACAGGGGTTCGTACCGTAGTCCACGGACTCGTTTGGGGCGGGATAACGGTCGATCGGGTTCACGCCGTCTCCGTTGATCGTGGTAAACGCGGCACCATTTGCCACTCGTGTGTTGGTGTCGGTCGCGGATGTGTAGAACTCCTGATGAGTTTTCAAGACGCCGCTGTCCACGACGTATATCTTCACCCCAAACCCTGTGTCGCAATAGTTGAACTGCCCGTCGAGCGGCAGTGCCTGTTGGTCCGAACGATCGAGCGCCCAGAGCGACCCTGCGCCCGCAGCGGTTCCTTCAGGAGCAGTGGTCGTGTTCTGGCTCGTCGAGAGGAAGATCTCGCTGTTCTGTTCTACAGCGATGACTCGATGATCTCGGGCGATCGCCGTAGCGGCAGCGTCCGGAATTCGGATGGTAAATCCATTAATTGCGTCGTTCCAGACTATTCCAACTCGTCCGCCGTGGGCTCTGGCCAGCTCGGCCGCCACCTGCTGCGGCGCGAGGTTCTGCTTCGGGTCGAGCACGACGATGTACTGGTCAGGAACGCTGAACGGCGGTCGCTTGACCTCAGCGGCGTCCACTGAGACAGCAACTGCGACGATGAACAGACCGCCGAGCAGAGTTGAAGATCGCGTAGGGATCATTCCTCAATTAGTGGGTGAACGACCATGATAGGCGGAAGGACGGATGGAGGCAATAAATGAATCGCGAGTCGCTGTCGCTCGAAACCTTTCGCGCGGCCCGTCGGTCCCAACGCCATGCACCCACTCCTGCTCGCTGCCGTTCTGGCTCTCGATCTGACCTCCGCACTGCCTGCCTTCCAGGAGCTCGACGCGATGTGTAAGGCGGATGGGGGGCGGCTGTGGAACCGTTCGCTCTGCGGGCCGACCATCCTCGTCGATCCGGCTTCGCGGAAGGCGCTGACGCGCGATCAGAGCGGGAAGATCGCGGAGGTCACGCTGCCGGAGTCGCTGGGGATCGCGAATACGGCCGTGGATTGGAACGGGGAGCGGTGGACGATGGTGATGCTGCCGTTGCCGGAGGATAAGGTCGAGCGGCGGGCGCTGCTCGCCCACGAGTCGTTCCATCGCATCCAGGAGGAGCTCGGCTTTCCGGCCACCGGACCGGCGAACGCGCATCTCGATTCGCTGGAAGGGCGTTACTGGCTGCGGATGGAGTGGCGCGCGCTGGCGGCGGCGATGAGCTGCGGATGCGAGGGCGACCAGCGGCGCGACGCGATCGAGGACGCGCTGATCTTCCGCGCGAAGCGGCAGGCGCTGTTCGCCGCGGCGCGAGCGGAAGAACAGCAGCTCGAGATGCATGA
Organism: Thermoanaerobaculia bacterium; assembly: GCA_036398925.1. Taxonomy (GTDB): domain Bacteria; phylum Acidobacteriota; class Thermoanaerobaculia; order Gp7-AA8; family Gp7-AA8; genus DASWOB01. The sequence continues at coordinate 134,384 of DASWOB010000005.1, forward strand.
GGGGCTGGCCGAGCACACCGGCATGGCGCTCGCCGACCCCTGCCTGTCGCGCCGGATGAAGAGCATCGCGAAGAAGCTCGACAAGGGGGAGAAGAAGGAGGCGCTCGTGCGCAACTTCGCCTACGCGAGCGGCCCGGCCTGGGGCGCGCTCGTGGAGATGAAGAACGCCGAATGGACGCGGGAGGCGAAGCGCGGCGACGACCTGGCGGAACTGGCCCGCGCGGCGTGGGGCCTGGTGCCGGCCGATGCGACGCTCGCCGAGAAACGGGCGGAGCGCTATGAAGGCGCGAAGGTGCGCGAAGAGGAGCTCGCGCGCGATCGCAAGCGGGTCGACAAGGTCGCGAAGCTGCGCGCGCGCTACGTCGACGGCCCGCTGCTCGTGCTGCCCCTCGGGCAGATGCAGATGCAGTTCGATCCGAACGGCCTGCAGCCGCTCGAAGGGGTCGGGACGGTCTATCGCACCATCACCCTCAGCGACGCGTGGGGGAAGATCGTGGCCAGGGACGGCGCGCTGATCTCGAGCGATTTCAAGAAGCTGATCGTGCCGGACGCGAGCGATTTCGAGCTGACCCTCAGCCCCGGCTGGAAACGCGAAGGCGGAACGGTCGTGCGCGAGTAAACTCTCGCGTCATCCGTGCGGCTCATCGGTCCTCTCTCATCACTCATCGTTCTTCTCGCGCTGACGCTGCCGAGCGGCGCGCAGCAGTTGCCTGTCCTGCGCTGGGGCGGTGATTCGGAGGGTGGCGCGCCGTTCGTCGAGGCCGACCCGAACGATCCGACGAAGGTCGAAGGCTTCGACGTCGAGGTGGCGGAGATGATCGCGCGCGAGCTGGGGCGCAGGCCGGTGTTCGTGCAGGTCGCCTTCGCGGCCATCGATCAGTCGGTGCAGCGCGGCGACTTTGACATCGGTCTCTCCGGCGTCGAGGACACGCCGCCACGGCGCGCCGCGCTCGCGGCATCCATCCCTTACTACCAGTTCACCGAGACGCTGACGGTGCGCGAAGCCGATCGCCATCGCTTTCGCTCGCTCGCGGAGCTGAAAGGGCGGCGCGTCGGCACGCTCGGCGGGACGATCGCGTACGAGGAGCTGCTGGCGGCGGAGAAGGCGCACGACATCACCGCGGTCTCGTACGACGACGACGTCCATCCGTATGAAGACCTGGCGTCGGGGCGGCTCGATGCGGTGCTGCTCGACAACATCATCGCCGCGCGGGCCATGCGCCGCACGCCGGGGCTCTACACGCATTACGACGCGCCGGTGGCCACCGGCCACTACATCATCGTCCTGGCGAAAGAGAACACCGCTCTGCGCGACCGGATCGACGCGATCCTGAAGGCGAAGATGCGCGACGGCACGCTGGAGCGGATCTACCGCAAGTGGGAGATCTGGGATGAGTTCCAGCCGAAGCTCTTCGCGCGCGTGCTGGCGGCGGAGGCGAAGCCGGTGGCAGCGACGACTACTGCAAAGGTCGACCAGCTGGCCGCGGTGAAGCGTTATCTCCCGGCTCTGCTGAAAGCGGCCGGCATCACCATCGCGCTCTCCTGCCTGGCGATGGCCCTGGCGGTCGGGTTGGGCGTGCTCGTGGCCACGGGGCGCATCTACGGCAATCCGCTCGTGCGAAGCATTCTCACCGTCTACGTCGAGGTCATCCGCGGGACGCCGGTGCTGCTCCAGCTGTTCGTTCTCTATTACGGCCTCTCGGCGGTCATCAAGCTGCCGGCCTTCGTGGCGGCGCTGGTGGGGCTCGGGCTGAACTACGCGGCGTACGAGAGCGAGATCTACCGCGGCGCGATGGAGGCGGTCTCGCGCGGACAGCTCGAAGCGGCACGCACGCTGGGGCTGACCGAGTATCAGGTCTTCCGTTTCATTCGCGCGCCGCAGGCGTTTCGCCTCGCGCTGGCGCCGATGACCAATGACTTCGTGGCGCTGCTGAAAGACTCCTCGCTCGTCTCAGTGATCACCGTCGTCGAGCTGACCAAGCAGACCCAGATCTTCGCGGCGAACATCGGCAGCTGGGTGATCCCCGGCCTGCTCTGCGGCGCGTTTTATCTGGCGATGTCGCTGCCGCTGGCGCGGCTCGCGCGGCGGCTGGAGAGGCGATGGAAGGCGGCCACGGCATGATCCTCTCGGTCGACGCACTCCGTCTGAAGCGCGGCACGCGCGAGGTCCTGCGCGGCGTGACCTTTGCCGCCGGTCGCGGCGAGCTGGTCGCGCTGATGGGCCTCTCCGGCGGCGGCAAGACCACGGTGCTGCGGGCCATCACCGCGCTCGAGCCGTTCGACGGCGGGACAATTGACGTCGACGGTGTGGTCCTGAACGCTGATCGCTCGCACGACCGCAAGACCGTGCGCGAGCTGCGCCGCCACGTCGGAATGGTCTTCCAGCAGCACTCCCTCTTCGAGCATCTGACCGCGCTCGACAACGTCACCCTTGCCCCGCGTCACGTTACGCACGTCGCCCACGCCGATGCCGATCAGCGCGCCATCGCGCTCCTCGAATCGCTCGGCGTGGCGCATCGGAGGAACGCCTACCCGCGGGAGCTTTCCGGCGGCGAGCAGCAGCGCGTGGCTATCGCCCGGGCCATGGCCATGGAGCCGCCGCTGCTTTTGATGGACGAGCCGACCGCATCGCTCGACCCGGCCCGCCGCTTCGAGCTCGGTCAGACGCTGCGCGGCCTCACCAGCGGCGGACGCACCCTCGTCCTGACCACGCACGACGACGATTTCGCACGCGACTTTGCCTCGCGGGTGGTGATCCTCGCCGAAGGGGAGGTGGTGGAGGAGGGGGAGCCGCGCGAAGTGCTGACCCGGCCGAAGCATCCGGCCACGCGCGCGTTTCTGCAGCAGACGCACGAGGGGTAGGGAGGCGTTCAGCTGTTCAGCTACTCAGCTGTTCAGGCACTGCCGGCGCTCGCCGCCTGAACAGCTGAACAGCTGGGCAACTGAGCGGCTACCATTTCGGCCATGCTCGGCCTCCTCCTCGCCGCCACCCTCACGGTTACCGACTACGCCACCATGCCCCAGCTCGCGTCGCCCCGTTTTTCGCCGGACGGCAAGCGCGTGGCGTACGTCGTCACCAAAGCCGATCTGACGCGCAGCGCGTACAACTCCGACGTCTGGATCGTTCCCTCCGACGGCGGGACGGCCGTCCAGCTCACGCGCGCGAACGGCAGCGATCACATGCCGCGCTGGTCGCCGGACGGCAGCGAGCTGGCCTTCCTCTCCGATCGTGGTGGTTCGACGCAGGTCTGGCTCATCAGCACGCAATTCGGCGAGGCGCGGCAGCTCACCGACGAGCCGACGTCGGTCCGCGAGCACGCCTGGTCGCCGGACGGCAAGTCGATCGCCTTCACCCGCGCCGACGAGGTGACGGCCGAGGAGAAGAAGCGGGTCGCCGAGAAGGACGACCCGCGCGTCATCGGGGAGGGGACGAAGCACATGCACCTCTACACGGTCGACGTCGAGACGAAAGCGGTGCGCCGTCTCACGCGCGGCGACTTCACCGTCTTCACGATGGCCTGGTCGCCGGACGGGAAGACGATTGCCTTCGATCGCGGCACCGGCAGCGGGCTCGATCATTACTACCGCACCGACATCTGGACGGTCGATCGCGACGGGGCGCTGAAGCCGCTCGTCGTACGCACCGGCATGGACCGCGCCCCGGTCTGGTCGCCGGACGGCAGGTCGATCGCCTTTCTCAGCACCGGCGGCGCGGCCGACTGGCTGATCGAGCATCGGGGATACGCCGTCCCGGCGAACGGCGGCACGCCGCGCGAGCTCCCCGTGCGGAACGCGGAGCGGCTCCACTGGACCGACGCCCTCTACTACGACGGACCGGTCGGCTCGACGAACCAGATCTATCGTGACGGCAAGCCGCTGACGAACATCGATGGTGTGGCCGAGGAGCTCGACGTCTGGAAAAACCGCCTCGCGTATGTCCGGCAGTCGGTGAACGAACCGCCGGAGCTCTACGTCGACGGCAAGCGCATCACCGATCACAACGCCGGCTATCGCAACCGAGAGATCGGCGAGACGCGCGTGATCCGCTGGAAGAACCCGAAGGATGGTCTGGAGATCGAGGGGCTGCTGACGCTCCCGGTCGGCTACCAAGCGGGCACGCGCGTGCCGCTGCTCACGTTCGTCCACGGCGGCCCGGCCTCGCGGTTCACCCGTGCCTATCTCGGCTACCTCGGGCATGTGTACGCGCCGCAGGCGCTCGCCGCCGACGGTTTCGCCATCCTTCGTCCCAATCCGCGCGGCACCGGCGGCTACAGCGAAGCGTTCATGCGCGCGAACATCGGCGACTGGGGCGGGATGGACTGGCTCGACGTCAACGCCGGCATCGACCAGGTCATCGCCGACGGCATCGCCGATCCGCGGCGCCTCGGCCTCATGGGGTGGAGCTACGGCGGCTATCTCGCGGCGTGGGCCATTGGGCACAGCGACCGCTTCCGCGCGATCAGCATCGGCGCGCCGGTGGTCGACCTCATGAGCATGCACGGCACGGCCGACATCCGCGACTTCATCCCGTCGTATTTCGCGAAGCCGTTCGAGCTCGACCGCCTCCGCGAGCGCAGCCCGCTCTGGACGCTGAAGAAGACCAGCGCGAAGGTGCTGATCCAGCACGGCGAGAACGACGAGCGCGTCCCGCTGTCGCAGGGGACCATGCTCTACCGCGCGCTCGACGAGCTTGGTGTCGACGTGCAGATGGTGGTCTACCCCCGCACGCCGCACTCCGCGCGCGAGCCGAAGCTGCGCATGGACGTGGCCAACCGTAACCGGGAGTTCTTCGCCTTCCTCCAAACGAAGAAAGAATGACGTCCGTACCTCGGCTTGATGCGTCGACTCCTGGTGGTTCTCGCGTTGTTCTCTCTCTCCACGGTGGCGTTCGCTGACGCCGATCTGCATGTGCGCAGCGAGCCTTCCTACGTGCGCGCCGATCCGGGCGGCGAGGTTCTGCTGACGGCATCGGTCGACAACTTTTCCCCCACCATCGATCCGGACGAGGTGCGCGTTCGCTTCCGCGCGGTGAACGGACGGCTGCTGCAGCTCACCGGCCCGCAGGGATGGACGTGCTCCCGCAACGACAGCGAAGGGGAGTGCGTCGCGAAGAAGCTCAACAACGACTGCCAGTGCTCCGGCAACTTCCAGGCTCGTTTCGAGCCGAGTCCCGACCGCGGCGGACGGCAGTCGCAACTGATCGTGACGGCCACCAGTAATCTGCCGGAACCGTACGAGGGGAACAATACCGCCACGACCACCATCGAGACGTATCGCTGGATCACGGTCACGAACACGAACGACTTCGGCGCCGGCTCGCTGCGCGCCGCGATCGAGCAGGCGAACGCCTGCGGCACGCAGCCGTGCAAGATCGCGTTCGAGATCGCCGACGTGGTTCCGGGCACCGGATGGTTCAGCATTCGACCGGCCACGCCGCTGCCGGCCATCACCGCCGACCGCGTGTTCGTCGACGGTGCGACGCAGACGAAGTTCAGCGGCGACACGAATCCGCGCGGCCCGGAAGTGGCGATCGACGGACGGTTCACATCGGGCGGGCACGGCCTGGCCATCGGCTCGCGCTGCGAGAATCGCGTCGAGCATCTGGCGGTCGGCCTGTTCCGTGGACACGGCATCGTCTCGGTGATCGGCGCGCCGTGCGTCTCGCCGCACATCGAGCCGCGCCGCATCGCCCACAACCACATCGGCGTCGATCCGAGCGGCAGCGAAGAGTGGACGAACCTCCGCGGAGTCGAGATCGTTTCGGTCGGACCGGCCGTGGAGGTGACGGAGAACGTCATCGGCGCGAACGCGCGCAGCGGCATCTGGGCGGCGCGGGGCAGTCTGTACGTGCGCAAGAACCGCATCGGGGTCTCGACCGCCGGCAGCCCGCTGCCGAACGGCGCGAGCGGCGTCTACCTCGGACCGAACGTGCAGGTGGCCGAGGTGCTGGAGAACACGATCTCGTACAACCGTGAGATGGGGGTGGCCATCGCACGGGGCGCCGATCAGATCGAGGTGCGCCAGAACGCGATGGTCGACAACGCGGGCCTCGGCATCGACTGGGAGCTCGACGGCGTCTCGCCGCAGCGCAACGACGAAGGCAGCGAGCCGAGCAACGCGCCGGTGCTGCTCGCGGCGCGTTATGACGCGGCCCGCAATCGCACCATCGTCACGGTGCGCCTCGAGACCGGGCGCTTCGGGCCGTACAACACCAGCGCCATCCTCGACTTTTACGCCAACAGCAAGCCGGACGGCGACGGCGAGCAGTACATCCTCGGCACCGGCAACTACGCTCCGAAGACCAACGGCGACACCTTCGACGTGGAGATCCCCGGCGATCACCGCGGGAAGTGGCTGAACGCGACGTCGACGCGCGTCTACTTTCTCTTCAGCGTGCCGCCTGACGATCACATGGTGTCGCAAGGCTATGCCGGCGGCATCACCCGCACGTCCGAGTTGAGCAACTCCATTCAGGTGACCCCATGAACCTTCGCGCCGTCATTGCTGCATTGCTGCTGTTCACCGCGACCACGATTTCTGCCGAGACCGCCGACCTCGCGCTGGTGATGAACCGCAATCCGGAGCCGGTCCAGGTCCGCGAGGGTGGGGAGATGACGCTCTTCTTCGCCATGCGCAACAGCGGCCCCGACGTGGCGCGCGACGTGACCGTCACGATCCACATTCCGGAAGGGATGATCGTCGACCGGATTCACGGCGAGGCCGCGACGTGCGACTACGACACGGTTCCGCTGCGTTGCCGCACGACCGACATCCCGGGCAACGGGGTGCTGACGAATTTCTGGGAAATCCACGGCCGGGCACCGTCCGGATCGGTGCGGGCGATGACGCTCTCCGCGACCGCCGCGTCGTCGACGCCGGATCCGAGTCCGAACAACAACACCGTCAGCCTGCTCTATCAGGTCGGGGATACGGTGGACCTGCACGTCGAGATGTCGCCGGTCCGGTTGCGCGTCTCGCGCAACAGCACGTTCGTCTCACGCGTTTCGATCACCAACTTCGCATATCCGATCGAAGCGCGCGACGTCACGCTGCGGCTGGAGGTGCAGAACGGCACGCTCGAGCAGCTCGAGCCGCCGCAGGGATGGACGTGCAGCAAGGACGCGGCGGGCGCCACCTGCAGCGCGCCGCGGCTCGACCCCGACTGCGCCTGCGCGCGCGATTTCGTCCTTTGGATACGGGCGCACGACCGCACCACCGGCGGCGGCGTCACGCTGACGGCGCGCGCCACGACCCCGCAGCAGGAGTGGCATGTCGAGAACAACTTCCGCGCTGTGCTCGTCGAGGTGTATCGGGAGATCCTCGTCACGAACACGAATGATGCCGGAGCGGGATCGCTGCGGGCGGCCATCGACGAGGCGAACGCGAACTGCTCGCCCGGACCGTGCCGCATCGCCTTCAGCACCGGCGGCACGATCACGCCGCGCACGCCGCTCCCGGAGATCGTCGCGTCGCGTGTATTCATCGACGGCACGACAGCGCGGTCGATGGCCATCGACGGACATCTCACCACCGGGCCGGGCCTCGTCCTTCGCACGGCGTGCGAGTCGATCGTGGACGGTCTCTCGATCTCCAACTTCAGCGATCACGCGATCGTCTCCGCCAGGCGACGCCGTGCTCGGGCGGCGCGCTCGATCAGCGGCGGATCGCGAACAACGTCCTGACGGCGAACCTGCGCGGCATCCTCCTCGACCAGACCCACGCACGCATCGAGAAGAACGTGATCCGCGGCAATCAGCTCAGCGGCATCTTCACGCTGGGACGGAGCGCGCTATACGCGTACGAGAACACGATCGAGAAGAACGGCCGCAGCGGGATTTACGTTTCGCCACAGACCACCTTCGCGGAGATCCTGCGCAACACGATCGCAGAGAACGCGCAGATGGGCGTGGCCGCGGCGGCCGGCGCGCAGCAGGTCGACATCCGCGAGAACTCCATGCGCGCGAACGGCGGCCTGGGCATCGACTGGAACCTCGACGGCGTCTCGCCGGTCGTCGAGGATGACTCGAAGGCGCCGTCCAACGCACCGCTGCTCTTTTCCGCGATCTACGACCCGGCCCGCAACACCACCATCGTCACGGGGCGCGTGCAGAACAGGCCGCTCGGACCGTACATCAACGCGACGAACGTCGACCTGTACGCCAACGCCACCCCGGACGGCGACGGTGAGCGGTGGCTGCAGCCGAGCGGCGTGCAGCAGGGCAGCTCGTTCGTCATCGAAATTCGCGGCGACCTGCGCGGCCAGTGGATCAACGCCACCTCGACCCGCACCCACTGGCTGGCCTCGAAGCCGCCCGCGGATCACCTGGTCTCGCATTCCTTCGCCGGCGGGACCTCGATGACCTCGGAGCTGTCGAACTCGGTGCGCGTGGAGTAAGCCTTTCGGGGAGCGGGCGTCCCGCCGGCTTAGCACGGGGCGTCTCGCCGCGTGCCGAATCGCCGCCGGGCGTCCCGCCCATATGCGCTGACTTACAGTCTGATCGCACGGTTATTTGCACGGTCGAGCGCGGCATTCAGCGGTTCGCCCGAGAGAGCGCAGCGGTCACGTTGCCTCGACGCATCCACCGATTGCTTGCATTCGGTCGACGTAGTGTGAGCGCTACATCCACCGATTGCGCGAACAGGTCGACCTGGCGCGGGCGCTACATCCACCGATTGCGCGAACAGGTTGACCCGGCGCGAGCGCTACACCCGCCTAGTGCGCGAACAGGTCGGCCCAGCGCGAGCGCTGCATCGACCCAACGCGCGAATAGGACGACCCAGCGCGAGCGCTGCATCCGCCTAGTGCGCGAACAGGTCGACCCAGCGCGAGCGCTGCATCGACCCAACGCGCGAATAGGACGACCCAGCGCGGGCGCTGCATCGACCCAGTGCGCGAATAGGACGACCCAGCGCGAGCGCTGCATCGACCCAGTGCGCGAATAGGTCGACCCAGCGCGAGGGCTGCATCGACCCAGTGCGCGAATAGGTCGACCCAGCGCGAGCGCTGCATCGACCTAGCGCGAGCGCTGCATCGACCTAGCGCGAGCGCTGCATCGACCTAGCGCGAGCGCTGCATCCACCTAGCGCGAGCGCTGCATCCACCTAGTGCGCGAATACACCGGGCTGTTCGCCGCACCACACCGGTGCAATCCTGGTAACCTGTTGATTGCACGGTCGTTGCGCCGATCCCAGCCGCGGCACCGCATCGTGGAGCGGGCGAGACGCCCGGCGAGACGCCCGCTACCCGTCCCTCGGCTACTTCAGCAGGAGCGCCACCGTCATCACCAGCCCGATCGCAATCACCGCGCCTCGGACGAACTTCCGTCCGAGGCGGCGGGCAACGCGCGCGCCGAGATAACCACCCGCGATCGAGCCGATCGCCATCAGCAGCACGTCGTTCCAGAGCACCGCGTTCGCGAACGCGAAGTAGATCGCGGCGATACCGTTGATGCAGATGGCCAGCAGGTTTTTCAGGCCGTTCATCTGATGCATGTCGGTGAGGCCGATCAGGCCGAGGGCCGCCAGCATCAGGATGCCCATCCCCGCACCGAAGTAGCCGCCGTAGACGCTGACGAGGAACTGAAAGACGAAGACGAACGTCACCCACGGCACGGTCGGCTCTTCGTGCGCGCGGGCCAGGAAGCCGAGCTTGCGCGTGATCATCTCCTGCGCCGCCAGCAGCAGCGTCGCGCCGAGGATGAGGAAGGGAACCAGACGCTCGAAGGTGGAGGTCGGCGTGCGGAGCAGCAGCCATCCGCCCAACGCGCCGCCCGCCAGCGACGGGATGATCAGCAGCAGCAGCCAGCGGCGCACCGAAGCGAGCTCGCGGCGGAAGCCGAACGCCCCCGCGAGCGAGCCCGGCCAGATGGCGACGCTGTTCGTCGCATTCGCCAGAATCGGATCGCGCCCCAGCCACAGCAGCGCCGGAAACGAGACCAGCGTTCCTCCGCCGGCGATGGAGTTGATCATGCCGGCCGCGACACCGGCGAAGAAGACCACGAATGAGGCCAGCACGGGCGGGGAGTGTATGTCAGCGGCGGCGCTTGAGGATCAGGACCACTTCACCATACATGTCGCATTCGAGCTCGTGCGGAGTCTCGTGCTCGATGTCCTCGAAAGAGGCGATCTTGCTGCGCCACCGCCCGGAAGGCATTTGCCTCGCGGCATGCTGCACCGCTCCGCGAACGACATAGAAGGCGATCTTTTCGAATCCGGCTTCCAGCGTAGCGTCCAGCTCACACGGCTCGTAGCCGAGCGCGCCATACACCTGCGTGCACGCGTCCACCGAATCGTTGCCTTCGAGCGCGGCCGGCCAGTAGGCATCGAAGCGGGTCGGCTCCCACTGCCGCCCGAACTCCCCGGCGGCATAGGCGAAGCAGTTGTAGACCGGCGTTCGTGCGCTGGTGAACGTTGCCGGCGTCACCTTCAGCCGCGGAAACCAGTTGCGGAACGTGCGCTGCTTCTGGCTGGTGATCTCGTGTGGCTCCGGCGGCGCCGGCTCGTGCTGCTGCTCCCCGGCGTCAGAGATGGCCATGCTCCTCGCCCCACCGCACCCACGCGGCGACCATCCGATCGACGTAGCCGCGATCCTCTTCTCGTACCGGGTTGGCGCCGGTGATCATCCGCAGCGCCCAGAACCACTGGTCGGGCCGCTGGCGAAGCTCGCGCAGCAGCAGCGGGACGACCGCGGGCCCCATCCCGATGATCTCCTGGTACGGGCGCATCATGCAGATCTCTTTCGACAAGGCCAGCGGCCCGCGTGCTTCGCGCCATTCAGCGGCAAGCCGGGCGAAGCGCTGCTCGATCGGCTCCTGCGGCTCCTGGCTGCGGATCAGCGGCAGTTGCCGCGAGAGTGGCGGCGGCTCGTGCGGCGTCGAAGCCGCGGGGGCGACGTATGTGTCGTAGATGAAGAGCAGCGCGCCGGCGTGATGACCGCTGCGCGACAACACCGGATAGGAGTGAACGGTGGCGTAGAACGGCTCGCCCTCCGCCGGCTGAAAGTGGGGAAAAAAGAATGTCGGACGCAGAGTGTTCTTCTCGTGCGCCCGCTGGGCCGCCATCCGCTTGTGCAGCGCCGGCGGGATGATCGAGTCGATCGTTTTCCCGATCAGCGCGCGGCGTGTTGTTCGCATTCCGCGCGGCCACGCCTCGCTGCAGTCGACGATGGTGTCGTTCGCATCGATTTCGAACCAGGAGCGCTCGTCGCCGAGATAACCCTTGGCGAACTCGAGGTGGTCGGGAGAGATGGCGCGGTCGCCGAGGTAGACCGCTCCGTGACGCCGCGTCGGAATGGCTTGCTTGAAGAGGTTGTACGAGCCGACCCGTTTGCGGATGTAATCGCGCATCCGTTCGAGGAGGTGCTTGTTGGTCTCGCCGTCGATCGGATACGGCGCCAGGAAATCATTCAGGATCTCGTCAGCGTCGAGGCGGCCCTCCACCTCGGACCAGGCGAGGTACGGCGTCGGGAAGAGCGCGACCAGTGCCACCGAGTCGGCTTCGTTTTCCAGATGCCCCCAGCCGTGCGCCGAGCTGAGGTAGAGATCTTCCGGCTCCACGCGAGTCGTCGCGCGGGTGTCGGGATGCATGTGCAGCCAGTAGTGGCCGAGCTCGTGCGCGATGAGAAAGTCGCGCAGCGCGGGATGAACGCCGGCCTTCACGCAGATCCACGTCTGCTCCGGCTCGCCGGGGGCCGTCATGCAGAGGGAGAGCAGTTCGAGGTCCGGGACGTCGACGATCCGCAGCCCCTCGTCCGCGGCATAGCGGGCCAGCGTTTCGCCGTGCACCGGCCGGTCCTGCGAGTTGAAGAGCGGATGACGCTCCTGGATGCGGTCGATACCGCGGGTCAGATCGATCGAGGAGGGGATGATCTGGCGGCTCTGTGTCCGTTCCAGTGCCGTGACGTAGCGGAACTCCGCGTCGTGTGCCGCGTCGCGGGCGATCCGGCCATCGATGGCTGCGGCTGCAGCGAAGATCGCTGCTTCGGTGTCGATGTCTTCGGAGGTCAGTCCCGGGGGACCGACCTCACCCGCCGAAAGTGCGAGCACGCGCGGGTAAGCGTGGCGCAGGCGCGGCTCGGCGCTGAACAGCTGCAGGGCACGACGAACGCGCCACATCGAGATGATGTTGGCGAAAACCTGCTGGTTGGAGAGCTGCTGAAATCGCTCGGATGCGCTCGTCATAAGCCGCAAAAACGACGATGCGGGCGACCGACGGTCCACCCGCACCAGAATGATGTTCTGTGATCGTGCACGCCCACCCTCCCGCGCACCGTGCCAACTGAGTGCCACGGCACCGCACCGAGGCTAGCACAACTCCACCCATCCGTCTGTTTCTCTTTGTGCAAGCATCGCCAGCCCCTCAGTTCACGTCGGACGGCACCTACAACCACCGTAGGCGCATTGCTGAATAAAGACCACCCTTCCGTACGGCGCGAAGTAAGTCGCGGTTGCGTAATCTCACATCTGGTCCGAATCAACCAGCAAGGAGCACATGTGACTGTATCTGCGATTCTCGAATCTTCTGTCGCCGAGACCCTGTCGAAGCACCTCGGTATGTTCTCCAACCCCAAAGGCTCGCACCTGCTCGAGCGGACGCAGCCCATGGGGGAGTGGCTCGATCTCCGTGCGCAACTCGAGACATGGCCGTACGCCCGCACGCTCGAGCGCGCGCCGCAGGCCGAGACGATCGCCGTCAGCCAGAACGGCCGCCGCGTGACCGGGCTCAATTTCGGCTCGCAGGATTACCTCGGCCTGACCGCGCATCCTGCCGTCCGTGACGCCGCCATCGCTGCCATCCGCGACTTCGGTCCGCACGTCGCCTCCTCGCCGATGCTGCAGGGCAACACCACCATCGGCCGGCAGCTCGAGAAGGAAGTGGGCGATCTGCTCCAGACCGAGCACGTGCTGCTCTTCCCGACGGGCTGGGCGGCCGGCTTCGGCGCGATCACCGGCTTCGTCCGCCCGAGCGACTCGATCGTCATCGACCAGCTCGGCCACGCGTCGCTGCTGCAGGGCTCGCGCGCCGCCACCGAGAACGTCTATCTCTTCCGTCACAACGATCCGGAGTCGCTGCGCAACCGGCTGCAGAAGATCCGCGCGAAGGACAAAGAGAACGCGATCCTGGTCGTGTCCGAGGGACTGTTCTCGATGGACTCCGACTGGCCGGACATTCAGGCGCTGCAGGCCGTGACTCGTGAATACGGCGCGGTGCTGATGCTCGACATTGCCCACGACTTCGGCTCGCAGGGGCCGCATGGCTCCAGCCAGATCGGCGTCCAGCAGATGCTCGGCGAGATCGACATCGTGATGGGCAGCTTCTCGAAGTCGCTGGCCAGCAACGGCGGCTTCGTGGCGACGAACATCCGCTCCGCCCGGCAGTACCTCGGCATCTTCGGCGGCTCGCACATGTATTCCAACGGCATCTCGCCGGTGCAGTCGGCGGCGGCGCTCGCCGCGCTGCGCATCGCCAAAAGTGAAGAGGGCGACCGCCTGCGCCGGCGCGCCATGGACAACGTCCTCCGCCTGCGCGCCGGTCTCGAGGTCCGCGGCGTCCGCTGCCTCGGCATGCCGAGCAACGTCGTCCCGGTCATGGCCGGCGATGACGCGCTCGCCAAGTGGACCGGCAACCTCCTCGAGCTGAACGGCATCATGGCCAACCTGGTCGAGTTCCCCGCCGTCCCGCGCGGCGAAGCCCGCTTCCGCTTCCAGGTCATGCCCACCCACACCGACGCCCACATCGATTACGCGGTCGAGACCTTCGTCCGCTGCCTCGAGCAAGCCAAGGAATCGATTTAGTTCGCAAGGCTGTTCGTGGCAGCGATGGTCCGAGTCCTCGCCGCCACGCTTTTTCTCTCCTTCTCCGCGTTCGCGCAGAACCCGATCCTCACGTTCGAGGCAAATGCTGTCGTCGCGAAGGTGACGCCCGGCGCGAGGACAGCGTGGATGAACATCTCGCGGCCGTCCGGCCACACCAGCATCCGTCCGCAGTTCCTCGTCGACGCCGACGGTGACGGCATCGTGCGATGGGAAACGGAGATCGCGCTGCGCTCGTCGTGGGCGGTGGTGGACATGAGCAACGGCGGCTACGCCATCAGCGGTGCTCCCGGGATCACTCTGAAAGAAAAGACGCTGCCGAATGGCGTCATCCTGCGGGGGCCAGGCGGCGCGTACACCGAGTTCGTCGTGCCGAACGTGGCGTTCGTCTACCGCTTCTATCTGCTCGCTCGCCCCGGTACCGGAGCGTGGCAACTGCCGGTGGTCGATCACATCCGCACGTTGCCGACGGACCTGGATGGGTTGACGAACGGGATCACGGTTTTTCGCGCGGAGCAGTTTCAGCCGGTCGATGATTCGCCGGCGCTTGACGCCGTTCGGCCGGGCGACCTGCTGATCGTGCTGGAGGCGCAGGAACTCGCGTACATCGCCCGGACGATCGACGCGGCGTATCTGGCGACGAGTGCGGGCGCGGGCGTGCTGAACACGCCCACCAGCGGACATGCGAACGATCGCACCGGCGGCGGTGTGATGATCGTCCGCACCGGCGGCACCGACGGCACCGTGTCGCTCGACTATCAGACCGCTGACAAGACGGCGAAGAGCGGCGTCGACTACACCGCCGTCTCCGGCACCGTCACGTTCCTCTCCGGCGAAGTGCTGAAATTCATCGACATCCCCATTCCCGCCGACGGCGTCCACACGGGCGAAGCGTCGGAGCTCGAACTGCGACTTTCGAATCCGGTCGGCACGACGGTGGTGGGGCCGATGACCGTGAAGGTCGGCATCACCGATGGCGAGCGCCCGCCGCGCGTCGCGATCGAGCGCAAGGACGTGCCCGAAGGCGACGGCGGACGCAAAGAAATCACACTGGCGGTGACGCTGATCGGACCACCGACCACGCTGACCGCGACCGTGCCGTGGTACGCGGCCTCGCCCCACAACATCGCCACTGTGACGGAGGGCGTCCTGCGCTTCGAGCCGGGTGAGACGACCAAGAGCATCACCGTCGCGTGGAACGCCGATGACGTGCGCGGCAGCGCGCGGCTGCTCATGGTCACGCTCCTCATCTCCATGGGCGAAAACATCATGAAGCAGGACGAGAACTTTCAATTCATCCGGGAGCTCGACGGCTGGGTGCGCGTCCTCGACGACGACGGCCCGCCCAAGAAACGCGCCGTCCGGCATTGATTCAGGGCCGAGGGCTGAGGGCCGAGGGAAAACGACGCGTAGCGTCCCTCGGCCCTTGGCCCTCAGCCCTCGGCCCTCTCCCTACGCCGCTTCCTCGCGACGCGCGCCCTGCTCGCGCCAGAGTGCGGCGTAGAGTCCGTTGCGTCCGAGGAGGGTCTCGTGCGTGCCGGTCTCCACGATGCGGCCTTTGGCGAGGACGTGAATGCGCTGGGCGTGCGCGATCGTGGAGAGGCGGTGCGCGACGAGGACCGTCATGCGGCGGTGGCCGCCGGTGGTCAGCGTGCGGATCGTTTCGGTGATCGCTTTCTCGGTGATCGAGTCGAGCGATGACGTTGCTTCGTCGAAGATGATCAGCTCCGGCTGGCGGAGGAGGGCACGGGCGATGGCCAGGCGCTGGCGCTCGCCGCCGGAGATCTTGATGCCCCCCTCGCCGATCTTCGTATCGAGCCCCTTGCCGCCGCGCTCGATGATCGGCAGCGCCGCCGCCTGACGGAGGACGGCCAGGCACTGCTCGTCGGTGGCGCTCGGCTTCACGAAGAGCAGGTTGTCGCGGATGGTCCCGGCGAAGAGTTGCGTGTCCTGCGTGACCAGGCCGATGCGCGAGCGGAGCTGATCGGAATCGACCTGCGTCACGTCGGCGCCGTTGAAGGTGAGGCGGCCCGCGCTCGGACGATAGAGCCCGACCAGCAGCTTCACGAGCGAGGTCTTGCCGGAGCCGGATGGGCCGACGAAGGCCACCGTGTCGCCCTCGCGGATCTCGAGGTCGATCTCTTCGAGCGACGGCGTTTCGGACGACGGATAGGTGAAGGAGACATCCTCGAAGCGGATGTGGCGCAGCGAATCGACGGTGACCGGATTGCCCGGTTTCGGCGCGGAGGGGATGGCCAGAATCTCCTCGAGCTTCTCCATGCTCGCTTTCGTTTCCTGGTACTGCGCGATGATCGCGCCGAGCTCCGCGAGCGGCGAGAAGACGGGGAAGGAGTAGAAGAAGAGCGCGTAGAACTCGCCGATGGTGATCTGCCGTTCGAACACCAGCCAGAGCATCAGGAAGAGCAGGCTGGCGCGGGTGGTGTTGATAATGGTGCCCTGCAGGAAGCTGTAGAAGCGGAGGAAGCGGATCTTCTTCAGCTCCAGCTCGAGGATGCCGGCGTTGACGCGGTTCAGGCGATCGATCTCCTGCTGCTCGAGGCCGAGCGACTTGACCAGCTCCACGTTGCGCAGCGTCTCGGTGGTCGAGCCGGCCAGCTCCGCAGTCTGCGTGACGATGATCTTCTGCTGGCTCTTGATGCGCCGGCTGATGAAGAACATCAGCGTGCCGAGGGACGGCGCCAGCAGCAGGTAGACCGTGCCGATCGACCAGTGCACGGTGAAGGCGTAGATGGTCACGAAGACCAGCCCCACCAGCGCCACGAAAATCAGGTTGATGAAGTTCGTGATGAGCGACTGCGCGTCGGCGCGCGCCTTGTGCATCTTCTGGAGGATCTCGCCGGAGCGCTGGTCCTCGAAGACGGCGTAGGGGAGCGAGAAGGAATGCGAGACGCTCCGCTCGTAGAGGTTCGCGCCGCTGCGCTGCGCGATGACGTTGACGAAGTAGTCCTGAAAGTTCTTGGCGATGCGCGAGATCAGCGCCACCCCGACGTAGGCCAGCAGCAGCAGCAGGACGCCCTTGATGAAGACATCGCGCGGGATGGTCCCGACCTTGACCGCGTAACGGTCGACGATCAGCCGGAACACCTGAGGATCGAGCAGCGAGAAGACCTGATTGATCGTGGCGAGGAGAAGCGCGGCGAAGAGCATCTTCTTGTACCGCGCGAGGTAACTGAACAGCAGTTTCACGCGGTCATCCTCGCATGTGACGGCAATGGTTGACACCGGTCGATGTGCCGGGCGATGCTGCAAATCGCAAAATAACTGGCTCGTCACCAGATCCGGGGTCCACTTGTCCAACATTCGTAAGGCCGTACTCACGGCGATGCTCCTCGCCGCCTGCCCGTCGTTCGCCGCCGTTTCGGTCGTCACCTTCAACGCCACCGGAGCGACCGCCAAAGTGACGGCGGGAGCAGACACCAGCTGGCTCTGCTGGAGGTGGGACGGTAAGCTGATGCAGCACTCCGTCGTCCAGATCCGCGACAGCGACGGTGACGGTGAGGTGGCGGCCACCTTCGGCTCGGCTCATTCCACCACTTACAGAGCGGGTTGCGCGGTCGTCGACATCGGCAGCGGCGAGTTTGACGTGGCCAACATGGACGGCGGCCCGGGTGAATACTCCCCGCTGCCGGATGGTGCGATCGTCCGCGGCACGAGCGGCGAAGCCACCGAGTTTTTCCTCCCCTCCAACGGCACCTACTGGCAGACGATGTGGGTTCGTCCCGGCGGCGGCGTCTGGGCCGGCACGGGGCCCGACCGCGACGGCATTTACTGGAACGATTTCCACCACTACCGGACATCCGACATGAAAGGCTCCGCGGTTCCGGCTGGTTTCGCCGCGGGTGATCTTCTCTTCGCCGTCCACGGGAGCCACGGCTTCCTGATCGACGAGGTCGATCGTTTTCTCGCCTCGACTGCCGCGGGAGTGGTGCGCTTCGCCGGCAACTACGGCGTGACGCTGACCGAGAACGTCGCCTCGACCGCCACTGTGCCGCTCTACCGGCTCGGCGGCACGAACGGCACGATCTCCGTTCGCGCGCGCGTCGTTCATCCCGCCGTCGCGCCCTATGACACGCTGCTCACGTTCGGGCCCGGAGAGGTGCGCAAGAACATCGGCCCGTTCGCGAGCGTAAACGACAATGTCTTCGTCGGAGACTGGCGGAAGGCCGCAATCGAGCTGTACGCCCCGGTCGGGACGTCGATCGACGACTCCTTCACCGGATCCATCACCATCCACGACGACGACGTCCGTCCGGTGCTGACCCTCGGCAGCGGCATCCCGGAGCAGATCGACGAGCCCGACGCCCCGCTGCCGCTGACCATTCCGATCCGCCTCTCCGCCCCGGCCGGCGTGCCGGTCGAAGTCGAGTACCGGCTGCAGCGCAACCCGGCCATCAACGGATGGACCGACGTGGTCGGCACCGTGACGCTGACGCCCGGACAGACCGAGGCAACGGCAACGGTGACGATCCCCACCAATGCAAGCGTGGAGGAGAACTACCGGTACATGGTGAGCCTCGGCATCGGAGCGGAGTCGATCGCCAGACTCGGCTCGCCGAATTCCGTGACGATCCTCGTCATCGACGACGAACTGCCGCAGATCGCCATCGACGATCAGACTTTCACCGAATCGGCCGGCAGCGTGCTCGTGCCGCTGCGCGTCATCCCTTCCACCAGGCCGACCACGAAGTACACCTGGACGACCGTCGACGGAACGGCCCTCGCCGGCAGCGACTATCAGGCCGCCAGCGGCGTGACCGATCAGGCCGTCCGGATCACGCTGCTCAACGACACGCAGGTCGAGGGAACGGAGACCTTCTACGTCGAGCTGCGCGATCTCGTCGATGTGATCGCGCCGCGGCAGCGCGTGGCTATCACGATCGCGGACGACGAATCGAAGCCGGTCCTCTCCATCCTGCCGGTCACCATCGATGAAGGAGCGGCGGGGCAGCGGACTACCGCCAACGTCACGTTCGAGCTGAGCGCGCCGCACGCGCTGCCGGTGGAAGTGGCGTACGCGGTGAACGCTGCCACGGCCACCGCGGGCATCGATTTCCAGGCGGTTCCTCCGTTCACCTCCACGATCATCCCGGCAGGCTCCACCATCGGCAGCGCACAGGTGGTGATCCTCGGCGACGACGTCGAAGAGCCGGACGAGCTGATCGTGGTGGTGATTTCGGCCGCCGCGAATGCGACGGTCGGCCAGCCGAAGTCGGCCATCATCACCATCATCGACGATGACACGAAGGTCCTGCCGTACCTCTCGATCTTCGATGCCACGGTGACAGAGGGGACGGGCGGCAGCTCCATCGCTTCGTTCCGTGTCGATCTGTCGACGCCGATGACGGCCGAGCTGCGCGTCGACTATACGACCTCCGACAGCAGCGCCACGGCCGGCCACGACTACGAGCTGGCGCGCGGCACGGTCGTCTTCGCGCCCGGCGAACGAAGGAAGTTCATCGACGTCGTGGTCTACAGCGATGCGATCACCGAGGGGACGGAGCTGTTTCACGTGACCCTGCTCCCCACGGCAGCGGTGACGCTCGCGCGGCAGGTCGCGCAGGGGCGGATCACCGACGACGACGCGCCGCCGCTTCCGTCGGTGACGATCGCCGATGTGACGGTGAAGGAAGGGGACGACGGCTGGAAGCCGATCGCGCTGACGCTGACGCTGAGTGAGCCGTTCGCGCAGCCGGTGCAGATCGACACCCGCACGTTCGCCGTCAGCGCGACGCCGGACGTCGACTTCGAAACGAACCTCACCACCATCACCATCCCCGCCGGTCAGACTTCGGCGACGGTGATCGTTCGCGTGGCTGGCGACTGGACGCGGGAGAGCGACGAGACGTTCGAGGTGCGGATCACCGGCGCGAACGGGCTGTCGATCGGTGACGATCGCGCGGTGGTGACGATCGTCGACGACGACGCGCCGGCGGGGCGCAGGCGATCGGTGCGTCACTGAACGCTATCCCTCATCTGACGGCTGGAAGCCCACAGCACAGGGGGCCCTCACTGACTTCGTGAGAGGATGCGCCGCGCATGACGCTCCTCCGGTTCTGGCTGGCCGTTGCGGTCATCGCCTGCGCGCTTTTCCTCGGCTCCACGCCTCTCCTCGATGCGGATGAGGGGCGGAACGGCGAGGTGGGTCGCGAGATGGCGGCGACGAACGATTACGTCATGCCGCGCTACAACGGGCTGCCGTATCTCGATAAGCCGATCGTCTACTTTGCGGCGACGGCGGCAGTGATGGAGCTCCTCGGGCCGACCGAGCTCGCGGCGCGCCTGCCGGCCTATCTCTTCACGATCGCCACCGCGGCGGTGCTGTTCTGGTTCGCGCGGCGGTTGTGGGGGGAGGAGGCGGCCTGCGTCACCGGCATCGTCTTCCTGACTATCCCGATGACGGTGGCGTTCGCGCGGACGGTGATCTTCGACAGCGCGCTGACGTTCTTCATCGTCGTGGCGCTGGTGGCGTACTGGTTCGCCATCGAGGAGCAGAACAAGCGCTGGTCGATCGTGGCGTGGGCGGCCATGGGGCTGGCGATGATCACGAAGGGGCCGGTCACGTTTCTGCTGGTCCTCGGCGTGGCGGTGCCGTTCGCATGGCGGCGGAAGGCGCTACGCGTGCTGTTTCCGATCATCGGCCTGATCGCGTTCGCGGCCATCGTCGCGCCGTGGCTGTGGGGGGTGACGCAAGTCGTGCCGGAGTTCCTCCACTACGTGCTCGTGACGGAGACCGCCGCGCGCATGGCCACGGACGAGCTGAAGCGCACCGGCCCCCCCTGGTACTTTGTGCCGTACATGCTGGGCGGCGCGCTGCCTTGGTCGATCGTGCTGCTGGGCAGCGCGAAGCAGCTCCGCAAGCGCGGCGATGCGACGATCTACCTGCTGCTCTGGCTGCTGATCCCGCTGGTCTTCTTTTCGTTCTCGCAATCGAAGCGGCCGCAGTACGTCGTGCCGCTGATGCCGCCCGTCGCGCTCTTGATCGCGCAGATCTGGCGCGAGGCACGGACGCGGGTCGCCGCGAGCGTGCTGCTGCTGCTCGGCGCGATCTTTCTCGCCGCGCCGCTGCTCATGCCGCGCATCAAAATGCAGGCGGAAGTGCGCGCCACGGCCGGCGGGACCGCACTGGCGCTCGGTATCGCCTTCACCCTCGGCGCGCTCGTGGCGTTATTCTCCAAGCGGCGCGAGCTGATCTTCGTCGCCCTCTCGCTGCCGGTGATCGTCCTGCCGACGGCCGCGACGCCGCTGCTGCAGGGACTGTCGGAACGCCGCTCGGCGCATGAATTCGTCGCCGAGCTGAAGCCGCATCTCACGCCGCAAACGGAGGTCATCGGGGTCGAGGCGTACACCGGCTCGATGCAGTTCTACCTCGGCCGGCCGATCACCTTGTTGACCGAGGATGCGAGCGAGACGACCAGCAACTACCTGATGCGAAGGTACCAGCGCTACGTGCGCGATCCGCGATCGCCAATCAAGCCGCTGTCGCAGCTCGGGACGTCGCTTGCGGCCCGGCATCCGCGTGTTTACGTGGTTCGCGCGAAGGACTCGCACTGGCGGCGGCTGCTCGAATCGCACGGCTGGCGCGAGGTCGCGGGCGGCGGCCATCACGTGGCGTACGCGCGGTAGCAAATCGTTTCTTGCCCGGCGCACGCCGCGGGTGTTCAATGGCGGCACCCAATCGTCCACGTCAGATCCCGTAATCCGCGTTCCCACAACCCGTCAGGAGGGGTTCGATGGCTACCAGTCTCGGTCGCATCTTCAATTCCGGCATCGCCAACAAAATCGAGGTGCTGTACGACGAAGTCCAGAACAGTGGTCTTCTCGAGCCGGTCGGTACGACCGCATTCGCTCTGAAGGAAGTGACCATCGACGCGAAGAAGGGAGACCTGAAGGTCTTCGATCTCGCCGCGGATCTCGAAGCGAATGCCAAAGCCGCGATCTCCATCGCCGCGGGCGGGGCCTCGATCGCGCCGTTCGATCCGACGCAGCCGCTGGAAGCGCCGGCGAACAGCAGCTACGCGCGGCTGCACATCGAAGGAAAGCTCTCGGCCGATGCATCCGGCAACGTCACCCCCATTCCGCTCGAGCTCTCGGCGAGCGGCGCGGCGTCGTTCTCGTACGATCACTACCTTCCGGTGGCCGCGACCGACAGGCGCGCCGAGGCGCTGGCGCGCCTGGTCGGCACCGCGCAGCTGCCGCAGTTCGAGCCGCTGATGGCGCTCCAGCCGGGTGAGGTCAGCAAGTTCCAGGCGGCGCTCAATCTCGACCTGGGTCTCAAGGGAACGTACGGCAGGACCTTCGACATCGAGCAGACCCTCGAGCTCTTCGACGGACTCTCCGGCCAGTTCAAGGCCAACGTCGGCTACTCGCTCGAGGGGGCGCTCGGCTGGTCGATCTTCGACGACATGGACCTGACCGTCGCGCACGCGCAGACGGACAAGCCGGGATGGGTACGCGTGCGTATCGAGCGCTCGCACAAGAACAGCTTCACCGCCGGCGCCACGTTCGCGCTGCAGATCAACTACGACGCCTCGAGCCTCGGCGACGCGCTGGAGAAGGCGTTCGACATGACGCCGCTGCCGCGCGCGATCGACGTGCTGAAGCAGGTCAGCAGTATGACCTGGGACGACGTGAAGGCGAAGGTCACGGACCGCGCGGCGACGGAGCTGATCGCGCTCGTGGCCGGCACCGGCTGGAAAGAGATGGCGGCCGACTCGGAGGAGGTGAAGACGGCGCTGAAGGCCATCAATGACGTGATCCGGCTCTACGACGACGTCGAGCCGAAGGTGCGGCAACTCTGGTCGAGCCTCCTTCTGCGGGCCGGCCTGCAGGACGGCTCGGAGCTGCGCAAGGCGATCGACAGCATCGCCGCGCTCGATCCCGCCAACCCGAACCTCCAGCAGTTCCTCAGCCCCACGGCGCAGAAGGATCTGGAGCTGCTCGAGTCGCTGACCGGCAAGAGCGTCGAGCAGCTGCTGGTCGGCAGCAACACCGGCATCGGCATCGCCATCGCGCAGTCGGTCTCGCTCGCGAAGCAGCTCCAGACCGTGCTGACCGAGACGCCGGACAAGATCAACGGCGCGCTGCAGCAGTTTACGGAGAAGAGCGGCGTGAAGAGCGCCATCGCCTGGCTGGCCGCGAACGCGACGTCACTCGACGCCATCCAGGCCTCCGGCGGCAAAGCGATCCAGAACCTGGTCGCGAAGGCGGTCGGCAAGGCGCTCGGCGCCGCGACGCCGAAAGACATCGAGGCGGTGCAGGCGTGGGCGAAGCGGCTGCTCGCGCAGTGGGACCAGCTCAGCACGCGGCTCGCCGCGGCCGCAAAGTTCCTCAAGGGGGCGATCGGCTTCAGCGTCTCGCTCGAATACAGCCGCGTCACCGAGACCTCGGCGATGCTCGACTTCGAGTTCGATCCGACGAACAGCTCCGCGGCGAAGGCGGTCATGAAGCAGCTTCCGAGCGGGAGCGTGCAGGACATGCTGGCGGCGCTCGACACCATCAATCCCGATGCAACCGGCGCGCTGCCGTTCTCGATCCGCGAGTCGATCATCGTCTCGCGTCACGTGCGCACCGGGGCGACGACGGTCCTCCTTTCCTTCCTCGGGCTGCAGAACCTGCAGAAGATCACCGGCTCGCGGCTGGAGGAGTCGACCATCCGCGTGATCAACGACGGGCGGCAGGCGACGTTCAGCGGCGGATTCGTGCAGGCGGTGACCGCCGGCGCCGCGACCAGCGAGTGCGGCGCGTGGATCTCCACCGACGCCACCGCCACGACGAAGGATCTCAACGCGCCGTACGAGAAGGCGGAGCGCTCGATGCGCCTCACCTTCGCGCGCAAAGATCCGCGGACGAACGCGGAGGAGAGGAATGCGCTGCAGAACCTCCTCGTCGATCTCGGCTTCTTTCAGACCGAGGGGACGCCAGTCACGGCTCCGGATGGGGCAGAGACGGCGTTCACGCTCGACATCTCCCTCAGCGCGGAAGCGGCGTCGCTCTTTGCCGCGGACGCGGACGAGACCAACTGGAACAACGACTACCGTAACGCCGCCTTCCGCCTCTTGAAGGACGACATGGTCACGGATCGTCTGGCGGCGGTGGGCGAGCCGCTGGGCGAAGTGCTCGCGGCGGTGGTGAAAGACGATCAGTTTGGCAGCGTGTGGAAGGATACGTCGCAGGTCGAGTTCATCAAGGCCGCGGACAGCGCCGACGGCTTCGGCGTGAACGGCAAGCGGCTGCGCATCCTGAACGATCAGAACCGGGTCATCCCGCCGTACCTCCCGCTGCAGATGATGATCGTCCGCCGCCCGCGCGGGCTCGACGATCGCGCGAGGCTGGCGACGGCACTCGCGTCGAACGGCATGACGCAGGACGACTTCCGCGCGATCTCTTCGGCCGCGGCCGCGCTGTTCCGCGAGACGAGCTTCCCGAATTGGGACAACCCGATGTTCAACTTTTGGTTCGTCGTGGCGCGGCTGGTGCGGCTGGCGAAGACCACCAACGTGCTGCAGAACGCGACCGGCCTGGCGACGTTCCGCTTCCGCACGTCGGCGACGGACGCCTTTTCGGCGCCGGTGCAGTGGACGCTGACCAAAGACGTGGGCGTCTCCGTCAGCACGATCGCTTCGCGCCAGTTGTTTCCGTTCGCGTAAGGGAAAGGGGTTCCTCGGGGTTCCTCGGGTGCAACGGCCCGGAACCCTCTGCCGAGTACAATCCGCCCGCTCGTGTGCGGCATCTACGGCATCGTCAGCGGCGCGGCGGCGCTTCGTCATCCTCAGGTTCTCGGACGGATGGGCGAAGCGTTGCGTCATCGCGGCCCTGACGGCTCCGCGACGTTCCACGAAGCGCACGCCGCGATTGGTACCGAGCGGCTGCGCATCATCGACCTGCACGAGCGCGCCGACCAGCCGTTTGCCTCGCCCGACGGTCAGGTCTGGCTGCAGGCCAACGGCGAGATCTACAACGCGCACGAGCTGCGCGCGCTGCATCCCGACTACCCGTTCCGCTCGCGCTCCGACGTCGAGACGATCCTGCCGATCTATCTCGAGCGCGGCACGGACGCGATCGCGATGCTGGACGGGATGTTCGGCCTGGTCATCTGGGACAACCGCACGCGCACGCTGACCCTGGCGCGCGATCGCGCCGGCGAGAAGCCGCTCTTCTACACGCGGGTGAACGGCGAGGTGCTGTTCGCCTCCGAGTTGCAATGCCTGCTGCGGCACCCGGACGTCTCGCGCGAGCTCGATCCGCACGCGATCGCGGAGTACCTGCGCCTCGGATGGATTCCGGAGCCGCGCACGCCGTTCGCGGGCGTGCATCGCGTCCCAGCCGGCACGTTCATGCGCTTTCACGCGAACGGCGACAGCGAGACGGTGCGCTACTGGGATCCGGGCGCGTTCGAGATCGAGCCGATCGAGCCACGCGCGGCGATTCTCGAGCTGCAGCACCTCATCGAGACGGCCGTGGCGAAGCAGGTCATGTCCGACGTGCCGGTGGGCGTCTTCATCAGCGGCGGGCTCGACTCCTCGATCCTGGCGACGCTCGCCTCGAAGGTCATCGGGGTCGACAAGGTGCACACCTTCTCCGCGCAATTCGCCGAGGAGTCGTTCGACGAGAGCCGCGACGCGGCGCGGCTCGCTCTGAAGATGCGTACGCGCCACGTGCCGGTGCGCGTCGATGAACAGACGCTGCTCGATGCGCTCCAGCACGTGACGGATAGCGTGGCGGAGCCGCTCGCCGATCCTGCCATCCTGCCGACGTTCCTCCTCGCCCGCGCGGCGCGGCAGCACGTCAAGGTGATCCTCAGCGGGGAAGGGGCCGACGAGCTGTTCGGCGGCTATCCGACCTACCTCGGACACAAGATCGCCCCCAGGTACGCCGCGATGCCGCGTGCCGTGCGCCGCGCCATCCGGGGTGCCGTCTTCTCGCTGCCGGCCTCGCGGCGCAAGGTGACGTTCGAGTTCCTCCTCAAGCGTTTCGTCGACGGCGCCGAGCGGCCGTGGCTGGAGCGCCATCTGACGTGGTTCGGCACCGGCCTCAGCTCGCACGTCTTCGCCACCGCTCCGCCGGAGCGCCCGGCGCCGCTTGAAGATCCGTACGACGATTCGCTGGCGAACGCGATGCTCTTCGATTACCGCGGCTATCTCCGCGACAACCTGCTGGTGAAGGTCGATCGGGCGACGATGCTCTCCTCGGTCGAAGCGCGCGCGCCGTTCCTCGATCGCGACGTCAGCGCGTTCGCCCTCTCGTTGCCGCCCGGGCTGCGCGTGCGGCGGATGACCACCAAATGGGTGCTGAAGAAAGCGGCGGAGAAGTGGCTGCCGCGCGAGGTGATCTATCGCCGGAAACGCGGCCTCAGCGTGCCGATTGCGAGCTGGATCAACGGCGGGTTGCGCGGCGAGGTAGACCGGCTGCTCGACCCGGCGCGGTTGCGCTCGCAGGGGATCATCAACGAGCGCTACGTGGCGTCGCTGCTGAGCGCGCATCGCGCCGGAGAGGCGAATCACGCCAAGGCGCTCTGGGCCGTGGTGATGCTGCAGTACTGGCTCGAAAAGCAGCGCTAATGCTCGACGCCGGCGCGCACATCGGCTGACGTCGCGTTCAGCCGTTTCATCACCGCCTCGAAGCCGCTCACGCACAGCCGCACCAGCGTGCCGAGATCGGCCACTTCGAACGGTTTCCGGATCACACCGCTGACGACCTCCGGATCGACCTGCTTGAATTTCTGATCGGCATAGGCGCTGATGACCAGCACCACCGCTTTGTGCAGTTGCGGGTTCCGGCGGAGGTGGTCGATCACGCCGAAGCCGTCGACGCGCGGCATCATCAGGTCGACGAGGATCACCGGATACTCGCGTTTCTTGAGGTGTTCGATCGCTTCGTAGCCGTCAGCCGCGACGTCCACTTCGATGCCTTCGCGGCGGATGATGGTCGCGACCAGCTGGCGGATGGCCTGATCGTCATCGGCGACGAGGACCCGCGGACTATCCTGTTTCATGAGAGCTACCTTACCCGTGTCGTTTTTAAATACGGGAAACCCCCGATGGAAGAGTTATGCCACGCTCCGAAATTGGCGCGAGCGCTTCGCGCCAAAGGAGTTACATGACCAGCGGGGTGATCTGTGCGACCGCCCAGCCGCCGCCGTAGGGGGCGATGGAGATCCAGTACCAGGAGGCGTGCGAGCCGCCAAGCGAGACGCGGGCGAAGATCCCCACGTTGCGCCACTCGAACGGGTTCTGCAGCGGCGAAGAGAGCTCGACGATCATCGTATCGCCGTGGCGGAGCGGATCGACGGCGTCGACCGCCTGCCAGGCGCAGCTGCCGGCGACGGTCTCGATCGGAATCGAGCGCTGCGCGCGGAGGGCATTCATGTTCCGCTCGCCGCTTTTGCGTTTCGCGGAGGCGGCCGCGAGCGCGGTCAGCGACTGCGCGTTCGCGATCGGCTGCGTCGTCCTGACGAGCACGAGCGCGCTGTTCTCGCCGAGCGCATCCTGGCGGAGACGGCGACAGAGCGACTCCACGATCCCGCCCGGCATCATCTCCCATTCCGGGAGCGGCGGCGGCGTGTTGGGTTGCGGAGCGGACGAGGCGCAGGCAGTCAGCAGCAGAACGATCGATATCAGCAGTCGCTTCAAAACAGCATCCTCAATTGCGGCGTGTTCTTCGCCTCGAAGAAAGTGCGGATCTCGCTGGCGGCCTTGCGCGAGACGAGCTCGCGCGGCGACTCTTCGTACCAGTCGCTGGGGAAGAAGCGGGTGTATGGCTCCTGCGTGAAGCGGCGGCAGAGAAGGGCGATGATGCCGACGTCGGTCTCGCTGCGGATGACGCGTCCAGCCGACTGCACGACCCGGGTCATGCCGGGGATGAGGTACGCGAACTCGAAGCCGGCGCCGTACTGCTCGTCGTAGTACTCCTTGAGCAGTTCCTGCTCGAAGCTCACCTGCGGCAGCGCCGGTCCGACCACCATCACGCCGGCCAGCATATCGCCGACGTAGTCGATTCCCTCCGCGTACATGCCGCCGGAGACCGCCAGGATAAGGTTTCCCTTCTTCGGCTTGTCGCGCAGGATGTCCAGGATGGCGTTGCGCTCGTAGTCGGTCATGTCGTTGCGCTGGATCATGATCCGCTTGGTGATGGGCGGCATCCGCTCCGAGACCTCGCGCAGGAACGCGTAGCTCGGGAAGAGCGCCAGGAAGTTGCCGTTGGCCGACTCGGAGATCTCCGTGACCGTCTCCGCGATCCGCTCGTAGCTGTCCGCTCGTTTCTTGTAGGTCGTGTCGACTTCCGGCACGACCACGATCTTGCGATTGGTCTTCGGGAACGGCGAGGGGAGGGAGAGCTCCGCCGTGCGGCTGTCCGGGAAGCCGAGAGTCTTCTTGTAGAACTCGAACGGCTCGAGCGTCGCGGAGAGGGCCACCGTCGCGTGCGCGGAATCGAAGATCTTGCCGAGGAAGCGCGACGGATCCTTGCAGAAGATCTTCAGCTTCAGGCCGTCCTGGGTGCGCTCGATGATGTGCGCGAACTCATCACCCTTCTCGCCGAGGAGGTTCGTGAACTTGACCAGTTTGAAGTAGAAGTCGATGACCGGATCGTCTTCCTCGGCGATCTTGTTGTCGATCTTCCAGCCGATGTACTCGAGGAGGATGCGCTCCCATTCGGTGCGCTGCTCGAGAAAGAGCTGCCGGTCGGGATCGCAGAGCATCTGCCGCGTCTCGCCTTCCAGCTGATCGCCGAGCTCGCGGAAGTGCAGCTTGAGGATCTCGAGCAGCTCCTCCCAACCTTCGATCCAGCAGTTGCGCGTGTAGAAATGCGCGCGCACGTCGTCGAACTGCTTTTCGTGCAGCTCCGGCGAAAACCACCCGCGGCCGCGATCGACCAGGTTGTGCGCCTCGTCGACGACCAGCACGCAATCGCCGTAATCCGATTCCTGCTGATAGGCCTTCAGGCCGACGTACGGATCGAAGATGTAGTTGTAATCACAGACGATGACGTCGGCCTGATCGATCAGCTCCAGCGAGACCTCGAACGGACAGACCTCCGTCGACTTCGAGAGCTCGAAGGTAAGGTCGGGATCGAAGTAGCTCATCCCGGTGACGATGTTCGAAAGAAGGCCGCTCTGGGCCATCTTCTCGGAGTAGCGCGCTGCGAACGGACAAAAGTCCTCGTGGCAGATCATCTCCGTGTGCGCGCACATCTTCTGCTTGGAGCGGATGCGCAGCACCCGGAACGACCCGTCGTTGAGCTGCTTGAGCGCCGCCACCGCCGCGTCCTGCTGCAGCGTCTTCGAGGTGAGGAAGAAGAGCTTCTTCCCCATCTTCAGCGACTGGCGCACCGCGGGGTAGAGCACGGCCATGGTCTTGCCGATCCCGGTCGGCGCGGAGACGAGTAGCGAGTCGCGTTGATAGACCGCGCGTGCGACCGCCGAGATGATCTCTTCCTGTCCCGGCCGCACGTCGTCGAAGGGGAAGGTGAGCGAGTCGGCGAAGGCGCGTTTGGCGATGCGCAGCGCGAGCGAGGTCTCGTGCTCCTCGATCAGCCTGGCCAGGCTGGCGTCGAGCGTGTCGGCCACCCGCTGGCGATCGAAATCGGTATCGATGATCTTCGTGTCGCCGCTGACCAGATCGATCAGCACGAGCTGCGGGATGAACTCGAACCCCTCGAAGTCCGGCTGCCGCGAAAGAAAGAACGAATAAAGCAGCAACTGGTAGAGATGCCGCTGCAGTTTCTCCGACCTGTAGAGTGCTTCGAGCTCCAGATCGAAGTGAATCGACTTCACTTCCTCGATGGTGACCCGCTTCGCATCCTTGTCCACGGAGAGCCCGTCGATGCGTCCGGTGACGGTGATCGACCAAGCGCCGACGGTGGTGCGATGGACGACGTGGACCTCCGCGCGATAGTGCGGATCCTCATTGGAGCGCTGTTCCGCGCGCTTCGTGTGGATGTCCTGCCCGATCCACATCCGGCGGAAGCCGTCCCCCCGCTCCACCCCGATCCGCCGGTACGTCGATTCATGGACCAGATCGCCGACCGAACAGACGATCTCCCGTTTCTCGTGATCGACGCGCATGAGGTTATTGAGTGTAGCAGGAGGAGGGCGGCGCCGCCGCCCCTCAGCTGTTCAGCTACTCAGCTGTTCAGCTGTTCAGGCGGCGGTGTCGCCCTCGTCCCCTGAACAGCTGAACAGCTGAGTAGCTGAACAGCTGAATAGCTGAGCCCAGCCGAATCTCACAGCTTCTCCACGACGTCGCCCAAGACATACGCGTCGTAATCCCCATCCCGATACGGCGCGAGCGCCAGCGTCGGGGCCATGGTCTTCAGCGAGAGGCGCTCGTACATCTCGCGCACGCTCTCTTTACGGTCGCTCAGTACTTCCGTCGTCAGCTCGCCTTTCAGCGAGAACAGCCGCTGGAAGTCGCCGCGCGGGAGGCGCAGGGGGCGGCGGACGTCGTCGGAGCGGGGGTCCCATTCGCCGATCAGCACCTCGTCGTCGAGATCGCCGGAAACCGTCCTCACGCAGATGACGATCTCGCTGCCGATCAGGCGCTCGGTGGTGGTCGACGCGTCCAGCAGGTCGTCGTATGGCGCGCTGTTTTCCTGCTGCTGGTGGAAATCCTGCCGCAGGAGGATGAACAGCGGGTCCTGCGTGTCGAGCGGCGTGACCTCGTAGGTGTCGCCCTGCCCGAATGGCACGATCTCGCCGACGTCGAGCTTGTCGAGCCCCTTCAGCGCGACCATCCCCAGCAGGCGCAGTCCGAGGTATTCGACTCCGGTGATAGCCGGCGCGAAGCCGATGTAGTTGCCGAAGCCGGTGGTGATGCGGAAGAGCTGCTGCGCCTCCTGGCCGATCTCGTTCGAGAGCTCCTGAAGGAGCGGCATCGAGGCGACGATCCCTTCGTTCACCAGGTGGCCGTTGCCGTCGAGGTACGCGTAGAACTCGCGTGCGTGCTGGGTTTTGTCGATGACGTCGACGCCGCGCGCCAGCGGCGCGAAAAACTGCTGCACCTTGGTCTGCTCGTAACCGTGCGAGACGAGGAAGGCGGCGATCTCTTCGATCTCTTTGTTCGCCTTGCCGGTCGTCAGCCGCGACAGTTCGACGATCCCCGGGCCGTAAAACTCGGTGATGCTCCCCTCCGGGCCGGTCTTCATCGGCAGCAGCCGGTAGTAGCCGTAGTTGAGGGCGATGCGCAGCCCCTTGTTGAAGGCGAAGCCCTTGCGCTTCATCTCCGAATAGAAGCGCTGGATCTCGATCGCCGCGCGCACCAGCCTCAGCGCGCGCCGGGTGGTATAGAACGCGCCGTCGCCGAGAAACTTCTCGAACTGCAGCAGGTGCCGCTGGGCGATCGAATCCATCTTGCGCTGGAAGAGGAGCATCTGCCGGTAGCTGCGGATCTCCTCTTTCCCGCCGCCGCGCCGCACGTTGCCGAGCGTCTCGGTGAACGCCGAGATGTCGTAGATCATCCCGAAGCGGTGCACCACCGGATCGACGACGCCCGGCCGTCCGAAGTCCATCGGCCGCGTCGAGCGCGAGTACTTTGCGCCGTGCCGCCGGTCGGCCGAGACTACCTCGCCGTCGCCCAGCGTCGTCATCCAGACGATGCCGCGCCGCAGTTGATTGAGCACCGCGAACTCGCGCAGCCGCCGCGCGATGAGCTGGAACTGCTCGCGCTCTTCGCGCGAGATCGCGTTCTGCACCGCCGGCTGTTCGGAGAGGAACGTCTCGAAGCGCGCGTCGAGCAGCAATGCCACGGTGATCCCCTGATCGGGATTCGCACCGAAGAGAGGCAGCGCCGCGCGGAAGGTCTTCTCCCGCTGCAGCAGGTCGGTGGCCGTCGTGCGCAGCCGCTCGAACGAATCGCGGAACGGCTGGAAGTCGCGGCGCAGATATCCGGCCAGGAAGCTCCGCAACTCACGCAGATCGGGCCCGATGAACTCCTCGGTGAAGATCAGCACGTTGTCCTGCAGCAAGCGGAAGAACTGCAGACCGCGCTGTTCCTCTCCCTCGAGCAGCGACGCCGCGCGCGCCGCCACCTGCGTCATCTGCTCGCGCGTTTCCGTCACCCATCGCTGATAGATGCGGTACTTGAGCGTGTCGCCCAACGCGCGGCCGGCCTGCGCGTCGAAGGCGCTGACGCGGCGGGGGATCGCGGCGAAATGGCGCGAGACGTCCATCGAATGCGCGAGCCAGAAGATGCCGTGATAGTCCGACAGCAGGTTCGACATCATCGCGTTCTCGGCCGCGCGGATGAGCGTGGTCGTGTACGAGCCGAGGGCGAGCTGCGTCTTCTCCTTGCTCTCCGACGAGCGGTTGACCTGCCACGCGATCTCCTCGGTCAGCCAGCGGTCGAGCTTCGTCTCCAGCTCTTTCATCAGCGGCGTTTCCGCCACCGCGAACCCGAGCACCGGCGGCTGCGCCTCGTCCGCCAGAAAGACTTTGTACGGCTGCGGGAGCAGCCCCTCCGGATTCGGAAAGAGCTCGGCCAGCATCCTGCCGAAGTCCGTCGGCAGGAGGAACGTGGCCGCGTCAGGGCGCTGCCCGAGATAAGAAATCAGATTTTTCAACATCGGACGCCGAGGCGGGAGGAAGTATAGCCGCGACCGCGTGCGCTAAACTCCACACATCATGTCCGCTCGGTTGCCCCAGCTCGTCCCCTCGCCCGCCACCTGTCCCCGGTGCAACAACACCGGATGGATCAGCCTCGGCGTGGACTCCAACCGGGTCGAGCCGTGCGGCTGCCAGGGCGATCTGCGCCGTCAGCACCGGATGGTCAGCGCCACGATTCCGAAGCGCTACTCGCACTGCACGCTCGAAACGTTCCGCGAGAAAGCGACGCCGCTGAAGGTCGCGAAGCGGCGCGTGCAGGACTTCATCAGCATGTGGCCCGGCACCGATGAAGGACGCGGCCTGCTGCTGATGGGGGGCTGTGGCGTCGGCAAGACGCACCTCGCGGTCGCGGCGCTGATCGAGATCATTCACAGCGGCAAGCCGGGCAAACTGCTCTTCAATAATTTCCAGGAGCTGATCCAGGAGATCCAGGCCTCCTTCGATTCCGACTCCGCGGTCAGCAAGTCGGAGATCCTGCGCCCGCTGCTCGAGGCCGACCTGCTGGTGCTCGACGAGCTCGGCTCGCAGAAGCCGACCACTTTCGTGCAGGACATCCTCTATTACGTGATCAACACCCGCTACAACGAAGAGCGGGCCACCATCTTCACGACGAACTACTTCGACACGCCGGCGAACACGAAAGAGGAGACGCTGACCGACCGCATCGGCACGCGGCTGCGCAGCCGGCTGTACGAGATGGCGACGCTAGTCGACTTCACCGGCGCGAGCGATTACCGGCGGAATACGTTGTGAAGCGGGGAGTCCTCGACCTCCTTCGTCGCGGATTCGACAACACGCTGGCCAACTGGCCGATCATCCTCATCCGCCTCGGCGAGACGATGCTCTTCGGGGCGATCGTGGTCGCCTCGGTCATCGCGGTCGTCGTGCCCCTCCTCGTCTCGATCGGTATCTCGTTCGAGCAGATCCGCACGATCGAAGACATCGAGGGCCTGCTCGATGTCTTTGTGCGTAACGGCCTGCTGGTGGTGCTCTACATCTTTGGGCTGGTCACCGTCGTGACGCTGGTGATGACGCTGGTGCATGCGTTCGTCACCGCCGGCTGCGCACGCGTGTATCTCGATGGAGACCGCGTGGCCGGCGGCGAGATGCCCGGCCCGCGGAGGCGCTACGGAGTGTTCTCGATGGAGCGCTGGATGGCCGGCAGCACGTCGGGATGGTGGACGATCTTCTGGATCTACAACTTCGCCTGGGGCGCGGCCGGGATCGTGCTGCTGATTCCGCTCGTGCCGACGCTCGCCGCAATGCTGCTGCTTCACGATGCGCGCGCCGAGGTCTCGGTCGGCATCGGCTGCCTCGGCATCCTGGCCACGCTCTTTCTCGCCATCCTGACCGGCATCGTGGTCACGCTCTGGTCGACGCGCGCCATTGCCGCGTGGGCCCACCGCCGCCACGGCGCACGCGATGCGCTCGCCATCGGCTGGCGGGCCATGAACAGTGACTTCGGACGCCATCTGCTGATCGGTGTGGCCGTGGTCGTGGTCGGCATGGCCGGCTCGAGCTTCTTCGCCAGCTTCTCGCTGTTCGGCACCTTCGCCGGAATCGCCGCGCGCGATCAACCGCTGTTCGCATTGGTCGGCATGCCGGTGCGCGTCGTCGGCTGGCTGCTCAGCAGCGCCTTCTCGGCCGCCGTAGGCGGATGGTTTCTCGCGTCGAACTGCGCGGTCGAGAACGAGGCGGGCGGCTACTCGAGCGAGACTTCTTCGTAGTCGAGCTGGTTCTCGAACTTCTGCGGGACGCCGTTCTCGATCGTGCGCAGAGTGCGGCGGATGAGCTGCGATTCCTCGCCGATCCAGACGATGAAGGGATTGCCCTTGTGATCGGTCCCTTCCACGCGCGTGCAGCGCTCGCCGTGCAGCGTGTCCGCACCGCCCACGTGGGCGTCCTGCAAGCGGGCCAGCGATGACACGCTGTCCGCTTCGAGAAGAAGCGGCGGGATCATCGTGCTGGTGCCGCTGGTCACGCCTGTGGCGCCGTAGAGTGCGGTATCACGATCGCGGCTCGTATCGCTGCCGCTCCGTGTGGAAACGGTGTAATTACCGTTCTCCATGCGGACCGTGTAGCGCGGATCGCCGTGATCGAGCAGGACGAGCTCGAATCGCGACGGCCCGCGGAACTCTGTCTTGAAGCCGCGCACGAATTCGTGTTGATCGATCCGCGTACGAACGGTGCCGGCGTCGCGATAAATCGCGGCATTTCGATAACGCTGGATGGCGCGGTCGATCAATTGCTGTGCATTGAGATCGGCGACAGGAACGCCGCCGATCTGAGCCTGTTCGCGTGCACAGCTGAACAGAAGGATTGCTGCAAGGGCGATGGTGCGCATGTCAGTAACGGGTTGCAGTCGATATGTGAACCGCTGCCTTCGTGGAGCGTGCCCGCTGCGATGCGGTACAGGGGAAGCCGAATGACGCGTCGACGTCGCAGTCGGGTTTTGCGCCGTTCACAATCGGAGCGGACTGACGTTCGCAGGCGCCCCCCGTGAAGGGCGTGATCACCTGCCGGCAGATGATCTGAAGATTCACGTACCCGAGGAGATCGTTCTGAAGGCGCTGCAACTCGACCGCGAATTGCGGAGTCACCATCGCGTTCAGCGCCTTGCGCGTTTCGGGCGTGTAGAGCTGCGATTCGCGGGTAGTGAACCGGCCGCGGTTCGTTTCGAAGAGGATGTGTTCGATCTCTTCGTTCTGACGGAGCCTGGCTTCCGCCAGGAACTCCGCTCGGGTCCGGGCCGAGGACCGATAGGTGTAGCTCACCTGCACATAATCGCCGGTGGCGACGTTGCGCACTATGCGGGTCATTTTCGCCTTCCCGTAGTTCGAGACATCGAGGATCACGTAACGCTGGTCGCCGCGGGAAACGAGGAACGCCGACTTGCCGGACGTATCGCCGATCCGGTCGATTTCTGTAACGTCGAAGGTCTGTTTGCTGTGAGCCTTGGCGGTCCAGCGGCTGCGAAGCTCGTAAACGCCTTCGGCGTGAAGGACGGCAGGGAGGATCAGAAGCACCAGGATGATTGTACGTTTCATCATATTGTCCTCAGATCAACCAGTTTTCCCAGAACTCGCTATCGTCTTCGCCGCCGGGCTGAGGGAACCACTCGAAATCACCACAGCCATCGATGATGCAGTTCCCAAGACAGGCATCTCGCTCGCCCTTAACGCCTTGCTGGCACCACCAGCGCCAACCGCACTGGTCCAACTGATCGGCATAGGTCGAGTAGCAATCAGTGGCGCAACGGCTACACACCGCTGCCAGCGTTGCCGACGCGGGCGGCGCCGCCGCTAGCAGGAAGAATGCACAAAGGACAACGAGTCCTGGACGGAACTTCAAGGTTACTGCCATACGGCTCTCCATTGGTATGTAAGAAATGGATCGTAGCAGGAGTCGCCGCATTGACCTAATCGCGGCCTTCGAACAGCTGCATGTTGTGATGGGCTTACCTATGGAGTAGCGGACAGCGGCGAAACCTTCGTCGGCAAGCGGCGATAAACTCCCGCGCGCCATGAACTACAACTCGTTTCTGTCACGTGACGCGCAGAGCTTTCGTCCTTCCGCCATCCGTGCGTTCGCGAAGCTGATCAACGATCCGAACATCATCTCGTTCGCCGGGGGAGTGCCCAATCCCGAAACGTTTCCGGCGGAGCGATTCGCGGAGATCGCGGGGCGGGTCATTCGGGAGAGGCGCTCGATCGCGCTGCAATACGGGCCGACGCGCGGGCTGCCGCGGCTTTGCGAGTTCATCGCGGGGCTGACGCAGTCGCGCGGCATTCCGTGCGGCGCGAACGACGTGCTGACGACCACCGGCTCGCAGCAGGCGCTCGATCTGATCGCGCATACGCTCGTCGATCCGGGCGATGTGATCCTCGTCGAGCTGCCGACGTACATCGGCGGGTCATCCTCGTTCTACGCACGCAGCGCGGAGCTCGCGGGCGTCGCACAGGACGACCAGGGCATCGTGCCGGAGTCGTTGCGCGAGGTGGCGGCGCGGCGGCGCCCGAAGCTGCTCTACACGATCCCGAACTTTCAGAATCCGTCGGGACGGCTGATGACGCAGCAGCGGCGCGAGGCGGTGCTGGGGATCGCGGAAGAATTCGACTTCCTGATCATCGAGGATGACCCGTACGGCGAGCTGCTTTACGTAGACGGCGCCGACACCACCGCCATGAAGTCGCGCGACACGAACGGCCGCGTGCTCTACCTCGGCTCGTTCTCGAAGGTGCTCTCGCCCGGCCTGCGCTGCGGCTGGATCGTCGCGCCGCAGCCGCTGCTCGAGAAGCTGGAGATCGCAAAGCAGGCGGCCGACCTCTGCTCGGGGATGCTCGACCAGTCGATCGTCGACGAGTTCTGCGCCGGGGGCGAGCTTGCTCCGCAGATCGTCCGGGTGCGCGACTTTTATCGCGGCAAGCGCGGCGTGCTGCTGGCCGAAATCGAGAAGCATTTCGCCGGCCGGGCCACCTGGACCCCGGCTGACGGTGGGCTGTTCACCTTCATGACTCTCGACGGCGAGATCGACACCGCCGCGAAGGTCACGGACGCGGTGGCGAACGGCGTCGCCTACATCCCGGGTGCGCCGTTCTTCGTCGATGGCAGCGGGACGAACACCATGCGCCTGACGTTTGCCAAGGAGAGCGACGAGCGGATCCGCGAAGGGGTGGCCAGGCTGGCGACCGTGTTCGGCTGAGGAGAACGATGAACGATGAAGGAGGAACGAGGGAACGCCGAGTTGGATGCGGGGGCTCGTTCGGCGTTCATCCTTCATCGTTCATCGTTTATCCTTCCCGCAACGAACCCACGGAGGTCCCCGAACCCTTGGACGCGCATCGCGGTGGCTGGATTGAGATCATCGCCGGAGGTATGTTCTCCGGAAAATCGGAAGAGCTGATCCGGCGGCTGCGCCGCGCGGTCATCGCACGGCAGCGGGTGCAGGTGTTCAAGCCGGTCCTCGACGACCGCTTCTCGACCGACGAGGTCGTGTCGCGCGATGAGCGCCGCCTGAAAGCCTTCGCCGTCGGCACCAGCGCGGAGCTGCTCTCGCGCGTGGAGATCGGCGTGCAGGTGGTCGGGATCGACGAGGTGCAGTTCTTCGACGCGGGCGTGGTCGACGTCTGCATGCAGCTCGCGGACGCCGGCATCCGGGTCATCGCGGCGGGGCTCGATCAGGACTTTGCGCGGCGGCCGTTCGGGCCGATGCCGGGCCTCCTGGCGGTGGCCGAGGAAGTGTCGAAGATGCATGCCGTGTGCGTGCGGTGCCGCGGGGCCGCGCATTATTCGCAGCGGGTCTCGGGCGGCAACGCGCAGGTGGAAGTGGGCGACACGTCGTACGAGGCGCGCTGCCGCGGATGCTTCGAGTCGTACCAGGCCGTGCCGATCGAAGAGCCTGCGGTGCAGCTCACGATCCCGCAGCCGGTCGCCGGAAACGCGTGAGTCGTCGCGGCGCCGGGCTCGTTCTCGCGATCGCATTCGCGATCCTGGCGCCGTTGCAGTGCCGCAAGGCGGAAGGCGTCGCCGCCGATCCGATGGATGCCGAGGCTGAAGAAGCCTTCATCGGATACCTGCGCATCGACACGACCAATCCGCCCGGGAACGAGACCGCGGGGGCGCAGTACCTCGGCGAGCTGCTGCGGAAGAACGGCATCGAGGCGAAGCTGCTCGGCCCCGATCCGAAGCGGCAGGCCATCTACGCGCGGCTCGAATCGTCGTCGCACGGTTCGTCGAAGGATGACAAGGCGCTGCTGCTGCTCAGCCACATCGACGTCGTCCCCGCGGTGACCGAGGAGTGGACCAAGCCGCCGTTCGGCGGCAGCGTCTCCGGCGGCTACATCTGGGGGCGCGGCGCGATCGACATGAAGTCGATGACCATCGCGCACCTGATGTCGCTCGTCGATCTCAAGCGGCGCGGCAAGCCGCTGCAGCGCGACGTGATCTTCCTCGCCACGCCGGACGAAGAGCTGGGCGGCCGCAATGGCGTGCGCATGCTGCTCGAAAAGCATCCGGAGCTCTTCGCCGACGTCGGCTTCGTCCTCAACGAAGGCGGCTACAACGAAACGATCGTCGACAAGGTCCTCTACTGGGCCGTCGAGACGCATCAGAAAGTGCCGCTCTGGCTGCGCATCACCAGCGAAGGGATGGCTGGTCACGGAGCGATGGCGGGGGAGGATGGCGGCGCGACCGCGAAGCTGGTCCGCGCCCTGGCGAGGATCGATGCGCTCGAAACGCCATACCGCTTCTCACCCGACATCCGGAAGATGTTCGAAGAGGTCTCGCGCGCGAAGGGGGAGCACCGCGGGCGCCATCTGCGCGCCGTTCGTGAGCCGCTCGACGTGCCGCGCATCGAGAAGGAGCTCGGCGCCGGATATCGCAACCTCCTCCGCGACACCATCGCCATCACCCGCATCTCCGCCGGCACGACGGTCAACGTCATCCCGCCCCGCGCCTCCGCCGACGTCGACATCCGTCTGCTGCCCGACTCTTCATCGGAAGAGATGCGGAAGCGGATCGAGGACGCGGTCGGCAAGGATGGCAAGGTGGAGGTCCTGCTCTCCTCCGAGCCGGTCGCCGCGAGCTCCAGCGACACGGAGCTCTATCGCGTGCTGGCGAAGGTGCTGCGGGAGAGCGAACCGGGCTCGCAGGTCGCGCCGGTGGTCGGCGTCGGCACGACCGACAGCCGCTATTTCCGCGCGCGCGGCATTCCGGCGTACGGCATCATGCCGTTCAAGGTGAACTATTACGACGCCGACAGCGTGCATGGTGCCGACGAGCGGATCCGGGCCCGCTTTTTCGTCGAAGGCGTGCAGCTGATGCGGCGCATCGTGCGGGAGCTCTGCGCGGGCGGGTGATGGCAGCTCATCGCTTCGCGTTCGCCCTCATCGCCGTCGTCGCGGTCGTCCTCTTCGCCGGCCCCCTTTTGCGGGGCGAGGTGCCGATGCTGCGCGATCACGCCGACTACTTCCAGCCGCTGCGCTGGTTCACGGCGGTGGAACTGCGGGAGGGGCGCCTGCCGCTCTGGAATCCGTACAACCAGTCGGGCGAGCCGTGGCTGGCGAATCCGCAGACCGGCGTCTTCTATCCGCCGCAGTGGCTCTTTCTCGCGCTGCCGTTCCCGATCGCGTACGTCCTCTACCTGCTCTTCCACGTCGCGCTGCTGGGATGGGGCGCGTATCTGTTGTTCGCGCGCTCGGTCTCGCGCGGCGCGGCGATGGTCGGTGCGGTGGCGCTGATGCTCTCCGGCCCCGCGCTCTCGCTGCTCGACGTCTCGAACAACCTCGCCACCTTCGCGTGGATCCCGCTCGTGCTCTGGTGCGCGGCGACGCGCCGGCCGATCGTTGCCGGCATCGTGCTGGCGCTGGCATTTCTCGCCGGTGAACCGTTCTTCGCCGCGCTGGCCGCAGTGATGTATTGCGTGGTGGTGGTGGGTTCCTCGGAGTTCCTCGGCGAGGACGAACCTTCCGAGGAACTCCGAGGAACTCCGAGGAACCCGAGGAACTTCAAACCCGTCGTCATCGCGGCCGCCATCGCCTTCGGCCTCTCCGCCATTCAGCTGCTGCCGTTCCTGGAGCTGATCCTCGCCAGCGATCGTCTGTCGGGCGATCTCACGGCGCAGGACATCCTCCATCACTCCATGCCGCTGCGCGACTGGCTGCGCATCGTCGTTCCGCCGCGCCTCGACGCCAGCATGTTCGATCCGCACCTCGGGCAGCACTTCATCCTGATCGTCTACGTCGGCATCGTGCCGGCACTGCTCGCGATCGTCGGGATCGCCACCGCGTTCCGGCGGCGGCTCGTGCACGGGTGGCTTGCGCTGCTGCTGTTCGCGGTCGTGATCGCCACGGGACCGCTCTCGCTCACGAAGCTGCCGGTGGCCCTCTTCCGCTATCCGGCGCGGCTCGTGCCGTTCGCCGCGATCGCCATCGCAGCGCTGGCGGCACTCGGATGGGAGCGCATCCGTCCGAAGCCGCGGTGGGGCGATCTGCTGGTCGTGCTGATCATCCTCGCCGACCTCACCATCCGTACCGCGCCCCTCCTGCGCAGCGCGCCGTTCGATACGAAGGTCGTGCCGTACGAAGCGAGCGTCGGGCGCGATGCGAAAGTGCTGCGCGTCGGGCAGCCGTCGAACGCGGCCGGCCGCTGGTGGATGATCGGCTACAGCAACCTCTTCGAGCGCCGCTGGGACGTCTTCACGCCCGCGCCGCTGGTGGATGCGCGGTACTACGCCGCGTACCGCGAGCTGCTGCGCACACCGCGTCCGCGCTTCCTCGCGTTCCTGCCGGTGGAGCACATCATCAGCGACCGCGAGATCCCTCCGCCAATCCGTCGCATCTCCACCGGTCCGGGCGTTGCGCTCTACCGCACACCGAGCGCGTTGCCGCTGGCGACGTTCTGGTCGCGCGCGCATACCGCGCCCTCGCCGGAAGAGGCGTTGCGGGCCCTGCTGGACGGGGCGCCGGTGGACGGATTGCTCGTTACGCCGGGAGCGGATCAGCGTCTCGCTGCGCAGCCCGCGGAGATCCATTCGGCGGCGCTGGAGATCTCCACGTCACACGCGAAAGTGCGCGTGAATGCACCGCGCGAAGGCATCGTCGTGGTCGCGCAGCGCGATGCTCCGGGGTGGCGTGTGACAGTCGATGGAAAGGCGAGCGAAAAGCTCCTCGCGAATGGTATCTTCCGCGCCGTCGCCGTACCGGCAGGGGTTCACGAAGTGGTGTGGACGTATCGCCCGCCGGTCCTCGTCGCGGGTACAGCGATGACGGCTGTCACACTGTTCCTGTTGCTTGTTCGTGTATTTGTCAAGCGACGCGGCAACAGAAAAAGTTTTAGCGTGTCACTCGAATCGGAGTAGTAGAATCGCGCTCCTCCAAAACACTCCAAGAGGTTTGAATCGAATGGTCAGCATCGACGATCGTCTGAATGCCATCATCCGCGAATTGATCGGCAACGGAATCACACTGGCGCAGGCGGTCGAGGCGTTCGAAGGGAAGTACATCGTTGCGGCAATGACGGCCAGCAAGGGCAACGTCACGCAGGCTTCGAAGAAGCTCGGCGTCCATCGCAACACGCTCCACAACAAGCTCCGCACGCAGACCATGCTCAACGGGTTTGCCGAGTCGGTCCGCCCGGTCCGCCGCCGCATCGTGTCGCACAAAGCTCTCCACGCCAAGCTGCGCTCGAACGCCAAGGCCACCCGCACGCAGCGCTAGGCGAAGCCGGGGTCGGCGAGGGAGAATCCCGGCCGTGCCGACGTCGATCTCATTGCCGCAGCGTCCCGAGCTTCATCAAGCCATCATCGCCCTTCTCCGTCAGCGGGGCAGCCGCCTGCTCGATCGCCTCGCGATCTACGAGCGGCTCGAAGACCCCGACCTCACGAAGGACGAGGTCGACCACGCGGTGGACGAGCTCGAACAGGACGGCGTGGTCATCGCGGTGCGCGGCAAACGCTACTCGCTGCTGGAGTTCACGCCGTATCACGCCGGCGCGGTGAAGGTGCACCCGGACGGACACGGCTCCGTGCGCGGCGGCATCGTCGACGGCGAGGCGCAGCCCGACATCTACATCGACCGCCGGGCCATGAAGGGCGCCATGAACGGCGACTTCATCATCGTCCGCGTCGACAAAAAGAACGGCAAGCCGCGCCGCGTGCACAACCGCGAGTACTTCGACGGCGAGGTGATGCAGATCCTTCGCCGCGCGCACCGCACCGTGGTGGGCCGCTTCCACACGCTGCCGGAGCCGTATGTCGTGCCGTTCGACTTCCGCCTCGACACCGACATCATCATCGACGAAGCCGACACGATGAATGCGCGCGAAGGGGAGATGGTCAACGTCGAGATCGACCGCTACCCCGATCGCTCCACGCACTTCGCCACCGGCCGCGTCGTCGAAGTGATCGGCTTCATCGGCGATCCCGGTGTCGACATCGAGGTAGTCATCCGCAAGCACCACATCCCGCACAACTTCCCGGAGGAAGTGCTGCAGGAGGCGGAGAACATCCCCACCGAGGTGCCGGCCGAGGAGATCGCGAAGCGCGTCGACCTCCGCGACCGCAACATCGTCACCATCGACGGCGAGACGGCGAAGGACTTCGACGACGCGGTCGAGGTGCAGCTCCTGCCGAACGGCAACTATCTCCTCGGCGTGCACATCGCCGACGTCGCGCATTACGTGACGGAGGGGAGTGAGCTCGACAAGGAAGCATTCGAGCGAGGAACCTCGGTCTACTTTCCCGGCCGCGCCATTCCGATGCTGCCGGAGCGGCTGTCGAACGGCATCTGCTCGCTCAACCCGCAGATCGAACGGCTCACGTTCACGTGTGAGATCGAGATCGACAAGCGCGGACGCTTCGTCGACCGCAAGGTCTACAAGTCGGTCATTAAGACCAAAGAGCGGATGACGTACACGAACGTGAACGCCATCCTCACCGAGCGGACGCCGGAGCTCGAAGAGCGCTATCGCTACCTGCTGCCGGAGTTCGAGCGGATGCACGAACTGT
Source organism: Thermoanaerobaculia bacterium (assembly GCA_036398925.1). Lineage (GTDB taxonomy): Bacteria > Acidobacteriota > Thermoanaerobaculia > Gp7-AA8 > Gp7-AA8 > DASWOB01. The sequence continues at coordinate 177,315 of DASWOB010000005.1, forward strand.
TCGAGGTGCTGCGCACGCGGCGCGAGCAGCGCGGCTCGATCGATTTCGATCTGCCCGAGGCCGAGGTGATGCTCGGCGTGAGCGGCGACATCGAAGCGATCCGCCCGACGGAGCGCAACGTCGCCCATCGCCTCATCGAAGAGTTCATGCTCGCCGCGAACGAAGTGGTGGCGACGGAGCTGGTGATGGCGAACCAGCCTGGCCTCTATCGCGTGCACAGTCAGCCCGACGCGCAGAAGCTCGAGGACCTGAAGTCGATCCTCAAGGAGTTCAAGCTGCAGCTGCGCGGCGACGTCGAGGAGATCCGCCCCGGCGAGCTGCAGCGCGTGCTGAAGATGGTGGCCGGCACGCCGGAAGAGCGCTTCCTGACGAACATCGTCCTCCGCTCGATGAAGCGCGCCTTTTACGGCGAAGAGTCGGAGGGACACTTCGCGCTCGGGCTCCAGCATTACTGCCACTTCACCTCACCAATCCGCCGCTATCCCGACCTGATCGTGCACCGGCGGCTGCTCGAGCTGATCACGACCGGGCCGCTCTACGGCGAGCGCCTCGAGCAGATCGAGCGCGCGCATCCGCTCTACGCGATGCAGTCGAGCGAGCGGGAACGGCGCGCCGAAGAAGCGGAGCGCGAGGTGCTGGAGTGGAAGAAAGTCATCTTCATGCGCGACAAGGTCGGCAACGAGTACACCGGCATCATCACCGGCGTCGCTCCGTTCGGCCTCTTCGTCGAGCTCGATGAGATCTTCATCCAGGGCCTCGTGCCGGTGGCCACGATCGGCGGCGATTTCTGGCGCTACTACGAGCGCGAGCACCGCATGCGCGGGGAGTCGACGAACCGCGAGGTGCGCCTCGGCGACCGGGTCAGGATCCGCGTGGAGTCGATCGACGAGGACCGCCACCAGATCGAGTTCCGCCTGATCGAGCACCGGGGGGAGCCGGTGAAGGAACGGGAACGTCCCTGAGTTTATCCCGACCGGAGGGAGGGATCTTCGGTGTCATCTCGGCGCATCGGGTCACCACAGCGCCCGTGGCTGTACGCTCGCGCGGTGAAACCAGAGATCCCTCCCTGCGGTCGGGATAAAGTTTCTGCCGGCCTCGGCTGGCGCCACCATTGCACGGCGCAAGTGTTGTTGATAGAACGGAATCCGACATGGCCGACCGTAAAGATCTGAGCGCGCGCATCCGTCAACTCGTCGACGAGCGCATCGCCCTCGAAAGCCGCTTGCAGAAAGAGCCTGGCGAGCTCTCCGACTCCGCCGTCCGCACCTATGACGGGCAGTACCAGAGCCTCCAGCGCCAGCTCTCGAACCTCTTCCGCGACGCGGGACAGGATCAGGAGCGCATCACGATCATGCTCGAGATGATGCGCATCCTCGAAAACCGCCTCGTCTACCTGCAGAACTTCATCGTCGATCCGACCTCCGAGAACCGCATCCTCGCGCAGCTGGTCACGAAGTTCATCGAACAGCTCAACCGCGAGCGCAGCACCGTCCTCACCACGCTCGAATCGACGTACTACCGTGCCGTGGCGGCGCTTTACGCCGGCGAGCTCGCCAAAGCGCGCGAAGGCTTTTCGGCCGCGTGCGCGTCCGAGGAATCGGACGAGGCGAACGACATCAAGTACAAGTCGTACGTCATCCTCGGCCACCTCTCGCACGAGGAAGCGGACTACGCGAAGGCCAAAGAGCTGCACGAGCAATCGATGCGCTACTCGCCGAACAACAACGTCACCGCGCAGGCGCTGGCCCTCAAGGCGCTGAACTCGTACGCGCTGCACGACTACGACGACTCGCTGCACCTCTTCGAAGAAGCGCTGCAGCTGTTCGACGAGAATCAGCCGTTCTTCAACTCCTACTTTTTCCGCAATGCACTGCTCTTCTGCGGGGCGATCTACTTCGATCGCCGCGAGTACGACCGCGCGGAGTCGTATTACCGCCGGGTGGTCTCCAGCGTCGACCAGAGCTCGTTCGATTACTTCGACGCGCTCTCGCACCTCGGCCGCATCGAGTACGCGCGCGAGCAGTACGCCGACGCGGTGACGTCGTTCGAGCGGGCGGTGCACACGCAGCGCTTCAGCGAGAACGAGTATGTCGTCGACACCTGGTTCTGGCTGGCGCGCTGCCACCTGAAACGCGACGACTCCGGCGAGGCGAAGAAGTACCTCCAGAAGATCGCCGCGACCGACGTCCGCTACGAGAAGAAGCCGCAGGCCGTCGAGCTGCTGCAGCGGATCGCATGACCATCGACGAATTCGAGAAACAGATCATGACCGCGTTGCTCGCCGGTGACGACCCGTTGCTGGCCAGGCTGCGCGCGCAGTACGAAGTGGCGACGGTGAAGGATCGCGAGCGCACCACCACCGGCTTCGTCACGAAGTTCGAAGTGGCGGCCGGCGCGGAGCCGATCGATCGCAAGCTGCTGCACCTCGACGACCTGCAGGTGCAGTTGACCGGCGCGAAGACACCCGTCGACACGTCGCTGCACATCCACAACGGGCGGCTTCGCTCGCTCGAATGTTTCGTCTACGACGGCCACTTCCCCGAGGCGCCGGTCATCGAGGCGGCCTGGTACTACGGCACCGAGCGCTTCGACGCGATCGGAGAGGAGCTGTTCGAAGAGCGCGATCTCGAGGAGCTGCTCGAAGAGGACTGACGGCGTGCGCCGCTACTCTCCCGGCAGCAGCACCACGTCGTTGTAGCGGTGGAAGAGCGACGTGGCCCAGATCTCCGGCCGCTTCTGTCCCCTCTTCCACTGCACGACCACCGGCTTGTTGGTGTCGCCGATGATCTCCTCGCCGAGCATGACCCGCGCCTCGATCGGCTGACCGGTTTTGCTGTCGTGCGCCTTGAACGTGACCACGTTCTTCTTGCCGCGCTTGAGCGCTTCGAGCGGCGGCTGCGCCTCGATGATCATCTTCGGGATCTCGACCGGCATCGGGAACGTCACGTCGGGGTAGCCTTCGGCTTTCACGGTGACGATCGGCGCGACGACGTCGCGATGTCCGTTCGCGTTCGGCACGCGGTTGAGCTTCACCGGCCACTTGAACGGGTAGTAGGTGAACGGGCGGCCGAGCGGCGTGCCGCCCGCGAAGAGGTTCGTGTCCTGCACCGTGATCGAGGCTGGTACCGGGAGATTGGTGTCGGGATCGAGCGCGTAGACGGTGATGTAACCCTCGTAGTCGAGGTTGAACGTGGCGGGGTCCGTCCAGACGATGGGCGGCTTCGACCTGGCCTGGAACGGCGTCTTTTCCTTCGCGCACTTTTGCGCCGCTTCCCACTTCTTGCGGCTGTTCTGATCGACGCCGAGGACGAAGGTCTCGGCGAACATCAGGCACTGCTCGCGGTCGTAGGAGCCCTCCGGGAAGCGATCGCAGACGCGGCGCATCTCCGGCACGACGGCGTCGTTACAGAAGGTGAAGAATGAGCCGTTGATGGGGTAGCAGTTGGCGATCTTGGTGCAGCCCGGCTTCATCAGCGGGACCAGCGTGTCCCAGTTCTTGTAGAGCCACTCGTCGTGGATCGTGAAGCCGAGGAACGTCCGGGCCGCGGCGATGAACTTGTACTGCGCGAACGTCTCGCAGACGTTCTCCGCCGCGCAGGGGCTGGGCGTGTAGTTGTTTGGGAAAACCGGCCGCGGAGCGTCGGGCGCCTGGGCAACGGCAGAGCTCGCGGCAAGAGCGATCAGGATCAGGAGTTTGCGCATGTGTCGTCGATTAGACGCGGCTAGCGGAACCGCGTTACGACGAACGCAATGTCATCCTTGAATTCTTCCGTCGCCGCGAAGTTGCTGACGTCGGCAAAAATGCTGTCGTAGACCTCGGTCAGCCCCGCCTCACGCGTCTCGGAGAGGAGCTCCGTGATCCTTTCGATCGCGTAGAACTCCCCCGCCGAGTTCCTCCGGTCCGTCAGCCCGTCGGTGTAGATGAACAGCGTGTCGCCCGGGACGATCTCCAGCGAATGCTCCTCGAAGGTCATCCGTGGCATCGCGCCGAGGAGGTTGCTCGGCTGCTCGACGACCAGCGTCTCCCCCGTCTCGCGGCGGTGGAGGATGAAGCCGGGATGGGCCGCATTCGCGTAGACCAGCCGGCGGTCGCTGCCGATCCGGAAGAGCTGCGCCGTCGCGAACTGGCTGGGGAGGCTGACGCTGAACAGGAAGTCGTTCAGGTGGGCCATGAAGTCGGCCAGCGAAGGCTCCGCCGCCGCCTCGGTATGGATGTAGCTCTTCAGCAGCGAGACCAGGATCGCCGACGGCAGTCCGTGGCCGGAAACGTCGGCGACGAAGATGTACGTCTGCTCGTCCTGCGCAAAGTAGTCGTAGAAATCGCCGGAGAGGACCTCGCTGGGGATGTAGGCGGAGCGCACCTCGATGCGTGCCGTCTCGAACGTCCGCTGCGGAACGAGCGCCTCCTGCACGCGCCGGGCAATCTGCAGATCGCGCGTCATCTGCTGATTCATCCGCCGGAGCTGATCCTGATATGCCTTCACGCGCAGCAGGGCGGAGAGCCGTGCCACGATGACCTCGGTCTCCGAGCCCTTCGTCACGTAGTCGTCGGCCCCCGCGCCGAGCCCCTCCACGATGTGGTGCGAGGAGTCCGAGCCGGTCAGCATCAGCACCGGGATCGTCTGGAGCTGCGGGTCGGATTTGAGGCGCCGCGTGACCTCGAACCCATCCATGATCGGCATCCGGTAATCGACGATCACCGCGTCCGGCAGAAGCTGTTCGGCCAGACGCAGCCCCTCCTCACCGCTCAGGGCGGGAATGGCGTCGTACCCGCGGCGCTCCAGAAAGCGCCGCGTCACCTGTGCGTCGTTTGCGTTGTCGTCGATGATGACGATGCGCTGTCGCTGCGGCTCCATAGCGGATTGCGGGGGGGATTATGCCGGAGTTTGGATGCGAGCGGACGTGTGATCCACCTCACCCCCGGTGTCATCCTGAGCGCAGCGAAGGACCCCCTCCCCACACGCGAATGCACATGGTGCATCGCTCGTGGGGAGGGGGTCCCTTCACTTCGTTCAGGATGACACCGGAGTGAGGCAACGATCGACGAAGACAAGCCGCTCCGCGATGAGGGGCGGTAGCGCGTCCATGCCCCGCATTATGCCGGAGTTTGAGGATCGGGCAACGTCGCGAGCAGGGCTTTCACCTCGGTTGTGAGGCGCGTCAGGTCTTCGGTGATGATCGTCCACACCACATCGTGAAGAAGCTCGCCATAGGCGTGCACGAGTACGTTGCGAAAGTCGATGACTGCTCGAAACGTAGAGAGCTTCTGCTCCAAAGTCTCATCGAGCTTCGATGCCATGATGAGAGCTTCGCCGACGGTAATGAACTGCGGTTCGATCGCCCAGCGCGTCTTGTCGTCGCGTTCGTAGTCGGCGAACGTCATGCCCTTCCTTCATGTCAACGATCGATTCCGCCGCCTCGATGGCGTCGGCAAGCCGCGTCCTGAAATCGCGAAACTTACGCGGCTTCATAGACCGGCTGCTCGTCCCGCTCGAGATGTGGACGCCAATGCGGACGGATTCCCGATCGAACGACGAGATCGATGTTTCGCCCGAACAGATTCTTCAGCGCTCCCCACAAATTCAACCATCTCCGCCCCCGCACGAGCGGATCGTCGTGCCATTCAAAGTCGACGATGAAATCGACGTCACTGGTGGCGGGGTCGAACGTGCCGTGCACGACGGAGCCGAACACGGTCAGCCGTTTCACGTGATGTTCTTCGCAGAGCGCCCGCAGCTCGCTGAGCCGCTCCGCGATGAGGGGCGGTAGCGCGTCCATGCCGCGCATTGTACCCTTCGCCCCGCATGAAACTGATCGTGGGCCTCGGCAATCCGGGGAGCGACTACGAGCGCACGCGGCACAACGTCGGGTGGATGGTGCTCGATGCGTTTGCGCGCAAGTTCCGCATCGAGATCACGAAGCACGAGAAGAACGCGCTGACGGGGCAGGGGCGGGTGGCGGGAGGGGCAGTCATGGTGGCCAAACCGCTCACGTACATGAACCTTTCCGGCGATGCGGTGAAGCTGCTGACGAACGCGTACCTCGAGTCGACCGAGGATCTGCTGGTCGTGTATGACGACATCGACCTGCCGCTCGGGAAGCTGCGCATCCGGCCGAACGGGTCGGCAGGAACGCACAACGGGATGCGCTCGATCATCGGCTCGCTTGCGAGCGAGCGATTCCCGCGCTTACGATTCGGCGTGCGCGGTGCGAACTACTCGGAGCGGCTCCGCGATTACGTCCTTGGCGAGTTCGACGCGGACGAGCAGCCGCACGTCGATCGCGCCATCGAGCGGTCCGTCGACGCTCTGCTCCTCTTCGCCCGCGGCGATCTCCGCCGCGCCATGAACGAATTCAACCGCGACCCCGTCGAGAGCGCACCACCACAACAACCATCATGACCACCATCCATACTCTCGGCGAGCTGCGCGCCGCCGGCTACCGCGACTCCTCCGTCAAAGACGAAATGCGCCGCAACCTCATCGAGCGCATGCGCCGCAAGGAGAACGTCTTCCCCGGGGTGCACGGCTACGAGCGGACGGTCATCCCGGCCATCCAGAACGCGATCCTCTCGAAGCACGACATCATCCTGCTCGGCCTGCGCGGCCAGGCCAAGACACGCATCCTCCGCTCGCTGACGGCGCTGCTCGACGAGCACATCCCGGTCGTGGAGGGGTGCGAGATCAACGACTCGCCACTCGCGCCGAGCTGCAAGCGCTGCCGCCGTCTGGCCGCCGAGCAGGGCGACGATCTGCACGTCGGGTGGATTCCGCGGGAGGCACGCTACCGCGAGAAGCTGGCCACGCCCGACGTCACGGTGGCCGACCTGGTCGGCGACATCGATCCGATCAAGGCCGCGAATCAGCGCCTGACGTACGCGGACGAGGAGGTCATCCACTACGGCATCATCCCGCGCACGAACCGCGGCATCTTCGCCATCAACGAGCTGCCCGACCTGGCGCCGCGCATCCAGGTGGCGCTGCTGAACATCCTCGAAGAGCGCGACCTGCAGATCCGCGGCTTTCCGGTGCGCATCCCGATGGACGTCGTGCTGGTCTTCAGCGCGAACCCGGAGGACTACACCAGCCGCGGCAACATCATCACGCCGCTCAAGGACCGCATCGATTCGCAGATCCTGACGCACTACCCGCAGTCGATCGAGACGGCGCGGCGGATCACCGAGCAGGAAGCATGGACGGAGCGCGACGGCGCGCAGCTGGTCGTGCCGCCTTACGTGCGCGATCTCGTCGAACGGATCGCCTTCGTGGCTCGCGAGTCGGAGCTCGTCGATCAGACCTCCGGCGTCTCCGCACGCCTGACCATCGCTGCGAGCGAGCTGCTGCACTCGAACCTCGAGCGGCGCGGCGTCATCACCGGCGACAAACGGGTCTTCCCGCGTCTCTCCGACTTTGCGATGATCCTGCCGGCCATCACCGGGAAAGTGGAGATGGTCTACGAGGGCGAACAGCAGGGCGCCGAGGTCGTGGCGCGGAAGCTGGTCGGCGAGGCGCTGGCGAAGCTCTTCGCCGACAAGTTCCCGCCGATCGAGCGCGCCGGGGTCGCCCAGCGCGCCGAGCGGGAGCGCCGCGGGTACGGCGAGATCGATCACGAGGAGCTCGACGACGCCTTCTCCGGACGCCGCCGCAAGAAAGAAAAAGAACAGCCGCGCGAGGAGCCGGAGCAGGCCTCGCCGCACGAGCCGAACTACGACGCGATCCTGGAATGGTTCGCGGCCGGGAATCAGGTCACGCTGTCGGACGAGCTGCCGTTCGCGGAGTACTTTCGCGAGCTGAACCGCGTCCCGAAGCTCGCGGAGACGGCAAAGAAATACGCCAACGCGTCCTCCGACGAGGAGCTGGCGTTCTGGATGGAGATGATCCTCGAAGGGCTGCATCAATCGCTGCGCCTGGCGCGCGAGGACCTCGACTCGACCATCACGTTTCACGAGTTGATGAAGTTCAATGTGCTGCGGACGGTGAAGTAGTTCCCCGAGGAACCCCGGGTAACCACCCCCGCCTCACCCCGGCAACGTCAATCGCGCCACGCATCCTCGTGCATCCGCGCGGTTCTCGAGCGTGAGCGTGCCGCCGTGCGCTTCCGCGATCTGGCGGCTGAGCACGAGACCGACGCCGGTGCCGCCGGGCTTAGTGGTGAAGAAGGGGACGAAGAGGTTGGCCGTGGCCGCGATGCCGGGTCCTTCGTCCTCGACCAGCACTTCGACGAAGCCGCGCCGCGCGCGCCAGTGAACAGTCACGGCTCCACCGTTGGCCATGGACGCCTCGGCCGCGTTGCGCACGATGTTGATCAGCAGCTGTTCGAGCTGATCCTCGTCCGCGTCGACGGTCACGCTCTCCCCCGCGAGCGTGACCCGCACGCGCGTCTCCAGCGCGACCACGCGGCGGATGACCTCCGCGAGCTGCACCCGCTGTTTGCGCGGCTCCGGCAGTCGCGCGAGCTGCGCGTAGGCCCTTGTGAATCGCGTCAGCGCCTCGGAGCGGCTGCCGATGACGCGCATGCCGCTGGCGACGTCGTCGCGCCAGTCGTCGGGCAGCGGGTCGCGCGCCAGGAGCTGCTCCAGGCTGCCGGAGATCGATTTGATCGGCGCGAGCGAGTTGTTCAGCTCATGGCCGATCACGCGCACGATGCGCCGCCACGCCTCGGTCTCTTCCTCACGCAACGCGCGGCTGATGTCGGCGACGACCAGCAGGCGATGGGCGATGCCGTGCTCGCGGAAGGTGGAGCGGCGCACGGCGAATTTGCGGTCGAGCGTGTGCGGCGCGTCGTCGCTCAGCAGCTCGGCCAGACCGAGCTCTGTCGCGGTGAGGCCGTCGACGCGCGCGGCGGGGGCGTTCAGCATCCGCTCGCCGGCCCGGTTGATGAGACGCAGCCGGTCGTCGCCGTCGAAGGCGAAGATGGCGGCATCGATCTCGGCGAGCACCGCCCGCAGCAGCGCCGTCGCCTCCACAGCCTCTAATTTGCGCGACTCCATCAGCTCCGACAGCGCGTTCACTTCCGCGAGGATCTCGCCCACGGCGTCGTCGCGGCTCGGCTCGTGTGCGCGGAGCGAGTAGTCCTCCTCGCGCAGCGCGGTGATGAGATTCGAGACGCTGCGCAGCGGGTAGGTGAGCACTTCGTGGAGGACGTAGGTGGCGGTGAAGATCGACGCGACGGTTACGGCCACGACGGTCCAGCGGACGTGCGGCGCGTAATCGCCGCTCCATACCAGTACGAGCGCGACGATCGCGATCGGGACGACCGCCGAGAGCGCGGTGGTGACGATGCGGCGTTCGTAGTGGATGTGATTGAGCACCGAAGGGAGTCTACAGTCCGAACTTCTGCATCCGGCGATAGAGCGCACCGCGCGACAGCCCGAGCGCCTCCGCCACGCGGCTGACGTTCCCTTCGTAGCGGACCAGCGCCTTGCGGATCAGCAGCGCCTCGACCTCTTCGAGACTCATGTCCTCCACACGCCCTTCGCTGGCCGGCTGTAATCCAAGGTCGCTGCGGCCGATGGTCGCACCCGACGCCATCAGCACGGCGCGCTCCACGACATGCTCCAGCTCGCGCACGTTGCCGGGCCAGGCGTGATCGAGCAGCGCCTTCATCGCCTGCGGTTCGAACGAAGAGACGTTCGAGCGATAGCGCCGCGCGTGCTGGCGGAGGAAGAAGGCGGCCAGCGTCGGGAGGTCGTCGCGCCGCTCGCGCAGCGGCGGCAGGCGGATCTGCACCGTGTTCAGGCGGAAGAGCAGATCCTGCCGGAAGCGGCCGTGCTGCACCTCGTCGTCGAGGTTCGCGTTGGTGGCGGAGATCAGCCGCACGTCGACGCGCCGGGTCTGCGACGATCCGACCCGCTCGAAGTCGCCGGTCTCCACGACGCGCAGCAGTTTCGATTGCTGCGCGAGCGGCACGTTGGCGATTTCGTCGAGGAAGAGCGTTCCGCCGTCCGCCAGCTCGAAGCGGCCGACCCGATCCGTCTTCGCGTCGGTGAAGGCCCCCTTCACGTGGCCGAACAACTCGCTCTCGAACACCGACTCCGAAAGGCCGCCGGCGTTCACCGACACCATCGGCCGCGCGGAGCGCTTCGAGACCGCGTGCAGCGCGCGTGCGACCAGTCCTTTGCCGGTGCCGTTCTCGCCGCGGATCAGCACGTTCGCATCCGACGGGCCGACGCGCTGGATGATATCGAGGACGGGCCGCATGGCCGGCGCGGCGGCAATCATCTCCACGCCGCGTGATCCGAGGTCGATGGCGCGCTCGAGCCGCTCATTGCGGCGCAGTGCCCGTCCGAGCTCGATCTGATTGCGCACGATCGACAGCAGCCGCGCGTTGTCCCACGGCTTCTGCACGAAATCGCGCGCCCCCTTCTGCATCGCTTCGACCACCAGCTCGATCGACGCCCACGCCGTCATCACCACCACCGGCAGCGTGCTGTCGAAGGCGTGGATCTGCTCGAGCAGCTCCAGCCCCTCGCTGCCGGAGGTCGTATCGCGCGTGTAGTTCAGATCGACGAGCAGCAGATCGTGCTCGCGCGCCCCGACCGCGCGGATGACCGCACCGGGCGACGACGCCGTCTCGATCTCGTACCCCTCCGGCTTGAGCAGCAGCCGGAGGGCCTCGAGCACGTCGGCCTGATCGTCGGCGATGAGAATGCGGGTCACGGTTCGATGGTAGTGCAGTCCCTTCAGCTGTGCCTCATCGCCACCAGCGGGTCGACGCGCGTGGCGCGATTGGCCGGGATGTAGCTCGCCAGCAGCGCGATGGCGCCGATCACCAGGCAGATGGAGATGAAGGTCAGCGGGTCGGTCGGGGTGATGCCGTAGAGCAGCGAGGTCATCACGCGCGTGGCGAGCAGCGCGATCACCACGCCGCCGCCGACGCCGATGGCGACGAGCCGCACGGCCTGACCGACGATCAGCCGGAAGATGTCGCGCGCTTCGGCGCCGAGCGACATGCGGATGCCGATCTCGGAGGTACGCTGGGTGACGCTGTAGCTCATGATCGAGTAGATCCCGACGCCGGCCAGCGCCAGCGCGAGCGCGGCCAGCATGCCGATCAGTACGAGCATGAAGCGGCGCCCCTCCAGCGACTGCGCGCGAATCTCTTCGAGCGTGCGCAGCGCGTAGATCGGCTGCTCGCGATCGAGCTTGCGCAGCGCGGCGCGGACGGACGAGCCGAGGCTGGCGGCGTTCGGCGAACGGACCACGAACTGCATCCGCCGCATTGGCGCCTGCAACGCGGAGACGTAGTAGGTCGGCCGCGGCATGTCGGTGAGTGAGAGCACGCGCACGTCGCGCACCACGCCGACGATGGTGCGGATGCCGCGGCCGTCATCGAGGTCGAGCTGCTGGCCGATCGGATCGCTCTTCGCGAACTGCTGGCGTGCGAGGCTCTCGCTGATGACGATGGCCGGCGGCGCGTTGGGGCCGTCGTGCTCCGTGATCGCGCGGCCGCGCAGGATGGACATGCGCATCACGTCGAAGTAGCCGGGCGTGACGTAGACGAAGCTCGCGCTCGGCGACTGGCCGCGCGGCGGGGCCGGACGGCCGACCACCGCGTAGCTGAGGGTCGTCTCGTCGCCGCCGAGGGGGAGGTAGTTCGCGCCGCCGACCGAGGTCACGCCGGGGATCGCGCGCAACTCCTCGAGTGCGCGGCGGTAGTACTGCACGACCCCCTCGTCGCCCGGAAAGACGGCGGAGCGGATCGGCACATCCATGGTCACGCCGTTCCGAAAGTCGAAGCCGGGATCGATGCCGGTCAGTTGCAGGAAGCTGCGCAGCAGCAGGCCGGCGCCGGCCAGGAGGATCACCGAGAGCGCGATCTCCGCGACCACCAGCATGTTGCGCACGCGATTGCCGCGCCGCCCCTCGGTCGACCCGCGGCTCCCTTCCTTCAGCGCTTCGACCAGGTTCGTCTTCGACGCGGAGAGCGCGGGCGTGAGCCCGAAGACGATGCCGGTCAGCACGGACAGGCCGAGGGTGAAGAGGAGCACGTTCGCATCGACGGTGATCGCATGCAACCGCGGGATCTCCGGCGGCGCGAGCGCCACCAGCATCTCCACCCCCCACGCCGCGAGCAGCGAGCCGATCGCGCCGGAGATCAGCGCGAGCAGCACGCTCTCCACGAGCAACTGCCGGATGATCGTGCCGCGCGTCGCGCCGAGGGCGGCGCGGATCGAGATCTCGCGATGGCGCACCGCGGCGCGGGCCAGCAGGAGATTGGCGACGTTCGCGCAGCCGATCACCAGCACGAGACCGACCGCGCACATCAGCACGAGCAGCGCCGGACGCACCTCGCCGACCAGCCGGTCGTGCAGCGGCTGCGCGCGGAAGACGAGGCCGGGATGTTCTTTGGCCATGCGCCCCGAAATGGTGCGCAGCTCGGCGTCCCCCTGTGCGAGCGAGACGCCGTTGCGCAGCCGCGCGATGGTGGAGAGCCACCCCGCGCCGCGTGCCGTGCTGACCGGGTCCTGCTTCAACGCGATCCAGAAGTCGGCGCGCTCGTTCTCGCGCAGCGGAAAGGTGAAGCGCGGCGGCATCACGCCGATGACCGTGTCGGGCGTGGAGCCGACCCGGATCTGGCGGCCGAGAATGCGCCGGTCGCCGCCGAAGCGCCGCTGCCACAGCTCGTAACTGATCACGATCAGCGACGGCTGTCCCTCGCGATCTTCGGCCTCGGTGAACGTCCGTCCGAGGTATGGCTTGATGCCGAGCAGCGGGAACATGTTCGCGGTGACCGAGGAGCCGCTCAGCAGCTCCGGCTCCGGACCGTCGTAGAGAAACGTGCTGAACGAGTCGAAGCCGGCGATCTGCTCGAAGTTCTTCGCCTGCGCGCGGAGGTCGTCGTAGTTCGGCAGCGAGAACGAGAGATCGGCGATGCCGGGATTCGAGGCGCGTACGGCGATCAGCTCCTCCGGCTGCGGGAACGGCAGCGGGCGCAGAAGGATCGCGCTGACGATGGAGTAGATCGCGGTATTGGCGCCGAGGGCCACCGCCAGCGTGAGGATGGCCACGGCCGCGAAGCCGCGGGCCCGCACCAGGCCGCGGATGGCGTAACGGAGATCGCGGGCTAGCTCCATCACGATGCCGCCTCCGCCAGCGCGAATCCGCTCTCGTGCAGTTTCGCCTCGGCGTCGCGCGCGTGCGTCTCCTCGACGACGCGGCCGTCGAAGAGGTGGAGCGTGCGATGGGCGTAGCGGGTGAAGCGCGGATCGTGCGTGACCATGCAGATCGTGGCGCCGCCGCGATGCAGGTCGCGCAGCAGCTCCATCACCGCCTCGCCGTTCTTCGAATCGAGGTTGCCGGTCGGCTCGTCGGCAAGAAGGATGTCGGGCTCGCCCGCCAGCGCACGCGCCACCGCCACGCGCTGCTGCTGGCCGCCGGAGAGCTGCGCCGGATAGTGCCGCGCGCGATGGGCCATGCCCACCCGCTCGAGCGCCGCTTCGACGCGCCGCTTGCGATCGGCCAGACCGAGGCGTCGATAGGTGAGCGGAAGGTCGACGTTCTCGTGCACGGTCAGGTCGCCGATCAGGTTGAAGGCCTGGAAGATGAAGCCGATGGTGCGGTTGCGGATGCGCGCGCGCTCGGCGGCGCTGAGCGATTCGATGGCCTCGTTTCCGAGCCGATACGAACCGGAGGTCGGCGTGTCGAGCAGCCCGAGGATCGAGAGCAGGGTCGACTTGCCGCAGCCGGAGGGGCCGGCGATCGAGACGTACTCGCCGCGCTTGATCTCCAGATGGACGTTCGTCAGCGCGTGCGTCTCCAGCTCGTCGGTGAGGAACACCTTGCTGACCTGCTCCAGGTGAATCAGTGTTTCGCCGTTCATGACCGTTCTCCTCATTTGAGATCGAGCCGCTCGAAGCGCTCGAAGTTGCTGGTGTCCGAAACGATGACCTGATCGCCGGCGCGCAGGCCGCCGCGGATCTCGACGGCGTCGGCGGAGGCGATGCCGAACTGCACGCGGATGCGCTCTGCTTCGTTGCCGGTGACGCGGAAGAGCTGCGCGCCGGCATGCTCCTGCGCGCTGACGGGACGCGCGACGAAGAGCGTGTCGGGCACGCGATCGAGCTCGATGGTGGCGTCAATGGTCAGGTCGGGGCGCGCGCCGGCCGGCAGCGGATCGGTGAGCGACAGATCGACGACCACCGTACCGTTGCTGACGGCGGGATCGACGCGCACGACGCGCGCCCGGGCGGTGCCGTTGCGCGTGTCGACGATCGCGGTCTGTCCGATGCGCACGTCCTTGGCCTGCACCTCGGCCACACGCACCTCGGCTTTCAGGCGATTCGGTTCGGCGACGCGGGCCAGATTCGTCCCGGCGGTGACGCGCTGACCCGCCTGCGCGCTGACCTGCTGCAGCACGCCGTCGATCCCGGCGCGCACCATCAGCGATGCCATCTGCTGGCGGCGCAGGCCGGCCAGCGCGCGCGCCTGCTCGACTCCCGCGGCCAGGCCGGCCAGCCGGGCACGCTGCGAGGCGGCACTCGTGGCCACGCGACGCTCCTCGATGGCCACCCGGCGCGCCAGCTCGTCGACGGCAGTCTGCGAAAGCTGCCGGGTGATGGCCGCGGCAAGGCCGGCCTTTTCGAGCTCGGCGTCGGCCTTCGCGCGAAGGCGGGCCTGTTCGTGCTCGGCGCGGAGCCGGGCGGCGGCCGCTTCGCGGTCGAGGCTCTCGTTTTCGAGCTCCGCCATGGCCGCGTCGTACGCCGCCTCGGCCGCGCGCAGACGCCACTCCGCTTCGCTCGCGTTTTGTTGTTGCTGCGGATCGCTCAGCTCGAGGATGATCGTCTCCGCCTTCACCGCGCTGCCGGGCTGCACGACGATCCGCTCCACGCGGGCGTCGGTGGCGGCGGCGATCCAGCGGATGTTCTCCGGTACCAGCGTGCCGTTGGCGCGGATGGCGCGGGTGAGCGGCCCCCGCTCAACCGTGGCGATGATGACGCTGCCGCGCTCGAGCTCCGGCGCCGCCGGCCGCAGCCGGGCAAAGGCGACCGTGGCGACGATCGTCGCCAGCACTGCCACGGCGAGGATCGCCAGGCGCCGCCGGTTCTTCGTTTCGGGAGTGCGTGTGATGTCCATGTGCGCTCCCCCTTCGCAACGGCGAGGCCGACCGGTGGATTCGCGTAAGTCGCTGCGTTTCCTTGGCTTGTGCCGGAGTGGATGGCGCCGCACTGTCCACCGGTGGAACTGAGGTGTCCACGAATGGACAGGTGCCGGCCCGCGGCTGCGCCGCCGGTGCAGCAGGAACGCGCCGTCCTTCGGAAGGGCTGCTTTTTTACATTCCGTTGACGCCACGCGCCGATTGCTGGCGAACATCGATGCATTCGCGCAATGCATCGGTGCATTCGCGCAGTAGGCCGACGTAGCGCTCGCGCTGCATCGGTGCATCGCGCAATAGGCCGATATAGCGCTCGCGCTGCATCGGTGCATTCGCGCAATAGGCCCATGTAGCGCTCGCGCTGGACCGGTGCATTCGCGCCATAGGTCGATGTAGCGCTCGCGCTGCATCGATGCATTCGCGCAAGAGGCCGATGTAGCGCTCGCGCTGGACCGGTGCATTCGCGCAATAGGTCGATGTAGCGCTCGCGCTGCATCAAGGCATTCGCGCAATAGGACGATGTAGCGGTCACGCTGGACCGGTGCATTCGCGCGCTGGATCGGTGCAGCGGTCGCGCTGGATCGGTGCAGCGGTCGCGCTACATCGATGTGGTGGACCACATCTCCGTCGTTGCGGTTGTAACTGTCATCAATAGCGGACATAGCCCTCTGCCACAACGGGCAGATCGCACCCAAGGATTACAATCGGGTCCCGATGACCAAAGTCACCGCCGAGATTCCGAGCGACCTCTCTCGCCAGATCGATCGCATCATCCGCGACGGCTGGTATCCCGACCACGATTCGGTGATCCGGGAGGCGCTCCACTACTTCGTCGATGCTCGCTCGTTCCTCGGCGACTCACCGCGCATGCTCCACCGCTTCGCCGCCGACGCGCTCAACAACGAAAAGCCCGAGGTCGCCCTCAAGTTCGTCGACCGCGGCATGTCGCTCCTCGACCGCCACGAGATCTCCGACTTTACGCTCTACCAGTCACTCATCGAACTGCGCATGCAGATCCTGATGATCCTCGGCCGCGAAGACGACGCCCTCACCACCGCCGAGCAGGCGCGCGAAAAACTCCCGAACAACCCGACCGTCGCCAAGTGGATCGAGCGCCTGCGGAAGAACAGGAAAGGGATTGAGAATTGAGGATTGAGGATTGAGGAAGACGCTCGCGCGTCGGCCGCCTCTACTTCCTCAATCCTCAATCCGGAATCCTCAATCCCACTCCCATGCGCTCCCGTTACTCCTACCTCGATCCTGATCTCATCCGGCGGCTGCTGGCGGAGATGGGGCTGCGCCGGCTGTTCAATCACCTGCTCCTGCAGAGTGGCGGCGACGTCGATGAGGCGATGCGCTGGATGCGGATGCTGCAGCAGCGCGGCTACATTGGCGAGGACGTCGATCTCGATGCGTTCCTCGCGCAGCTCATGGCGCAGAACGTGGTCGGGCAGGACGGTGAGGGGAACCTGGTCCTCGGCGCGGGCGGCGAGCGGCAGATCCGGCGTGATGCGCTCGACGAGATCTTCGGCGGGCTGCAGAAGTCGCTCACCGGAAGCCACTCGGTGGCCAATCCGGGCGCGGGAACGGAGCGGCTGACCGAGACGCGCTCGTACCAGTTCGGCGACGACCCGATGTCGATCGACTCGATCCGCTCGCTGCAGAACGCGATGAAACACACCGACCCGGCCAGCTCGATCGTCATGACCGAGGAGGACCTGGAGGTGTTCGAGACCGAGCACAACTCCACCTGTGCGACGGTGGTGATGATCGACATCTCACACTCGATGATTCTCTATGGAGAAGACCGGATCACCCCGGCCAAGAAGGTCGCTCTCGCGCTGACGGAGCTGATCCTGACCAAGTATCCGAAGGACTCCATCGACGTGCTGCTCTTCGGCGACGAGGCGACGGAAGTGCCGATCTCAGAGATCCCGTACGTGCAGGTCGGCCCGTTCCACACCAACACGAAGGCGGGGCTCGAGCTGGCGCAGCGCATCCTCAGAAGGCGGAAGCACAACAACAAGCAGATCTTCATGATCACCGACGGCAAGCCGTCAGCACTTCATGAGGGCGGCCGGCTCTACACGAACTCCTTCGGCCTGGACATGAAGATCGTGAACCGCACCCTCGAAGAGGCCGATCGCTGCCGCCGGGCGAACATCCCCATCACCACGTTCATGCTGGCCACCGATCCGATGCTGGTGAACTTCGTCGAGCAGCTCTCGAAGATCAACCGCGGCCGCGCGTTCTATTCGTCACCCGACCGGCTGGGGGAGTACATCCTGGCCGACTACATCCGCAACCGCCGCAAGTTCGTTCACTGATTGCGTTCATGGCTTCGGCGCGGGGCGCCGTGAGAAGCGGATGCCGGCCCGGATGCGCGGATCGATGTCGGGGCTGTACCAGTGGTGGTACGGGAACTTTTCGTTCGTCGCGAACGACATCGAGTGTGTGGCGCCCCATTCGCGGAACCGCGGATCGAGCGCGGTGGCATCGGCCTTCAGCGTGGCCACGAGCGCGTCGTCGGTGTTGCTCCCTCTGGCGAAGGCCTGCACGAGGCGCATCGGTGCGTCAGGGCCGAAGTGGTCTTCCAGAAAGTAGATGCTGGTCAGCGCGGTGGCGTAGGCGCCGCGGATCGCCTCGGGGTCGGTTGCGTTCTCCAGCACCGTGTCGAGCAGCGGCAGCGGCACGACCTCTTCGGGGCGTCCGCTGCTGAAGGCGTTGCTCTGGTCGCGGACCAGCTCCATCCGCTGCGCCAGCCCCTCCTGGAACCAGCGGGGGGCGTTGTCGCCGGTGGCCTGCGCGACGATCGCGTGCGTCAGCTCGTGCGTGATCGTGGCCACGATGTCGACGTTGAACCGCTGCACGTCGGCGAACGGCAGCGTGATCTCGCCATCGTAGATGCCGATGATGTGCTCACTGCCGGTGACGTCGCGCTGGAAGGTGTCCCAGTGGAGGACGTTCACCGCCGTGCGGCGGAACTCCATCGGCGGGAACCTGGCGAGCAGGCGAGCCAGCTCCGCCTCGAGCAGATCGCCGATCCGGCTGGCGATGGCCGGGTTGATGGTCGGCGCGTAGCGGACGTCGAAATGCGCCGTGGCCAGCGTCTGAAAGGTGGTGGTGAGCGAGTGGCGCAGCTCGAGCTCGCGGATGCGCTGCCGGGCGAGCTCGCGGGTCTGATCGCTCTGCACCGCGTGGTACATGGCGATGGCGGTGGTGTATTCGCCGATGCTGGCCAGCGTCTCGGCCAGCGGCACCAGCGTCGGCGCATCGCCGCCCCGCGCCATCCGCGCCCGGATGGCCTTGCCGTTCGCGAGCGCCCGCGCGTCGCCCACGCGCTTCTCGCGGACGAGGGCGATCATCCGGTAGACGAGCAGCGAGCCGGGAGCTTCCGCGGTGGCGGGGGTGATGGCCTCCGTCAGCGTCAGGACGTCGCGCCAGCGGTTGTGATGCGCGAGCGCATCGACGGCGATCTCCAGGCGCGGGCTGAGGGGTGGATTCTTCTCTTCGAGCAGCGCCGCCGCCTCGCGCATCGCGGCCGCATCGCGCTCCTCCGACCAGCGGGTGGCCGCGACGCTTTGCGCGGTTGCGGGCGCATGCATGGCGCCGTTCGGGATCTCGAGCGCGGCCGTGCCGAGGTCGACGCGCAGGAGCTCGCCGGAGACGAAGGCGCGTGCGCCGGCCGGCAGGGCCAGTGCCGCCTTGCGGCCGCGCGGCGCGGCCACCGGCTCCTCCGCCGCGTTGAAGCCGACCAGCAGAGCCAGATTGCGCTGTTCGACGATCCTCAGCAGAGCGGCGTCACGAGCGAGCGCCTCGCGCGTGACCGGGCGGAGCTGCCATGCCATACGGAAGAGCTGCTCCGCGCGCGGCAGGTCGCGCTCCCGCGCGGCCACGGTGTACCAGGCGTCGGCGTCGCGCGAGCCGATCTCGATCATCCGCTGGACGTATTGCATCCCGTCATCGTTCGGCAGCGTGGCGGCGGCCTCGCGGAGGAGGTCATCGCGTTGCACGAGGACGGCCCGGTCGAGGGCGGCCTTCGCCGCCCGCACGTCGCGGCTCTCGAGGGCCACGCGCGCGCGGATCAATTCGGCGAGCGGACCCGTAGCGTCGCCGAGCGGAGCCTCCTCGCCGGCGCGCAGCAGCCAGAGCGCCGCGACCTGACGCGCCTCGGCGCTGACGTTCTGCGGCAGCGTGGCCGGCCTGCCGTTCGCCAGCGCCTCGCGCAGCGGCTGCAGCGCGCGTAATTCGGCGACGGTGATCGCACGCGCCGGCGTCTTTGCGGGCGCACGGTCGAGCCGGAGCATCGCCCCGCCGGCGACGAGCGAGCCCGCGGCCAGCGCGATCGGGACCAGCCGCAGGCGCGAGCGGAAGAAGAACGCCAGGACGATGAAAAAGACCGACGCGCCCAGCCAGGCCACGCTTTCACGCTTTGGTGGTGCCGGCGCGGGCGAGGCCGGCCGTGACGTCGCTTCAGCGAGACTGCGCACCGACTCGAGCTTCCCCTCGCGAATCCGGAAGGCCAGCGCGTCCTCGTAGCCGCTCGGCCATCGCACGCGAAAGGCGATGTCGTCCGTCGCGCTGGTGTGCAACGTCCAGGTGGCGCGCTCGCGCGGCCCGAGCCGCGTCGCGAGCTCGCGCAGCGCCTCCTCGCGCGGCAGCGCACGGAACGGGGAGGTGGGGGCGAGGTCGTTCCAGAGCGCGTCCCGGCCGTCCGCCAGATAGCGGGCCACGATCGCGACCGCGATCCGCTCCTGCTCGCTGAGCGGCCGGGGATCCTCCGCGGCGCGCAGGGGGAGCGCGAGCAGGATCAGGAGGAGGACCGCTTTCACGCTGGGCATCGTAATCTGGATGGGGTGTGACATCTCGGTCCCCCAACAGTTCCGCCTGTGACATCTGAAGCCCTGTCCCCACAGGCCCCAATATGCCGTGACATCCGAAGCCCTGTCCCCCGGTGTGTGCCCCCCTGACATCTGAAGGCGTGTCCCCCTGAGGCGTGACACAGTGACATCTGAAGGCCTGTCCCCCTGAGGCGCTGGGGGACAAGGAGGCGCTCAAGGAGGCGCTTGGGGACAGGTCTTCAGATGTCATCTCTGTCCCCTGTCCCCCGGTGTGGCCGCTGATATCCGAAGGCCTGTCCCCCCCGGTGTGGTGTCGAAGCCCTGTCCCCGGTGTGTGCCCCCTGATATCTGAAGGCCTGTCCCCTGGGGGACATATCTGACATCCGAAGGCCTGTCCCCCCGTGTGGTGTCGAACTGTCCCCGGTGTGTGCCCCTGACATCTGAAGGTCTGTCCCCCTGGGGATATATGGGGACAGGCCTTCAGATGTCATTCACCCTTTCCAATGTCATTCACCCGCGGAATGCCTCCACCGCCCACTCCGTTTGCCCGCTCGATGGTCCGCAAGTTATTTGCGTCACTCCTTGTCGCCTTCACTGTTTCGGCGAACGAGGTGTCGTTTCGCTCGCTTCAGTCGGGGCCGAACAGCCTCTCCACCCCGCTGCACGACCGCGGTCTTCACGGGGAGAATCAGATCATCGCCATCCTCGACACCGGTCTGGGGTGGGACAACTGCTATTTCCTCGAGCCCGACGGGTCGGCGCCGCCGTACAACACCGGCTCGCCGACAGGCGGTCTCGATTGGGAGAACGTCGACCACTCTCGCCGCAAGGTCATCGCCTACAACTACCTCTATTCGTGCGATCAGTATCCCGGCGCGAAGGGGTGTGAGGAAGCGGGCGCGGCAGGGTCGTTCGACAATCAGGGACACGGCACCCACGCCGCCTCGGCCGCCCTCGGCGACAAAGGGGCGGCCATCGCCCATGACTACGCCGACGCCATCGCGCCCGGCGCGAAGCTGGTCGTGCAGGACGCGGGGTTCATCGGCGGCGACAACTGTTCGCATCGCCCCGGCATCGGCTGCCCGGTGCAGATGCTGCCGATCCTCGAGCAGGCCTACAAGCAGGGGGCGCGCATCCACTCGAACTCGTGGGGCGATCGCCAGAACACCGGCCCGTCCGGCATTCCGCCGACCGCGAACTATCCGGCTTCGGCGCGCGACGTCGATGCCTTCGTCCACGACCATCCGGACATGCTGGTGATCTTCAACACCGGCAATTGGGGCTCGGACTCGAAGCCGGCCGCCGGCACCGTCTCAGCGCCCGGCAGCGCAAAGAACGCGCTGCAGATCGGCGGCACACGCGCCGGCAACCGCGAGGACGACGTCCTCGCCGGCTACTCGCTGTTCGGTCCGACGAAAGACGGGCGCATCAAGCCCGACCTGGTCGGCCCGGCGCGCGTCATCGGCGGCGATATCGATTTCGATAAAAACCCGAACACCTGCGACATGACCCGGCAGAGCGGCACGTCGTGGTCTTCGCCGAGCGTGGCCGGTGCCGCGGCGCTCGCGCGGCAGTACTACACCGAAGGTTTCTATCCGACCGGCGCGCGCAACGCGGCGAACGCGTTCACGCCGAGCGCCGCGCTGCTGAAGGCGACCTTGATCGCCTCCGCCCGCCGCGTGCCGTACCGGCGCGAAGGGTTGATCGACGTAGACACGCTGCCGGTGCCGTCGAACGAGCAGGGGTGGGGCTTTCCGGTGCTCGACGATGCGCTGCATTTCGCCGGTGAGGCGCGCAAACTGCGCGTGTATGACGTGCCGCGCGCCAGCGGCCTTGCGAAGAGGCAACCATTGGTGCGGCGCTTCCGTGTGCAGACCGGGACACCGTTCAAAGTGGTGCTCGTCTGGACCGATCCACCGGGCAATCGCGCCGTCAACGCGACCGTCCCGCAGCTCATGAACGACCTCGATCTGGTCGTGACCGGACCGGACGGAACGAGGTACTTTGGCAATGGCGCCAACGATGACCGCAACACGGTCGAGACGGTGGCATTCGAGACGCCGTCGGCCGGTCAGTACGCCGTGCAGGTCGGCGCGGAGGACATTCTGCAGGGCGAGCGGCAGGGTTACGCGCTGGTGATCGTCGGCGACGTGAGCGACGTCTCCGCGGGCAAATCGCGCTCCGTGCGCCATTGAGTATCATGCGCGGCTTATGTTGTCCCGCGAATACCTCCGAGACCGTACCGACCACTATCGCCAGGCGCTGAAGAACCGCGGCGCGAAGGTCGACCTCGACCGCTTCGTCGAGCTCGACGCCGAGCGCCGCCGCGTGATCGCGCAGGTCGAAGCACTCAAGGCCCAGAAGAACGCGGCGTCGCAGGAGATCGCGACGCTCAAGAAGAACAAGCAGGACGCGCAGCCGCAGATCGACGCGATGAAGCGCCTCGGCGACGAGATCAAGTCGCTCGACGATCGCCTGGCCGAGATCGAGCGCGAGCTCGACGGGCTCGTGCCGTACTTTCCGAACGCGCCGCACGAGTCGGTGCCGGTCGGTCCCGACGAAAGCGCGAATCGCGTGGAGCGGCAGTGGGGCGAGCGCCCCTCGTTCGACTTTACGCCGAAGGCGCACTGGGACATCGGCGAGCAGCTCGGCATCCTCGACTTCGATCGCGCCGCGAAAGTGACCGGCGCGCGCTTCGCGTTCCTCACCGGCGGCGCCGCGCAGCTCAGCCGCGCGCTGATGAACTTCATGCTCGATCTCCACGCCGATCAGGGCTACACGGAGATCCTGGCGCCGTTCATCGTCAACGCCGACTCGATGCGCGGCACGGGGCAGCTGCCAAAGTTCGAAGCCGATCTCTTCAAGCTGGAAGGGGAGAAGCCGCTCTACCTGATCCCCACCGCGGAAGTGCCGGTCACGAACATCTATCGCGACGAGATCCTCGACGGGGCGACGCTGCCGATCCGCTTCACCGCCTACACGCCCTGCTTCCGCAGCGAGGCCGGGTCATACGGCAAGGACACCCGCGGGCTCATTCGCCAGCACCAGTTTGAGAAAGTGGAGCTGGTGAAGTTCACGGCGCCAGAGCAGTCGTGGGATGAGCTGGAGAAGCTCGTCGCCGACGCGGAGGAGGTCCTGCAGAAGCTCAACCTCCACTACCGCGTGGTCACGCTCTCGACCGGCGACATGGGCTTCAGCTCCGCCAAGACGTACGACATCGAGGTCTGGCTGCCGGGGCAGGAGACGTATCGCGAGATCTCCTCCTGCTCGAACTTCGCCGACTTTCAGGCGCGCCGCGCGAACATCCGCTATCGCGACGCGAACAAGAAGACCGCCTTCGTGCACACGCTGAATGGCTCGGGACTGCCGCTCGGACGCACTCTTGTGGCAGTGCTGGAGAACTATCAGCAGGCGGATGGATCGATCGTCGTGCCGGAGGTTCTGCGGCCGTATCTACGCGGCCGCGATCGGCTCTGATGGTGTGCTCTCACCTCACGATGACTTCGTAAACGAGGTCGGTCGCGCCGAGGTGCACCTTGTCGCCGTGCGCGAGCGTCGCGTGATAGACGCGCGTGCCGTTGAGCCACGTGCCGTTGCGCGACTTCAGATCCTCGATCACATAACCCTCTGCGCCGAGGTAAATGCGCGCGTGAAAGCTCGACACGCCGAGGTCGGCCAGGACGATGGTGTTGTCGCGATGGCGGCCGACCAGATACTCGCTGTCGGTCAGCGGAAAGAGCTTGCCCTGGCCTTCGCCGGTGGCGATGAGGAGCTGTGCGATGGTGGGCCGCACCACATCGGCGTACGACAGGCGCGCCTCGGAGGACACGAGCAGGCTCGTATCGTCGTCCGCTTCGCGCACGGTCGATTCACCGCCGAAGACCGGTGAGGGCTGGCGCACGGTGGCGTCGCCGGAGGCGGTCGGCTTCGCGAGCGAGCCGCCGTGCGTGTCGTCGACCGTCAGCACCTCGCGTGGCACGAGCTCGATCAGATGATTCGCGAGCAGGCCGTACATCACGCGGTAGACGTGGAACGGATCTTCTTCCGCGTCGTGGCAGAGCTCCTCGAGCGTGCGGCTGGTGTTGATGAGGAAGAGGATCTTCCACTCGTCGGCGGTCAGCGAGATCTTGTCGTCGCGCGGCGTGGCCACGACCCGGAAGACCGCGTTCTTATCGGGGAGGAGACGCAGGCACTGCTCCCACTCGTCGATGCGCCGCGCCCCTTCCATGATCAGGTTGGTCAGGTCGATGGAGATGGTCACGGCGTGCGACGGCAGCCGGTTCTCCTCGGCGAATCGGAACGTGCCGCCCTCCCAGACGAAGCAGTCGTAAACGATCTCCGAGACCTGCACCTTGAGGAAGTCGCGCAGCTGCGCCTCGGTGAGTAGTCCCCGGTCGACGGCCAGCTGTCCGAAACGGCCTCCTTCGCGCTGCATCAGCGCGTCGATCGCGTCGCGCTGCTCGCGAGTGATCTTCTTTTTGCGAAGGAGGATGAAGCCGAGGCGGAACGGCTCCTGATTCGAGCCGGCGTAGATCAGCGAGCCCTGATCGAAGAAGAGATATGCCTCGCACTCGCCGTTCGCGAGCGTGAGCGTGCCGCTCTTCCCGGTGGTGCTCAGGAAGGTGAGCACGTCGGGGAGTTTGAACGCGGAGAGACTCCCGCTGAGGACTGCTTCGGCCATGGGATGCGCGATTCTACGCGAGGGTCGTCAGGACCGCCCAGAGTCCGGCCGCGGAGATGCAGATCCAGAGCACGACACCGAGGATCAGCGGCCGCGCGCCGACCGCCGCGAGGCTCTTCCGCGTCAGCCCCGCGCCGATGAGAAACAGCGTCACCGTGAGGCCGATGCGCGCGATGCGGACGATCGTCTCCCACACCACCTCCGGCGCCGGCGTGTAGGTGCGCGCCACCGAGGCGAGGAGGAAGAAGAGGATGAACCAGGGGATGGCCACGCGCGCCGACTTGCGGCGAAAGGCGAACGCGGTGCCGAGGGCCAGAGGCACGATCCAGAGGGCGCGGGTGAGCTTGACGGTCGTCGCGATCTGCAGCGCCTCCGCGCCGTATTTGGCCGCCGCGCCGACGACCGAGCTGGTGTCGTGGATGGCGATGGCCGACCAGACGCCGAACTGCGTCTGCGTCAGATGCAGCGCCTGACCGATGGGGGGGAACGCAAAGAGAGCGATGGCGTTGAGGATGAAGACTGTGCCGAGTGAGACCGACATCTCTTCGTCGGTCGCGCCGATCACCGGGCCGACCGCGGCAATCGCCGAGCCGCCGCAGATCGCGGTGCCGGAGGAGATCAGGTGCGCCGTACCGCGGCTGATGTTCATCGCCCGCCCGATCAGATAGCCGAGGAGCAGCGTGCCGACGATGGTGGCGATCGTGAAGACGATACCGGTCCGGCCCGCGGCGACGACGTGCGAGAGGTTCATCCCGAAGCCGAGACCGACCACGGAGATCTGCAGCAGGAGCTTCGTCGCTTTGCCGGTCTGGAACGGATGCCCGACGGTCAGCGCGATCGCGAGGCCGAGGGCCAGCGCCAGAGGTGGCGAGGCCCACGGCGTGAGACAGAACGCGATGCAGGCGAAGAAGAGAACCGCGCGCGGCGACACTACGACAGCTGCTTCCGGAAGAAGTCGATGGTGCGCGTCCAGGCGTCCTGCGCGGCGTCCGGCTTGTAATTGCGGCCTGTGTCGTTGAAGAAGGCGTGATCGGCGTCGGGGTAGACGACGAGCTGCACGTCCTTGCCGAGCTCGCGCAGTTTCTCCTCTACTTCCCGGCCGTGCTGCACCGGCACGCCCTGGTCTTTCTCGCCATAGATCAGAAGGATCGGCGCCTGCAGCTGCTCCCACGGCGTGGCCACTTTCTTGAAGCCGCCGTAGAAGCTGACGGCCGCGCCAACCTTGGTCGGATTGACGGTGGCCTCGTGCTGCGCGAGTGCGCCGCCCATGCAGAAGCCGACCACGCCGAACTTCTGCGAAGTGCACTCGGGCCGCCCGAGGAGATAGTCGCCGGCGCCGCGGATCTCGCTCTCGGCACGCTCCACGTCGAGCTCCATCAGCATGCGGCCCGCTTCATCGGGCGACGTGGTGGTCTTGCCGTGATAGAGGTCGGGAGCGATGGCGGCGAAACCGGCCTTCGCGAAGCGCTCGACGATGTCCTCGACGTGCGGAACGAGGCCCCACCACTCCTGAATGACGACGATGCCCGGCCCCTGGCCTGACTCCGGTGCCGCGAAGTAGCCCTGACAGGTGTGGCCGTTCGACGGAAATTCAACGCGCTGACCCATTTGCGTGACCTCCTTTTTTCCGCGGCGGATTCTAGCGCTTCGTCCCCCAAACCCTGAGCGAAGCCGAAGGGTCAATCAAGGCGCGGCGCTGCAGCCGGCCATGACGCTTGCGGATGGCCGACGGCCGCGCCGCGCCTTGGTTGATCCCTCGACTTCGCTCGGGATGACGTTGTGGAGAGCGACGCTCCGCCGCCGAGCTCCGTATTGCATAGAATGGAACAGGTGGAGACACGGCGATGACAATGACCAAAGATCAGGTCAGGGCGCTGGCAAATCGGCCGAGCTGCCCGCGTTGCGACCTCGATAAGACGGTCGGGAACGCGCTCTGCCGCCGCTGCCGCGCGAAACTCCCTCCGCACATGCGGCTCGGCATCGAGAATATCCCGGCCAAAGACGAATGGGCCGTCGGCCGCGCCCTGCGCGCCGCGGCGAACTACTTCAACGTGCACTTTCAGTCGGTGCGCAACTTCGGGGGCGGGAAGAAGCGGTAACGCCACCGGCACCCTGAGCGAGCGCAGCGAGCCGAAGGGTCAATCAAGGCGCGGCGCGTCTGCCGATGACCTACGAAAGCGCCGCGCCTTGGTTGACCCTTCGACTCGCTTGCGCTCGCTCAGGGTTTTCGATGACGACGAGAACCTACGTCCCCATCCGCGAGGACGTGACCGCGAGCTGCGACAGCTCTTTGGCCCGCTTGTCCTGCGGCGACTGCGAGGCCAGCTCTTCGGCGCGACGGGCGACGTCGCTGCCGCCGCTGGTCCCCTTCAGCGTCTCACCCCACACCGCGCCCAGCGACGCGAGGCGGTGACGGCGTGACGCGGCGGTCCAGGTGCCGTCGAAGTCGCGTCCGCGCAGTTCTTTGCGGATGGTGTGCTCGCGGCCGTCGATGACGGAGCGGTAGCGCAGCGTGATCGTGGCCACGCGCTCCCGCGCGGTGATGCCGGGGCGCAACTCCACCTCGTACAGCCCGGTCACCGAGGTGCCGCGCAGCAGCGCATCCTCGGTCGTGGCCGTGGCGTCGGCGCCGATCGCGCGGAAGCTGGTCACGGCGTCGTCGTTGAGATCGATGACGATTGAGGCGTCCTTGGCCACCGGTGCGACGGAGGTGCCGCGGACCGGCGGCGGAGCGGCCATCGTGTCGATGGTGAAGCGGATCATGGCGCGGCGTCCTTCGACCCCGACCGGCACCGGCGAGCCTTCCACCTCGAGACCGACCTCGCGCTTCGGAGCGCGGCTCGGACGGCCGGCGAAGTAGTTCACGAGCGCGCCGATGTTGACGCTCTCCGCCCGCGGGCGCTCACCGTGCTCGAGCGCCGACTTGATCTGATGGAAGAACGAGGGATCGACAGAGATCCCGAAGACGGTGTGGCGCGGTCCGAGGTCGACCGTGGAGGCCTGCGCCTCACGCACGAAGGCGGGGGAGGGGGCGGAGGGAGCGGCCGCCTTCCGGTCGGCGGCGCGGGGCTCGACCATCGGCGCTTCGGCGGTGGCGGTGATGCGCTGCGGCTGTGGCTGCGTCTGAGCCACGGACGGCGGCGCAACGGGCGGTGGTGCGGGGGCCGCAGCCGCGACAGCGGTCGGCGCCACGGCCACTTCTTCGACGGAGTCGAAGGCAAAGTCGGCGGTGCTGCCGGACACGCCGCCGGCGATCGCCCGTTCTGCTTCCTCGACCGACAGCGGCTCTTCGCGCGGGCGTGCCGTAGCGAACGTCGCGGCGGTGTCGCTCTCCGCGTTTGCGGTGGCGACGGCGGCCTGCGGCGCTGCCTGGGTGATCTCGACGCGCAGCTCCTGCTCCGCCTGCGCGGCGATTGCGCGCTCGGCGAGACGCGGGACCGCGTCGCCGGAGGTCAGGGTCACCGGCTGCCTCGCGGCGGACATCTGCTTCATCTGCTCTTCCGGCTCGAGAAGCTGGACCGTCACGTAAACGGCGCTGACGAGCAGGAGGATCGAGGCGGCCACGCGCAGGTTGCCGTACAGCGAGCCGAAGTGCCGCTGCCGGTCGCTCATGGGCGCCGTGAAGTGTTTCGGGAGATCCGCTTTGATCCGCTCGGCAAGCCCTTCCGGCGGCTTCGGAACCGAAGCCATCGACAGCCTGCGCTGGATCTCTGCTTTGCGTTTCGGGTTCATCGTACTTCCTCGCCGAGCATCTCTTCGAGGATCGAGAAGGCCTTGTGCAATCGCTTGCGAATGGCCACGGTGGTGATCTTCTCGATCTCGGCAATCTCTTTGACCGGCAGCCCTCCCCAGAAGTGCGCCGTAACGGTGAAGCGCAAGTCCTCGGAGAGTTTCATCACTGCCTCGCGAAGCCTTCCGGCCTCTTGTGCGTCCGCCAGCAGCTCGTCCGCTCGCGGTGTCTCATCGGGTAATTCCATCGCATCCGGTTCGTCGAGCGAGGTCATCCTCCGCGGACGCCGGATGTGGTTCAGAAACGTCGTGTACGCGATACGGTAAAGCCAGGTGAAGAGTTGCGAGCGGCCGTCGAATCCCTTCAGCGCGCTCCATGCCTTCTGATACGTCTCCTGCGTCAGGTCGGCCGCGAGATCTCTGTCTCCGCACAGCCGGTACAACGACGCAAAGACCGCGGAGTAGGTGCGCTCTACGAGCTCCTCCGCCGCCGCGGCATCGCCCCCACGCACCGCGGCGAGAAGTTTGCGTTCTTCTCCCCACGGCGAGGTCGACGACTCGGTCACTTCGTCACGCTCCGCGCTCTGTGTCGGGAAAGAGGCAACTTCGGCCACGACGGATTCGACACCGTTGTTGTCCGAAACGAAACCATCCAACCGCTATGCTAGCCGCATGAAACGTTTTGCCGCTCTCGCGCTCATCGTGATGGCCTCCTGCGCGAAGGAGGAATCCGTGACTCCCACCACCACGCGGCCGGTCGCGGAACCGGTCGCGACGACCTCGTCCGCGGCTCCGCAGCTGACGCCCGAGGAAGAGGTGCGGGCGTGGCAGAAAAGCCGGGATGAGCGGCTGCGCCGCGAAGACAGCTGGCTGACGCTGGTCGGCCTCTTCTGGCTGCAGGAGGGGGAGAACGCGATCGGCTCCGACAAAGTGAAGAACCGGGTGGTCCTGCCGGCGAAGACGCCGCCGTCCGCCGGAACGCTGGTCGTCAAGCAGGGGAAGGTGACGCTCAACCCCACTGCCGCGATGACCATCGGGGACAAACCGGTCACCGGTCCGATCGAGCTGCAGGACGACAGCTCCGGGAGCGGTCCGACGTTTGTGAAGCTCGGTACGGTGCAGTTCCAGATCATCAAGCGGGGCGAGCGCCTCGGCGTCCGCGTCAAGGATCCGGAATCGGAGGTGCGGACGAAGTTCGCCGGCCTCGAGTACTACCCGATCGATCCAAAGTGGCGCGTCGAAGCGCGGCTCGAGCCGTACAACCCGATGAAGAAGATCCCGATCCAGGACGTGACCGGCATGACCAGCAACAGCGACTCGCCCGGCGCGCTGGTCTTTACGGTTGAAGGGAAGGAGTACCGCCTCGATCCGATCCTCGAAGAGGGCTCCGACGAGTACTTCATCATCTTCCGCGACCAGACCAGCCGCGACGAGACCTATCCGGCCGGGCGCTACCTCTACGCGAAGCAAGCCGACGCGAGCGGAAAGACGATCGTCGACTTCAACAAGGCGTACAACCCGCCCTGCGCCTTCACCGACTTTGCGACCTGTCCGTTGCCGCCGCTCCAGAACCGCCTCCCGATCCGCGTCGAAGCGGGGGAGAAAAAGTACACGGGCTTCGGCGCCCACTGACCGGTCTCGCAGAGCTGCTCAGCGGCTGAACAGCTGAGCGGCTGAACAGCTGAACAGCTGAATGACTGAACAGCTGCGCTACGGATTGCGCCGTTCGTCCGCGAGCACCTGCGCCACGCACGCGGTCAGATTCTTCGCGTACTCGATGTCGAGGAACTCGTTCGGGCCGTGCGCATTGCTGTGCGGCCCGAGGACGCCGGTGATCAGGAACTGCGCCTCGGGGTAGCGCGCGCCGAGCATGCCCATGAAGGGGATGGAGCCCCCTTCGCCGAAGGTCATGGCCGGTTTGCCGTAGAACTCCTTCGACGCGGTCTGCACCGACTGCTCGAGCCACGGGGCGATCGGCGGCGCGACCCAGCCGGCTCCGCCTTTCTCCGCCTCGAAGACCACGGTCGAGCCGTACGGCGGATTCGATTCGAGAAGATCCTTCATCTTCCGCTCGAGGTCGGTCGCGTCGAGTGACGGCGGGATGCGCAGCGAGAGCTTGAGCGACGTTTTCGGCCGCAGCACGTTGCCGCCCTGCACCAGATCGGGCATGCCGGCCTGGCCGATGTACGACAGTGCCGGACGCCAGGTGCGATTGAGCAGCAGCTCGAGCGGATCTTTCGAGACCGGCTGCATGTCGCCGAGGAGGGGGAACTTACTCCAGACCTCATCGCCGAGGACGCGGGCGGTTTCTTTAGCTTCCTTGAGACGCTGCTCGGGCACTTCTACATGCAGCCACTCCGGAATGATCTTGCCGGTGGTCGCGTCCTCGAGGCGCTCGAGGATCATGCGCAGGACGCGGAACGACGACGGGACGATGCCGCTCGCGTCGCCGGAGTGGACGCCCTCGGTGAGGACCTCCACCGTCAGGTTGCCGACAATCGAGCCGCGCAGCGACGTCGTCATCCAGAGCTGCTCGTAGTTGCCGCAGCCGGAATCGAGGCAGATCACGAGGCGCGGCGTGCCGATGCGGTCGGAGAGCAGATCGATGTAGGCGGGGAGATCGACCGAGCCGCTCTCCTCGCAGCACTCGACGATCACCACGATGCGTGCGTGGGGCAGGTTCTGCTCCTGCACCATCTTGATCGCCGCGACCGTGGCGAAGATCGCATAGCCGTCATCCGCGCCGCCGCGGCCGTACAGCTTGCCGTCGCGCAGGACCGGCGTCCACGGCCCCAGTCCCTCTTCCCAGCCGACCATGGCCGGCTGCTTGTCGAGGTGGCCGTACATCAGCACGGTCGACGACGCGTCGCCCTCGACCTCCATGTAGATGAGCGGGGTGCGCCCTTCGAGCTCGTGCGTTTCGATCGTCAGGCCACGCACGCCCTGCTGCTCGGCCCAGCCGCGGGCGAGCTCCACTGCCTTGTGCATGTGCCCGTTCTTCTTCCACTCCGGATCGAAGAGCGGAGACTGATTCGGGATGCGGATGTACTCCTGGATGGTTGGAACGATTGACGAGTCCCAGATCCGGCTGGCGAGCGAGCGGGTGGCATCAGCTGTCATGGCGGGGGCGGAGGATAGCATTCACGGGTGAATTCGTGCGATCATCTCCATACATCCGGAAAATTGAGTCGTGGGGTAAGCTTGGCGGGGTCGGCGGGGAATCGGTCCCTCTGTCGTCCGCCTTCTTTATTGAATTCGCTTTCGCCGTAGGGAAACGTGGTAACGTGAAATGGGTCTAACCAAATCCGCGAATCTGCAACGGTCCCTCCGGCTAGACGAAGGAAAGGCCGCCGTGCTGGAAACGAACGCGAGCGAAGTGTCTGCCGCTTCTCGCGCAGCAAGCGAGAAGGTCCCGGCGCCGGCTGTGCTGGCGACGGCAACGGCTCCGGCCGTGGTCCCCACGCCCTCAACGGCGGCGGACGAGGTCGAACGCCTGTACATCGAGCACCGCAACCTCCTGCTGTACGTTGCGTGCCGCAAGTTCCGCATCCCGGACGGTGACGCGGAAAACCTCATTCAGGAAGTCTTCCTCTCGTTCCTGCAGACCGGGACCAAGATCGACAACGTGCGCGCGTGGCTCGTCGCCGCGATGTGCAACGCAAGCCGCCACTACTGGCGCGCCTCGGGTCGCACTGAATCGCTCCCCGACGACTTCAACGATCACTCCGATCCCGGCACGCACAGTCTGGCCGACCAGTTCGCGCTGCAGATCACCATGCAGCAGGCGCTGCGCTACCTCCAGCCCCGCTGCCGCGAAACGCTGCGCCTCCACTATTTCGAAGGGCAGTCCGCCGGCGAAGTGGCGCGCGAGCTCGAAACGACCAACCGTTACGCCGAAAAGCTGATCCACAACTGCCTCAAGCGGGTCCGTGAGATCTACATGAACATCACCGCGGTGAATCGCTGATGGTCGACCGGCACTACGACGACGAAGCGCTGATCTCCTTTCTCGAGTCCTCGGCGACCGCGAGCGACCCGCACCTGCTGGCCTGCGGCGACTGCCGCGAAACGCTGGATACCCTGCGATCGATCTCCTGCGCGATGGCGGACGAAGCGGTGTGGCAACCGCCCGTCGATGCCACGCCGAATCCGCGGACCATCGCCACCCTCCGCGCCTTCGCCGACAACATGACCCGCGAAGACGCCGAAGCCGAGGCGCTGCTGCCCGTGCTCATCGCCGACGCTCGCCTCGCCGCACTGCCCGAGTACCAGACCGCCGGCGTCGTGCGCCGCCTCCTGGCCGCGGCCGACCGCGCCATCGACACCATGCCGCGCGACGCCGTCGCGCTGACCGCCCTCGCCACAGCGGTCGCTGACGCAATCGACGCCTCCCGCTACGAAAGCGACGCCGTCGCCAAACTGCGCGGCGCGGCCTGGCGCGACTACGCGTACGCGCTCTACTACACCGGAAGCTTCGCGGACGCGGAGCGGGCTGTTTTGACCGCGGAAAGTCACTTTAGTGACTGTGTGGTGGGGGAGTACGAGGGTGCGCGGGTGGGGGTGGTGCGAGCGTTGGTGTATCGCGCGATGGATCGCAACTCCGAAGCCGCAGCGATATCGCGGATCAACGCGCGTACGTTCGCAGCAATGGGTGACACGCTGCGGTTCGAGCGAGCGCGCTCGTTGGAGGCCGCAGTTTCATACCGGAACGGTGAGTATCGCGAGGCACTCGCAATCTGGTCTCACCTCAGTCACTCTGCCTCGCCAGCCTTGGCGTCCGAAATGCCGGACATTTGGCAGAACATCGCTGCATGTCACCGAGAGCTCGGCGATGTAGACGCCGCGCTGCGGTTCGCGCAGATGTCGATCGACGCCTATTCGATGTCCGAAACAAAGACGGAAGCTCTTCGCGCCAGATGGAATGTGGCGCGAATGCTCGTAAGCGCAGGTCGATCCGCTGATGCAGTTTCGCGGCTAATTGCGTTGCAGGAAGATTTCGGCCGGCTCAGCATGTCGTCGGAGGCAGCCCTCGTGTCGCTGGATCTCGCGGAACTGCTGCTGGCCGAAGGACGTGCTGCCGAGGTGGCCAAGTTGTGCCGCACTGCGATGCGTTATTTCGAAAACGTTGGCATAGCCGCATCACCGCAAGCGATGACGGCGCTCGGTTACCTCCGTGAAGCGAGTAGTTGCGGTGTTGCGTCTGTCGAGCTCGTCCAGCACGTCCGAACCTACGTCAGGCGACTTCAACAGGAGCCGCAGCTGCTGTTCGCTCCACCACCGGCGTAGGTCGGTTCCACCGCTTTTCTCGCCCGAGCAAAACTCGGGGTAGGGATTTGTGTCGCCGGGACACTCCTCTAAAAGGGCGCGCCCTCCCATATCGAAGACGCTGACGGAGGGCGTAAATGAAGAAGAGGTTTCCGGTAGCAGCTACGCTGCTGCTTACGGTCGTAGTGTCGACTGCCGCGTACGCGGCACCGCAGAGCTCGCGTAATCCCGAGACTCGTTTCGACACGCCGCATGAATTTTCGGAGCGGATCGTTCGAATCATCAAGACGATCGGAAAGAAACTGGTCCCAGTTTCTCTCCAAGACAACATCGCCACTCCCAAACCCTAGCCCGCAATCTCCCCCTCCCCCGCCCGTACAATGACGCCGTCACACCAGAAAGGGTTTTATGGCGGACATTTTGGCGGTTCGGGATGTGCGGAAGACGTTTGCGGCGGTTCGGGCGGTCGACGGCGTTTCGTTCACCGTGCGGCAGGGGACCATTACCGGCCTGCTCGGGCGGAACGGGGCCGGGAAGACCACGACCATTCGGATGATCACCGGCATCTTCATGCCGGATTCCGGTGACATCCGGTGGCTCGGCGGTGACGCGGACGGGCGGTCGTTTCGCGATCGCATCGGCTATCTCCCCGAAGAACGCGGCCTGTACAAACAGATGAAGGTGGTTGAGCAGCTCCTCTTTCTCGCCGAGATCAAGGGGAAGAAGCCGGCCAGCGTGCGCGCGAAGGTCGATTACTGGGTGGAGCGCTTCGAGCTCACCGACAAGCGCAACGCCAAGGTCGAGGAGCTGTCGAAAGGCAACCAGCAGAAGGTCCAGCTGATCGGCACGCTGCTGCACGATCCCGATCTGATCATCCTCGACGAGCCGCAGTCGGGCCTCGATCCGGTGAACATGGTCCTGGTGCGCAACCTCCTCAACGATCTGCGCAACGAGGGAAAGACCATTTTGCTCTCCACGCACATGATGGCCGAGGCGGAGCGGATGGCGGACGAGCTCATCCTGATCCATCGGGGCAAGGTCGTGCTCGAAGGGACGCTCGAAGAGATCCGCGGATCGCGGAACAGCCTGCATATCGACTTCGACGGCGACGGGCGGTTCCTCAGCGACCTGCCGCAGGTGCGGCGCGCGAGCATCGTCAACAACGGGGCGGAGCTCACCCTCGACGACGGTGCCGATCCGCAGAAGATCCTTGAAGCATCGATGGGACGGCTGCGCATCCGCCGGTTCGAAGTGGCGGCGCCGTCGCTCGAAGACATCTTCATCGAGACGGTCGGAGCGGAGACGCTGTCGCACGAGGTGACGCGATGAAAAAGATGTTTGCGGTCTTGAAACGGGAGTACCTCCAGGCCGTGCGCCGGAAGATGTTCATCATCATGACCTTCCTCTTCCCGTTCCTCATGGCCGGCGTGATGGTGCTGCCGGGCCTGATGGTGGCCAAGGGCATGGGGGAGAAGAAGATCGCGGTGCTCGACGGCACCGGCACACTGCGCGAGACCTTCACGCGCCCGAACCGGCCGCTGGAGAAAACGAAAGATGCGAAAGATCAGGCTCGCGAGCAGCTCAGCGGGCGCCGCCGCGGCCCCGAGCTCCCGTCGCAGCTGGTCGTCGAGTATGTCGACCAGAAGGGCGTGGACGTCTCCACCGCGTCGAAGGAGTACCTCCCCCGCCTGGCCAGCGAAGGGCCGAACCGGCTCGACGGCGTCTTCCTGATTCCTGCCGGCGCGACCGACTCACCCGACACGCAGCTCACGTACTACAGCCGCTCGTCGACTGACGTGATGACCCAGGAGCGGCTGGCGCGGCTCACCAACAAGTCGGTCCAGCGGCAGCGTCTCGCGGCGAACGGCATCCGCCCCGATTCGGTCGAGCGCCTCATGAGCGACATGCCGATCGAAGCGGTGCAGATCTCGAAGTCGGGCGAGCAGAAAACGGGCGGTGAGGGGAACTTCATCGTCGGTTTCGTCTTTGCCGCCCTCCTGATCCTGCCGTCGTTCATCTACGGCAACGAGACCATGCGCGGCATCGTGCAGGAGAAGAGCGAGCGCGTCGTGGAGGTGCTGGTCTCCTCCGTCACCCCGATGCAACTCCTCATGGGCAAGATCCTCGGTGTGGCCGCGGTCGGCCTGACGCAGATTGGGGTCTGGCTGCTGATGGGCTCCCTCGTGGGCGCGTACGGCGCGGCGACAGCCATGGTGGCGGGAGTGAACCTCTCGCAGTTCTTCCGCCCGATCGTCTTCATCTACTTCTTCATCTTCTTCATCCTGGCGTACCTGACCTACGTCTGCGTCTACGCGATCGCGGGCGCCGTCTCGAACACTGAGCGCGAGGCGCAGCAGTTCGTCGCGCCGATCTCACTGGTGATGATGGCCCCCTGGTTCCTGATGGTGCCGATCATCATGAATCCCGATTCCAGGATCGCCGTCGGCTTCTCGCTGGCACCCGTTTTCGGGCCGGTGACGATGTTCGTCCGCACGCTGGTGGCCGAGCCGCCCCTCTGGCACATCGCCGTCTCGGTCCTCGTTTCGATCGCCACGATCTTCGCGCTGATGTGGATCACGGCGAAGATCTTCCGGGTCGGCATCCTGTCGTACGGCAAGCGCCCGACGCTGCCGGAGCTCTGGCGCTGGGTGAAAGTCGCCTGACCGCAGCTGCACAGGGTAGACGCAGCTGCACAGCTGTTCAGGCGTATGCGCCCCGTGCGCTGCCTGAACAGCTGAACGGCTGAACAGCCGAGCAGCGCGAGCCTCCCGCTTTGCTATGATCCCCCCCTCTCAGCCGAACGTCAGGGGGTCGCATGCAGGACGAGGTCAAAACTCTCAATGACATCTATGCGTTGACAAGCTCCATCGATCGCCCGGCCGCCATGAAGTACAAAAAGGGCGACCGCTGGCTCGATATCTCCGTCCCCGAATTCCGTGACACCGTCCGGTGGCTCTCCACCGGCCTGCGCGACCTCGGCGTGAAAGCCGACGACCGCGTGGCGATCCTTTCGGAAAACCGCCCGCAGTGGACGATCGCCGACTTTGCGATCCTCTGTCTCGGCGGCATCTCCGTGCCGGTCTATCCGACGCTCCTCGGCTGGCAGATCGAGTACATCCTCAACGACGCCGGCACCGTGGCGGTGATCTGCTCGGACGCCGAGCAACTCCAGAAGGTCCAGGAGATCCGCTCGCACGTCCCCGCGCTGCATCACGTCATCCTCTGCGACGGCAACGCGCAGCCGGGCGTCCTCCTCTTCAACGACGTGGTCGCGAAGGGGAAGGCGGTCGAGGCGAAGGAGGGCACGGCCTGGTTCGACCAGTCGCGCAAATCGCGCACGGCCGACGATCTGGCCACGCTCGTCTACACCTCCGGCACCACCGGCAATCCGAAGGGCGCCATGCTCACCCATGGCAACATCACGAGCAACGTCGTGACCGTGCGCGACATCGTGCCGTTCCAGCCGGGCGACACCGCGCTCTCGATCCTGCCGCTCTCGCACATCCTCGAGCGGATGGTCGACTTCCTCTTCCTCTACAAGGGCGGCACGATCGCCTACGCGGAGAACGTCACCAAGGTCGCGGACAACCTCGGCGAGGTGCATCCGGAGTATTTCGCCGCCGTACCGCGGCTGTTCGAGAAGATGCGCGCGCGCATCCTCGACAACGTCGCCGTCGCGCCGAAGGTGCGCCAGAAGATCTTCTACTGGGCCCTCGACGTCGCGCAGCAGCGGCTGCCCTACATGGTCGATCGCAAGCCGATCCCCGGCTTCCTCGGCATCAAGTCGAAGATCGCCGACAAGCTGGTCTTCAAGAAGATCCACGAGCGCCTCGGCGGCAAGGTCAAGTTCGTCGTCTCCGGCGGCGCGCCGCTCTCGGCCGATCTCGCGGCGTTCTTCATCGGCGCCGGCGTGGAGATCCTCGAGGGCTACGGCCTTACCGAGACCTCGCCGGTCATCGCGGTGAACACGCCCGACAAACGCCGCGTCGGCACCGTCGGGCCGGTGATTCCGGGTATCGAAGTGAAGATCGCCGAGGACGGCGAGATCCTGACGCGCGGCCCGCACGTCATGAAGGGCTACTGGAACAACCCCGAGGCGACGGCACAGGCCATCGACGCCGCGGGCTGGTTCCATACCGGCGACATCGGCGAGATCGACACGGACGGCTTCCTCAAGATCACCGATCGCAAGAAGGACATCATCATCAACGCGTACGGCAAGAACATCGCGCCGCAGCCGCTCGAGGCGCTCCTCAAGAGCTCGCCCTACGTCGGCACCCCGGTGCTGATCGGCGACCGGCGCAAGTACCTCGCGGCCCTGATCGTGCCGAACTTCGAGAAGCTGGAACGCGACGCGCAGGGCCTCGGCGTGGTGTTCGCGAACCGCGATGAGCTCGTGCAGAACGACAAGGTGAAGGCGCTGATCCAGGAAGAGATCGACCGGTTCAACCAGAACCTCGACCGGCAGGAGAAGATCCGCCGCTTTGCCCTGCTGCCGCGCGACTTCACCATCGAGGACGACGAGATCACTCCGTCGCTGAAGGTCAAGCGCAAGGTGATCGACAAGAAGTACAAAGGGATCATCGACCAGCTCTTCGCCGAGGAGAACAGCGTGGAAGGGGCTGCATGAGCGCAGCAACTGAAGCGGTGCCGGACTCGCGCGCCGCGTTCCGCATCGAGCGCGAGGGCGACCTGGCCATCGTCTGGTTCGACCTGCCGGGGGAGAAGGTCAACAAGTTCTCGTCGACGGTGATGCAGGAGTTCGCGTCCATCGTCGACGAGATGGAGCGCGCCACCGACATCAAGCGGATCGTCCTCGCGTCGAGCAAGCCCGGCATCTTCGTGGCCGGCGCCGACGTCAGCGAGTTCCAGCTCGTGCAGTCGGTCGAGCAGGCCCGCGAATACACCCGCTTCGGCCAGCAGGTCTTCCATCGCTGGTCGAAGCTTCCGCAGGTCACGGTCGCGGCCATCAACGGCGCGGCGGTGGGCGGCGGCTGCGAGATCGCCCTCAATTGCGACTGGCGGGTGATGTCGGACAACAAGAAGGCCCAGATCGGCCTGCCGGAAACCAAGCTCGGGATCTACCCCGCCTGGACCGGCGCGACGAAGCTGCCGCGCCTGATCGGCCTCCCCGCGGCGCTCGACATCATCCTCAACGGCAAGACCGTCGACGCCAAACGCGCCAAGAAGATGGGGCTCGTCGATGAAGTGGTCGAGCAGGGCATCGTCCTCGACGTGGCCAGACGCCTGACCGAGCGCGGCAAGCGCCGCGGCAAGGGACGGATGAAGTTCCTGGTCGAGGGCAACCCGATCACCCGCAACTTCATCTTCGGCAAAGCGCGCAAAGCGGTGCTCAAGCAGACCCACGGGCATTACCCCGCGCCGCTCAAAGCGATCGAGGTGATGGAGCACGGTCTCGCGAACGGCGTGGAGAAGGGCCTGCAGCGCGAAGCGCACGACGTCGGTGAGCTGATCATGGGCGACGTCGCCCAGAACCTGGTGCGGCTGTTCTTCCTCATGGAAGAGTCGAAGAAAGATCCGATTGCCGCCAAGCCGCTCGCGTATGAAAGCGTCGGCGTCCTCGGCGCCGGCATCATGGGCGGCGGCATCGCCCAGATCGTGGCCGACAAGACCGACGCCGAAGTGCGCATGCGCGACATCAACTGGAACGCCATCGGTGGCGGGATGAAAGCCGCCGCCAAGGTATGGCGCAAGAAGGTGGAGCGCCGCCGGATGACTCGCGGCGAGATGCAGCGCAAGCTGGCCCGCATCACCGGCACGACCGACTGGAGCGGCTTCTCGCGCATCGACGTGGTCATCGAAGCAGTCGTCGAAAACCTGAACGTCAAGCAGCAGGTGCTGGCGGAGTTCGAGGCGCTGGCCAAAGACGACGCCATCTTCGCCACCAACACCTCCACCATCCCGATCACGCAGATTGCCGCGAACGCCAAACGGCCGCAGAACGTGGTGGGGATGCACTTCTTCAACCCCGTCGACCGGATGCCGCTGGTCGAGGTGATCCGCGGCGAGAAGACCTCCGACGTGGCGATGGTCACCGTCGCCAACCTGGCCCGCAAGCTCGGCAAGACTGTCGTCTACTGCAACGACGGCCCGGGTTTCGTCGTGAACCGGATCCTCGGGCCGTACATGAACGAGGCCGGCTATCTGCTCGAAGAAGGCAACACCATCGAGTCGCTCGACAAAGCGATGGTCGACTTCGGGATGCCGATGGGGCCGATGGCGCTGCTCGACGAAGTGGGCATCGACGTCGCCGCGAAAGTGGCGGTGATCCTCACTGACGCTTTCGGCAGCCGGATGACCAAGTCGACGGTCGTCGAGCGGCTCTATGCCGACGGACGG
Source organism: Thermoanaerobaculia bacterium (assembly GCA_036398925.1). Classification (GTDB taxonomy): domain Bacteria; phylum Acidobacteriota; class Thermoanaerobaculia; order Gp7-AA8; family Gp7-AA8; genus DASWOB01. The sequence goes on from DASWOB010000005.1 coordinate 217,284, forward strand.
TACGGCAGGAAGAACGGGAAAGGGATTTATCTCTACCAGGGCGGCAAGCGGCAGGGACCCGATCTGTCGGTCTACAAGGTGCTGGGCATCCAGAACCCGCATGCCGCCGATGCGCGCCAGGTGGTCGAGCGGATGATCCTCTCGATGATCAACGAGGCCGCGCTGATCCTCGACGAGAAGCTGGTTGCCTCCGCCGCGGAGCTCGATCTGGCGATGATCATGGGCACCGGCTTCCCGCCGTTCCGCGGTGGGCTGATGCGCTACGCCGATTCTCTCGGTCTGCCGTACATTCAGGCGCGCCTCGACGAGCTCGCGACGCGCGTCGGCCCGCGCTACAAGGCCTCCGAGCCGCTGAAGCGGCTGGCCGAGAAGGACGGGAAGTTCTATCAGGCTTACGCCCGCTGATCCCGCGGATACGCTGACGCAACGCGAGCGCACGATCGTCCTGGTCGTCGCGCTCATCTGCGCGGCGTCGCGTTTCCTGGCGATGGCGAGGTCGCTGTGGGACTGGGACGAGGCGCTCTTCTGCCTCGGCATGCGCGAATACGACATCACCCAGCATCATCCCCATCCTCCCGGCTTTCCCGCCTACATCGCCATGGCGAAGCTGTTGCGCCTCGTCATCGCCAGCGACTTCCGCGCGCTGCAGACGATCAACCTCGTCGCGGCGGTGCTGATCTTTCCGGCCATCTTTCTCTTCGCCCGCGAGCTGCGGATGCGCTTTCCGACCGCGGTCATCGCCGGAGTGCTCTTCGCGTTCTTCCCGAACGTCTGGTTCTTCGGTGGCACCGCCTTCAGCGATGTCCCGTCAATCGTGCTGGTCGTCTTCGCCGCCACGTTCCTGCTGCGCGGCCGGTATCATCGCAACGCCTACTGGATCGGCACGCTGCTGCTCGCCATCGCCATCGGCATCCGGCCGCAGAACCTGCTCATCGGGCTGGTGCCGGGCGTGCTGGCCACGCTGCGCCGGAAGCCGTACGAGATCGTCGTCGCGCTGGTGATCGGGGTCGTGATCTGCACGGCCGCCTTCGGCGGTGCGATCTACGCCACCGGCTCGTACGAAAAGTACATGAGCGCGATCCGCCATCACGGCGACTACATCGCCCGCATCGATTCCTTCCGCGCGCCCACCCGCCCATCCCTCTGGCGGCTGGCCGATCGCTTCTTCGTCAAGCAGTACCAGATGCCGCTGCTCAGCATCATCACCACTCTCTTCGTGCTCGCCTCGATCGCCGGCTCGATCCGCGAGCGCAGCCGGACCATGGCGCTCAACGCGATGACCTTCGGCGCGTTCGCGATCTTCGCCTGGCTGATGCTCGACCGCTTCAGCGTCAGCCGCTTCTCGATCGGCTATCAGCCGATGTTCGCCCTCTTTGCGGCTGACGGCATCGCACGCGTGGCCCGCAACGTCCGCCGCGAGATCATCATCGCCGGCGTTCTCATCGCCGCGTTCATCATCTACACCGCGCCGGCGCTGCAACCGGTGCGCAACGAGATCGCCCCGACCGTCAGCGCCGCGCACACCGCCATGCGCAAGGTCGATCCGTCGCGCGATCAGCTGTACGTCGCCTACTCGATGGTCCCCTTCTTCCAGTACTACGCCCCCGGCGTACCGTTCGTGCGGGTCATGGACGACGGCGCGATGCCGCTCTCGCAGAACGGCAATTCGTGGCTGCTCGCCGAGATCACCGAGTCGGAGCCGGAAGGCTTCTTTTTCCATCGCGATCGCGGCCGGCTCTGGAACATCGCCCGGCGTCACTACTTCGAGGTCTTCCTCAAGAAGCTCGACGACGGCGCGCAGTTCGTCTCCGGCTGGCACGGCGCGGAGAAAGCGGGCATGGACGAATGGCGCTGGATGGCCAGCCGTTCCGTCACCTCGCTGCCCCCCGCGCGCGGCAGGACACAACTGCGCCTGCTGCTCAACGTCCCGTCAGAAGCGTTGCCGTACCGGCCGAAAGTGACCGTGAAGTTGAACGGCCGCGTGCTCGAGACCATCGACGTCACCGGCACAGAACTGCAGCTCGACTATCGGGTCACCCCGGTGGAGGGGCGGAACATTCTCGAGCTGTCGATCGACGACGCGCGGCCGCGCGAGAGCACCATCACGCCGGGGGATGGGCGGGAGTTGCGGATGAGCCTTCGCTTCCTGTCGTGGGCGAGGGCGTGATCTGGCGCTGCCGCCGGAGTCCAGGATAGATAATCGCGCTCGCACATGCGCGTACTGATCCTCGCCCTCCTCTTCACCAGCCCCACCACCCCCCACGACTTTCGCGCCGACGCGATCCGCGCGCACATGCAGTTCCTGGCCAGCGATATGCTCGAAGGGCGCGGCACCGGCACGCGCGGGTATCGCATCGCCGCGGAGTACGTCGCGGCGCAGTACGCGCTGTCGGGGCTCGAGCCGGGGGCGAACGGCAGCTGGTATCAGGAAGTGCCGTTCCGCAAGACCACCCCGGGTGACGACGGCTCGATCACCATCGCCCGCAGTGGCGCGACGCCGGTGCGCTTCCGCATCTTCGACACCTTCATCTCGCAAGGCGATCCGCTGCACGCCGACCGGACCGTCGACGGCGAGGTCGTCTTCGCCGGGTTCGGCGTCAGCGCTCCCGATCAGCGCTACGACGACTACCGCGGCGTGGACGTGCGCGGGAAGATCGTGGCCATCTTCAGCGGTGCGCCGCAACGCTTCCCGAACGCCGTCCGCGCGCATCACAGCTCCACCGCCACCAAGATCGAGACCGTCGCGCAGCAGGGCGCGAAGGGCCTGATCTTCCTCACCTCGCCGCGCGACGCGCAGCGCATGCCGTGGGCGCGCAACGTCCGCCAGAGCCGCCTCGGCTCGATGTACTGGCTGCGCGCCGACGGAACGCCGCACGCCGTCTACCCGGAGGTCAGCCACTCCGTCACGCTGAGCCTCGACGCCACGCGCACGTTCCTGGGCACCGAAGCGGACGAAATCTTCGCGGCCATCGAGCGGGGCGATCCGCATCCGCACACGCTGCCGGTGCGCGCCACGATCCGTCTCACCAGCCGGCACGAGACCGTCAACAGTCCGAACGTGGTCGGGATCATCCGCGGCTCCGATCCGAAGCTGCGCGACGAGTACATCGTCTACTCCAGCCATCTCGATCATCTCGGCATCACCGTGGCGGTCGACGGCGACGCGATCAACAACGGCGCGCTGGACAACGCCTCCGGCGTCGCCACGATCCTCGAGATCGCCCGCAACATCGCCGCGCTGCCGCATAAGCCGAAGCGCTCCATCCTCTTCCTCGCCACCACGGGCGAAGAGAAGGGGCTGCGCGGCGCCGACTACTTTGCGAACAATCCCACCGTGCCGCAGGACGCGCTGGCGGGGGTGATCAACCTCGACATGATCATGCTCACCCACCGCACCAGGGACGTCCTGGCGCTCGGCGCGGAGACGAACGACCTTGGCGATCTCGCACGTGACGCCGCGAGCGCGATGCGCGTCGAGCTCAGTCCCGATCCGTTTCCCGACGAGGTCTTCTTCGTCCGCAGCGATCAGTACCCGTTCGTCCGCCGCGGTATCCCCGCCATCTATCTCGACTCCGGCTACAAGGCCGTAGATCCGAAGATCAACATGCAGCACGAGATGGAAGAGTGGATGCGCATGCGCTACCACTCGCCGAAGGATGACCTCGACCAGAAGCTCGACTATTCGGCCGCGCTGCCGGTGGCGGAGCTTGCGTACCGCCTCGGAGTTTCGGCCGCCGAGCGGACCCAGCGGCCACGCTGGAAAACAGGGGATTTTTTCGGCGAAACCTTCGGTAAAAAGCGGTAGCAGCCCACACCGCTCCGGAGCCCCGGCTTCGATATGATACGCGGCCGATAACCCACCGGCCGTTTCGTGGCCGATCAGACCGGCCGTTTCAGGAGAAAGAACCGGATGTCACTCACAGTGGAACAGCGCCAGATCGACCTCGTCGATCGGCTCGCGGCGGAGGCCCGCAACCGGGTCGCCTCCGACCTCGGCGACAGCGCCGAGCATTTCGTGCGCCGCTACTTCGCGCACGTCGCACCCGACGACGTCATCTACACCAACTTCGAGACCCTCCTCGGCGGCGCGTTGTCGCTTTGGGAGTTCGGCGAAGTGCGGCAGACCGGCAAGGCGAAGGTCCGCCTCTTCAACCCGGTGTCCGACAAGAACGGCTGGGGTACCGAGCACACGGTCATCGAGATCGTGAACGACGACATGCCGTTCCTCGTCGACTCGGTGACGGCCGAGATCAACCGCCGCCAGCGGAAGATCCACCTGCTGCTGCATCCGGTCATCCGCGCGCGCCGGGACGCCGGCGGCAAGCGCGTCGAAGTGACGGCCACGCAGGCCGCGCCGACCGACGCCGTCGTCGAGTCGTACATGCACATCGAGATCGACCAGGAGACCGAGCCGGAGGAGCTCGACGCGATCCGCGAGTCGCTCGAGCGCATCCTCGAGCAGGTCCGGCTCGCCGTCACCGACTGGCGGGCGATGCGCGAGCGCCTGGCCTCCGACATCGCCGAGCTCGAGACGAACGCGTTGCCGATGCCGCAGGAGGAAGTCGAGGAGTCGCGCGAGTTCCTCAAGTGGCTCGACAACGGAAACTTCGTCTTTCTCGGTCATCGCCGCTATGTGTTCGAGACCAAGGACGGGAACGACTACCTCGAAGCGCAGCCGGAGAGCGGTCTCGGCATCCTCCGCAAGATGCGCCCGGAGTCGATCCAGCGCAGCCGCGAGCCGCTCAGCACCGAGTTCAGCGAATACGCGCGCCGCAAGGATCTACTGATCATCACCAAGGCCAACAACCGCAGCGTGATCCATCGCGCCATCCCGATGGATCGCATCGGCATCAAGCGCTACAACGAGGCCGGCAATCTGATCGCCGAGGACCGTTTCCTCGGCCTCTTCACCTCGGCCGCTTACAGCCGCAGCATCTTCGAGATCCCGATGCTGCGCCTCAAGGCGAAGCGCACCCTCGACCGGGCCGGTCTCGATCCGCACTCGCACAACGGCAAGGCGCTGATCGACATCCTCGAGACCTTCCCGCGCGACGAGTTCTTCCAGATCACCGACAAGGACCTGTTCGAGATCGCCCGCGGCGTGCTCCTCCTGCAGGAGCGCCAGCGCGTGGCCCTCTTCACGCGCCGCGACGTGTTCGAGCGCTTCGTGGCCTGCTACGTCTTCGTGCCGCGCGATCGCTACACGCCGGAGTTCAAGGACCAGACGAAGGTCGCGCTCGAAGAGGCGTTCCAGGGCCGCGACACGCAGGTCTACGATCACGTCACCAGCTCACCGCTCGCGCGCGGACTGTTCATCGTCCGCACCACGCCCGGCGCCATCCCCGAGGTCGACATCCGCCGGCTCGAAGCGCTGATCGGCGAGATCGCCCGCACCTGGAGCGATCGTCTGCTCGACGCGCTCTGCTCCTCGAAAGGGGAGGAAGCAGGCATCGACCTTCATCACCGCTACATGAAGGCCTTCCCGATGGCGTACGCGGAGCGCTTCAGCGAGCGCGCCGCGCTGTACGACATCGATCACATCGAGCGGATCCTGCAGACCGGCGAGCTGGTGGTCGACCTCTACCGCCATCGCACCGAGGAGCGGCAGTTCCACTGCAAGATCATCCACAGCGGGCCGCCGGTGCCGCTGTCGGACATCATGCCGCGGCTCGAGAACATGGGCCTCAAAGTGCTGGCGGAAGTGCCGTACGAGATCCATCCGTTCGGCGCGCCCGGACCGATCCGCATCCGTGATTTCAGCCTCGACGCCGAGGGGATGCAGGACGACCTCAAGCCGATCAAAGGCAAGTTCCAGGAGGCGTTCATCCGCGTCTGGAACAAGCAGGCCGAGAACGACGGCTTCAATCGTCTGGTCCTCGGCGCCGATCTGGACTGGCACGAGGTGGTGATCCTCCGCGCCTACGCCAAGTACCTCCGCCAGGTCGGTGTGAATCTCTCCGAGGCTTACGTGCAGCAGACGCTGGCCAAGCATCCGGGGATCACGCGGCTGATCATTCAACTGTTCCGCACGTACTTTGATCCGGAGCTCGGGCCGGCCTGCCGCCGCGGCGGCGGTGCGACCTCCATCGAAGGGATGGGACGTCAGGGCGCGGCGATGAACATCCGCGCGCAGATCGAAGACGCGCTCGAGAAAGTCACCAACCCGGACGAAGACCGCATCCTGCGGCTGTACGTCAGCCTCATCGACTCGACGCTGCGGACCAACTACTTCCAGCGCGATGCGAAGGGCGATCGCAAGCTGTACCTCTCGTTCAAGCTCGACTCGAGCGTCGTGCCGGAGCTGCCGCTGCCGCGTCCGATGTTCGAGATCTTCGTGTACGCGCCGTGGATGGAAGGCATTCATCTGCGCGGCGGCAAAGTCGCGCGCGGCGGCATCCGCTGGTCCGACCGGCGCGAGGACTTCCGCACCGAGATCCTCGGCCTGATGAAGGCGCAGATGGTCAAGAACGTCGTCATCGTGCCGATGGGCTCGAAGGGCGGCTTCGTGGTCAAGAACCCCTCGCCCGATCGCGCCACCTTCCAGCAGGAAGGGATCGAGTCGTACAAGACCCTGCTGCGCGGCATGCTCGACATCACCGACAACCTGCGCGGCGACGAGCTGGTGCCGCCGCGCGACGTAGTACGCCGCGATGCGGACGATCCGTATCTGGTCGTGGCTGCCGACAAAGGCACCGCGACGTTCTCCGATCTCGCCAACTCGATCTCCGCGGAGTACGGTCACTGGCTCGGCGATGCCTTCGCCTCGGGCGGCTCGGCGGGTTACGACCACAAGGGAATGGGCATCACCGCGCGCGGCGGCTGGGAAGCGGTCAAGCGCCACTTCCGCGAGCTCGGCGTCGATACGCAGAGCGAAGACTTCACCGTGGTCGGCGTCGGCGACATGGCCGGCGACGTCTTCGGCAACGCCATGCTCCTCTCGCCGCATATCCGCCTCATCGCGGCGTTCAACTACTCACACATCTTCGTCGACCCGAATCCCGACGCCGCGGCCAGCTTCGCCGAGCGCCGGCGGATGTTCGACAACCGCCTGAACTGGAACGAGTACAACCCGGAGCTCCTCTCGCCCGGCGGCGCGGTCTACGAGCGCAGCGCGAAGCTCATCACCGTCAGCGATGAAGTGCAGGCGCTGTTCGAGCTGCCGCTGAAGACGCTCGCGCCGGTCGACCTGATGCGGGCGATCCTCAAAGCACGTGCCGACCTGCTCTGGCTGGGCGGCATCGGGACGTACGTCAAGGCGTCGTGGGAAGACCACGCCGCGGCGCGCGATCGTGCGAACGACGCGCTGCGCATCGACGGCAACGAGCTGCGCGTGCGCGTGGTCGGCGAGGGTGCGAACCTCGGTTTCACGCAACGCGGCCGCATCGAGTTCGCGCTCACCGGCGGCAAGATCAACACCGACGCCATCGACAACTCGGCCGGCGTCGACACGTCGGACCACGAGGTCAACATCAAGATCGCGCTCTACGACGCCATCGCGCGCGGAGAGCTCGGCGGCATCGAGGAGCGCAACCGCATCCTCGAGTCGATGACCGACGACGTCGCGCACCTGGTGCTGCGCGACAACTACGAACAGACCCAGGCCATCTCCATCACCCAGCAGATGGGGGAGGCGTTGCTCGATACGCAGGCCCGCTTCATGCGCGGCCTCGAGCGCGCCGGCAAGCTCGATCGCGCCATCGAAGGATTGCCGGACGACGAGACCATCGCCGAGCGGCACACGCTGCACATCGGCCTGACGCGCCCCGAGATCGCGGTGCTGCTGGCCTACGCGAAGATGGTGCTGTTCGAGGACCTGCTCAAGTCCGACCTGCCGGATGACCCGCAGCTCGTCGATGATCTCGTCCTCTACTTCCCCGACGAGCTGCAGACGCGTTTCCGCGACGCCATCGGCCGTCACCGCCTGCGCCGCGAGATCATCGCCACGGTCGTCACCAACGCCATGATCAACCGCGTGCGGCCGACCTTCGGCTGGCAGATGTGCGACGAGACCGGCAAGCCGTACAGCGACATCGCCCGCGCCTTCATCATCATGCGAGACTCGTTCGACCTCAACTCCCTCTGGGCGGAGATCGAATCGCTCGACAACAAGCTGCCGGCCGCCGTGCAGCTCGAGATGATGGTGGCCGTGGCCCGCCTGCTCGAGCGGGCCATTCTCTGGCTGCTGCGCCGCGATTACGAGAAGCTCGACATCGCCGCGTACGAGGCCGAGCTCCGTCCGCGCATCGCCACGATCCAGAACCAGCTCGTCGACATCCTGCCGGCCTCGATGCTCACCGCCGTCCGCGTCCGCGAGGCCGAGCTGATGGAAGACGGTATCCCCGAGCCGCTGGCGCGCCGCGTGGCCAGCCTCGACGTGATGAGCTCCGCCATGGACATCATCAGCATCTCGCGCACCGACGCCGATCATGGCGTCGAAGAGGTTGCGCGGGTCTACTTCGGCGTCGGAGCGCGCTTCGGCATCGATCGCCTCCGCGCCGCGGCAGCAAGCATTACCGCGGAGACGCCGTGGCAGAAGAGCGCCGTGTCGTCACTGATCGAAGACTTTTACTACTACCAGCAGGCGCTCGCCTCGCGCATCACCCGCGAGACCGCGGGCGGCAACGATGCGGTCGAGCAGTGGCTGGCCGCCCGTCCCCGCATCGTCGAGCGGGTCGAGCAGACCATCCAGGACGTCCGCACCGCCCCGACCTTCGACCTGGCCATGCTGACCGTCGCCAGCCGGCAGCTGCGGGTGCTGGTCGAGAGCTGAAAGACGAACGATGAACGATGAACGGGCAGGTGGCTGCCTTCATTCATCGTTCATCGTTCCACTCCCGCCGCGGCGACGCTCACCAGCCCCACATCCTCCCACCCGCCTTGCGGCAGGCGTCGAGCACCGCGATCACCTCGCCGTACTTCACGCGTTTGTCGGCGCGGACGGCCACGGGACGTAATGCGGCGCGTTCATGCACGCGCTGCAGTTCCCCCGCGACCTCGTCCTGCCGCACGATCAGTTCTTCGAGGTAGACCGTGCCGTCGTCCTTGATCGTGATCTCGAACGGACGCTTCTCCGGATCGATCGGCCCGGAGTGCTTCGTCTCCGGCAACTGCACGTCGACGCCGTTCACCATGGCCGGGACCACCACCATGAAGATGATCAGCAGCACCAGGCAGACGTCGACGAGCGGGGTGACGTTGATGTCGGATTGCAGGGCGCGTGATGTCGTTTGCATGCAGGTGGGACACGGGAGGAGGCGGGCAGTAAACCGAAACGATGAACGAGGAAGGATGAACGATGAACAAAGGCGGCTACCTGCCCGTTCATCGTTCATCCTTCCTCGTTCATCATTCGAACCTACCGCGTCGTCGCCGCCGCCTGCCGCATCGCCGCCAGCTCGCGCTTGATGGTCATGTTCTCCGGGTCGAACGCCAGCGCTTGTTCGTAGGCCTTTTCCGCCTCGGCCCAGTTCTGCGCGAGGCCGTAGTACCTGCCGCGCAGCAGGAAGACGGTGCGATATGACGGCAGGACCTCGGTCACGACGACGTCGTCCGGTTCGTAGCGCACGCTGCCGTCGATGAGGCCGCGCAGCTGCAGCTCCACCGGCTGCACCTCGCGCACGCCTTTGCCCTGCGCGTATTCGACGACCACGCCGCGCGGGACGAGCTCGTACTCCGCGGCGAGGCGTCGCACGAGCGCCTGATCGACGGCTTCGCGCGACATGGCCACGTCGAAGGTGGCGAACGCGTGGCCGCCGGTCGAGGTCTGCGCCTTGATCAGCGCCGCCACGAGATCGTCGAGCCGCTGCTGCATCTCGTTCGCTTTCACGTCCGACCACTGCGGGCCGCCCGCTTCGTATGCCGCGAGCAGCGGGCGGTAGACGGCGAGCTCATTGCGCACGCCGGCAAACAGGTCGGGATAGCGCAGCTCGAGCTGGTCGATATACCACTGCCGGATCAGCATCCCGTACTGGATCGCCTTCACGTCGGGGCGGAGCTTCTCCACCTCCAGAAAGTAGAAGAGCGGCGAGTAGAGCTGCCAGTCGCCGGTGATGAGCAGCGAGTTCGGCGCGACCGTCTTCAGCGCGTTGTCGACGTAATCCTTCGCCACGAAGAAGCGGCTGCGGTCGCGATTCGGCCAGTGCACGATGAGAGCGAGAACCGGGAGGATCAGCATGGCCATGGCAACCGGCTTCCTCGCGCGCGACACGCCGTACGCCGCGGCCAGCACCAGCGCGACGATGGCCGGGAGCAGATACGCGTCCTCGTCGTTGACGATCGGGTAGATGAGCATCCAGCCGAAACCGGCGAGGATCACCAGCAGCAGCAGCCAGAAGATGGTGCGGTCGTGACGCAAGGCCGTGAACAGTCCGAAGATCGCCGCGAGCAACGCCACCGGCAGCCAGCGCGGTCCCAGCTCCCGCGTCACCAGCCGCATGAGGTCGCGCCCCTGCGAGCTGTCCTCGGACGTGGTGAGATACGAGCGGTATTGCTCGGCGCTGATGTGCTTCATCACGCCGCTGAAGTCGTCGGGATCGCCCCAGTTCAAAGCCGGCTCGTGCGACGCGGCCAGCGGCAGGTAGGCGTAGACGGCGATCAGCGCGACGATGGCGATCGCCGCGGCGATGCCGAAGCTCTTCGAGCGGAAGAAGGGCATCCCGGCGGTGCGCAGCACCAGCACAGCGATCCCGATCAGCGTCAGGCCGACCGTCACGTGATGCACGCCGAGGGCGAGACCGAAGACGAGGGCCGCGAAGTAGAGCCGCTTGGTGTCATTCGTCCGGCGCCACGAAAGCATCAGCCAGAGGATCGTCGCCACGAGTAAGGTATTGAGCGCGTAGACCTCCGTCACCGTGGCGTACGCCCAGAGCGTGCGCGAGAAAGCGAGGAGCAGTCCGGCGAAGGCGGAGGCGATGGCGACGATCGCCGGCGGCAGCCCCGGCTCCGGCGCCGCCTTCTTTTTGGCCGGCGGCTTGACGTACGACAGCATCTCCCACGCCGCGAGCGACACCATCCCGCACGCCAGTGCCGCGAAGAACGCCGAAGCCAGGTTGGTGCGGAACGCGACGGTTCCGATCGGCAGCAGCGTGGCCAGATGCGTCAGCATCAGGTAGAGCGGGAAGCCGGGCGGATGCGCGTTGCCGAGCGACCACGCCGCGACCGTGAGCGCGCCGCTGTCGACCAGGCCGACCGTCGGCGTCAGAGTAACGACGTAGATGACGAATGCCGCCAGAGTGACCGCGGCGGCGATGATGAGGCGGAGCATGCGAATCGGAGTTTATCCCGAGCGTGAGGGAGAGCTCTTCCGACGGGACGTGTGGGCTTCCGGCCCACCTCGTCTCCCGCGGGAGACGAGCGATCGGTCATTCAGCACGAACGAACGCTCGCCGCTAGAACGCGTCGCCGAGGACGCCGACGAAGGCTTCGATCGGGGTGGCGCCGACGCGATAGACCTCGCTCGGGAGCTGATAGCGGAAGATCACCCGGCCGTTCTTGGTGATCACGCCGTGCCCCTCGCGCCGCTTGCGTCCGCGGCCGAGGCGTTCGAGCGTGCCGTCGAAGCGGATCACCACCGGCGCGTCGTCGGTGATGGTCAGGTTCGGGAACTCGGCCCGTAACGCGGCAGCGAGCTGCAGCGCGCCGGAGCCGCGGATGCTCACCCGCGTCGTGCCGCGCAGCTCGTTCTGCATCCGCTCGATCAGCCGGTCGTTGAGGTCCTCGTCGTCGCCGCCGTCGATGTAGGTCTCGCCGCTCGCGGCGACCGGCTCTTCCCGAACCGGCTCCGGTGCCGGCTCTTCCTGCCGTTGTACGGGCGGCGGGGCTTCGACGCGAGGCTCCTCGCGACGCGGTGGCGGTGCGACGGTCGTGGTGGTGACCGGCACAGGCGGGGGAGCGATCGTGGTCGTGGCGACAGTCGCGGTGGTGACGGTGATCGGCGGCGTGGCGACGTCGATCGACGACTGCGCCGGCTGCGCTTCCGCGAGCGGCACCGCCGCGGCGGACGTGGTCGTGGTCATGGCCACGTCCATGGGCGGCCTGCGGCGGAGGAGCATCACCGCGCCGGCACCGATCGCGAGAATCAAGAGCAGCGCGATCGCCGTGGCGATCATCGGCACGCGCGAGCGCTTGTGTGCGGCAGGTGCGACCGGTGCGACCGGCGCGACAGGCCGGGCTGGCAGCGGCGTGCGCACCGTTGCCGCGGCAGGCGGCTGCGCTTGCGAGCGCACCGTCTCCCGATGCGGCGTGCTGCTCGTTTGCGGTCGCACGCGCATCGTCTCGTCCGGGTCGAGCGGCAGGGCCATGGTCGGCATCGACCGCGGATCGGGGAGCGTCCGCTCCACCTCTTCGAGTGCCGCGGCGAACTCGTGCGCGCTGCTGTAGCGCTGGTTGCGATCGCGGGCGAGGGCGCGGCGCAGCACCTCCTGCAGTTGCGCACCGCCCGGCAGCTCGGTCGGGAGGTCGACGTGCTGGACGTGCGTCTCGCGTGAGTGCAGCAGGAAATACTCGTGCGGCGATTTCGCCTCGTACGGCGGGCGGCCGGTGAGCATCTCGAACAGCACCATCGCCAGCGCGTAGATGTCGGTACGCGCGTCGATGTGGCCGCCCTCCTCGAGGAAGCCGAGCTGCTCGGGCGAGGCGTAGCGCATCTTGCCGACGAAGATGCCGGTGCGCGTGGCGCTGACGTCGCCCGGGTCGCTGACCTTCGCCACGCCGAGGTCGATGATCTTCACGGCGTCGGTCCCGTGCACGATCATCAGGTTCTCGGGACTGACGTCGCGATGGATGATGCCGGCGCGATGGATCGCCTCGAGGCCATGCAGCGCCTCGATGGCGATGCGTACGGCCAGGCGCGGCGGCAGCGTGCCGCGCGCGCGGAGGCGCTGCGCCAGGTTCTCACCGTCGATGAACTCCCACACCATGTAATGCGAGCCGTCCGGCAGCGCGGCGAAGTCGTGCATGGTGGCGACGTTCGGATGCTGCACCTTCGTCGCCGCCCGCGCCTCGCGGAGGAAGCGCTCGTGCGCATCGCGGCTCTCCTGGATCTGCGGCCGGATCACTTTGACGACGCGGGTCGTGCCGAGGAAGGTGTGCTCGACCTTGTAGACCTCTCCCATCCCGCCGGCGCCGAGGCGCTGCACGATCCGGTACTTGCCGTCGATCGGCTCGTCGGAGTAACGGCGGAGAAAGTCGGTGACCGGCTCGCCACAGTGGGGACAGGCGCGAAACGACTTCTCGAGCTCGGCGTGACAGCGAAAGCACTGCATTGGACGCGAATCATAGCGTGAGGGTAAGGAAACCGGCGTCGGCGACACTCCTATGGATAAGGTCCCAATTTCAATACAACGTGTAAGGAGAGCTCATGCTCCGTCGTCGACTCGTCTATTTGTGCTCGGTCGTTCTTCTCTCGGCGGTGATGCAGGCGCAGCGAGCGGAACCGTACTTTCATCGTGAAGCAGTCGGCGTGCGGGCACCGCTCCCTCCGCCGCGCATCGCCGAAAAGGCTGCCATGAGCCCGGCGGCGTCTCTCGCCGCGGCCAACGTCGCGGAGCCGGATCGCATCTGGGAACTGCGGCGGTGGAACGAGGAGGGGAAGCTGCCGGCGAAGAACGGCTTCGCCCGGGCGGTCGGCCAGCGCGTGGCGGTGCGCATCGGCGCCGCGGTAGCGCAGAGCGCGGCCACGGGAGCGAAACCGTTCGGTGGTGGGGTCATCGCCACGACGGCGCGCGGCGTGGCATGGGGCGCCACCTTCAACGTCGCCGGCTCGTACCGGCTGCGGTTGCGGCTCGACAACATCCTCCTGCCGGAGGACGCCTTGCTGTGGGTCTATGGCGAGGGGGAGAATCCGATCGCATTCGGACGCGAGCTGATCGACGACGAAGGGGGCATCTGGACGCCGAGCGTCGGCGGGCCGACGGTCTTTCTCGAGCTCGAGATGCCGGCCGGTGCCGAGGCGGCGTTCGACGTCCAGGAACTGATGGAGATCGTCGGCGCCGATCCGCGCAGTGAAGACCTGCCGACCTGCCTCATTGATGCGAGCTGCGTCGCCACCAGCATCCTCGACGTGGTCGAGGAGTACCGACGCTCGACGGCGCAGCTGCAGTACGCGAAAAACGGCGGCAACTTCGTTTGCAGCGGTGCGCTGGTCAACGCCGGCAACAGCGGAATTCCGTATCTGCTGACGGCGAATCACTGCTTCTCCACCGCCGCCTCGGCGACGTCGCTCGAGGCGTTCTGGGATTACCGGACGCCGTTCTGCAATGGTCCGATACCGCAGCTCGGCTCGATGCAGCGGAGCAACGGCTCGGCCCTGCTCGCCACTTCGGCCGCCAGCGACTTCACGTTCGTCAAGCTCAATTCGATTCCTGCCGGACGCTGGTTCATGGGATGGGATGCGCGCACGGCGTCGGTCCCGCACGGCGCGGTGCTGCACCGGATCTCCTATCCGTTCCCGAACGGTTTTCCGGCGCCTCTGTCGCAGACCTACACCGGCCGGCTGGTCAACACGGTGACCAGTACCTGCAACACGCTGCCGCGGCCGAACTTCGTCTATTCGCAGGCGGGCGTGAGCGGTACGTACGGCGGCAGCTCCGGCTCGCCGACCATTCTCTCCGGCGGCCGTATCGTCGGCCAGCTCTATGGCGCGTGTGGGCCGGCGCCGGCGGACGGATGCGATCTGCGCAACTATGCGGTCGACGGCGCGCTCTCCTCGACGTACCCGAGCATCGCCACGTACCTGAACACCACGTCGCTCCCGCCATGCGGGTCCAACTCCATCACCGCGTGCCTCAGCGGCAAGCGCTTCAAAGTCACCGTCAAGTGGAAGACGGCGAATGGTCAGAGCGGCGACGGTCAGGCCATCGAGTACACGCCTGAGTCGGCGCTGTTCTGGTTCTTCGGCTCGACGAACATCGAGATGATCCTGAAGATCCTGAATGGCTGCGGCCTCAATCAGCGGTACTGGGTCTTCGCCGCCGCGACGACTGACGTCGAGTACACGATCACCGTTACGGATACGAAGACCGGAACCGTCAAGACATACTTCAAGGGACTCGGTACTCCGGCGCCGGCGGTCACCGATACGGGGGCGTTTGCGAGCTGTCCGTGATGAAACGTACGACGGCCTCGTAGTAGCGTGTGGAATCGAGAAACGGGATCTCGCTGTGGCCCGCGTTCTCCGAGATCAGCATCTCCTTCTTCACGCGGAGGCCGTCGTACAGCTGCTTTCCGAGGGTGAACGGAATGACGCGGTCGTTACGGCCGTGCATCACCAGCACCGGCACGCCCGCGGCGTTGAGCCATTCCGTCGTGCGGAGGGCGCGGGGCGCGGTGTACCCGAGCGGGAGCGGCCGGTAGATCGTGTTGCCGAGGGCGCGCAGAGAGGGGAAGGAGTTCTCGATGATGACGCAGTGCACCGGACGCTCTTTGGCCACCCAGGCGGCGTACGGGCCGCCGAGCGATTCGCCGTAGAGGGCGATGCGGGTCGGCCGCAGCGTCTTGGCGACGTACTCGAACGCGGCGATCGAATCGAGAAACAGCTTCGCCTCCGACGGCGCCCCCTCGCTGCGGCCGAACCCGCGATAGTCGAAGACGAAGACGGAGATGCCGCGCCGCGCCAGCTCCGCCGCCATCTCGCCGCGCAGGGTGAGATTGCCGCCGTTGCCGTGGAACCAGATCATCACCGGAGCATCGGCGTTCTCGGCCGGAAAGAGCCAAGCGTGCAGTTTGACGCCGTCGCTGGCGGTGAAGAAATGGTCAACAGGTGGAACGGCATAGCGCGCCGCGTTCCACTCGCCCGCGGGGTAGGGCGCGGGGAAAAACATCGAAGTTCGCCGCAGAAACTGGGCGAACGCAATGAAGCCGATCGTGATGAGGAGTGCGGTAACGAGGATCGAACGCATCGGTGACGGTCCCCAAACCCCCTAAGCGGATCTCATGCGCATTCCGTAGAGTGATGCGCAATGATCAAGAAACGCCTTGCCCCTGCGCTTCTTTCCGTACTGATCGCCGGACTCGCTTCCGCACAGGAATCGAACCGGCTGCTCATCCCCGCGGCCGGCGACGTGCCGGGTGCGAACGGCACGCACTTCCGCTCCGACATCTCGATCACCAACCTGCGCGACGTCGACCAGATGGTGATGCTGACCTGGATTCCGCGCGCCGGTTCGGGCTCGCCGGTCTCCGGCCGCGGGATCCTCATCCCGGCGCGCGCCACCGTACAGTCCGACAACTTCGTGACGGAGTTCCTCGGCGAGCGCGGCCTCGGCTCGATCGAGATCGAGGCCATCGGCTCGTCCGTCCCTCGGGCCACCGACGCCGCCGGCCGCCTCTACGCCACCTCCCGCATCTGGACGCGGCAGCCGAACTCGGCCGGCACCGTCTCACAGTCGCTCCCGGCGGTGCCGTACACCGAGATCGTCCACGAGCACACCCGCTTCACCGGCCACCGGACCGGCCCGCAGTTCCGCACCAACCTCGGCATCGTGAACCTGCTCAACGACGTGACGCAGAACTACGCAGTCACGGTGACGGGAAGCGTGCAGACCTTCGAGCCACTGGTCTTCTTCGTCGAAGTCCCGCCGCTGTCGATGCAGCAGGTGCCGATCGACTGGCCGGAAGATCCGAAGCTGGTGGTGGATGTCCAGGCGCTTCGCCAGCCGAACGGTGGATTCGGCACGCTCTGGATGGCCTACCTGTCGACCGTCGACAACATCACCGGCGACAGCTGGTCGACGACCGGCGTGGAGCTGGAGCCGTAAACAAACGGGGAGCGGGCGTCCCGCCCATACGCGCTAACTTACGCATCCAACCAGCGACAGGGCGTTCGCGGTGGCGCAGTGACACGCACCCCCCGGTGGCGCAGCGACACACCCCCGGTGTGCACGTGCGCACCCACGGTGTCGCAACGACACACCCCCGGTGTGCACGACGGAGCTCTCTTGAATCGGGACACCGGTGTCTGAAATCTGGAGAGGGGCGCTGGAATCGGAGGCCGGTGTCTTAAATCCGGACACCGGCCTCCCGGGTGAGGAGGGCGGGGAGTTAGTGGACCATCTCGCAGGCGCCGGCGGTGACGCTGTCGAGGAAGCCGTAGAGCGCGTCGAGGGTGCGCTGGGTGGCGGCTTCGGCTTCGGCGGTCTTGCGGTCGTCGCTGCAGAGGCTGCGCAGGAGCTCGCGGGAGGTCTCGGAGTGGACGACGTCCGCTTCCTGGTGCACGGCGAAGAAGGCGATGTCGCGGGAGGAGTTGATGTCGTACCACTTCGCCAGGCCGTCGATCTTGGCGGTGGCGACCGCGGGGATCTGCGACTCGTAGGCGTAGAGGGCCGCCAGCCCTTCGTGGAGCTGGCCGTCGCGCGCCGCCGACTTGACGGTGTCGATCAGCGTGCGGGTGGCGTCATTCGCGGTGCCGCGCTTCACCTCTTCACGGTCGAGGCCGAGCGACTCGCAGAAGCGGAGCCAGAGCTCGGGATGGTTGTCGGCGCCACGCTCTTCCTCGATCAGATTCTCGAGCAGGAGCTGACGGATGGCGATGTCGTCGCTCTTCTGGTGCATGGCGCTGAGGAACGTCGGGAAGGCCATGGCGTAGTGAAAGTACTGGTTGGCGTAGTCGCGCAGCTCTTCGCGCGAGAGCTCGCCGGCCGTCCAGCGCTGATAGAACGGGTGATTCAGCAGATGACGCGACGCGATGCGGGCGTCGAGGGCAGTGATCGGATCCATCGGTGTACCTCCGTGCTTTGTTATGCGAGGAGTGTACATGAGTGAAACGAAAGGTGGCCGCGGCGCACTACTCCACGAGGGCCTGGTCCGGCCCGCTTGCAGAAAGAAGGAGAAGTCACCATGCGTCTGTTTCGTTTGTTCATTCTCATCACCCTCGTCGCGCCGCTCGTGGCGCAAACCCGTCCACCGATCGAACAGGCGGCACCCCCGATCCTGGTGCCCGCTCTGGAGGACGGACTCGTCGTCCCGCTCTGTCGCGGCAACGTCGTGCAGAATCCGGGGTTCACCGACGGCATCGTCATCCCGCCGGGCAGCGCCGGCTCGCTGCCGCCCGCGCAGGTCGCGAACTGGACGCGCGCCTACGGCACGCCGCAGGTCGCGAATCTGCCGGGCTGCCGCGACAACGGCTACATCGCCATGTGGGGCAATCAGGCGGTGGGGGAGGCCATTCAGCAGCCGGTGAATTTCGTGGCCGGCACGACGTACGTCATCGAGCTGTGCGCCCGCTTCCAGGCCGGCCCGGTCAATTTCGCGAACGTCGAGCTGCGCGCGTCGACGGCGCCGCTCACCTCCCCGGCCTGCAACACGGCCAACTGCGAGGTGATCGGCAGAACGCCGAACCTCACCACCACCGCGTGGGGAACGCACCAGTTCTGCTGGACGCCCACGAAGAACTACTCGCACCTCACCATCAGCACCACGAACAACATCAACATCAACGACGGCAACAAGGTTTCGTGGTCGAACGTCGACAACATCTGCATCCGCCCGTCGACGGCACGGATCAGCGGGCCGGAGACGACCTGCGTGCTGCCGGCGACCTACTGCGCGACGCCGGCCGTCGCCGGGGCGACGTACAACTGGACGGTGGGGGGAGGCGCGCTGTTCACCGACCTCGGCAACGGCTGCATCGTCGTCACCTCGAACTCCGGCGGCATGTGGAACGGTGGTCAGGTCGACGTCACGGTCACTCCACCGGCCGGCGGCGGTTGCCCGACCAAATCGAGCCTGACGGTGAAGCCGTGTCCGGAGAAAGCGTGCTGCGGCGACGTCCTGGGCGCCAAACCGCTCAGCATCACGCCGCTGGCGGGATCGGCCGGATGGAACGTCACCGCCGGCCCGTTCAGCAGTCCCCCCGGCACGAAGGTGAAGGCGACCGTGGTCAGCGCGACGCGCACCGTCTCGCCGGCGAGCTGCGGTGTCGGCGGAGCTTTCGTGACGTCGGTCTCGAATCCGGTGAGCGCCGGCGGCTGGACGGGGAGTGTTCCGATCCCGAATGGCAACTCGGTCATCTGGACGGCCACGGCGCCGACCGCGTTGCCGCCGCTCACGTTCACCATCAATTCGCCGGCGCCGGGCGCGGGCTGCAGTGAATCCGACACGGTCTGCGTCGAGTACACCGTGACGTATCCGGGCCCGACGGCGGGCCGCTGCCTGACCTGCTCGATCACCCGTTGTTTCACCGTGTCCCGCAAGAAGTGAAGCTCTGACCCTTTGACGTTTCATGAGAGGGAGGGCCGAGGGAGAACGAGTCCGAGGGTTCGCGAGCGTGCAGGACCGCGCAGCGTCCCTTGGCCCTCGTCCCTCGGCCCTCGGCCCTCGCGCGGCGCGCAGCGCCCGCGCTTGACCGCTCCGTCACGCGGCCAATAGACTCCGGCCGCCCCTCGCCCGCCGCGAACGGCGCGGACTTTGACCGAAGGAACGTCAATGCCTCTCAACACCTTCAATACTCTCGATACCTTTCCCCTCGGCAACGGCTCCGAGGGATCGTTTTACTCGCTGAAGAAGCTGGAAGCGGCCGGCGTCGGCCCTGTCTCGAAGCTGCCGGTCAGCATCCGGGTGGTTCTCGAATCGGTCCTGCGCAACGTCGACGGACGGAAGATCACGGAAGGCGACGTCCGCACGCTCGCGAACTGGAAGCCGGGGGCGGAGCGGGAAGACGAGATCCCGTTCATGGTCGCGCGCGTCCTCCTGCAGGACTTCACCGGCGTGCCTCTCCTGGTCGATCTCGCCGCGATGCGCTCGGCGGCGCAGCGGGCCGGCAAGGACCCGAACATCATCGAGCCGCTCGTGCCGGTCGACCTGGTCATCGATCACTCCGTGCAGGTCGACTTCTTCAACCGGCCGGACGCGCTCCAGCTGAACATGGAGATCGAGTTCCGGCGCAACCAGCAGCGCTACGAGTTCCTCAAGTGGGGGACCCAGGCCTTCAACGGCTTCCAGGTCGTCCCGCCGGGTATCGGTATCGTGCACCAGGTCAACCTCGAGTACCTCGCGCGCGGCGTCCTGGAGAAGGACGGGGTCTGGTATCCCGACACGCTGGTCGGCACCGACTCCCACACCACCATGATCAACGGCCTCGGCATCGTGGCCTGGGGCGTCGGCGGCATCGAGGCCGAAGCGGGCATGCTCGGCCAGCCGGTCTACTTCCTCACGCCCGACGTCGTCGGCGTCCACCTCACCGGCTCGCTGCGCGAGGGGGTCACGGCGACCGATCTCGTGCTGACGATCACACAGCTCCTCCGTCACGCCAAGGTGGTCGGCAAGTTCGTCGAGTACTTTGGCGCCGGCGCCGAGTCGCTGCCGCTGGCCGACCGCGCCACCATCGCCAATATGGCGCCGGAGTACGGCGCGACGATGGGCTACTTCCCGATCGACGAAGAGACGTGCAAGTACCTCGCGCTCACCGGGCGCACCGAAGAGCAGATCAACACCTTCCGCGCGTACTACCAGGCGCAGGGGCTGTTTGGCATCCCGAAGAAGGGGGACATCGAGTACACGAAGGTGCTCGAGCTCGACCTCAGCACGGTCAAAGGCAGCGTGGCCGGACCGAAGCGCCCGCAGGACCGGATCGAGCTCGACGTCCTCAAACCGACCTTCGCCAACATGCTGCAGGCCGAGCCGCCCAACGGCTACGGCAAGACGGCGGCGGAGATCGAGCGAAAGATCAGGATGGTCACCGGCGTCAAAGCGGCCGGCGAGCATGTCGGCGGCGGCGGCGATCAGGAGATGGCCACCACGCCGCATCCGAAGGACACTCGCAACACGAGCGAGCTGACCGAGTACGAGATGATGAACAACCGCCCGACGCCCGACCGGGTCGCGGCGAACGACATGACCGCGGAGTTCCCGACGGCGCACGCCGAGCTGCACCACGGCGACGTGCTGATCGCGGCCATCACCTCGTGCACCAACACCTCCAATCCGTCGGTAATGCTCGCCGCGGGCCTCCTCGCGAAGAAGGCGGTGGAGAAGGGACTGCGCGTGCCGCGCGTCGTCAAGACCTCGCTGGCCCCCGGCTCGCGCGTGGTCACGGAGTACTACCGCAAGTCGGGGCTGCAGCCGTACCTCGACCAGCTCGGCTTCCACACGATCGGCTACGGCTGCGCGGTCTGCATCGGCAACTCCGGACCGCTCGATCCCGCCATCGAGGAGTCGATCACCAGGCACGATCTGATCGGCGTGTCGGTGCTCTCGGGCAACCGCAACTTCGAGGCGCGCGTGCACCAGTCGATCCGCGCGAACTTTCTGATGTCGCCGCCTCTGGTGGTGGCGTTCGCGCTGGCGGGCCGCGTCGACATCGACATGATCAACGAGCCGCTCGGGACCGGCACAGACGGCCAGGCGGTGTACCTCCGCGACATCTGGCCGACCATGCAGGAAGTGCGCGACACCATCGAGCAGTCGGTCTCGCCGGACGACTTCCGCCGGCTCTACGCCAGCTTCGCCGATCAGAACCCGCTCTGGAACGAGATCCCGTCGTCGACGGGGCTGATCTATCAGTGGAACACCGAATCGACCTACATCCAGGAGCCGCCGTTCTTCGCCGACCTGAAGATGGAGAGCGGCAAGGCCACGGATATCAAGGGTGCGCGCCCGCTGGCGGTCTTCGGCGATTCGGTGACCACCGATCACATCAGCCCGGCCGGTTCGATCAAGGCCACCTCGCCCGCGGGGCGTTACCTGCAGGAGAAGGGCGTCACGATCGAGGACTTCAACAGCTACGGCTCGCGCCGCGGCAACGACCGGGTCATGACCCGCGGCACCTTCGCAAACGTGCGCATCAAGAACCTGATGGTGCCGGGCGTGGAAGGCGGCGTCACGGTGCACCAGCCTTCGGGCGAGCGGCTCTCGATCTTCGACGCCGCCATGAAATACGCGCAGGAGAACACGCCGCTGGTGGTCTTCGCCGGTCAGGAGTACGGCACCGGCAGCTCGCGCGACTGGGCGGCCAAGGGGACGAAGCTGCTGGGGGTGAAGGCGGTCGTGGCGCAGAGCTTCGAGCGCATCCACCGCTCGAACCTGGTCGGCATGGGCGTCCTGCCGCTGCAGTTCGAGGAGGGGATGAACGCCGGTGAGCTGAACCTCGACGGCACGGAGACGTTCGACATCGTCGGCATCGAGGGGACGCTCCGTCCGCGGCAGAACGCGACGCTGCGCATCCATCGCAACAGCGGATCGACCGACGAGGTGCAGCTGCGCGTCCGGATCGACACGCCCATCGAGGTCGATTACTACGAGCACGGCGGCATCCTGCCGTTCGTTCTGCGGCAGTTGATGTCGTGAAACTGAATTCCAGTGCGGCGGCGTGGATCGTCTGCGCCGCCGCGCTTCTCTCCTTTCTTGCACTGGCGATCGGCGACATCGTCGCGACCTCGCCGACCACCGACGAGGGCGTGCATCTCGCGGCCGGATACGCCTACCTGGCCGGCGGGCACTACCAGCTCAATCCCGAGCATCCGCCGCTGCTGAAGAAGCTCGCCGCGCTGCCGCTGCTGGCGATGAAGCCGTGGGGCTTTGCTCGGCCGGAGGCCGATGAAGCAACGGTCGTCGCGGATGCTCAGCTGGCGTACGGCAAGCTGCAGGAGGCTTTGCGCACGCCCGGCGCGCTGGCGCAGTGGGACGTGCAGCACTACTTCTTCTGGGGGCTGCGCGACCGCTGGTTCGGCAAACCGACCACGGAGGCGCTGCCGCGCGACGCCTTCGTCAATCCGGCCGAGGCGATGTTCACGCGGGCGCGAATGACCATGCTGCTGGTGGGCGTGGCGATGATCGTGCTGGTCTTCTTCTGGTCGCGCGCGTTGTGGGGAATGTGGGGGGCGGCGCTGTCGGTGCTGCTGATCGCCTTCGATCCGAACGTGATCGCGCATTCCGGCCTGGTCACGACGGACGCCGGCGTGGCGATGCTGATGTTCGGCGCGCTGTTCTTCTTCTGGCGCGTCCGCGAGCGCTTCTCCATCGCGAACGTGACCGGTTTCGCGCTCTTTTTTGCGCTGGCGCAGGTGGCGAAGTTTTCGGCGGTGCTGTTGCTGCCGATCCTCCTGGTGGTGCTCCTCCAGAAGCGCCGCAAGGAGCTGGCGATGGCCCTCGGCGCCGCCGCCATCGCGACGGTGGCCGTCATCTGGGCCTCGTACGGATTCGCACGCCACGAAGGCACTGACCTGCGCGGCGTGATCGAGGACTGGTATGCGACCGAGGCGCTGCTGCCGGCGTATCCCGACGGCCCGCCGGATGCCGAGGTGACGCGCGCGCGGCGGACCACCCGCATCGGTTTCGCCGGACGGACCATCCTGCGCGTCAATGACTGGAAGCTGCTGCCGGAGCCGTATCTGTATGGCCTGGCGGCGGTGCGGCGCAGCGCGATCGTGCGCGAGTCGTACCTCGACGGCCGCTTCGCGATGACCGGCTTCGGCAGCTACTTCCCGCTCGCGTTTCTCTACAAAACCACCATTCCGGCGCTGCTGCTGATCGCGCTGGCGTTCCTCGCGGTGCGCAAGTCAAAGACCACCGCGCTGCCGTTCCTGCTCTGGCCGGTCACGCTCTACTTTCTGATCTCGATCAACTCGAACCTGAACCTCGGGCATCGGCACATCCTGCCGGTCTACCCGTTCCTCTACGTGCTCTGCGGCGCACTGGCGCTGACGTGGAAGAAGCGGACGCTCGGCCTTGCCGCGATCGCAATCGTGCTGACCGCGGTCGTGGTGCCGCTTCCGAAGCCGGCGCCGCTCCTCGGACGCCATCTTTCGTACATGAACGCGTTCGCCGGCGGGCCATGGAACGGGCACGAGCACCTGCTCGACTCGAATTACGTCTGGGGTCAGGACCTGGAGCGCCTCGGCGAGTGGCTCGCGAAGAACAACGTGCGGGAGCCGATCAACCTCGTCTATTCGAGCATGGCCGAGCCGCGGTACTACGGCATCCGCTACTACAACCTGCAGTGGGGTTACTGGTCCGAGCCGCAGATGCCGCCCGATCTGGCGGTCACGCCCGGCTATCTGGCCATCGACGCCGATCGTCTGCACGGCCTCGGTATGGAGCCGGCGCAGCGCTCGTTCTGGCCGCAGTTTCTCGCGCGGCATCGCGCGAAAGAGGTGGGAAGGGCGGGCTACTCGATCTTCATCTACCGGATCGAGTAGCCCGCGGACATCAGCTTACTGGCAGTTGAATGCGCCGGTGTCGGTGATCGCCGGAGCCGGCGTTCCGGGACCGTGGTAGTACGTCTTCACCTGTCCGTTCTTCGAGTCGGTGACGGTGATCGTGTACTCGACGTCGGTCGTGGCCGCGCCGAAGAACCAGTACTTCTGGTTCAGGCCGCAGGCGTCGAGGACCTTCACCAGCATCTCGATGTTTTCCGGTCCGAAGAACCAGAACAGGCCGGAGTCGGCGGTGTACTTGATGGCCTGCCCCTGGCCGGTCTGGCCGCTGCCGGTGCGCCACGAGACCTTCACGCCGAAGCGGCCGTTGTTGAGGCAGAGGTTGGTCGCGCTCGGCGTGCAGACGCCCGGCGTGTTCATCGTGCCGACCGTCAGCTTCGTCGGCAGTGCCCAGGTGTTGTTATAGGTGATGGCGTCCTGGGTGGCGTTGTTGGTGATGATCGCGCCAACGTAGTACTGACCGGCGGGAGTGGCGGCCGGAATGGTGAACTCGGCCCCTTCGAAGTCCTCGCTCCACGTCGACAGCGGCTCCCAGCGGAAGCCGCCGATGTTGATGTCGGCAGTGGTGATGTTCGCGTCGGTCGACAGGTAGAAGCGGAGGAAGGCCGGATTCACCGGTGCATTGCCGAGGTTCTCGACCGTCCAGTTGTTGATGATGATCTTCTCGCCGGGAGCGACGGTGGTGCGGTTGATGTTGGCGGTCTTCACCGCGCCGTTGCCGGACGAGCCGCCCTGCCGGTCGGCGTTGTACGAGAAGGGATACGTCGCCAGGTCGACCACCTGCCGCACGCGCGAGGGGAACTGCGCGCGCGCCGCCAGGACGTCCGCGCGCGTCACGTACTGACCGGCGTAGTCCTGGTAGTAGTTCATCGTCGAGACGTTCTTGAAGTTGTGATGGAAGCCCATCCCGTGGCCGATCTCATGGACGGCCGTGGAGTGGTAGTAGCCGGCGTCGCGC
Organism: Thermoanaerobaculia bacterium; assembly: GCA_036398925.1. Lineage (GTDB taxonomy): Bacteria > Acidobacteriota > Thermoanaerobaculia > Gp7-AA8 > Gp7-AA8 > DASWOB01. Next base: position 242,388 of record DASWOB010000005.1, read on the forward strand.
GGGTCGTCGATGTTCGGACGGTTGGTGTGCCAGTTCAGGTTCGCGCTGAGCAGCACGTCCATTTCCAGGAACGACTGGCCGCAGGCCACTCCCGCCGGCGCGGGGCAGGCGTTGAAGTTGCCGAAGGCGGTGCCGGGGAGCGACGGCGCGAAGCCGACCGTGCTCGGGTCGAAACCCGGGATCTCCGAGAAGTCGAAGAAGAGAATCTCGTTCTGCCCGTTGCCGAGGTCGAAGTCGAGACCGCCGGTGCCGACGGTCGGACGATGGACGTCGACGTAGGTGTTCCAGAGGTTGAACGACTGCGCCGCGGCCTGCTGGAAGGCGGCGTCGGCGTGACGGACGAGCCAGTTGGTCGGCATCTGTCCCGGGACGCCGCAGCCGCAGCTGGCCGTGCGCGCGCCCTGCGCGAAGAGTGAGGCGGAAGCGACGATGTTGAGGGCCAGCGCCGCAAGAACGGTGAGCGTGCGAAGTTTGCTGGTCATGGAGGTCTTCCCCTTACTTCCGGATTCCGCCGCGGACGAAGGCGCGGAGGTCATCGAGCGAGGCGGGCGTTTCGATCGAGACGGCGTTCGGTGCGACCGGCTTCACGCGCCGCGCGGGGGTGCCGTCGGCATTGGTGGGCGTGCCGAGCGGAGTCGGCGCGTCGAGGTCGTGCTGGTGCGCCGCGACTTTGCGCAGCTCGTTGCCGACCACGTTGACCTTCGAGCCGAGGGCCAGCGTGCCGCCTTCGAGATTCAGCTGCAGCCCTTCGGCCGAGATGAGCACCGGGCGGTTCACGCCGTTCACGCGCGCGGTCTCGACGCGGAAGAGCCCCTGGCTCCAGCCGACGGTGGTGTTGTTCGGCTGACGGGTGCGGAAGAAGACGTAGGTCTGGCCCGGCTCGAGCGACGGCGAGCCGGCCGCGTACATCTCGCGCTCACCATGCTTGCCGCCGATGAAGGTGACGGTGGTGGTCGAGCCGACGTTGCCGCTCAGCACTTCCCTGACGTTGATGACGTAGTCGGTGGCGACGATCTTGCCGTTCGCCACGAGGCGCGTCGACATCGAGACCGCCTCGCCGATGAAGACCGTCTCGGCCGCGTCGCGGACTTCGAGAAGGCTGTAGCGTTTCATGGTGGTCGCGCCGGCGCTCAGGGAGAGGCCGAGGGCGAGCAGTACTGCAGCAACACGTTTCATGGACAAAGCTCCTTCGGTTTTGAACCAGGTACTGCGGACGATTTTCGGATGTGGACTGATCAATGACTGTGATGCCGCTCGCATTCCGCCGTCAACGGCGGTCAACGAGCTGCAAACTCGAATCGTTGGTCGAGTTGTCGACGGTGGTGGCGTAGACGACGGCCGATCCGCTGGTGATGCGGATCTCGATCGAATCGTTGGCGCCCAGCGTGACGCCGGCCACGGCGTCGCCGGCCTGCTGGAGCAGCTCATTCGGCTGCACGGTCAGCGTGCGGCGATGCCGGACCGCCCCGGCGGTATTGCGCGTGACCAGCTCCATGACCGTGACGTTGTCCATCGAGCGGATGCCGATGTTGAAGCGATAGCGTCCGCGGTCGCGCGGGACGATCAGCGCCGCGGTCGTATCGAGCCGCGTCAGCACCTCGCCGATCGGCACGAGCGGTACCGAGACGCCGGTGGTGCGCCCCTCCTGTTCGTCGTACGCGCGGGTGACGATGACCGGCAGCTCGCCCTTGTCGACGAGGATGTCGACCGAGCCGAGGCCGCTGTAACCGAAGCGTTCCACGACGTCGTCGAAACCGATGGTGGTGCGGGCGGGGAGGTCGTAGGGGACGATCGGGCTGGTGGGGACGTTCGGCCCCTGGGGGCGAAAGATCAGCCAGCCGGTGGCGCGGGTATTCGCGGCGTTGTGGACCTGCATCTCCGTGCGGAAGCGCGCCCCGAACGCGCCGGGGGTGGAGCCGACCACCGGCACGACGGCGTCGACCGGTCTCTGCGAGACCTGCGCGATGGCGGGCGCGGCAATGCCAACAAGGAGGAGAAAGGACGATAGGATGGGCCGCATGGGACGAGCCTGATTATAGAGGCGACGGCATGTCCTTCGCACTTCTACGACCGTTATGAGCAAGAACAACAACGTCAATCCAGGCTTCTATCAGACGGCCGGCCGCGAGCATACGGACGGTCCCGACCAAGGTGAGATTCACGAGAACAACAAGCAGCGCCTGGCGCAGTCGAAGAAGGACGAAGGGGAGAACTTCATCCCCGGCGCGGCGCCTGTCGGACAGTCCGGCCAGTCGCAGAAGGCGAAGAAAAAGTAACGACGCATGACTTCTCTTCACGAGCTCGAACAGCAGCGCACGTTCGCGATTTCGCGGCGTGCGCTGTCGATGCCCGCCTCGCCGATCCGCAAGCTCGCACCGCTCGCGGACGCGGCGAAGGCGCGCGGCACGAAGGTCTATCACCTCAACATCGGCCAGCCCGACATCGAAACGCCCGCCTGCATCCGCGAGCGGCTGTCGCAGCTCGATACGAAGGTGCTCGAATATTCGCCCTCCAGCGGCACGCCGGAGTTTCTCCGTTCGCTGGCCCGCTACTACGAGCGCCAGCTCGGCCTCACGCTGGCGGCCAACGAGATCCTGGCGACGACCGGCGGCAGCGAGGCGATCCTCTTCGCGCTCATGGCCACGCTCAATGAAGGCGATGACCTCCTCCTGATCGAGCCGTTCTACGCGAACTACAAGGCCTTCGCGACGATGGCCGGCGTGAACATCCGCACGGTCGTCTCGCGCGGACGCGACGGATTCCATCTGCCGTCGCGCGAGATCTTCGAGCGCGCCCTCACCCCGCGCACACGCGCGGTGATGATCTGTAACCCGAGCAATCCCACCGGCACCGTCTACTCGCCGGAGGAACTGCGGATGATTGCCGGCTTTTGCCGCGATCATCAGCTCTTCCTCATCTCCGACGAGGTCTATCGCGAATTCGTCTACGACGGCGGGACCGCGCTGAGCGCGCTGCAGCTCGACGACGCGCACGATTTCGTGATCGTGGTCGACTCGCTCTCCAAGCGTTACAGCGCCTGCGGCATCCGCCTCGGCTCGCTCGTCACCCGGAACGCGGAGGTCTACAGCGCCTGCCTGCGCATGGCCCAGGGCCGTCTGTCGCCCCCTGGCGTGGCCCAGTTCATCGCCGTCGGCGCGGAAGGCCTCGGCGCCGACTACATCCGCGGCATCACCGACGAGTACCAGCGGCGCCGCGACGTCCTGTACGAAGGGCTGACCTCCATCCCCGGCGTCGAGCTGCACAAGCCCGAAGGTGCCTTCTACTGCGTCCCGCGCTTCCCGGTCGCGAACGCCGACGATTTCGCGATCTGGCTGCTGGCCGAGTTCTCCCACGACGACGCAACGGTCATGGTCGCCCCGGCCAGCGGTTTCTACGCGAGCGAAGGGATGGGCAAAAGCGAGATCCGCATCGCGTACGTGCTGAAGGAAGAGGACCTGCGCACCAGTGTGGAGCTGCTGCGGATCGCGCTCGACCGGTATCGCGGGTTGTCGCGTCCTCCCACACCGTGAGCGAGCGGAGCGAATCGAAGGGTCAATCAGGGCGCCGCGGTCGCGCCGGTCATCGGCAGCAGCGCCGCGCCTTGATTGACCCTTCGACTCGCTGCGCTCGCTCAGGGTGAAGACTCCCCCGCACAAAACGTTTTCGCGCCGTCGTGCGTACTTAGATCGATGCTCGTCCGCTACACCGATCACGACTCGCTTCCGATGCGCCTGACGCTGTCGCTGCTCGCCGCGATCACGGCGGGGGCTTCGATTGCCGGCGCGTATGCACTGACCGAGCGCGCGCATCCGAGCCGCTGGCTGGTGGCCATCGGGATCCTCGAGCCGCTCGGTCTCTTTGCCGGATTCGCGGCGGCGGCACTGCTCGTGCCGCGGTTGCAGTTCGTGCGGCGGGTGGGGAATCTCGCGCGGCGCTACAGGGACGAGCTGGTGGCGGTGGCGGTGATCTGGAGTGCGCTGCTGATTGCGTTCGTGGTGTGGGAGCTTCAGTAGCGGCGCATCGCCAGCTCCACAATGGCTCCGATGGTCTCGGTGTACGACCGCCCCGACTCCTGCGCCGCCATCATGAACTCCGCCTCCGGATCGAGCCATGGATTGGGATTCGCTTCGATGACGTAGATCTTCCCGCTGTCGGTGACGCGCAAATCGAGCCGTCCGTAATCGCGCAGCTTCAAGGCGCGGAACGCGGTGATGGCCGCTTCCTGGATGCGCGCGACCAGTTCCGGTTCGAGATCGCGGGCCGGCGCCGATTTCGTTACTTTGTACGCCTCGGTGCGCACGTCGAACTTCACCTCGTAGCCGGCGATGTGCGGCATTCCCTCCGGCAATTTCGATAGATCGAGCTCGACGAGCGGCAGTGCTTCCGGTTTGTCGTTGCCGAGGACCGCGGCGTAGATCTCGCGACCCTCGATGTACTCCTCGAGCATCGCCGCGCTATTGAATTCGTCGTGAATGTAGGCGATGCGCTCCAGCAGTTCCTTGACGGAAGTGACCACCGAGCCGGAGTCGATCCCCTTCGACGCGTCCTCGGAAGCGGGTTTGACGATGAGCGGGAAACGGATGTCCTGTGCGTGCTCGACGCGCCCTTTGTTCACCACCGCGGCGTAAGGCGTATAGAGCTCGTGGAAGCGGACGATCTTTTTCGCGATCGCCTTGTCCATCGCCAGGAACGAGCCTTCCGGTCCGGAGCCGGTGTATTTCTTCCCCACCAGATCGAGGTACGCGGCAAAGTGCATCTCCATCGTGTCGTTGCCGGCGTACGACTCCACCAGATTGAAGTAGAGGTCACATTTTGATTTCGCGAGTTTGGCCAGGGTCGGATGCTTGCCGTCGATCGGCATCAGCTCCGGCTCGTGCCCCAGCTCGCGCAAGGCGTCGCTGATGGCCTCGATGTCGGTCTTCTTTTTCTTCTTCGGTTTGTCGTCCGGCGCGAGCTCCGCTTCGATGTTCGCACCCGGATACTCTTCGTATCCTTCCCAACGGTCGTACAGGATGGCAATGTTCATGATTTCGTTCGATGCCGCAGGCGGCGTTTGCCGGTGAGGAAGGTCATGGCCAGTGTGGTGACGTAGACCGTCAGTTCGATGAACTGCGCGCGGGTACGATCGGGCGCCGTACGCAGGTCGAGCGCGCGCAGGCGTTCTTCGATGGCGGTGACGAGCGCGCGTGCGAGCGTCCTCCGCACACCGGTCCAGTAATACACCTTGTCGACGAGGTCGCGGCGATGCTCGACGAGGATCTCCGCGGCCGGGCGCCCCTCGCCATCGAAGATGTCGATCAGGTCGGCGTCGATGGCCAGCTCGCGGATCAGCTCCGACTCGTCGACGTGATACTCGGCGAACATCTCCTCGACGGTCTGGCTCATTTCCTCGACCGTCACGTCGGTCTCCCCTTCCGGACGGGGAGGAGGGACGTCGCGCACGTCGGCGGCAATGCGGTCGAGGTAGAGCAGCTTGCGCATGGCGCCCCACCCCTCGTACCGCTGCCGCCAGTTCGATTGCGGGTCGAGCCAGACCGCGAACGTCTCCGCGAAATCTTCGTCCGGATGTTTCTGCGCGTACCAGCCGGCGATGTGCCGGACGAAATCGCGCGAGAAGGGGACGAACGGGTAGTCGTCGCGATACGGGCGCCGCGTCGAGCCGAACAGTTCGCGCCACTCCTCGGTGCGATAGAGCTCGTACGCGTGATTGAAGGCGTGCCCCGCTTCGTGGCGGAGGTACATCAGGATCTCCCGCTCTCCCTCCACGTCGTTGGCCGCGTCTTCGAGGGTGCGCACGCGCGGATCGCCGAGGTAGAACGGGATGCCGATGACCGGCTCGCCGCTCGGGGAGCCCCATTCGTCGGAGAGGTAACAGAGCGGCCGGAAGTGCCGCAGGCCGTGGAACTCGAGCTCGGAGTAAAGGCGGTGCACCAGCGGCGCGACCGGCGAGCTCTCCAGCGACATCCCGAGCTCCCGGATCGGCATCGACAGCACCCGCCGCGCCTCCGGCGGCGCGTTCTCGAAGGCGACCATGGAAGCGGAGTGAGCAAGAGGATGGCCAGCTGCTCAGCGACTCAGCCGTTCAGCGATTCAGGGGGACGGCCGACGCACCCCCGCCTGAACAGCTGAGCGGCTGAACAGCTGAACAGCTGACGGCCGTGTCGCTACAATCCCGCCCATGAAGTACTGGCTGATGAAGTGCGAGCCCTCCGCGTACACGATCGACGATCTGGCGCGGGACGGGTCGACCTCCTGGGAAGGCGTGCGCAATTACCAGGCGCGCAATTACATCCGCGATGAGATGAAGAAGGGTGATCGGGTGCTGTTCTACGCGTCGAACGCCGATCCGTCCGGGGTGACCGGGATCGCGGAGATCAGCCGCGAGGTGTATCCCGATCCGTTCGCGCTCAACGCGAAGCACGATTACTACGATCCGAAGTCGTCGCCGGAGAATCCGATCTGGTACATGGTGGACATCGGCTTCGTCGAACAGTTCCCCGCGATCGTGCCGCTCGACACGCTGAAGGCCACGAAGGGGCTCGAGGAGATGGTGGTCACGAAGAAGGGGTCGCGCCTCTCCATCCAGCCGGTCACGAAGAAAGAGTTCGACATCGTGGTGAAGCTCGGACGCAAAAAGAAATGACGGAGCTGCTTCTCCACCGCGGCGACATCACGAAGCTGGAGGTCGACGCGATCGTGAACGCGGCGAACGAATCGCTGCGCGGCGGCAGCGGTGTGGATGGAGCGATCCACCGCGCGGCCGGCCCCGAACTGCTGGAGGAGTGCATCCGCATCGGCGGCTGTCCGACCGGGGAGGCGCGCATCACCGGCGGCTATCGCCTGCCCGCAAAGCACGTCATCCATACGGTCGGCCCCGTGTGGCGCGGCGGCGGGAAGGGGGAGCCGGAACTGCTCGCTTCGTGCTATCGCGAGAGCCTCCGGCTGGCGCAGGAGAACGGGCTCCGCTCGGTCGCCTTCCCCGCCATCAGTTGCGGTGTCTACGGCTATCCGATCGACGCCGCGGCGGAGATCGCGGTCGGCGAAGTCTCACGTTTCGCTGGACTTCACGCCGGTGCCTTCGACGAAATCCTCTTCGTCTGCTTCGGTGACGAGGTCTGCACTGCTTTGGCGCAGAGTTTGCGGCGGTGACGAGCGCAATGGTGCAACCGAGCTGTCCGGCCCTGATCATTCACGAGGACGATGCCTTCCGCCGCAGCCTGATCGCGACCCTCGATCAGCACAACTTCACCGTCACGTTCGAGACCGACGGCCGCGCGGCGATCGACATTCTCAAAGACCGCGCCTTTCGCGTGGTGATCATCGGCGTCGATCTGAAGGCCAGTAAGGGCGTGGCCTCACTCGAGTACCTCCGCGACCACCGCGAGCAGGTCCGCTGCGGCGTGATGATCCTCGGCGAGCCCGACCCCCGCATCCGGACCTATGCGCCGTGGGCCAACGAGACGCTCCTCAAGCCGGTCGATGCCGCGTACGTGGCGACGCGGGCGCGCGCTTACTGCAGCTGCTAAGCAGAACGCACGCACTGCGCCCACGGATGAGGAGACGACGAGGGGCCTCCAGCGGGTCCGGGCCCGCGGCCCGGCCGCCGGAGGCCTCCGGTCGTTCCCTGATCTGTTGGTGAAGTAAGAGCGTTCTGCTTAGTTTCCTCACGGTCCGCTCGTGCATCCAACCGGGCGTGAAGAAACTGATCGCGCTCTCGCTCCTCCTCGTCGTCTTTGCCTGCAAAGCCAGAGAGGGGGCGACGGCCTCCTCGGCGCAATCGGAAGGCACCGATTCGGTCGCCGCGCAACGCGTCGCGAACGTCGCCGGCGCACCTGCCGCTCCCGCCATGCCGCGCATGATCGTGCGCACCGCGAACGTCAGCATCATCGTGCGTGACACCTCCGAGGCGGTGAAGGCGATTACCGAGCGGAGCGAAGCGGCGGGAGGATACGTGGCCGACTCGCGCATCTGGCGGGACGGTGAGCTGCTGCGCGCCACGCTCACCGTGCGCGTCCCGGCCGACCGGCTGACGGCGACGCTCGCCTCCATTCGCACGGTCGCCAAACGGGTGGAGAACGAGACCGTCACCAGCGAAGACGTCTCGCAGGAGTTCGTCGACCTCGAATCGCAGGTGCGCAATCTCGAGGCGACGGAAACGGAGCTGCGGCAGCTCCTGACCACCGTGCGCGAGAAGGCGAAGCGTGCCGCCGACATCCTGGAAGTCCATCAGCAGCTGACGACCATCCGCTCGCAGATCGAGCAGCTGCGCGGCCGGATGCGCTACCTCTCGCAGGTCAGCGCGATGTCGTCCATCACGCTGGCCATCATCCCCGACGCCATTGCGCAGCCGGTCGTGCAGCCCGGCTGGCAACCGGTCGTGGTGGCCAGGAATGCCGGCCGCGCACTGGTGGGGGCGCTGCAGGCGATCGCGAACGTCGCAATCTGGTTCATCATCCTCGGGCTGCCGCTGGCGCTGGTGGCCTGGCTCGCCGCACGCGGTATAACGCGCGTATGGAAAACCCGGAAGTCGATTCCTTCCTGAGCTGGTTCGAGCGTCTCCGCGAGCGGACCATGCGCGTCGTTGCCTGCGTGCCGCCCGATCAGATCGACTGGACCTACAAAGAGGGGAAGTTCACCTGCGGCGATCTGATGCGGCACATGGCCTCGATCGAGCGGTGGATGTTCGCGGAGAACGCGATGAACCGCCCGAGTGCCTATCCCGGACATGGCCGGGAGCTGGCGGATGGTTATGAGGCGGTCGTGGCGTACATGCGCACGTTGCACGCCGAGTCTATGGGCATCCTGCGCTCGCTGACCGACCAGCAGCTCGCCGGCAGGTGCACCACACCGGGCGGCGCGCAGTTGCGGGTCTCGAAGTGGCTGCGCGCGATGGCCGAACACGAGATTCATCATCGCGGGCAGCTCTATCTCTACCTCTCGATGCTCGGCATCGCGACGCCGCCGCTGTACGGGCTGACCGAAGAAGAGGTGGCGGCGCGATCGCGCCGGATTGAGGATTGAGGATTGCGGGATTGAGGAAAATGGCGTCGGCGCCTTCCTCAATCCTCAATCCACCAATCCTCAATCCGTCGCGCAGCGCCGCTACGCCGCGCGCCGCTTGAAGATCCGCTGCAGTTTCACTTTCGTGGTCTGTCCGCCGGCGCGCGGAATGGTCAGTGTCGTGGAGCGCGGTCCGACGGTCGAGACGACGTCGGTCGTGTACCACGTGCCGGGCAGCGTGACTTTGAACGAGCCGCTCGCGCCCGAGGTCGGGTCGGCGGCCGACAGCACGGCGTTGCGGGTGTCGCCTTCGAGAAAGAGCAGCGCCGCGGCGTCGCTCTGGATGCCCTCGATGCTGCCGGAGGTCCAGAAGGCGATGCCGAACGCCCCGGTGCGATTGTCGCGGACGGCGGAGGCTACGTTCGTGTTCGCGACGATGCTCAGCGGGCGCGCGGCGGCCCAGCTCTTCATCGCGGATGCGGAGATGTTCGGGACGATCACGTACTCCGCACTGGCGTTGGTCGGCGTCGCACCGTGATCGAAGAGCATCGTGACGATTGGCTTGGCATGCTCGGTGTTGTCGCTCGAACCGCCGAGTGCGGCCCATGTTCCGCTGCGGGTGTCGCGATACGTCTTGAGGCTGGCGGTGCCGGACGGGAACCAGTAGCCGATGTTCTCGAGCTGCGCCCAGTCGCCGCTCTGCGCGACCTGCGAGGAGGCGTTCAGGAGCGGCCACTGATTGACGACCGTCTCGACGCGATAGCTGCTCGGGCTGGTGATGGAGCTCGTCAGGAAGGCGATCGAGTCGTCGAAGAAGAACCACGCCTTCTTGGCCGTGAGCTGCGCGCCGAGGGGGGCGAGCTCCATGGCCGAGACGCCGTTCTGCCCGTTGGTCGTGCCGCCTGCGAGGGCGCGCGTGCCGTAGCCGTACGTCGCGTCGGCGGCGTTCGGCCGCTGCTCGACGGTGATGCCAGGGAGGCGGGTCCAGTCGAGAGACGGGATGACGTTGCGGCCGAAGAGCTCATTGCCGGTCAGCGAGAGGTACATGCGACCGTCGGACTGACGGGAGCCGCGGACGTTCTCGTCGTTCGTGTTCTCGCCCGACTTCGTCCGCTTCGAAAACATTTTGATCGAGGCGAACCAGCCGTTGCGCCGATGAATGGTGTAGTCGGAGGCGTAGTAGTGGCGATGGCCGGTGGGCCAGGCTGCCGGATAGCGGGCGCGCTCGATCTGGGTGGTGATGGCGGCGAGCTCGGTCGGCATCGTGCCCTGCCACGTCTCGAGCATCTTCGCGGCGGCGGCGCGGATCTCCTTCGCACGGATCGAATCGAAGGTCGACCCCTGCAGCAGCGCGGCGAGACCGTTGTAGCCGCTGGTCGAGGAGCGGGCCACCTCCCGTCCGACCACCGACACGTCGAAGTAGTTACCGTAGAGCGACCACGCCACGCCGTCGGCGAGGTAGTTGACGAACGACACCATCGATGACGCCGGCAGCGCGTACGAGGTGCCGCGCGCGAGCAGCGCGTAGCGGGCCACGTCGTTCGCGAACTGGCCGCCGTAACCGCCGGTGTAGAGCTGCGCGCCGTGCTGATGAAAGCTCGAATCGGGCTTGACCCCCTCCGCCGTGCCGGCGCCCGGTTTGGCGACGATGGTCATCGCATCGCGCACCGCGGTGAGCATGGCCGAATCATCTTTGAGCAGAGCCAGGCAGAGGTGGGTGAAGGCGCTCCAGACCAGGTTCTGTCCGGTCGGGGTCGGGCCGACCAGACCACGCCCGGTCGGCGAGTTGAGGATGCGCAGGTTGATGGCCAGGACGAGGTCGTCGTAGGTCTGCTGGTTGATCTCGCCGCGCATCAGGACGAGCGTCGGGCCGAGGTCGATCGGGATGCCGATCGTCCAGAACCACCAGTTGCCGGTGGGGATGATGGTCGGGCCGTAGAAACGCTTCGTGTAGGCGAGCGCGGCGTCGATCTGCGCGAGGAGCCGCGGGTCGCGGTAGAAGGCCTGGCCGGGCGTTTTGTAGGCCTTGGCCATGACGATCAGGCGGCGGCTGTGGTCCCACGGCCCCCAGTTACCGTCCGGCGCCTTGACGTAGTCGATGTCGCTCCAGCTTCCGTCGCTGAGCAGATAGCCGGCGGCGGTGTAGGTCCGCGTGGCGTGCTCGAGCTCGCCGAGGGCGCTGCGCATGCGCGGCGCGGTAGCGTCGGCGTTCGTGGCGGCGTAGTACTCAATGAAGTTCTGGCGGACGACGTCGATGTCGGCGGCGTGCGCGGCCGTCGAGGCGACCAGGAGGATCAGGGAAACAAGGAGTTTTCTCACGGGCTGGGGGTGGACGATCTCAAAAGAAAAGGACGGCTGACGCCGCCCTTGTATTCTCGCTCTGGAGGTCTGGTTTACACGGGGACGACGTTGGAAGCCTGCAGGCCCTTCGGACCCTGGACGAGATCGAACTCGACCGCGGCGCCTTCCGGAAGCGTCCGGAAGCCCTTCGACTGGATCGCCGAGAAGTGCACGAACACGTCCTCGCCGCCTTCCATCGTGATGAAACCAAAGCCCTTGGCGTCATTGAACCACTTGACTTTACCGTTGCTACGCATAACTCGAGGTTCTCCTTTGACGTTACTGACCTCGCGCCTCGGCAAGCCGCTACTGCTCTTTCCAAAGTTGCACGAAGATCACGCGTGTCGAGGCCAACGAACCACATTATCAAATAATTTCTAGTTGCCAGTAGCACCGCTACTTTCGCAAACGTGCCGCGTCCAAGGGCTGATTGGAGGCACCCGATGCGACTGCTGGCCGTTCTCTTCCTCTCCCTGACTCTCACCGCCGAACCGCGCAAATTCAACGACACGATCCGCGACGTCTACCTCGATGGAAAGCTCGACCGGACCGCGCAGACGCTCGTCTCCGCCGACGCCCCGCGGGTCTACGCCGTCGTCTGCGGCGATGAGGTGCTGCTGTTCGATCCCGCCGCGAAAACAGTCTCGAAAGCAGCCCGCTCCGAGTTCGAGTTCGCGAAGGACCGCACCTCGGCCACAACCAGCGCGATGCCGGCGCAAACCGGCAACTCCACAATGACGGCGCCGGCTCCGGCCGGCACCTTCGTGCAGCCCGACGGTGCGACCTTCCTCGCCACGGTCGAAGGGCGCAGCATTTACGTCGGCTCGCACCAGAGCCCCGCCGGTCCGATGACGATCGAGGAGCTGTGGCGCACTGCTCCGGTCTGGCAGGCCATTGCCGAGCAGTACGAGCCGGATGGTGCGGTCGTCGAGCGTCTGCGCCAGGTGCAGACCCCGACGCGCCTGCAGATCGTCCTCGCCACCTGGTGCGGCGACAGCCGCCAGCACGTGCCGCGGCTGCTGAAGAGCATCGAACAGGCCGCGAATCCGAACCTGATCGTCGAGCTGATCGGCGTCGGCCCCGACTTTGAGACGCCGATGGAGACGATCCAGAGCCTCAGCATCACGAACGTCCCGACGGTTCGTGTTTTGCGCGAGGAGAGCGAGATCGGCCGCTACGTGGAGACGCCCGCTAACGGCACTGTCGAAGCCGACATCGCCGACATCCTCCACGGCACGCAGCAGCCGCACCCCGGCCGGCTCGAGCTCGGCGCCGTGCTCTCCTCCGGCACCTACATTCTGCGCGATCCGAAACGCCGTGCAAACGGCACCGAGTCGTACACCATTTACGAGCGGCCCAGAGGCGGCGCGATCGTCAAGAGCGTGATTGCACGCGGCACGTCGAAGACCGAGACCTGGGCATCGTTCGATAAGGATCGCAAACCGCTGTCGGCCGAGGTCACCCATCGCACCAGTGATGGCGTCACGCGCACGCGCTACTCCCGCCGCGAGAACCTGCTCTACGCCACCTCCCGCGGCGCCACCGGCGGCATCGTGCAGCAGGTGCTCGCGGTTCCGGACGACTTCGCACTCGTCACCCCCGCAACCGTGACGTATGCATGGGCCGCCGGAAAGCGCGCGTATGTAGCAGGGGAGGGTGGAGCGGGCGCGTTGCGCGATGCCGACTGGAGCGTCAACGGAACGACGGTGAAGTTCGCCGACGGCACGACGCGCCGCACACGCTGATCCGATCTCAGCAGAATGCTCTCAGTTGACCCACAGATCAGGGAACGACGGGGGCCTCCGGCGGCCGGGGCCATAGCCCCGGACCCCGTTGGTTGGCCCAGCCTCCGCGACACTCTGTCCCGAGATACGAGTCTGTGTCGCGGTGGCTGGGCCAACCAACGGGTCCGGGCCCGCGGCCCGGCCGCCGGAGGCCCCCCGTCGTCTCCTCATCCGTGGCTCAAGTGCGTGTGTTCTGCTTAGGCCAACCAACGGGGTCCGGGGCTGATGGCCCCGGCCGCCGGAGGCCTCCCGTCGTCTCCCTCATCCGTGGGTCCAGTGCGTGCGTTCTGCACCACCCCTTGCTACGCCGCCGTAAAGTAAATGCTCTGCTCCCGCCCGCACGCTCCGCACTGCCGCGTGGCGATGGTCATCTCCCGCTCGTCGTAGAGTGCGCGCTGCAGTTCCGGAAACGTGTGCACGCGCGATCCGCACGAGCAGGCCAGGCCCGCGAGGTGGGACTCGATCTCCTCGGCGCCGCGAACGGCGAGCGCCACCGCCGGCGCTTCGCCGGGGCGGAAGCCGCGCGGGCGCACCAGGGTCGTCGCCCGCGCGGTGTGCCGGCGGCCGCGGTACGCGAGGAAGACGCAGACGCCGACGAACGCCGCGATGAATCCGAGGCCGCCGATCCACTGCCACTTCTCCGGGACCGTCTCCATGAACGTGCCCTCGGCTGGAGCCGCACCGGCGCCGGGAGGGGCGAGCCGATAGCCGATCGCATCCCAGATCGAGTTCAGCCTGGTGAGGTGATCCGCGACGTCCTTCACCTCGACGAAATCCTGCCGCGCCACCAGCGACTGCCGGATGTGCACCGACTTGCCGCCGCCGTCGACGACGTACTCGTAGCGGAAGGTCGGCGTCTCGGTGGTGGTGGTGGTCTCGTGCACGTCCATGTCTTCGGGGAAGTTGAGCGTCACCTTCTGGGTGATGTTCAGCGGGTACTCGAACGCGAGCGGCATCGAGCGGATCATCGTGTCGGGGCGGGTCAGGTGGCGGTCGAGATCGCGCGGGTACCACGACCAGCTGCCCTCGCTCCAGAGCTCCGCGATGCGGTACCGCTCGCGGATGACGATCACGTTGCGGGCGCGGTCGTCCTCGATCTGCGGCGGCGCGATGCTCTCGATCTTCGGCTGATCCTTCGCCAGGTCGTTCAGCCGCTCATCGGCGAAGTCGTCGCGGGACATGGTGGCGAGCATGGCGCGCATCGCGTCCGCCTCCCCGCCGCTGTACGTCATCACCACCTCGAGCGTGGCCGGCTGGTCGTACGCCTTCGTGTCGTAGGTCTGCTCGATGATGACCGCGCCGTGCTCGCGCGTCTTCATCTCGGTCAGCGCGGCCGTTTCCTGCCGGATGACCAGCGCGCGGCCGTAGTCCGGCGTCTCGAGGGTGACTAGGTCGCCACCCTGATCCGAGATCGTGCCGTCGACCCAGTACGTCTTCCCGCCTTCGACGACCTGCGCGATGACGTGATCGAACACGAATGGCGAGGGGAGCTTCTCGTGCAGTTTTGGCCCGATCGCGCTGTGGACGAGCGCCGGGAAGGCCTGCAGGCCGAGCTCCCGCAGGAGCGCCACCAGCACGAACGTCTTGTCCTTGCAGTCGCCCCAGCGGGCGGCGAGCGTTTCGTGCGGCTGATGCGGCTCGTGCGAGTTGCGGCCCATCTCGATGCCGAGGTAACGGATGTCGTCCTGGACGAACCGGATGGCGGCGGTGATCTGCGCGTTGCGGGTGGGATGCTGCGCGCGGATCGTCTGCGCCAGCTTCGCGATCTCCGCGGTCGATTCTGCGTTGAGCTGGAACATCGCGTGGGACCAGCGGGCCACCTCGTTCCACGAGGCGAACTCGGAGAGCTGCACACGGCGCCACGGCTCGAACCACGAGGGCGTGGCGTCATCGACGTCGAGCGCCTCGACGTCACGCTCTTCCCAGATCATGGTCTGCTGGCCGCCGGAGGTGAAGATGGTCGGCTCCGCGCCGCGCCACTGCAGCCGCCGGCCGCTCTCCCACAGGAGGCGATGGCGCAACTGCCGGGTCGGCACGCCGGTGGAGAGCGAGAGCTCGTCGGTGAAGCGGCCGTCGAGGATCGGGTTCATGCCGTCGAGCGACCAGGAGTAATCGATGACGTCGCCGGGGCGGACGTCCTTGATGAAGATCAGCGCGGTGCGCATCCCGTCGTAGATCCGCTCGCTGGCGCTGTCTTCCTTGTCGATGATGCGGACGTCGTCGAAGTCGAGCGCGTCGATCCGCTGCCCGTTGCGCACGAGGGCGATCTCGTGAACGGTCAGGGTCTGGTAGGTCGGGTCGAAGTCGAGCTCGAGCTCGGAAGCGTTCGAGACGCCGCTCGGCGAGAGCACCTTGCGCGCGGTGCGGTAGTAGTGCGATTCGGTCCTCCCGGCCACGCGCAGCTGATGGTCGCGCAGGATGTCGTACAGCCCCCAGCGGACGTTCTCCCTGGCGATGGCGATCGATGTATCGATCGCGACCCGTTCCACCCACGCCGGTGGAGTGCGGACGGCGAGCTCGCGCGCGCGAAGCGGGAGCGCAAGAGCGGCAAGGAGAAGGAAGAGGATTTTCGGACGCACGGACGTGCGGCAGTATAAACGTTATTTGCTGGTTGGCTCTTGGCTGTTGGCTGTTGGCTCTTAGCTCTTGGGCGCTTCGCGTCGGTAGGCATTTGCGCGCAGCTCGTGGAAGAGGCTCGCGTCGGTGGGCATTTGCGCGGTCGGTGGCCGAAAACCCAAGAGCTAAGAGCTAAGAGCCAACAGCTAGCGTCTAGACTTTGGCGCCGCCCACCCGCAGATCGGGCACTTTTCAAAAAAGTGACCTCGCGCCGGGCAGTACTCGCGACCAAAGTAGATGATCTGCAGGTGGCGGCGGCTCCAGGTGTCGCGGGGGAAGACTTTTTTGAGGTCTTGCTCGGTCTGTTCGACGTTCTTTCCGTTGGACAGACCCCAGCGCCAGGCCAGGCGGTGGATGTGGGTGTCGACCGGGAAAGCGGGGACACCGAAGGCCTGGCTCATGACCACGCTCGCGGTTTTGTGGCCGACACCCGGCAGCTCTTCGAGCGCTTCGATGTCCTGCGGGACTGCACCGCTGTATTTCTCGACGAGTGTTTCGGCCAGTTTTTTGATGTTCTTCGCCTTCCCGGGGGAGAGGCCGCAGCTGCGGATGTGGGTGAGGATCTCGCTGACCTCGAGTTGCGCCATCTCTTGCGGTGTCGCGGCGGCGGCGAAGAGGGAGGGGGTGACTTTGTTGACCTGGGCGTCCGTCGTCTGCGCGGAGAGGAGCACCGCCACGAGCAGGGTGAAGGGATCGCGGTGGGTCAGCGGGATGGGCGGCTCGGGGTAGAGCTCATCGAGAATCGCACCGATCCTCTGGGCCTTTTCCGCACGATTCATCGCGCATCCTCGGCGCGTCGCCACGCTTCGACGTGCGGCGGCAACGGAGGCGAGCTCGGATCGCTGATGCCGAGCATCTCCGCCATCTCCCCCGGCGGGATGCTGCGCTTCCCGTGGCGAAAGAGGCCGCGCGCGTTGGCGATCGCGCACAGCTCGCCGTTGCGCTCGAGGATGTGCTCGAAGTAGATCCACTTCTCATCCCACCCGATGACCCGCGAGCGGAGATCGAAGCGCTCGAAGGGGAGGATCGAGCGGCGGTAGCGGATGATCATCCCGCCATTGATCGGCCGCCATCCCGCCTTGATGACCTTGCGGAAGAGCCGCATCCGCCCGAGCAGCTCCACACGCGCCACATCCATGAAGCTGATGTACCGCCCCGCGTTGAGGTGAAAGTTCAGATCGCAATCGGTCGGCAGCACCGTAAACCGCAGCCGCGCCTCGCCAAGCGGCGCGATGCGGCGACGAAAGCGCGAGAGAAGCATGACCAGGAGGAAACGGAAGAGCAGAACCACAGCGCGTGAGGATAACGCTGCGCCGGTTGGTCAGCTACTCGGGGCGTTCAGCTGTTCAGCTACTCAGCTACTCAGCTGTTCAGCTGTTCAGGCGTTCGTGCCGCGCGCCGCGCCTGAATAGCTGAGTAGCTGAACAGCTGAACAGCTGAGCGGCTGAACAGCTTAAAATCCCCACCGTGCACGAAGACCCCACGCCACGGCAGTTGAACGAGCGCACCGGCAAGCACTACTGCGTCCGCTGCCTGCGGGAGACGCCGGCGGAGGCGTACCTGCGCAACGATCACATCTGCGATGCGTGTGCGGAGGCGCCGGAGTATCCGCTCAAGTCGACGCCCGACGCGAAGAAGACGGATGGCTGAGCGGGTCGCGGTCGTCCATGACTGGCTGACCGGAATGCGTGGCGGGGAGGCGGTGCTCGAGGCGATCCTCGACGCGTTGCCGGGCGCCGAGCTCTTCACCCTCTTCCACTTCCCCGGCTCCGTCTCAGCGAAGATCGAAGCGCGCATCATCCACACCTCCGACCTGCAGCGCTTCGCAAAAAAGGCCGGCGACTACCGGCGCCTGCTGCCGCTCTATCCACGCGCCGCGCGGCAGTGGGATTTCTCCCGCTTCGACCGCATCGTCTCCTCGAGCCACTGCGTCGCCAAAGGGATCAATGCGCGCGGCATCCCGCACCTCTCGTACTGCCACACGCCGATGCGCTACGTGTGGGATCGCTTCGACGACTACTTTCCGCGCTCGAAGCCGCTGCAGCGGGCGGCGATGCTCTCGCTCGCCCCCTTCCTCCGCCGCTGGGATGTCGATACCGCGTCCGAGGTGACGGAGTTCCTCGCCAACTCCGAGTTCGTGCGCGAGCGGATCCGCCGCTACTACAAGCGCGACGCGGAGGTGATCCATCCGTTCGTGAGTGACGCCTACCTCCGGGCGCCGCTCGCGACGACGCGCGACGACTATCACCTGGTGGTCTCCGCGCTCGTGCCGTACAAGAACATCGACCTGGCCATCGACGCCTTTGCCGGCTCGACGCGCCGGCTGAAGGTGATCGGCGGCGGGCCGCTCCTTGAAACGCTCCGCAAGCGAAGCGGCCCCAACGTCGAGCTGCTCGGTGCCGTATCGACGGCGGAGATCATCGAGCGTCTCTCCCGCGCCCGGAGCCTCATCCTCCCCGGCGTCGAGGATTTTGGGATCACTCCTCTCGAGGCGATGTCCCTCGGCACGCCGGTGGTCGCGCTCGGCGAGGGGGGGGTACGCGACTCGGTGGTGGACGGCGTGACCGGAATATTTTTCTCTGCAGCGGATGTAAGCTCGCTGCGCCAGGCACTCGACGCGGTCGAGATGCGGGAGTGGGATCGTGCGGCATTGCGTACCCACGCGAGCCGTTTCTCGCGCGCACAATTCGACGTACAGTTCGAGGCAGCACTGCAGCGGGTCGGCTACCGGCGATGATCGAAAAGAAACAGAAGGCGCTCGCCTGGGTCTACCTCGTCAACGATGCCTTCATGGCCTCGTCGGCGATGCTGCTGGCGTGGTTCCTCCGCTTCCACTTCGAGCTGATCCCGGTCACGAAAGGGCAGCAGGACCTCGCCACCTACGCCAAGCTGATCCCCTTCCTGGCGGTGATCTTCCCGCTCGCTTACGCGGTGCAGGGCCTCTACCGGATGCGCACGACGCGCGGCAAAACGGAGGAGTGGGTCTCGATCGCCATCGGCTCCATCGTCGGCACGGTGGTCCTCTCCGGCCTGGCGCTCTGGATTCGTCCGGGCGACCCGGAGTTCCCCTACTCGCGCGCCACGCTGGCGATGTTCATGTTCCTCACCATCGTGCTGACGATCATCGGACGGAGCATCGTCCGGGCGACCGTGGAGCGCCGCCATCGCCAGGGACGCGATCTCGACCGCGTGCTGATTGCCGGTAATGGCGAGCTGGCCCGCGCCGTCTTCGACCGGATGAAGGCGCACCGCGATCAGCTCGGCTTCCGGATGGTCGGCTATCTGCGCAACGGCGACGAGGGGGAGATCGAAGGTCTGCCGTGTCTCGGCACGATCGACGAGGCGGAGGTGGTGATCGGCGAGCACGACATCGATCACGTCTTCGTCGCGCTGCCGCATGCCTCCTCGCAGAAGATGATGGCGCTGCTGGATCGGCTGGTCCGTAGCCTCGTCTCGATCCACGTCGTCCCCGACCTCCTGCAGTTCATGGTGCTGCGCTCGCGCGTCGAGGATCTCGACGGCCTGCCGACCATCAACCTCTCCGAAGCGCCGCTGGAAGGGTGGAGCCGCTTCGTGAAGCGGGCCTTCGACCTGGTGGTGGCGACGGGCATCCTGATCGTGGCCGCGCCCGTGATGCTGCTCATCGCGCTGCTGATCTGGCTCGAGGACCGCGGTCCGATCTTGTACAGACAGGTACGGATGGGGCTCGACGGCAAGCCGTTCAACATCCTCAAGTTCCGCTCCATGCGCGTCGGGGCCGAGCGCGACACCGGAGCGGTGTGGGCCGAGAAAGACGACCCGCGCCGCACGCGTATCGGCCGCTTCATCCGGGCGTGGTCGCTCGACGAGCTGCCGCAGCTCCTCAACGTACTGGCCGGCGACATGAGCGTGATCGGCCCGCGACCCGAGCGCCCCGAGTTCGTCGAACAGTTCCGCGCCGAGTTCCCGCACTACATGCTCCGCCACAAAGTGCGCGCCGGCATGACCGGCTGGGCGCAGGTGCATGGCTGGCGCGGCAATACCTCCATCCGCATGCGCATCGAGCACGACCTCTACTACATCGAGAACTGGTCACTGCTGCTCGACGTGAAGATCCTGTTCATGACCCTGGTGCACGGGCTGCGGCACGAGAATGCGTACTGATTAGAGCTGCTCAGCTGTTCAGCTACTCAGCTGTTCAGGCGGCAGGCGTGGTGCTCAGCGCCTGAACAGCTGAGTAGCTGAGTCGGTGAGTAGCTGTTCACGACAATCCGCTGCATATAATCCGCCCCCGGTATGGGCAAACAATCCGAAGGTCTGTTTCAACGTGCAAAAGAAGTGATCCCGGGCGGGGTGAACTCGCCGGTGCGGGCGTTTCGTGGCGTGGGCGGCTCACCGCTGTTCATCGAGATGGCGCAGGGCTCGCGCATCTTCGACGCCGACAACCTCCAGTACATCGACTGCGTCGGCTCGTGGGGGCCGATGATTCTCGGACATGGCCACCGCTACGTGGTCGAGGCGGTGAAGAAAGCAGCCACCCGCGGCTTCTCCTTCGGCGCGCCAACGGCGGGGGAGATCGAGCTGGCCGAGATGATCGTGCAGGCCGTCCCGTCGATCGAGATGGTGCGCCTCGTCAACTCCGGCACCGAAGCGACGATGAGCGCGCTGCGCCTCGCGCGCGCCGCCACGGGACGCAAGAAGATCCTCAAGTTCGAAGGCGGCTACCACGGCCACGTCGACTCGCTGCTCGTCAAGGCGGGTAGCGGCGGCGCGACATTCAACGTCCCCGACTCCGCCGGCGTCCCGGCCGAACTGGCCGACCTCACCCTCATCGCGCGCTACAACGATCTGGAGGACGTCCGCGCGCAGATCCAGGACCACGCGAGCGAGCTGGCCGCGATCATCGTCGAGCCGGTGGCCGGCAACATGGGCTGCATCCCGCCGAAAGACGGCTTCCTGCAGGGGCTGCGCACCATCTGCGACGAAACCGGCGCTCTGCTGATCCTCGACGAAGTGATGACCGGCTTCCGCGTCGCCTACGGCGGAGCGCAGGCGCTCTATGGCGTCAAACCCGACATCACCACATTAGGCAAGATCATCGGCGGCGGCATGCCGATCGGCGCATACGGCGCCTCCCGCAAACTGATGGAGCTGGTCTCCCCCCTCGGCCCGATGTATCAGGCCGGGACGCTCTCCGGCAATCCGGTGGCCGTCGCCTCCGGCCGCGCCACGCTGTCGGTGCTCAAGAACTCCTCCATCTACCAGGACCTCGAAGAGCGGAGCGCCGAGTTCCAGGCGGGCGTTCTCGCCGCCGCCGAAAAGCACGCGGTCCCGGTCACGATGAACCGCGTCGGCTCGATGTGGACCCTCTTCTTCCACGAAGGCCCGGTCGTCGACTGGGACACCGCCAACCTGAGCAACCGCGAAAAGTTCTCGCGCTTTTTTCACCTCATGCTCGGAGAGGGCGTCTATCTCCCCCCCTCGCAGCTCGAGGCCGCGTTCTTCTCCGCCGCGCATGCGAAGAAGGACATCCTGCAGATGATCGAGCGGGTGGATCGGGTGCTCAAGAAGATCGCGTGGGAGTTCGGGGGGTGAACGCCTTGGGTGTTGATATGGACTGCGGTGGCAGCGCCACCGCTCTCTGACACGCGGCGGAGCCGCGGCCGCCTCCGGCGGCTGTTGATAGCGGCGGCGAAGGCCGCCGCAGTCCATATCAGCTTACCGGCGTGCCGCGAGCACTTCTAAAAACAACCGCGCCGCCAGCTTCGCCGTAAGTCCGGACTCGTCGTAGGGAGGTGACAGCTCGCTGAGATCGCAGCCGCTCAACTTCTGGGAGCTGGCGATCTCCCGCACGATCGCAATCGCCTCGCGTGTAGTCAGAGTCCCCGGCGCAGCCGCCGAACTCCCTGGCAACTCCACCGCATCAATGTCGATCGACAAAAAGATCGCATCGCACTGAGGCTCCAGCTCTTCTCGGACCGCACGCGCAATCTCCCGCGCCGAACGGGAATCGAATTCATCCACCGCCACCGTCCGCACCCCCTGCTCCCGCAGGTAGCGGTCGTAGTACGAAGAATTCGCAAACTCCCGTGTCCCGAGAATCCAGACCCGCTCGCCGGCGCAGATGGAGGTCTCCAGCGCCCGTCGATACGGCGTGCCGCTGGAGAGCGAGTCTTCGTCGTCGTATTCGCGGACGTCGTAGTGCGAATCGATCACGATCAGGCCGAGGCGGAGCGTGGGGTGGGCTTCGGCGAGGCCGCGCAGGAGCGCGCCGGTGAGGCCGTTGTCGCCGCCGATGAAGAACGGAATGGCGCCGCGGGTGAAGATGTCGCGCGAGGCGGCCTGCACGCGTTCGTGGGAGACGCGCACGGAGGTCGACGGCAGGTCGAGGTCGCCGAGGTCGCGGCAGATCTGTGAGCCCGACAGCTCGATGCCGCGGCCGAAGGTGGTCAGGGTCGGGAGCGCATCGCGGAAGGCGGCCGGACCGAACTTCGCGCCGGGGCGCGAGGGGATCGACGAATCGAACGGCAGGCCGAGGAGGACAAAGTCCCCTCGCTCGTACGAGTCGGAGGGGACCAGCAGCGTCGACGCGCGCGGGTCGCGCGGGTCGTTCGGCTTATGACGCCGCATGGCGGAGCTTCTCCAGGATCTCCGTCTCTGCCAGCGCGTGCAGTTCGCGCACCTTTGCCCACGCCGCATCGGCGCGCGCGAGCAGCGGCGCTTTGCGCGCGGCCTCGGAGAGACCGCCGAGGTTGATCGAGACGTTCATGTAGGCCCCGGCGGCCGCAGCGCGGGCCGCTTGCGCGCCGACGCCGACGTCGGAGAGCGACTGCTGCATGCCGATGCGCGCGGTTTCGCGACAGAGCTCGATGATCTCTGGACACGCTTCGAGGACGCGCAGCGGCACCTCCGCGGCGCCGATGGTGGCTAGCACCATCGCTTCCTCGCGTGCGGTTTCTTCTTCCGCCGTCGACTTCGGCATGCGCATCGCGTCGAGCAGTGCATCGAAGGCCGCGGTGTCGGCATCGGCAGCGGCGAGCTGTTGATCCATCAGCTGCTGCGAGCGGATGGCGATGCGATCGAGCTCGGCGTGCTTCGACTCGAACCCTTTCTTCGTGTGCGAGAGGACGGCCACCATCGACGCGAGTCCCGCCGCCATCGACGCCGCCAGTGCCGACACCGAGCCGCCGCCGGGGGCGGGCGACTCGCTCGACAGATCGTCGACGAACTCGCGCAGCGTCATCGAGGCGAGGCGCGGCGGCAGCGGATTCAATCGATACTCGATGACCCGCTCTTTCGGATCGAACTCCTTCACTTCCGACAGGCCGAGGGTGCGGATCGCGGTCTGCACCAGATGCACTTCCGGCACGCCGGTGGGGCGCCCCATCTTCGCCAGATAGTGGCGCCCCGCTTCGAGCAGCACGTCGCGCGGCACGAGGCCGACGATCTCCGAGCCGGTCACCCGCAGGCCGCGCTCACGCGCCCGCTCCTCGCAGGTGTCGAAGACGACGTGCAGCGGCGTGACCTCCAGATCGGTGAGGTTGATGGAGACCTGCGCGCAGCCGAACTCCGGGATCACCCAGCCGACCGCCTTGACCGACTTGAGCAGGCCCGGATCCCACACCGGCTCGCCTTTGTCGTCGAGCACCGGCTGGTCGTGCTCATCGCGCCGGATGCGGCCGCGCTCGCGGATGTCGAAGGCCACGCGGTTGGCCAGCCGCTTGTCGAGCGTGTTGAGGTTCACGTTGTACGCGACGAGGAACTTGCGCGCGCCGATGACGATCGCGCCTGTCTTCGGCACGAACTGACACGGCCCGTAATCAGGCTGCCAGAGCGGGTCGAGCAGCTTGCGCGCGCACCCTTCGTATTCACCCTCGCGGACGTCGGCCAGGTTGCGGCGATGCGGCGCACTGGCGGCGTGCTCGTAGAGGAACACCGGCACGGAGAGCTCGTTGCCGACCCGCTCCGCCAGCTTGCGCGCCAGCTCGACGCACTCGTCCATCGTCACGTTCGCCACCGGGATGAACGGCACCACGTCGACCGCACCGATGCGCGGGTGTGCCCCCTTGTGCGTCCCCATGTCGATCAGCTCGACGCCCTTCTGCACGAGCCGGAACGCCGCCTCGAGCACCGCATGCGGCTCGCCGACGAATGTAATGACGGTGCGGTTCGTGTCAGAGCCGGCGTCGACGTTCAGCAGCGTCACACCCGGCACCGACGCCGCGGCATTCGCGACCGCGTGGTAGATCTCGGGATGCCGCCCCTCGGAGATGTTCGGGACACATTCGACGATTTTCATGCGGCGGCAATATATCGGCAAAAACACCCTGAGCGAGCGTAGCGAGTCGAAGGGTCAACCAAGGCGCGGCGCTGCAGCCGGTGGCGTACGGGATCGTGGCGTCTTGATTGATCCTTCGACTCGCTTCGCTCGCTCAGGATTCGTGGGCGGAACGTTCTCGTACCGACAGCCAGCTGCCGAACCATCCCGCCAGCATGCCGCCGAACACCAGACCAGCCAGCTTCTGCCACGGCAAAAAGCCGGCGAAGAGGAAACCCCAGAGAATGGACCCCGACGGCGCCAGCGAGCGGCGGGCGAGCTCGAACGCTCCCCACAACAGCAGCACCGAGAGCAGGCCGCCCAGCGTGCCCTGCAGGAATCCTTCGATCAGAAACGGGCCGCGGATGATCCGTTCGGTGGCGCCGACGAGGCGCATGATCTCGATCTCTTCGCGGTAGAGCATCATCGTCAGGCGGATGACGTTGGCGATGGTGAAGGCGGCGGCGATCGCCAGGATGCCGCCGGCCACGAGACCGGCGATGTTGATCACGTTGACCAGCCGGCGCAGCCGGTCGATCCACTGAAAGTCGGACTGCACCTGGTCGACGCCCGCCATGCCGCGGAGCGTGGCGATGGCGCCCACGAAGGCCGGCCTCTGCGCGGCGGCGGGGGAGACCTCCACCTCATACGACGGCGGGAAAGGGTTTTCTTCGAGCTGGCTGACGACCTCGGAGAGGTTCGCGAACTGCGCCCGGAAGCGCGTCAGCGCTTCTTCTTTGCTCACCAGCCGGCGGCGCGTGAGGTCGCGCTGCGTGCCGAGAAACGCGTCGATCGCTTTGGCCTGCTGCGGCGTGGCCTCGGGCGCCAGGTAGATGACGATGCGCGAGCGCCCCTGCCACTGCTCGACGGCGCGCGAGAGATTCTCCGCCACCAGCAGGAACGACCCGAGGATCAGCAGGGAGATGGCGATCATCGCCACGGCCACGAAGCTGGTGCGCTTGGAGACCCAGATCCGGCGGAGCGCCTCGCGGAAAAAGTAAGCGAACGTGTTGGACGGGACTTCCGGCTCGCGCCGCCCGGGAACGAAATCGCGCGCCATCGAAGCTAGCCGCCCCCGATGCCGAACAGCCCCTCGCGCTCGCGGGGGCGGATCTCGCGGGAGATCTTCTCTTCCACGATCCGGCCGTGATCGAGGGTGATGGTGCGGCGGCCGCTGGAGCGAATGAGATCGCGGTCGTGGGTGGCCAGGAGGATGGTCGAGCCGCGCAGGTTGGCCTCGGTGAAGATCTGCACGATCTCACTGGAGAGGTCGGGGTCGAGGTTGCCGGTCGGCTCGTCGGCCACGATCACCAGCGGGTCGTTGATCAGGGCGCGGGCGATGGCCACGCGCTGCTGTTCGCCGCCCGAGAGCTGCAGCGGATACGAGTTCAGCTTGTGATGGAGGTTGACCATCCGCAGCGCGTGGTAGGCCTTCTTCTTGTGCTCTTTCGGCGGGACGTTCAGCACCGTGAGGATGAACGAGAGGTTCTCGAAGACGGTCATCCGTTCGATGAGCTTGAAGTCCTGGAAGACCATGCCGATCTCGCGGCGGAAGTAGGGGAGCTGCGACCGCTTCATGGCGTTGAGGTTGCGGCCGTTCACCACGACCTGCCCCTCGGTCGGCCCGATCTGCCGGAGGATGAGCTTGAGCAGCGTCGACTTGCCGGCGCCGCTGGCTCCGGTGAGGAAGACGAAGTCGCCTTTCTCGATGTGGAAGGTCACGTCATGCAGCGCCGTCGAGTAGCGGTCGAAGCGCTTGGTCACGTGGTAGAAGTGGATCATCGGTTGCCGCGAGCATGATAACGCCGGGGCGGGCTGAAGCCCGCCCCCACATTGTCACCTCCCGCGCAGCGCCGCCGCCACCGGAATCCTCGCCGCGCGGATGGCGGGGAAGAAGCCGCCGATGAGGCCGATGACCAGCGCGTAGATCGTGGCCCACATCATCAGGCGCGGCGTGACGTCGAACGCGAACGCAACCTGGCTGAACGTCTGCCAGTTCATCGTCGCGGCGCGGTAGCCGTCGAAGCCGGCGTAGGCGATGCCGGCGCCGAGAATGCCGCCGATCAATGCGAGCAGCAGCGACTCGACGATCACCGAGACCAGCACGGCGAAGCCGCCGAAGCCGAGGGCTTCGAGGGTGGCGATCTCGCGGGCACGGGCGGCGACGGCGGTGTACATCGTGTTCAGCGCGCCGAACACCGCGCCGAGGCCCATCAGGCTGCAGACGATGAGCGCGAGTCCCGTCACGAGCTGGCGCAGCGTGCGCGACTGCGCCTCGTAGTACTCGGTCTCGTGCTGCACCTTCACCGACAGCTTCGGATTGGTGGTGAGCGTGTCCTTGAACTGCGTGAACGTGCCCGCCGAGGCGAGCTTCACCACCACGATCGAATACGTGGAGCCGCGCTGGTAAGCCGGACCGAGCACCGCCGCGTCGGACCACAGCTCCGACTCCGAGATCGAGCCATTCGCCTCGAAGAGGCCGACCACTTTCCACTTGTTCGTGCCGAAGCGCAGCTCCGAGCCGACCTCGGTGCCGCCGAACTCCGCATGCGCGCCGCGTCCGACGATCACCTCGTTGCGTCCCCACTCGAACATCCGTCCCTCGACGATCTTCACCTCGGGGCGGATGGTGAAGGCGCCCGGCTGCACGCCGCGCAGCGGCACGTTTGCCGATGTGTTCGAAGTCCGCTTCGGCAGGTCGACAATGACGAAGGTCTCGGGCGAGACCAGCGGCTTGCCGTCCACGCCGCGGGCCACGCCTGCCGCGTCGCGGATGACGTCCACCTCCTCGCGGTTGAGGACCGAGGTCATCTCGCTGTCCGCGCCGGAGCGGAGCACCAGTGCCGTGTCAGGGCTGCCGGCCACCACCATCACGCTGCGGAAGCCCTCGCCGATGGAGAGGACGCCGACCAGCACGATGACCACGAAGGCGATGCCGGTCACCGCAACCGCGGCGGAGCCGATGCGCGACGGGAGCGAGCGCATGTTGAAAGCGATCAGCGCGCCGATCTGTCGAAGACTCTTCATTACTCTCTCCTCAGCGCGTCGGCTGCTTTGAGTCGCATGGCCTGAATGGCCGGCCACGCGCCGGCGGTGAGGCCGAGCAGCAGGATGAGCACGACGGCCATCACCTGGTCGGATTCGGGGAAGCGGAACACCGGCAGCGCGCCTCCGGTGGGATCGCCCTGCGACACGAAGAACATGCCCAGAGCCAGCCCGAGGCCGCCGCCGACGAGGGCGATGAAGAGCGACTCGACGAGGACGAAGGAAAGCACCTGCATGTCGCTGAAGCCGATCGCCTTCATCACGCCCAGCTCGCCCGTGCGCTCGCGCACGGCCTGCGCCATCGTGTTCAACGCGACGAGCAGGATGGTGATGAAGACCGCGGTCAGGACGAACTGCACGATCGCGCCGATGTTGCCCATCTGCTCCGCGAAGCCGCGGATGAATGCCTTTTCCGTTTCGGTCTTGGTCTCGGCGGGGGAGTTGGCGAAGGCGGCGTCGATGTCGCGCGCGACGCGCTCGGCCTCATCAGGGTTGTCGACCTGCACGGCGTACCAGCCGGTAAGCCCTTTGCCCCAGACGCGGTTCTCGTCCATGTAGTCGTGGCGGAAGTAGAACGCCGTCTCGTCCGTCTCGGGGTACTTGCCGTCGTAGATGCCGACCAGCTCGAACGTCCAGATGTTCCCCTCTTTCCCCTGCATGAACGTGGCTTGCAGCGGAATGCGATCGCCGACTTTCCAGCCGTAGCGCACCGCGGTCTTGCGGCCCACGATCGCGGCGGTGCGCGTCCTGAGGAACGCGTCCTTCTGCGACTGCGGCAACAGGAACTCGGGGTACAGGCCGAAGAACTCGGAGGGGACGACGGCGATCTGTCCCCACTGCACCTGTTTGTCCTGATATTGCCCGCCGAACCACGCCTGCTGCGTGGCGTCCTTCACGCCACGGATCTGCTCGATGCGGCGCTCGTAGCTCTGCGGCAGCGGCTGGATGAGCGTGACGCGGTGGCGCGTGACGAGGCGGTTCGCACCCGCGACGCTGGTGCCGAAGCGGAAGGCGTTGCGGATCGCCGCGAGATACGCGAAGAGGATGAACGCCACCAGGATCGAGAGGATGGTCAGGATCGTGCGCGTGCGGTGGCGCTTGAAGTTCGAGAGGATCAGCGCGGCGTACTTCATGCGGCCATCTCGCCCGAGACCTGCCCGTCCACCATGTGCAGCTGGCGCGAGGCGCGCTCGGCGGCGTGCGGGTCGTGCGTGACCATGACGATGGTCTTACCCTGCTCGCGCCCGAGGCTCTGCAGGAGGTCGAGGATGCCGTCGCCGGTCTTGCGATCGAGGTCGCCGGTCGGCTCGTCGGCGAGGATGAGCGTCGGGTCGGTGACGATGGCGCGGGCGATGCCGACGCGCTGCTGCTCGCCGCCGGAGAGCGTGCGCGGCGTGTGCTTCGCGCGATGCGAGAGGCCGACGATCTCCAGCGCCGTGGCCACGTGGCGCTTGCGCTCGGAGGCGGAGAGGTTCGTCAGCAGCAGCGGCAGCTCGACGTTGCGCTCGGCCGAGAGCACCGGCAGGAGGTTGTAGAATTGGAAGACGAAGCCGACGTGGCGCGAGCGCCACTGCGCGAGCTGTTTGCGCGAGAGGTTGTCGATGCGCTCGCCGGCCACTTCGACGGTGCCGCTGGTGGGCCGGTCGAGGCCGGCCAGAAGATTGAGCAGCGTCGACTTGCCGGAGCCCGAGGGACCCATGAGCGCGAGGAACTCGCCGGGGGCGATGTCGAGGCTGAGGTCACTCAGCACGCGCACTTTCTCGCTACCGCGTTCGAAGACCTTCTCCACGTTGCGTACTTTGACGAGCGAGATCATTTCGTCTCCTTTATTTTCACGGAATCGCCATCGACGAGCTCCGGTCCTTCGATCACCACCGCTTCGCCGTCGGCGACGCCCGAGGCCAGGCGCACGACGTCGCCCTGCGTCGAGAGCACCTTCACCGCCCGCCGCTCGACCTTCTTCTCCGTCACGACGAAGAGAATGTCGCTCTCGCCGTCGCGGCGGATGGCGCTCTTCGGCACCTCCACCATCGTCGACGACGCGGCCTGCGCCTGACCCGGCGATTCGGGAGCGATGAACGACACCTTCACCCCCATGTCCGGCAGGATGCGCGGATCTTTCTGGTCGAAGGCGATGCGGACGCGCACGGTCGCTTTCTGGCGGTCGGCGGTCGGGACGGTGGTGATGACGTGGGCGGGGATGCGCCAGTCGGGATAGGCGTCGAGCACCGCTTCGACGCGCATGTTCGGCTGTACGCGGTTGATGTACGCCTCGTTGACGTCGACCTCGATCTCCAGCGACTCCATGTCGACGATCGTGCAGATGCCGGTGCGGGTGAAGCCGCCGCCGGCGGAGACCGGCGAGATCATCTCGCCCGGCTGCGCGTCCTTCGACACCACCACGCCGTCGAACGGCGCGCGGATGATCGTGTCGTCGACCGACTGCCGCTGCAGCGTGACCTGCTGCTGCGCGACCGAGTAGGCATCACTCAGCGAGGCGAGCCGCGCGCGGAGCGCATCGAGCTCCGCCTGCGCGCGATCGAGATCGGCGCGGCTGGCGATCTGGCTCTGCGTGAGCTGTTTGGCGCGATCGAGGTCGAGCTGCGCCTGCCGGATGCGGACGCGCGTCTCTTCCAGCGCGCTCCTGGCCGCATTGGCCTGCGCCTGGGTGAGCGCGAGCCCCTTCGCCGCGTACGCCTCGTCGAGGCGGGCCAGCTCCTGACCGGCCTTCACGCGCATCCCTTCCTCGACGTGTACTTCCGTCACCTTGCCGGTCACTTTGGCCGAGACCGTGGCGCGGCGGCGTGCCGTGACGTAGCCGGTGGCGTTGAGGACCGAGCCGCCGCTGCCGCCGGCCGTGCTGACCGCTTTGGCCTGCGCGACCGTCACCTCGGGCGCGCGCTGGCGGGTGAAGAACCAGGCCGCTCCGGCGAGAACGGCCACCGCGATCAGCGCGATCAGCCAGCCGGGGACCGACGCGCGACGCGCCGGCTCGCTGGTCCTGTGAATCCGGAGTCCCTCGAGTGCTTCTTTATCGATTGCCATTGAACGGGCACATTATCGGTG
Source organism: Thermoanaerobaculia bacterium (assembly GCA_036398925.1). Lineage (GTDB taxonomy): Bacteria > Acidobacteriota > Thermoanaerobaculia > Gp7-AA8 > Gp7-AA8 > DASWOB01. The sequence continues at coordinate 272,535 of DASWOB010000005.1, forward strand.
GAGTGCCGTCACTTGTCAGTTGACGTTTGTCAGGAGTTGACGGTTGAAACGTTCTGTCACCTCGTGTGACGCCGGCGGGGGAGACTCGCAAAGGAGTCGCGTGCACCGTGGCGCCCATGAGACGTGCCGTTGTTCTCGCCCTGTTTCTCCTCGCCTTGCAGGCCTCCGCGATCCCCGCCAAACGGCTGACCGGCGGGCCGATCGTGCTCGATGGCGACCCATCGGAGGCGGCCTGGGAGGGAGCGCAGCGGGTCGACGACTTTGTCGAGTACTACCGCGGCGACAACGTCCCCGAGGTCGCGCCGACCACCGCGTGGGTTGGGTATGACGACGAATTCCTCTACGTCGCCTTCCGCAACGAAGATCCACGAGCGGTAGAGATGCGCGCGCCGCTCGTCGACCGCGACAAGGTCCTCGGCGATCAGGACTACGTGGCGGTGCTGCTCGACACGCAGAACGACCGCCGCTCCGCGGTCGTCTTCCGCGTCAACCCGCGCGGCGTGCAGGCTGACAGCGTGGTCAACGACGCCACCGGCGAGGAGGACTTTTCTCCCGATTTTTTCTACGACGCCGTCGCGCAGCGGACGCCGGACGGCTGGTCGGCGGAGCTGCGCATCCCGCTCTCCTCGCTCCGCTATCCCGCCAGCTCGCCGCAGACGTGGGGGGTGATCCTCATGCGCAACTATCCGCGCGACCATCGCTACGTCATGGCCCAGACGCGCATCCCGAAGAACGGCGGCTGCTTCGTCTGCAACGCGGAGCGCTTCGAAGGACTGACCGCGCTGCCGGCCGGCTCGCACATGCGCCTCACCCCGTATTCGACGGCCAGCCTGAAGCAGCAGAGCGCCGGCACGCGGATCGGCGCGCTCACCCCGCGCCGTTTCGGCAGCGACCTCGGTCTCGACCTGAAGTGGAGCCCGAGCACCGCCCTGACGATCGACGGCACGATCAATCCCGACTTTTCGCAGATCGAGTCCGACATCCCGGAGTCGACCGTCGGCTCGCGCGTCGCGCTGCAACTGGAGGAGAAGCGGCCGTTCTTCCTCGAATCAGTCGATCTGCTCGACACGCCGATCTGGGCGGTCCAGACCAGGTCCATCACCTCCCCCTCGTGGGGTGTGCGCGCGACGGGGCAGAGCGGCTCGAGCGCCTACACGCTGCTGATGGCGGAAGATCGCGGCGGGGCGACGATGATCCTCCCGAGCCCGACCGGCTCGACCACGGTGCGGCAGGACTTTCGCTCGCGCGTGGCCATCGGTCGCCTGCGACACACCTTCGGTGATTCGTTCGCCGGCGCCCTGGTCAGCACGCGGGAGATCGAAGGGGGAGGGCACAACCGCCTCTTCGGCCCCGACTTTTTCTGGAAGCTCAACGACCGCGACAAGTTCTCCGGGCAACTGCTGCTCAGCGACACGGAGAATCCCGATCGCCCCGAGCTGCATCCGCGCTTCGACGGACGCTCCGACAGCGGCCGCGCGTCGCGGTTCGTCCTGCATCGCGAGTCGCGCGGCTACGACCTCTGGGGCATGGTCTCGGAGTACTCGCCCGGATTCCGCGCCGACAACGGCTTCATCGTGTTGAACGGCCTGCGCCGCGGCGCGTTCTGGGTCGGCCTGCGGAACAATCCGAAGAGTTTCTTTTCGTACGTGCGTCCGTACGCCGGTACCGAACACGACCTGCTGTGGGAGAGCGGGGCGCATCAGCGGGTCGGTCTCTACCTCGGCGTGGAGTACCGTGGGAGGTTCGGGCTGGAGGGGTGGTCATCGCTCGCCTCCGATCGAGAGCGGGTCGGCACCAGCCTGCTCCGCCGCGACTTCGTCCGCTTCGACACCCGCATCGTCCCGACGCGCTGGCTGCCGCAGCTGCGGCTGCAGGGGCACGTCGGCCAGAAGATCGACTACGCCGGCGCGCGGGTCGGCAACGGCGCCCTGCTCAACCTCACCACCATCTTCCGGCCGACCGATCACCTCGAGCTCTCAATGCGCAACTCGCGGGAGTGGCTCGACCTGGAGGGCTCGCGCCTCTTTCAATCGAACATTGATTGGCTCAAGGCCACCTACAACTTCACCGCGCGGTCGCTGGCGCGGGTCATCGCCCAGCAGAGCGACGTCGAGCGGAACGAGGTGCAGCAGAACCGCAAGCTCTCCTTCTCGGCGCTCTACGGCTACAAGTTGAACTGGCAGACCGTCTTCTTCGTCGGCTACGGCGACGCGAGCATCGAGAACGACCAGCAGGTGATCACCGAGCAGGCGCGGAGCCTCTTCATGAAGGTGGCGTATGCGTTTCAGCGGTAGAGGGAGACTTTATCCCGGTAGGCGGACACTTTATCCCGAGCGCAGCGAGGGATCTCTGGTGCCACCGCGCGATCTCGGACCGGCGGCGCGATGGCACCAAAGATCCCTCGCCTTCGGCTCGGGATGAACTGCGGATGAACTGCGGACGGAGACTTTATCCCCAGCGCAGCGAGGGATCTTTGGTGCCCCCGCGCGATCTCGGACCGGCGGCGCGATGGCACCAAAGATCCCTCGCCTTCGGCTCGGGATGAACTGCCGATGAACTGCGGATGTCAAAAATTGTGACAAACCCGATTCCGGAAACAGACGCAGCGGTCAACGAGTTCTCGGGCGTGCGACCATTGCCGTCGTCACCGCCAATGAAACGTCTTTTCCGCCGTTCGATTCTCTGGCTCCTGCCGCTCGTGATCGTGCCCCTCGGCGCGCTCGCGGTGATGCAGTACCGCTTTCTGCGGGCGCTCGAGCAGAAGTCGGTCTCCGCCGAGCGCAACTCGATGCGCAGCTCGCTCGAGCTGGTGACGGCGGACATCGAGACCCGCTACCGGATGTCGGCCATGCGCTCGCTGGCGATCACCGAGTCGCGGCTGGTCGACGTGCAGTCCCTCGGGCGCCATTTCGCGGAGAACAAGATTCCCGGCGCGCGGCTCTACTTCGCCTTCCGCTTCCGCGAGGGAATGTCGGAGGCCGGCTTCTTCGACGCCACGGGCGTCGAGCGCATCCCGACGTCAGCCGAGGCGGAAGCGGTGAAGATGGGCTACGTGGCCTGGCAGGTCGCGCACAAGCTGCAGCGCGTCGTTGCACAGCCGGCCCTGCAGGTCGACGAGCGCGACCGCGATCATCGCCTGATCCTTTTTCCGGTCACCGACAGCTCGCTGCACGTCATCGGCGTGACCGGGGTCGTCCTCGACCCGCAGAAGTCGCAGAAGTTCATGAGCGCGATCGGCACGGCCAAGCTGCGCGAACGCCATCCGCGCGGCATGCTCGCGCTGCGCATCGCGCCGGTGCTCACGAAAGCGGCGAACGGGCGCGAGTACATCTCGCAGCCGCTCAGCTTCGTCTTCACCGACTGGCGTGCCGGCGTGCGCGACACCTGCGCCTCGCCGGAGGAGATGGCGGCCATCAACTTCCGCCATAACGCCCTCTGGACCGGCGGCGCATTCGTCGTCCTCTGCGGCGCGATCGTCCTGGCCATCGGGGCGATGTTCCGGCAGGCGCGCCTGTCGCAGATGAAGAGCGACTTCGTCTCCAACGTCTCGCACGAGCTGCGCACGCCGCTCTCCTCGATCCGCGTCTTCGGCGAGTACATGCGCCTGGGGCGGGTGACGAAGCCGGAGAAGATCCAGGAGTACGGCGAGTACATCGAGGCGGAAGGGCGCCGGCTGACGCAGCTGATCAACAACATCCTCGATTTTTCCAAGATCGAATCGGCCGAGAAGAAGTACCGCTTCTGCGAGGTCGACGTGGTCGATCTCGTCGAGAACACGGTCAACGCGTTCGAGGTGCCGCTGCGCGAGCAGGGCTTCGTCGTCTCGTATGAAGGCCCCGAGGTGCATCCGCCGGCGCTGCTCATCGACAAGGATGCGATCGGCCAGGTGCTGGTGAACCTCATCGACAACGCCATGAAGTACTCGGGCGAACGGAAAGAGATCGCGGTGCGCGTCACGACCGCCGCGAACGAGCTGCGCATCGCCATCCGCGACCGTGGCATCGGCATCCCGTCGCTCGAGCAGAAGAAGATCTTCGAGAAGTTCTATCGCGTCGGCGGCGCGCTCGTCCACGACGTGAAAGGCAGCGGCCTCGGTCTGGCCATCGTCAAGCACGTCGTCCAGGCGCACGGCGGCCGCGTGGAAGTGGCGAGCATGCCGGGCGAGGGGAGCACGTTCACGATCGTGCTGCCGCTCAAGACGAGCGAAACGGTCCGAGTTCCAGCGACGGAGTACGCATGAGCAGAATCCTGATTGTCGAAGATGATCCGGCGATGTCGGTCGCGCTGCGCGACGGCTTCGAGTTCGAAAAGCATTCGGTGGAGATGGCAGCGGACGGCGTCGAGGGGCTGCGGCTCGCGCAGCGCGGCGACCACGACCTGATCATCCTCGACGTCATGCTGCCGAAGAAGAGCGGCCTCGATGTCTGCAAAGAGCTGCGCAAGAACGGCAGCAACACGCCGGTGATCATGCTGACCGCAAGAGGCCAGGAGATCGACAAGATCGTCGGCCTCAAGCTCGGCGCGGACGACTACGTGACCAAGCCGTTCAGCTTCATGGAGCTGCTGGCCCGCGTCGAAGCAGTCCTGCGCCGCACCTCACGCACCGCCGCCGGCGACGAATACGTCTTCGGCGACGTGCAGCTCGACTTCCGGACCTACCAAGCCGTGAAAGGCGCGGCGGCGCTCGAGCTCACCCCCCGCGAGTTCCGCATCCTCCGCTACTTCATCGACCACACCAACGAGGTGGTCAGCCGCGAAGCGCTCCTCAACCACGTCTGGGGCTACGACAGTTCCGCCTTCACCCGCACCGTCGACACGCACATGGCCCGCCTGCGCCAGAAAATCGAGGCCGTGCCGGCGGAACCGAGGCATCTGATTACGGTGCATCGGGTGGGGTATAAGTTTGTGCCGTGAGGGGTGGGTTCCTCGGGTTCCTCGGAGTTCCTCGGCGAGGTGGCCACCCGACGAACCGAGGAACCGCCTTTAAAACCCCGCTACGCGCTTGAACCGTCGCAGGTAGCTCGTGCCGTCGCCGATCAGCAGCTCGCCCTCGACGAGCTGGAAGGGGCGGGGCTGCTCGGTGGCGGTGTACTGGCGGAGGACGTCGGTGACGACGTTGTGGGTGACGGTGTCGCCGTCCACCGTGTACGTCCCGAAGTAGGCCATGTAGTTGTTGAACGAGGCGGTCATCTGCTCGGTCGCGGTCTTGCCGAGGGTCCACCAGGAGTCGGTGACGTTCGGGAGCGGGGGGTTGATGGAGATCTGGACCGAGACGTTGCCGGCCGGGTCGTACACCCAGTAGCCGAGCGGCGGCTGGCCCCACGGGTAGGTCTTTTCCTGTGGCTTGGCCGGGTCGTCGACGTTCCACGCCTCGACCATCTGCCAGCATCCGACGATGGTGTCGCTCATAGCAGCATCCCCGCAATGGCCGCGGTCATGAAGTTGGCCATCGTCCCGGCGATCATCGCGCGAAGTCCGAGGCGCGCCAGGTCGCCGCGCCGCGAAGGGGCGAGCGAGCCGATGCCGCCGATCTGAATGGCGATCGACGAGAAGTTCGCGAAGCCGCAGAGCGCGTACGTGGCGATGACGAAGCTCTTCGGATGGAGGGTCGCTCCGATCTTGCCGAGCTCCAGGAACGCCACGAACTCGTTGAGGACCATGCGTGTGCCGAGCAGGTTGCCCACCGCGACCGAATCGTTCCACGGCACGCCGATGGCCCAGGCGATGGGGCGGAAGAGCCAGCCGAGCAGCATCCCGAGGCTGTCGGGGAAGAAGGCGGCGATGCCGGGGTTGATGCCCTCCAGCCAGGAGTTCGCGTAGCCGAAGCCGCCGTCGATGAGGGCGACCAGGGCGATGAAGGCGATCAGCATGCCGGCCACGTTGAGGGCGAGGTGGAGCCCCTCGATGGCGCCGCGGCCCGCGGCGTCGATGATGTTGACGTCGATCTTCGGGACCTCGAAGTTGACGTTGCTGCCGGTCTCCGGCACCTCGGTCTCGGGATAGATCATCTTCGAGAGCAGGATCGCGGCCGGTGCGGCCATGACCGAAGCGGTGAGGAGATGAACGATGTCGACCTTCGCCACCAGAACGTACGCGGCCATGATCCCGCCCGAGACCGTGGCCATGCCGCTGACCATGACCACCAGCAGCTCCGACATCGTGAGGGTGGGGATGAACGGCCGGATGGTGAGCGGCGATTCAGTCTGGCCCATGAAGATCGAGGCCGCGGTCGAAGTCGATTCAGCGCCCGACGCCCCCAGCGTCCTGGTCATGATCCGCGCGAAGAAGCGGACGATCAGCTGCATCACGCCGAGGTAATAGAGGATGGCGAAGATCGAGGCGATGAAGATGATGGTCGGCAGCACCTGCGTCGCGAAGACGAAGCCGGTCGATCCGGTCGACTTCGAGAGCACCGAGCCGAACACGAACTCGGAACCCTTTCCGGTGTAGCCGATCAGGCTGTCGACGATGACCCGCATGGTCTCGAAGAGGAAGGCCGGCAGGTTGAAGGCCAGCAGGAAAAAGCCGCCGACGACGGCAAAGACGATCCAGATCGCGCGCGCCTTGCCGGGATCGGCGCGCTTCGCGATCTGCGCGAAGATGACCGCCAGCAGGATGAAGATCAGCGCCGCGCCCCAGATCTCGAGCGGCGGGGCGATCGGTGCGAAGAGGAGGGCGATCTGCTTTCCTTTGAGGATCAGTACGGCCAGCAGGACCTGCAGGCCGATTCCCCAGCCGACGACCGACCAGCGGATGGCCCGCTTGTTGTTCGACATCGCAAAGGCGATCGCCAGAATCAGAACGAGACCAATCAGCGCGACGAATCGCTCCATCCATTCGCTCCTGATGCTCCGAATTGTGCTGCCGGGAAGACCGTCAGCTTTATGAACGAGCGCGGGCGTAGTGTCAACGACGGAATCGCGGACGTTCGAGCGGCGGCGTTGCCGCCGCAGTCCGGATGCCGCTCAAACGCACGGCCCCGCTATACTCCGCCGCCATGCTCGACCAGCTCAACCAGGCCATCGCGTACATCCGCAGCAAGACCACCATTCAACCGGAAGTCGGGGTGATTCTCGGCTCGGGACTCGGCGACGTGGTCGACGCGATCGACGTCGAGGTGGCCATTCCGTACGGGGAGATTCCGGGGGCGCGGGCGTCGTCGGTGGTGGGGCATCAGGGGCGGATGCTCTTCGGCCGCGCGAACGGCCGGCCGGTGGTGGTCATGCAGGGGCGGGTGCACTTTTACGAAGGGTACGAGATGGCGGAGGTGATGTACCTCGCGCGCGTCATCGGGCGGCTCGGGATCAGATCGTTGATCGTCACGAACGCCGCCGGAGGGGTGAACACGTCGTTCCGGGCGGGCGACCTGATGCTGATCTCGGATCACATCAATTTCATGGGGGTCAATCCGCTGCGAGGACCGAACGTGGAGGACCTCGGCGTCCGGTTTCCCGATATGAGCGAGGCGTATCCGGAGTCGCTGCGGCACATCGCCCGGCAGGTGGCGAAGGAGATCGGCGTGGAGGTGAAGGAAGGCGTGTATCTGGCGCTCTCCGGACCGACCTACGAGACGCCGGCGGAGATCCGCGCCTTCCGCGTGCTCGGCGCCGATGCGGTCGGGATGTCGACCGTGCCGGAGGTGATCGCCGCCTCGCACATGCAGATCCCGGTGCTCGGGATCTCCTGCATCACCAATATGGCCGCCGGCATCCTCAAGCAGAAGCTGTCGCATCAGGAAGTGATCGACACGACCACCCGCGTGCAGAAGGAATTCACCGGACTGGTGCTCGGGGTGTTAGCCCGCGTTTAGCGTCGCCAGCAGCCCCGCAAAGTCGGCGGGCAGCGGCGCTTCGAAGCTCATCGACTCGCCGCTGGACGGGTGAGGGAAGGCGATCCGCGCCGCGTGCAGCGCCTGCCGCGGGAACTGCGCGAGGGCGCGCTGGATCCGTTTGTCGGGAATCCCGCGCCACTGCGCGCCGGTGTAGACCGGATCGCCGACCAGCGGGTGGCCGCGATGCTTGAGATGGACGCGGATCTGGTGCGTGCGGCCGGTGTGCAGGCGGCAGCGGACGAGCGAGGTGCCGCGAAAGCGCTCCACCACCTCGTACGCGGTGACGGCGCGGCGGCCTCCGTCGACCACCGCCATCTTCTTGCGGTCGCGCGGATCGCGCGCGATCGGCGCGTCGATCAGGCCGCGCTCCGGATCGGGCGTGCCGTAGACCAGGGCGAAGTACTCCTTCCGCACGGCGTCGCTGTTCCACGCGCTGGTGAGCTTGCGATGGGCGAGGTCGTGCTTGGCCACGACCATGACGCCGCTGGTGTCCTTGTCGAGGCGGTGCACGATGCCGGGGCGCAGCTCGCCGCCGACGCCGCTCAGGTCGTCCAGATGGAAAAGGAGCGCGTTCACCAGCGTGCCGTCGCGATGGCCGGCCGCCGGATGGACGACCAGCCCGGCCGGCTTGTCGAGCACGACCACGTCGTGGTCTTCATAGAGGATGGTGAGGGGCAGGTCCTGCGAGACGGCCGCGGCCGGTTCCGGGTCGGGGAGGACCAGGGCGATCTTCTGCCCGGCCGCAACCCGCTGCGACGGTTTCGCCGCGAGCCGCGTATCTACGCTCACATGACCGTCGTCGACCAGGCGCGACAGAAAGCTGCGGCTATGGCCGGGAAAGAGCTCGCCCAGCGCCCGATCGAGCCGAAGTCCATCCTGCGCGTTACCGACCACGGCCTCGCGCGTCTCACTCACCATCCGCAGTATCTCATTCGCCTGTGAAAGTTACATGGCGTTCACAGGACTTCAAGTAGAATGCTCGTCCAGCATAAGTAGATAGAAGGCATCCACAATTCTGTTGTAAAGGGGAGATTATGTTCATGAAGAAACTCGGTGTTGCGGCGGCCCTGTCGCTGTGCGCCCTGAGCGCGTCGGCGAGCAACTTCCGGGGCGCGGATCAGGTTTACGTCCCGGCCGCCGGCCACCTGGTGGGCGGTAGCGGTACGTTCATTTCCGACGTCTTCGTCTCGAGCCTCGAGACCACCGACGAAGTCGACGTTTCGGTCATTTATGCGCCGACCACCGGCCTCACCGGCGGCGTCATCGAGAAGAAGAATGCGTTCCGCCTCCGCGCGGGTGAGCGCAGGACGTTCGTGGACTTTTTCCCGACCGTTCTCGGGATCCAGTCCGGCCTCGGCCAGCTGATCTTCAACGGCTGCCTCGCCGGCGCCGACTGCGGCCCCGCCACCCAGGACGCGGACGGCTATAGCCCGTTCTTCCGCTCCATCAGCGTCGAGAGCCGTATTTACTCGATCCCGCCCAACACCACGCTCGCGCAGAAGCCGCCCACGCTCGGCCAGGGTTTCTCGGGCATTCCCTGGTACATGTTCGCCAGCTCCCTCCAGGCCGGCAACAAGCTCGACAAGGTGTTCATCACCGGTATCACGCAGAACGGCGGCATCAACGAGCCGGGCACGTACCGCTCGAACCTCGGCCTCGTGAACGCGTCGCAGTACTCGACCACCACCCTGGTGGCCACGCTCTACCAGAACGACATGACCGCGGCGAACAAGAAGGGTGAGTACACCGTCACCCTCGGACCGCTCGGCCACATCCAGGTCAACGTTCCGACCGCCTTCCCCGGCTTCTCCGGCACCAACGCCTTCATCGTCGTCGAGCAGCGCAACAGCGTTCCGACTTCCGACTCGCCGACCAGCTGCGTCCAGGGCTGCCCGGCGTTCCTCGCGTACGGCTCCATCCTCGACAACGTCTCCGGCGACCCGACGACGCTCGAGCCGCAGTTCTTCGCTCCGCTGAGCGAGGACGCGATCGCCGTCATCTTCCCGAGCGGCTCCGGCAAGTCGGGCAACCGCCGCAGCGTTCGCCACTAACACAGCGCCTCCACAATTGATCACTCGAGGCCGTGCGGCAACGCACGGCCTTTTTGTTTTTCCGCCGCTCATCCCTCGTCACACACCACTGGCCCCTGTTTACATATTCGTCGCGTCTTCGTTACCGACGAACGGGCTCATCGTGCGTACTGTCCGCACGGCATGAACGGATATCGCGAGCACGCACATCGGATGGTGGACTGGGTGGCCGAGTACCTGGAGAAGGGCGACGAGGTGCGGGTGCCGAAGGGGATCGATCTTGCGGTCTCCCCACCCACACACGCCGAGCCGCTGGAGGCGATCCGTCAGGAGTTCGTGACCCGCGTCATCCCTCAGGTGGCCCGCTGGAGCCATCCGAGCTGGTTCGACGCGACCTCCGATGTCGAGACGGAGATCGAGGTGGTGGTCGTCGACTGGCTGCGGCAGATGCTCGCGCTGCCGGAGACGTTTTCCGGTCTGCTCTTCGACGGCGCCCCGACCGCGACCTTTCACGCGCTGGCCGCCGCGCGGCAGCTGGCCGATCCGACCGCCCGCGAGGCAGGACTGGTCGGCCGTCCGCGCCCTCTGAAGATCTACGCGACCGAGATGACGCACGCGACGGTGGCCAAGGCCGCCGCGGCGCTCGGACTCGGCCTGGCGGCGGTGCACACGGTGCCGCTCGACGACGAGACGCTCGGCATGAACACGGAGGCGCTGCGCGAGGCGATCCACGACGACTGGCGGAACGGCGCGACGCCGGCCTGCGTCGTGGCCACGGCCGGCTCGGCGCTCTGCACGAGCATCGATCCGCTCGAGGCGATCGCCGACATCTGCGAGAGCGAAGGGGTCTGGCTGCACGTCGACGGCGAGCACGGCGGGACGCTGGGCCTGCTGCCGGAGAAACGCCGCCTGCTCAAAGGGTGGCAGCGCGCCGATTCGATCGTGATCACGCCGCAGGACTGGACCTGGGGGCCGCTCGACGCGAGCGTCCTGCTGACGCGGCGCGGCGACATCCTCGACGCGGCCTTCAGCCTCCTGCCCGATTACCTCCGCCCCATCGCTGCGCGCCCGGCGCAGGAGTTTGCCGATCTTGGTCTGCCGCTCGGCAGACGTCTGCGGGCCGTGAAGCTCTGGTATGCGATCCGTTCCCTCGGCGTCGACGGCATTGCCGACCGGATGCGCGAGCCGATCCGCATCGCCGCCAGCTTTGCCGCCCGCGTCGACGTCAGCGAGCGCTTCGAGCGGGTGACCGCCGTGCCCCTGACGACGGTCTGCTTCCGGGCGCCGCGGCCGGAAGACGAGGACGGCTTCAACGAGCGGCTCGTGGCGGCGGTGAATGCGACGGGGGAGGTCTTCCTCACCTCCATCCGGCTGCGCAACCGCGCCGCCATCCGCCTGACCGTGACCTCCGTGCGGACCACCGAACGGCACGTCGCTCGGGCGTGGGAGATCCTGAACGAGTGTTATGACATGCTGGAGTAACTCTTCTGCGCTGATGGTTTAGAGGCGCACGCGATCGGAATCGTGTGGTGGTGCGTCGTGTTGTTGGCGCCGTCGTTCTCTGTTAATATTCGACGGCTTTCGAGCAACACCTTTCGAAAGCGGCCGATTCGGCCGCTTTTTTTGTTGATGGGGGCAATGAGCGGAATACCTGAGCACATCGAGCAGCAGATCCAGAGGATTGTTGAATCTGAAGGGCTGGAGCTCGTCCATATCGATTACCGGAAGCAGGGGAGAGGTTTTCTCCTCCGGATCGACATCGATAAGGAAGGCGGCGTCACGGTCGAGGATTGCTCGAGTGTGTCGCAGCAGGTCTCGACGTGGCTCGACGTGGAAGACCCCATCCCGGCGGAATTCGAGTTGCAGGTTTCTTCGCCGGGGCTCGATCGCAAGTTTTACAAGACAGCAGACTACGAGAAGTTCATTGGCAAGCTGGTGCGGGTGAAGACGGGCAGGGCCATTCGCGGGCTGCACGTCATCGTCGGGCATCTGAAGTCGTTCGACGGAACGACGGTCGTGGTGACGGATCCGGTCATGAAGAAGGATCCGGACTACCCGATCCCGCTCGCCGACATCAAAGAAACCCGTTTGGAAGTGGAGATCTGAAGCCGCCAGGGGCGGTTGTCGGATCATGACCCTCGCCGCGCGAGCGGTGGGGCTCGAGGATCGGAAAACGATGTTCAACGACAAAGACATTAAGGCGCTTGCATACGAGAAGTCGATCGAGGTCGATCGCGTGTACAAGGCCCTCGAAGACGCTCTCTCGACCGCCGCGCGCAAGTTCTACAAGACGCGCGAGCCGCTCGAGGCCGTCCTCGATCGCGCCGGTGGCGGCGTGCAGATTTTCGCGGTGAAGGAAGTCGTCGAGAACGAGGATCAGATCGAGGATCCGCAGGCGCAGTGGACGCTCGACCAGGCCCGCAAGGCCGAGCCGGGCGCCGAGATCGGCAGCATCATCCACCTCGACTACATCACCAAGGAAGTCGTCGATGTCGTGAAGGATCAGAACACCCAGATCCGCACGTACGAGGCGCAGAAGATCGATCCCGAAGTCGAGCAGGGCGACGAGGTGAAGATCCCGCTCACCCAGCCGCCGGGAGAGCTCGGCCGCATCGCCGCGCAGTCGGCCAAGCAGGTCCTCTATCAGAAGGTCCGCGAGGCCGAGCGCGAGAAGGTCTTCAACGAGCACAAGGACAAGATCGGCGAGCTCGAGAACGGTTACGTCAAGCGCTTCGAGCGCGGCGACATGATCATCGACCTCAACGGCAAGACCGAAGGGATCATCCCGCGCTCGCATCAGTCGCGCGCCGAGCGCTACTCGCAGGGCGACCGCATCAAGGCCATCATCGTCGACGTGCACACGCAGCCGAAGGGACCGCAGGTGGTCCTCTCGCGCACCGATCCGCGTCTGCTCATCAAGCTGTTCGAAATGGAAGTGCCGGAGATTTACGACGGCACGGTGGTGATCAAGGGTGCGGTCCGCGAGCCGGGCGAGCGCGCCAAGATCGCGGTCATGTCGCGCGAGCGCGACGTCGACCCGGTCGGCGCCTGCGTCGGCATGAAGGGCTCGCGCGTGCAGTCCATCATCCGCGAGCTCCGCGGCGAGAAGATCGACATCATTCCCTGGCACGAGGACATCGTGAACTACGCGCAGAACGCGCTCGCGCCGGCGAAGATCACCCGCGTCTCGGTGACCAGCGACGAGCCGTCGCACCGTCCGCATCTCGACGTCATCGTCGACAACGATCAGCTCTCGCTGGCCATCGGCAAACGCGGCCTGAACGTTCGTCTGGCCGCTGAGCTGATCAGCGCGAAGATCGACATCAAGTCGGAAGAGGAAGTGAAGGGCGAGGTCGCCGACGCGCTCTCGGCCATGCTTCAGGAAGCGATGGCGGAATCGCGTGCCCAGACCGGCGTGCGGGAGATCGAGAACATCCCCGAGGATTGGGCGCAGATGCTCGAGGACGCCGGCTACGACGACCTCGACTCGGTGATCAACGCTTCGGTCGAGGATCTGACCGCGATCGAAGGCGTCGACGAAGAGATGGCCGCGAAGATGATCGAGCTGGCCCGCAAGCACGAGCAGGTCGATGAAGGCCCCGCCGAAGGCGAGGGCGACGAAGACGAAGAAGACGAAGACGATTACGACGCCGCCGAGGATGGTGGCGAGGAGCAGGAAGCATCGGCGGAGGATGAAGAAAACGCCGAAGCTTCCGTCGAGTGATGAGACGCGGCTGTTGAGCTGTTCAGCGATCCCGCTGATCGGCTCAGAAGCTGGGACGCTGATTAGCTGGGTTTTTCCAAGGAGATTGAATGGCGGCAAAAATCAAGGTGAGCGACATCGCGAAGAAGATGGGCAAGTCCGAGAAGGACGTGATCTTTCAACTTCAGTCGCTCGGCGCAGAGATCACCGACGCGAGCCAGGTGCTCGAGCCTGAGGTGATCCAGGCGCTCATCACCGGCAAGAAGCTGGTTGCGCGGACTCGCAGCGTGATCATGCGCGAAGACAAGCCGGTGACGGAGAAGAAGAAGGAAGCGGTTCGCCCGCCACGGCCGATCGTGCAGCCCCCGGCCCGTAAGAAGGCGGAGGCGCCGAAGACCGAGGAGCAGGTCGCTGCTGCTCCGCCGGCCATGGTCATCCCGGAGTTCGTCGAGGCTGTCGAGGCCGAGGAACGGGCCGCCAAGGAAGCACCGGCTCCGGTCGAGCGTCCGGCCAAGGTCGCGCACGCTCCGGCTCCGGAACCCGCTGCGGGCGAGGAACAGACTCCCGCTGCCGCCGCTCCGGAAGCTCCGGCCGCGCCGCCTCCTGCTGCCGCTCCTCCTCCGCAGGCGCCGGCGCACCACGTGTCGTCCGCGCCGCCGCGTCCGCACGCGCCACCGATGAACGACATGCGCCGTCCCACCGGCCCGACCGGGCCGCGTGCCCGTGCGCCGCAGGGGCCGCGTCCGAATTACGCCGGCCAGACGCCGGTGCAGCAGCCGCAGCAGATGCGTCCGTCCGCTCCTCCGCAGTCACGTCCGGCCGGACCGGGTGGTCCGCGGCCGGGTGGACCGGGCGGTCCAGGTGCCGGCATGCGTGGACCGGGTGGCCCGGGCATGGGTCGCCCCGGTATGGGTGGCGGTCCTGGCCAGCGTCCGGGTGGACCGGGCGGGATGCGCGGACCGGGTGGCGGGGGCATGCGTCCCGGTCAGTCGACTCGTCCGCCGCTGCCGGCTTCGCCGCCGCCGCTCGGACCGGGTCCGAACATCATCCGCCGCAAGAAGGAAGACGAGGCGGCGGACGATTCGCGCGATAAGAAGAAAACGGCAAAACGGGGGGCGAAGAGCCCCCGCACGGCGGACTTCGATCAGGAACTGCTGACGAAGGGACCGTTCTCCGGCACTCAGGTCATCAACGATGACATCGGTCCGGACATCCCCAATCAGGAAGTCGACGAGGACGGTGTGCCGCTCAAGCGCGCCTCCGGCCGCCGCGACACCCGCAAGCAGGCCGCTCCGACGGCGAAGGTGCTCGAGTTCAAGCGTCCGACCGGCAAGGTCGCGCTGACCGAGGGCGTCACCGTCAAAGAACTGGCCGAAAAGCTCGACGTCAAGGCCAGCGATCTGATGAAGCACCTCTTCATGAAGAAGGGGCTGATGGTCTCGATCAACCAGCCGCTCGGTGGCGATCTCGCGCTGGAAGTCTCGCGTGAGCTGAACATCGACGCCGAGATCGTCTCGTTCGAAGAGGCGGTCGAGCTCGAGGCCATGGAGCGTTCGGAAGGTGCCGCTGGCACCGCCCCGCGCGCGCCGGTCATCACGGTCATGGGTCACGTTGACCACGGCAAGACCTCGCTGCTCGACGCCATCCGCGAGGAAAACGTTGCGGGCGGCGAGGCGGGCGGCATCACGCAGCACATCGGTGCGTACCACGTCGAGAAGCGCGGCCGGAAGATCGTCTTCCTCGACACGCCGGGCCACGAGGCCTTCACGATGATGCGTGCACGCGGCGCGAAGGTGACGGACATCGTCGTCCTCGTCGTCGCGGCCGATGACGGTGTCATGCCGCAGACCCGGGAAGCGATCGATCACGCGCGCGCCGCCAAGGTGCCGATGGTCGTGGCCATCAACAAGATCGACAAGCCGAACGCGAACGTCGAGCGCGTGCGCCGCGAGCTCGCCGACAACAACGTCCTCGTCGAGCAGTGGGGCGGCGACGTCGTCTCGGTCGAAGTTTCGGCCGTCAAGAAGCAGGGCATCGACGACCTGCTCGACATGATTCTCCTCACGGCCGACATGATCGGCTCCAAGGCCAATCCGGACCTCCCCGCCAAGGGCGTCGTCCTCGAGGCCCGCAAGGAAGTGGGGCGCGGTATCGTGGCCACGGTGCTGATCCAGGACGGCACGCTGAAGGTCGGCGACTCGTTCTTCTCCGGCTCGACGTGGGGCAAGGTCCGCGCAATGGCGGACGACCGCGGCGAGCGCGTGAAGGAGGCCGGTCCGGCCACCCCGGTCCAGGTCACCGGCTTCGAAGACGTCCCGAACGCCGGCGACACGCTGGCGGTCGTCGACGACGACACGCAGGCCCGCATGATCGGCCAGATGCGTCAGGAAAAGGCGCGCGAGGTCGCGCAGCAGAAGGTCTCGCGCATGTCGCTCGACCAGCTCTTCCAGCGCATGCAGCAGGGCTCGGTCAAGGAACTGAACCTGATCATCAAGGCGGACGTGCAGGGCTCGGTCGAGGTGCTCGGCGAGACCATGCGCAAGCTCTCCACCCCCGAGGTGAAGGTCAACGTGATCCACGCCTCGGTCGGCGCGATCTCGACGAACGACGTCCTGCTCGCGACGGCCTCCGATGCGATCGTGGTCGGCTTCAACGTCCGCCCGGAGCGCAACGCCGCCGACCTCGCGGAGAAGGAAGGCGTCGACATCCGGATGTACACCGTCATCTACAACCTCGTGGATGAGATGCGCGCCGCGATGACCGGTCTGCTCGATCCGAAGTTCCACGAAGTCTTCCAGGGCCGCGCGGAAGTGCGCGACACGTTCAAGGTGCCGAAGATCGGCGTCATCGCCGGCTGCATGGTCACCGACGGAGTGATCCCCCGTACCGCGAGCGTCCGCCTGCTGCGCGACAACCGGGTCATTCTCGAAGGGAAGATCGGCTCGCTCCGCCACTTCAAGAACGACGTGGCCGAGGTCCGCCAGGGCTTCGAGTGCGGCATCGGCATTGAAAAGTTCCAGGACATCAAGGTCGGCGACATCATCGAGGCCTTCAAGACCGAGAAGCTGGAAGCGTCGCTGTAATTTAGCTTTGATCGATGGCCGAGGAGCGCGTCACAGCGCCCTCGGCCTTTTCACATCATCATGATCGTGGTCGTCTCACTCGTCGAGCTGCACATCGAGTTCGCGCAGTCGCTGAAAGACAAGCGGATGGTCGTCCGCAGCGTGCGCGACAAGCTGCGGCGCCGGTTCAACGTCTCGGCGAACGAGGTGGCCTACCAGGATCTCCTGCAGCGGGCGCGGCTGGCGGTCAGTTTCGTGGCCAATCGCCGCGACTCGGCAGACTCATTGCTCGATACACTCCAGCAGTTCGTCGAGTCACACGCCGACGCGACGGTCGTCGGCTGGACGAGCGAGATGCTCGATTTCGATGAAGAAGCGGATTTGAAATGAAGAAAACCAGAAGAACTTCCCGCGTGGGCGAGAACGTCCGCGACGCACTGGTGCAGATCCTCCGCACCGACATCAAAGGCTTCGATCTCGGCTGGTCGTCGATCAGCGAAGTCGAAGTGGCCCCCGACCTCCACTACGCGCGCGTCTTCATCACCGGTCTCGATGAAGAGGCGACCAAGAAGAAGGTGGAGGAACTGCGCGAGGTCGCCGGCCAGGTGCGCCATCACCTCGGCAGGCGCATTCACCTCCGCTACACGCCGGAGCTCGACTTTCGCTACGACGAAACGGCCATGCGCGCCCTGCGGATCGAGACCATCCTCCGCGAGGTGATGCCGCCGAAGAGCGACGAGGAGGGGGACGCGCAGGAGGAGGGGGAGGTGCAAGAGGATGGCGAAGGCGAGGAGAGCGGGGAGCGCGTGGAGTAGCTATTCAGCTGTTCAGCTATTCAGCTGTTCAGGCGGCGAGTGCCGGGCTCCATCGTGCTACCACCTGAGCAGCTGAGCAGCTGAGCAGCTGAGCAACTCCCTGCTCCCACGGTCACGCCTTCTTGAACACGTTTGCCCGGTAGTAGGCCAGCTCGGCGATCGACTCTTCGATGTCGTCGAGGGCGCGGTGCAGCTCCTTCTTCTTCGGCGATTCGTACTTGCCGCCGTACCACTCCGACACCAGCAGCTTGATCGAGCTGACATCGATCACCTTGTAGTGCAGGTAGTCGTGCAGCTCCGGCATGTACTTGACGAGGAAGCGCTTGTCCTGGCCGATGGAGTTGCCGCAGAGGGGCGCCGTTTTTTCGTGGCAGTACTTTTTCACGAATTCGAGCGTCTGGCGCTGCGCTTCGGCGCATGAGACGCCCTCGGTGCGCACGCGCTCGAGCAGGCCGCTCTGGCCATGCGTGCGGCTGTTCCACTCGTCCATCTTCGCCAGCCGCGTTTCGCTGGTCCGGATCGCGAGCACCGGTCCGCGGGCCAGGATCTCCAGATCGTAGTTGGTGACGATCGTGGCGATCTCGAGCAGCGTGTCCTTCGCGGGATCGAGCCCCGTCATCTCGCAATCGATCCAGACGAGGTTCTTTCGGCTTTTCCTGGCGGCCATGGCCCGCGCATTCTAACCAAGTCACATTTCTGAACACGTTCAACTTTTCGCTTGACGCAAACGAGTGCCGAACCTACCTTTGAATTGAACACGTTCAAAAGAAGGAGGCAGCTCATGAAGATCGTCATTCCCGGAGGCAGCGGACACCTCGGACACATCCTGGCCCGCGCATTCCGTGCGGCGGGCGACGAGGTGGTGGTGCTCTCGCGCGGCGAGCGGAACGGAGAACCGTGGCGCACCGTCCGGTGGGACGGAAAGACGCTCGGCCGGTGGACGGAGGAGCTGGAAGGAGCCGACGCGGTGATCAACCTGGCCGGCCGCAGCGTCCACTGCCGCTATCACGAGCGCAACCGCCGCTCCATCGTCGAGTCGCGGGTCGAGTCGACGCGGGTCATCGGCGAGGCGATCGCCCACTGTACGCATCCGCCACCGGTCTGGCTGCAGGCCAGCACCGCCACGCTCTACTCGCACCGCTACGACGGCATCAACGACGAGCACACCGGCATCGTCGGCGGCGCGGAAGCGAGCGCGCCGAAGAAGTGGCGCTTCAGCATCGAGGTGGTGGAGCTGTGGGAGCGCGCCCTCAACGCAGCGAAGACGCCCCCACCCGGAAGGTTGCGCTGCGCACCTCGGTCGTGATGTCGCCGCGGCGCGGCGGCGGCTTCAGGACCATCCTCAATCTCGTGCGCCGAGGATTGGGAGGAAAGCAGGGCGACGGCCGGCAGTACGTCTCGTGGATTCACGAGCACGACTTCGTCCGCGCGGTGCGCTTCCTCATCGAGCGGGAGATCGAAGGGCCGGTGGTCGTCAGCGCGCCGGATGCCGTTCCCAACGAAGAGTTCATGCGCACGCTGCGCGAGGCGTGGGGCAAGCGGATCGCCGTCGACGCGCCGCGGTGGCTGCTCGAGATCGGTGCGTTCCTGCTCCGGATCGAAACGGAGCTCGTGCTCAAGAGCCGCCGCGTCGCGCCGTCGCGTCTCCTCGACGCAGGCTTCACCTTCCGTTACCCGACCTGGAGCGAGGCTGCCCGCGACCTGGTGGGGCGGGTGAAAAACAAAGGTGTGACCCCCTTGCTGGCGATCTGGTGAGTTGTGGTATCTCGTAGCCGTGGCCACGGCGAAAGCAGAAGAGACGCGGACGCGGATCCTCGACGCGGCGCTGCGTCTCTTCCGCGACAACAGCTTCGAGAAGACCACCATGCGCGACATTGCCGCGGAAGCTGGTGTGGCGACCGGCGCGGCGTACTACTACTTCCGCTCGAAGGAAGAGCTGGTCATGGCCTTCTACCTCCGCACCTCGGAGGAGGCACGCGAGCGGCTCGAGGAGGCGATCGGCAAGTCGAAGGAGCTGAAGAAGCGGATCCGCTTCCTGGTCGATCTCAAGTTCGAGCAGTTCGCCGAGCATCGCGAGCTGATGGTCGCGCTGCTCAAAGCTGGGGTCGATCCGCGCGATCCGCTCTCGCCGTTCGGCGAGGAGACCAAGAGCGTGCGTGACGAGACCATTCGCTGGTACGAGCGGGCGCTGGAAGGGTCGGACGTGACGGTGACGAAGGACCTCGCCCCGCACCTGCCGCGCCTTCTCTGGCTCTATCACATGGGGCTGATCTACTACTGGATCGTCGACACCTCGCCGCGACAGCGCAAGACCGGCAAGCTCGTCGACGCGACGCTCGATCTGGTCATCCAGCTGCTGCGCGCATCGTCGCTGCCGTTCATGGGACCGTTGCGCAAGCGCGCGCTCAAAGTGCTGCGCGCCGTCGACGAAGAGTGAAATATCCTGTGCGGCAACATGATGGATTCTCGCCAGAAAAGCGTCGACGGCGTTCTGCTCGTCGATAAGAAAACCGGTATCACCTCCCACGACGTGGTGGAGAAGTTCCGCCGCCGCTCGAAGATCAAGAAGGTCGGGCACACCGGCACGCTCGATCCGCTGGCCACCGGCCTGCTCGTCCTCTGCGTCGGCAAAGTCACCCGCCTGCAGGCCTATCTCATGGGGATGGAGAAGACGTACGAGGGGACGATCCAGTTCGGCTGGGCCACCGACTCGTACGATTCCACAGGCGTTCCCGCCGGGGAAGCGGCGGAAAAAGACGTCGAGTCGATCGACTTCGCGCCGCTCGTGGCGCGCTTCACCGGCGAGATCGAGCAGATGCCGCCCGCCTTCTCCGCCAAGAAGGTCGACGGCGTCCGCGCGTACGAGCTCGCGCGGAAGGGGGAGGAGGTCAAGCTCACCGCCAAGCGCGTCACCGTCTACGAATTCACCGTCCTCGCGGTGAAGGGCTCACGGATGCGCTTCCGCGTCCGCTCGTCCGCCGGCACGTACATGCGCTCCCTCGCGCACGATCTCGGCCAGCTGGCCGGCGTCCCCGCGCACCTCGCGGAACTGCGCCGCACCGCGATCGGCAACTTCAGGATCGAAGACGCCATCTCCTTCGACGCGATGGCGGAACCGGGCAGCATCGACGGCGTGCTCGCGCCGCCGCATTTTCAGTCGCTCTCCGCGATCGACCTCCCGCTCGCCAAAGTCCGCGTCGACTGGGCGCAGCAGGGGAAGATGATGCAGGGGCAGGGAGTGATCCTCGTCCCGCCGGCCGCCGTGCAGCGCGGCGAGCTGCTGGCCCTCGGCAATCCGCACGATCAGCTCTTCGCCATCGGTGAGGTGGTGAACGTCCTCCGCGAAGGCGGCCCGATCGAGGTGAAGCCGAAGGTGGTCCTGGCAGGGTGATCGGCGGCCAGGGCGGCGCTGACTGTCGCCGTCCTTTACTCCTGCACAATGCGGAGCAGTTGATCAATCAGCGGCGGTACGCGCTCGGTGGCCGTAACCCACACGACATCCTCATCGATCTCGAAGTAGTCGTGCACGACCTTGTGACGCATCCCGACGATTGCCGCCCAAGGCACCTCGGGATGTTCGCTGCGCAGCGCCTCCGACGTATGTCGCGCCGCTTCTCCGATCGTCTGAAGGAGGTGCGTCACCGCGAGCCGCAAGTTCTCATCGCCATCGAAATCCGCACGCGTCAACCCGGCGACTTTCGCGGCGACACGCCGAGCGAGATCGAGCATGTGGCCGAGGTAGAGCCGGTCATCGTGTTTCGACATACGCTTCCACCGCCTCGGCAAGCACATCGTTACGAATCCACCGATTCAGCGACTGAAACGTCAGCAGATCGACCTTACGGCCGAGGATGCGCGACAGCTCCTCCGGGATTTCAGCGTAGAGCTCCCACCCCGGTATCGCCTCCGGCCGAAACTCCACCAGCACATCCACATCACTCTCCGGCCCGAAGTCATCGCGCACCACGGAGCCGAAGAACGCCAGTCGCCGGATGCCCCATTTGCGGCAGAACTCGGCGATCCGCTCGTGTGGTACGTCGATGGCCAGAGGGCGGGTGGAGGGCATGCGGGATTGATTTTGCCATCCCCCGCTGTTATCGTGTCGCGATTTTCAAGGAGAAGTGTGCCTTTCCCCGGTTAACCGTTTAAGGAGACAGGATTTTGTCGACGACGAAGGAACAGAAGACGGACCTCATAACCCAGTATCGCGTCCACGACGCTGATACCGGATCGCCAGAAGTGCAGATTGCACTCCTCTCGAACCGAATTACCTACCTCACCGAGCATTTCAAGTCGCACGCGAAGGATCACCACTCGCGCCGCGGCCTTCTGAAGCTCGTCGGTCGCCGCCGGCGCCTTCTTGATTACCTCAAGAAGATCGACAACGAGCGCTACCGCACGATCATCGAGAAGCTCGGCATCCGTAAGTAAAACGACAACCGAGAATGCAGGGCCGGCCTCTCGCCGGCCCTGCCTGTTTTCAGGCTCAAAGCCTGCAAAAACTTTCCCCCCGGCCGGATCCCATCATTCGGCCCCACGCGGACCATCAAAAAGCGCGCGGTGATGAGTGGCCTCGCGCGAGAAGGAAATCAATGACGTACAAGAGAGAACTGCAGATCGGCGGCAAGACCCTGTCGCTCGAGACAGGTGCGATCGCGAAGCAGGCTCATGGAGCCTGCGTCATCCGCTACGGCGATACGGTGGTCCTGGCCACCGCCTGCTTCAAAGACGGCAACGTCATCGGCGACTTCATGCCGCTGACCGTTGACTATAAGGAGTACACCTACGCCGGCGGACGCATCCCGGGCGGCTTTTTCAAGCGCGAAGGACGCCCCACCGAGAAGGAAATCCTCACCTCCCGCCTCATCGATCGTCCCCTCCGCCCGTCGTTCCAGCAGGGCTACCGGCAGGAGACGCAGGTCATCGCCCTCGTCCTCTCGGCCGACGGTGAGAACGACCCCGACGTCCTGGCGATCAACGCCGCCTCGACGGCCCTGGTGATCTCCGAGATCCCGTTCCACAACCCGATCGGCGCGGTGCGCATCGGCTACGTCGACGGCCAGATCGTGGTCAACCCCACCAACGCCCAGCGCGACCTGTCGGATCTCGACCTGATCGTGGCCGGCACCGACTCCGCCATCGTCATGGTTGAAGCGGGTGCGCGCGAAGTCTCGGAGGCGGTCATCCTCGACGCGTTCGAGGCGGCGCACGCCGAGATCCGCCGGATCTGCGACGTCCAGAAGCAGCTCCGCGGCGACGTCGGCAAAGAAAAGATCACCGTCGAGTACAAACCGAAGTTCACCGAAGAGCTGCTCAAAGAGCTGCTCGATCAGCACGGCCCGGTGCTCCGCGCGGCAATGCTCACCAAAGGCAAGCACGCCCGTTACGACGCCATCAAGGCCGTCAAGGCCGCCATCGTCGGCGGCGTCCCGCCGGAAGAGACCGAGCGCCTGACCGCGGTCAACGCTGCTTTCGGCGAGATGGAAGTGCGCATCTTCCGCAACCTGATGCTCGAAGAGGGCACCCGCGTCGACGGCCGCCGTTTCGACGAGATCCGTCCCATCTCGATCGACCTGGCCGTCCTGCCGCGTACGCACGGCTCGGCGATCTTCACCCGCGGCGAGACGCAGGCGCTCGTCACCGTCACCCTCGGCACTCCGAACGAAGCGCAGAAGATCGAAGACTTCGAAGGCGAGACCTTCCAGCGCTTCATGCTGCACTACAACTTCCCGCCGTTCTCCGTCGGTGAAGTGAAGTTCCTGCGCGGTCCGGCGCGCCGCGAGATCGGCCACGGCAATCTCGCCCGCCGCGCGCTCGCGCCGCTGCTGCCGGCCGAGGACGAGTTCGCGTACACGATCCGCATCGTCTCCGACATCCTCGAATCGAACGGCTCCTCGTCGATGGCCTCCGTCTGCGGCGGCTCTCTGGCGATGATGCAGGCCGGTGTGCCGCTGCGCGCGGCCGTCGGCGGCGTGGCCATGGGCCTCGTCTCCAGCGAAGACAACACGAAGCACGTGATCCTGAGCGACATCGCCGGCATGGAAGACCATGAAGGCGACATGGACTTCAAGGTCGCGGGGTCGCGCAACGGCATCACCGCGCTGCAGATGGACATCAAGGTGTCGGGTCTGTCGCGCGAGGTGATGGCCAGGGCGCTCGAGCAGGCCAAGGCCGGCCGCATCCACATCCTCGACAAGATGGACGAGGCGATCGCCACGCCGCGCGCCGAGCTCTCCGAGTACGCGCCGCGCCTCTACACGATTCAGGTGCCGAAGGATCGCATCCGCGACGTCATCGGCTCGGGCGGCAAGACCATCCGCTGGATCGTCGAAGAGACCGGCACGAAGATCGACGTGGCCGACGACGGCAAGGTCACGATCGCCGCGACCGACGCCAAGGCAGCGGAACGCGCGATCGAGATCATCAAAGGCCTCACCGCTTCGCCGGAGATCGGCGCGACGTACAAAGGCACGGTCAAGCGCATCGAGCCGTACGGAGCCTTCGTCGAGATCCTGCCGGGCCAGGACGGCCTGCTGCACATCAGTGAAATGGCACACACGCGCGTCGGCCAGGTCACCGACATCATGCAGCTCGGCGATGAAGTCGAGGTGCAGGTGGTCGGCATCGAGCCGGACAGCGGCAAGATCCGCCTCTCCCGCAAGCCGCTGCTGCCGCCTCCAACCGAGGAAGAGATGGCGGCCGCGAACGCCGCGCGTGGTCCCCGTGGACCGCGTGAGGGTGGAGATCGCGACCGCGGTGGAGATCGCGATCGCGGAGGCGATCGTGATCGCGGTCCGCGCCGCGAAGGTGGCGGCGGTGGCGGTGGATTCCGCGGCGGCGACCGCGGTGGCGATCGCGGTCCGCGTCGCGATCATGGTGGCGATCGTGGTCCCCGTCGCGATCACGGCGGCGACCGTGGTCCGCGCCGCGAGGGTGGCGATCGTCCGCCGCGCCGCGAAGGCGGTGGTGGTGGCGGCTACGAAGGTGGCGGCAACACCGGCGGCGGCAGCAACAGTGGTGGTGGTGGCACTGGCGGTGGCAACACCGGTGGTGGCGGCACGCCTCCCGAAGGCAACAACGAGTAAACAAATGAAGAGGGCCGGCGGTTTCGCCGGCCCTTTTCACGTCTGAACGTTTCGCCCACGGCCGGTCAGGTCCGCTCTGCACGGCCGCGGGCGATCCGTTCTTCAGGCGCGCGGGAGCGCGCCTATCTAAGGTGCGTTACCGATGTGATCGACCCACACCTGTCCACCCCAGTTCTGCACGCGGACGGCGGTGATGGTCGCCCCATCGAGGCCGAGCGTGGCCGCTGGGATGGCGATGCGGTGCCACGTGTCGGCGGCCGGGACGGTCGAGCCCATGAAGACCGCGGTGCTCTCTCCGCCGATGCCGGTCTGACCCCAGTAGACGGTGCCGCTGGCCGAGCCGGCCCACCAGGTGATCATCAGTTCCTTGACGGTGGCGCAGCTGGTCGGCATCACGTACACGATCAGGTCGTCACCCGAGGCCGTGACCTGATTGAGGTCGTTCACGCGCACCGGGCTGATGACGCTCTGTCCAAAGTACGGGTAGACCAGCGACTGCGTCCCTTCGGCCTTCTGCGACGAGTCCCATTCGCCGTAGCTGATGTACGAGCCGCTCGGGATCGAGTCGTCGACCCAGACGGTGTCGCCGCTCGGAATGGACGGAGCAGAGATGACCGGCGGCACGCAGCCGACGCCGTTCTGTCCGAAGTTGTCGAACCACACCTTGCCGTCGTAGGTCTCGATCTGCAGCCATTCGAGCTCGTGACCCTGCAGTCCGAGGGGGCTGGAGATCGGGACCTCGAGCCGGGCCCACGTTCCGGCGGCGGGGAGATTGCCGCGGCGGAAGAGCGGATCGGTGCCCGAGGGCATCAGATTCTCGCCCCAGTAGACGTGGGCGGTGCGATAGGCGCTCGAGTAGGTGAGCTTGATCTCGCGGGTGGTGCTGCACGAATCGATCAGCACGTAGAGCACGACCTTGCCGGAGCCGATCTTGAGGTACTGGTCGATGTCGTCGATGCGGAGGACGTTCTGGCCTGCGCCAGACAGGTAGAACGACTGCGTACCGGCCGCGTACTGCGAGGTATCCCAGTTCTGCGTGCCGGTGGTGACGCTCGCGCCAGCGGGCAGCGCGTCGTCCATGAAGATCTCGTCGGTGGATGGCAATGTCGGTTGCGACACGAGCGGCATCGGGCACTGTGCGAGTGCCTGTTGGGTGGTGAGGGAAGAGAAGACGAAAGACACGGCCAGCGCAACGAGCTTGAGGCTCTGCTTCACAGGTAACTCTCCTTTTTGTAAGTCGTTTCGGCCGGCCGATCAGTGGATCTGAACGCTCACAAAAATGCGCCTGTCAGAGCTTCCGCGATAGAGACATTTCGTGATGGGGGAGACAGTTTATCCCGACCGAAGGGAGGGATCTTTGGTGCCATCGCGCTGCATTCGACAACAGCGCGATGGCACCAAAGATCCCTCGCTGCGCTCGGGATAAAATCTGGCTACACCCTCTCCCACCGCCCGTCATTCGCCGCCGACCGCCGCGCCGCGTCGAGCACGCGCTGCTGCATCAGTCCGTCCGCGAACGTCGCTGCCGGCGCCAGCGCACTCCCGTCGCCGTCGTCCAGCGCGACGCGCAGCGCTTCGGCGAGATGCACCGTTCCGCTGCCGAACGCGCCGCCCGGCGAGTTGCCCGGCAGGTCGCGCAGCGATGCTCCGGCGATGCGTTTGTATGGCGAGCCGCCCTGCGAGAGCAGCACCTCTTCGCCGACGAAGCGCATCGCGCCCTCTTCGCCGTGGATGGTCAGCACCGCCGGCTCGTCATTGCCCGCTGCCACCGCGGCGAAGAGCAGCGACGCGACGCCGCCGGTGGCGAAGCGGAGGTGCACCGCCGCGATGTCGTCGCTCGTCACCGCGCGCGTTCCGTCGCCGTATGGACGTTCGCCGATCGCCGTCGCGAGCAGCGCCTGCGCCGCTTCGATCTCGATCCCGAAATAGCGCAACGCGTCGACGTAGTGCGAGCCGACCGCGCCCCAGATCCCGCCGCCGCGCTCCGCGTCGCTCCACCAGTTCCACTCCCGTTTCCGGTCGCCGCGTCCCGGGCTGGCGTACCGCACCTCGGCGTAGCGGATCGCGCCGATCTCGCGGAACCGCTCGCGCGCCTCGCGCCAGGAGGGGAGGAAGCGCAGCTCGTGGTCGATGATCGCGATCTGCCCCGGATGCCTTGCCGCGAGCTGCGCCGCGAGCTGCACCAGCTCCTCCGCCTCGCCGGCGTGCATGGCGGTCGGCTTCTCCAGGATGACGTGCTTGCCGCCGGCGAGCGCGGCCGCGGCCATCGCGCGATGCTCGCTCGGAGGGGTGGTGATCGTCACCAGCTCGACCTCGGGCGAGGCGATCAACGAGCGCCAGTCGTCGTAGGCGATGATGCCGCCGCCGAGCTCCTCCGCGGTGCGCCGGGTCTTCTCCCGGTCGAAGCCGGAAATACCGATGATTTCGTGTCCCGCGCCGCGAAATGCCGGCACCTGGACCCGCGCTCCCCAGCCCGTTCCGATAACTCCAATCTTTGCCATCAGTTACTCCCTCGTCACAATCGGCAGCTCGTTTGCTTA
This sequence comes from Thermoanaerobaculia bacterium, assembly GCA_036398925.1. GTDB lineage: Bacteria > Acidobacteriota > Thermoanaerobaculia > Gp7-AA8 > Gp7-AA8 > DASWOB01. Next base: position 299,601 of record DASWOB010000005.1, read on the forward strand.
ATAACATTGCAAATGAAGCGCAGACCCGATCTTATCGTCCCGATCCGCGACCGGAGGCAACACAAGCGTTACCTGACGCTCAAGAACGTCGGTATTGCTGGTGTCGTCCTGGTGGCCGGCTTTCTCATCATCACTATCCGCGGCGAGATGAGCGGCCTCAAGCCGGGCGAGCACGGGCGCGTCTTCAAGAAAGAGCTCCCCGAGCCACCGGTGGCCGCCAAGCCGATGGAGGTCGTGCGCGAAGACACTCCCGCCGTTCCGGACGCCGACTCCGCCGATCCGACGCTCATGGAGCCAATGAGCCGCGCGCAGTGGCTGGAAGCCCAGCCGGCAGAGCCGACCAACACCGCCGCCGCCATGACCATGCCGACTATGACCGTGCCGACCGTGAGCGCCCCCGTCGAAGGTGATGCGCACATCGCCATCGTCGGCGGAGCGGGCGGAATCGCGGTGGTCAAAGAGCCGCGCAAGCGCCCGGTGCTGAAGGGTGGATTCGGACGGTAGGCTGGGGCGTCAGCTACTCAGCTATTCAGCTGCTCAGCTGTTCAGGCCTGAGAAGCTGAGCAGCTGAGCAGCTGAACAGCCTCACCCCCCCGTCATACAATCCGCGCCGCATGCCCCCCTCGATCACGTTCGGCACCGACGGCTGGCGCGCCGTCATCGCAGAAGCATTCACCTTCGACAACGTCCGGCTCGTGAGCGACGCGATCGCCGTCGCCGCACGCACGCTGCGGCCGCCCGCGGAGATCGACCGCAACGCGATGATCGTCGGCTTCGATCGCCGCTTCCTGTCGCGCGAGTTCGCCGTCGTCGTCGCCGACTCGCTGCGCGGGGCCGGCTACCGGGTGATCCTCTCCGATCGTCCCACGCCGTCGCAGACCATCTCCTTCACCGCCCGCCATCGCAAGGTCCTGGGCGGCGTGATGGTCACGGCCAGCCACAATCCGGCCCGCTACAACGGCCTCAAATTCAAAGCGTGGTACGGCGGCTCCGCGCTGCCGGAGACGTACGACACGATCGCGAAAGCGCTCGGCCAGCGTGACGTGCGCGAAGGGGGCTCGGTCGGCGAGGAGAACATCCTCGACGACTACGTGGAAGGGATCCGCGCACAGCTCGACCTGCCGCTGCTGCAGAAGGCGAAGCTGGCCATCCTCCACGATCCGATCCACGGCGCCGGCGCGACCATCCCGCACAAGGTTCTCGGACTCGATTACGTCGGCTCGCAGCGCATCGTCCGGGGCGACAAATCGCCGCTCACCGGGACGATCGTCGATGCCATCCGAGGCGATGCCAACCCCTCCTTCGGCGGCGTCAATCCGGAGCCGATCCCCGAGAACCTCAACGCCTCGCAGAACGTGATGCTCTCGGGCGAGTACGATCTCGCCATCTGCAATGACGGCGACGCCGATCGCCTCGGCATCCTCGACGAGCACGGCGACTTCGTCTCGCCGCACAAGATCATTTCGCTGCTCGCGCTCTATCTGGTGCGTGAGAAGAAGCGCTCCGGCGAGATCGTGAAGACCTTCTCCACCACCCGCCTGCTCGAGCGGGTGGCCTCCTCCCTCGGCGCCACGCTGCACGAGACGCCGATCGGCTTCAAGTACGTCGCCGATCTCATGCTCGCCCGCGACGTGCTGATCGGCGGCGAAGAAAGCGGCGGCATCGGCTTCGGCCACTTCATGCCCGAGCGCGACGGCATCCTCTCCGGCCTCATGGTCGCCGAAGCGGTCGCGCACTACGGCCTCCCGCTCTCCGACATCATCGCCCGGATGGAAAAAGAGTTCGTCGCCCTGCACTACGACCGCCGCGACGTCCACAGCCCGATGGAGCAGAACGCAAAGCTCATCGAACGGGTCCGCTCCGGCGACCTCGATCGCGCCTTCGGCAACGACTTCGACAAGCTCGAACAGACGGACGGCGTGAAGATGAACTTCCACGACGGCACCTGGATCCTTTTCCGCAAGTCGGGCACCGAGCCGATCATCCGCATCTATTGCGAAAGCCCCGACCCGGCGCGCGTCCAGACCATGCTCGAGCGCGCGCTGGACGAACTGGGACGTTAGCCCCCACGGGGAGCGGGCGTCCCGCCCGACGCCGAAGAACATGGTGCATGGCAGCTGTGCCGCCGGGCGAGACGCCCGGTCCCCGAACGACCACAAACCGCTGCCCAACAATCACGACGGTTTGTCATCTGTTGATGACACTGCCCATCAACAATGACCGCCTGCCTGCCAACGATGACGGCCCGGCCATCAACGTGAAGGGGCGGTCCCTCAACGTCGACGGCCTTTCCTTGGACGGTGATGGAGGTGGCCATCGACGATCAAGGCCGGCTCCATCAACGTTGATGGAAGTGGCCATGAACGTTCATGGAAGTGGCTATCAACGTTCAAGGCCGGCGCTATCAACGTTGATGGAAGTGGCCATGAACGTTCACGGAAGTGGCTATCAACGTTCAAGGCCGGTGCTATCAACGTTGAAGGAAGTGACCATGAACGTTGATGGAGGTGACTATCAACGTTCATGGCCACCTCCATGAACGTTCAAGGAAGTGGCCATCAACGTTCAAGGCCACCTCCATGAACGTTCAAGGAAGTGGCCATCAACGTTCACGGCTACCTCATGAACGTCGAAGGAAGTGCTGTCAATCGCGATAGCCGGCTCGATCAACGTCGAAAAAGGTGCCTGTCAACGCGAAGGCCGGCTCCATCGACCGCGAAAGAGCCGGCCTTCAACGATGCGTCAGTACGAGCGAGAGGCGATGAAGCCCGCTGCCGCGAGCATGACCGCCAGAATGGCCAGCGTCAGCGGTGAGGCGAGCGGTATTTGGGAGTGCGCCGCCGCGGCCACGAGGCCGCCCTGCTCCAGCGGCGTGTTCTCGTGGAGGAGCGTGTCGAAGATGCGATTGCCGGTGCCGCTGATGATGCGGATGCCCGAGGCGTCGTTGTAGCGGATGCGGTTGGGGTGATTGTGGGCGGGGTCGCCGCCGATGATGTTGTCGTTGGCCGGGCTGATCGCCGACGACTCGATGCGGATGCCGCTCAGCGCGCTGCCGTTGTCCGGGTTCGTGCGCAAGTGAAATCCTCCGACACGCATTTGACGGCGTTCGTGACGGTCGCGTGCATCGTCGACGGTGTCAACGAGCGGCGACACTGCATGCTAGGATTCGCCTCCGGCGGTGACCTGTGCGTGCACCCGGGCGCCGACCCCCTGCAGACCTGGCCTCGAATCCAAACCACGGAGAGACGACGTGTCCACATCGGAGCAGCAGCAGAGCAGCGACACGCGCACGCAGTTCACGCGCGAGAGCATCATCGAGGACTACCGCGTTGCGGTGCGCAGCCGTCATGCGAGCCTGGTCGGGCGCCGGGAGGTGCTGACCGGCAAGGCCAAGTTCGGCATCTTCGGCGACGGCAAGGAAGTCCCGCAGCTCGCGTGGGCACGTGCGTTCCGGCGCGGCGACTGGCGCAGCGGCTACTACCGCGACCAGACCTTCATGCTGGCGACCGGGGCGGGGACGCTCGACGAGTTCTTCGCGCAGCTCTACGCGCACGCCGACGTGGAGCACGATCCGTGGTCAGGCGGGCGCTCGATGAACTCCCACTTTGCGACGCGCGTCCTCAATCCCGACGGCACGTGGCGCAACCAGACGGAGCTCTACAACACCTCCGCCGATCTCTCTCCGACCGGTTCGCAGATGCCGCGCCTCCTCGGACTGGCCTTCGCCTCGAAGCTCTATCGCGAGCTCGAAGAGCTGAAAGAGGTGGCCGCCAACTTCTCACGCAAAGGCGACGAGATCGCCTGGGGCACCATCGGCAACGCCAGCTGCGCCGAGGGGATGTTCTGGGAGACGCTGAACGCGGGGGGCGTCATCGGCGTGCCGATGATCGTCTCGATCTGGGACGACGGTTACGGCATCTCCGTGCCGAACGAATTCCAGATCACCAAGGGGAATCTCAGTGAATTGTTGAAAGGCTTCCAGCGCGAGCCGAAGTCGAAGCAGGGCTACGACATCTACACGGTCAAAGGGTGGGACTACCCGGCCCTCTGCGAGACGTACATCGCCGCCGCGACCATCACCCGGATGGAGCACGTGCCAGCCATCATTCACGTGACCGAGGTGACGCAGCCGCAGGGACACTCCACGTCCGGCTCGCACGAGCGCTACAAGTCGAAAGAACGGCTGGAGTGGGAAGTGGAGTTCGACGCGATCCGCAAGATGCGCGACTGGATGATCGCGCAGCAGATCGCTACCGCCGACGAGCTGGACGCCTTCGAGAAAGAAGACGCGCAGCTGGTGCGCGACGCGCAGCGCCGCGCCTGGGACGCCTACCGCGCCCCGATCGACGCGGAGCTGAAGGACGCGCTGGCGATTCTCGACAAGCTCGGCGCCACCGAAGCGAAGCAGGAGCTGCAGCGCGCGCAGTCGCCGTATCGCCGCGACATCGTCCGCTCCGTGGCGGGTGCGATCATCAGCAAGGGGAAGTCCGACGAAGCGGCGGCCTGGCTGCGCGAGCAGATTGAAAAAGGGGACCAGCGCTTCGACGCGCACCTCTACAGCGAAGGGGAGGAGTCGGCGCTGAAAGTCCCGGAGGTCAAGGCGGAGTACGCCGAAGACGCGCCGGTGCTGAACGGCTTCGAGATCATCAACCACGCCTTCGATCACGCCCTGCGCCGCGACCCGCGCATCTTCATCTTCGGCGAGGACGTCGGCAAGCTGGGCGACGTCAACCAGGGCTGCATGGGGCTGCAGGAAAAGTACGGCGTCTGGCGGGTGATGGACACCGGCATCCGCGAGTGCACCATCGTCGGGCAGGCCATCGGCGCCGCGTTGCGCGGCCTCCGGCCGATCGCCGAGATCCAGTACCTCGACTACGTGCTCTACGCGCTGCAGCTCATGTCCGACGACCTGGCCACCACGCGCTGGCGCTCCGCCGGAGGGCAGAAAGCGCCGGCCATCCTCCGCACCCGCGGCCATCGCCTCGAGGGGATCTGGCATTCCGGTTCGCCGATGGCCGGCCTGCTCGGCCTCGTGCGCGGCATGTACCTTTGCGTTCCGCGCAACATGACCCAGGCGGCCGGCTTCTACAACACTCTGCTGCGCGGCGACGACCCGGCCATCGTCATCGAGGTGCTCAACGGCTACCGCACCAAAGAAAAGCTGCCGTCGAACATCGGCGAGATGACCCTCCCCCTCGGCGTCCCGGAAGTGCTGAAGGAAGGGAACGACGTCACGCTCGTCTCCTACGGCGCCACGCTGCGCATCGTCATGGAAGCGGCCGAACTGCTGGCCGCCTCCGGCATCGACGCCGAGGTGATCGACGTGCAGACGCTCCTGCCGTTCGACACGCGCGGCGTGATCGTCGAGTCGCTCAAGAAGACCAACCGCATCGCCTTCATCGACGAAGACGTCCCCGGCGGCGCGACGGCCTTCCTCATGCAGAACGTCCTCGAGCGCGACCGCGGCTACGAATGGCTCGATGCCGAGCCGCTGACGATCGCTGCCAAGGAGCATCGTCCCGCCTACGGTTCCGACGGCGACTACTGGTCGAAGCCGAGCCGCGAGTCGATCTTCGCCGCCGTCTACGCGCTGATGCACGAAGGGTCGCCGAAAAAGTACCCGCGGATGTTCTGAGAGGGTAGGGAACGGACCGGCTCACGTCTCTCCTGAGATGTGAGCTGGAGCCTGGCCCTGATTTTTGCCGCCGCCGTGGCGACGCCGAGCCCCCCGGCGGTGACGCTGCAGGCGATCGCGGAACGCAGCCGGCTCGAAACGCGCGACCCGATCTTCGGACGGGCCACGGTCGATCGGCTGCCGGTCACGATCGTCATCTCCAACAACTCTGATTCGGAGCTGCGGCTCATCGAGCTGCTGGAGTTGTCGGAGGTCTTCCGCGTCGACGAAGTCGCCGCGCTGCCGCCGCTTCCGCCACGCGGGAGTTACGAGCGTCGCATCTTCCTGCGGCCGAAGGAGAATGCCGGCTATGGCGCCCACGAAGCGCTGCTGCTGTTGCGCTACCGCTGGATGGCGGGGGCCGAGCCGCGCGTCTCCACGCTGACGGCGGTGGTCAAGGCCGAGATCAAGCGGCCGTTTGAGGACGAAGCATCGGGGCTGCCGGGCGGCACCGCGGCGCTGCTCTCGCTGCTCCTGCCGCTCTTTCCGGCGTTCTTTGCCTATCAGCTCGTCGACCGCTGGCGCAAAGGGGAAGGCTTTCGGATGCCCTCCTTCGGCAGCGAGTACATCTTCCCGGCGTTCTTCATCGCCCTCCTGGGGACGTCTCTCGGCCTGATTCTGTCGCGTCGCGCGGTCTTTCTCGGCGCGCTCGCCGTCGGCATCCTCTGGCCGCTGCTGCGCTGGCTGGGGGAGTACGTGCAGCGCAAACGGTGGGCATTCAGCGAGGCCGACAGCGACGTGGACTACCTCCGCAAAGCGCTCCTCGGCCCGCGCGCGCCGCGCCGTTTCGCACGCGTCAACGGCGTGCTCCTGGGAGAAACGTGGAAGGGCGTTCGCCTGCTGCAGCCGGACGGCGATCTAGTACTCGGTGCCGAATTGCAGGTCACGCCAACCACGGAGGATTACCGTCCGAAGCTCAAGAAACTGGTCGACTCGATCAACGGCGGAGGCGGCAGAAGCGAACGGAAGCAGCTGCTGGAGCATGTCCGCACGAAGGCCTGCACGCTCGCCCGGCGGCAGAATGTCGAGCAGGGCAGTGGTAACTGGCGGCCGGTGGTGGCGATCGGCGACGTGGTCGGCCTGAAAGAAGAATTGGTGGAGCGGGTGAAGCTGCTCACCCTCACTACATAGAAGAAAGGGCCGCACCGAAGTGCGGCCCTTCTGTGGGTGGGGCGGACGTGACCACGACGCCGCTCCGTTCACTACCGCATCGCTGCGAGAGTGACAATCGATATGAGTCTAACAGAGAAAGCTCCGATCACCCTGACGCAGAGCATCGTCGACATCGCCGACTGCAACGTCACGCTGCGCTACTTCAGCGGCAGCGGCAGCGGCACCGGCACCGGCACCGGCACGATGCCGTTGTCCGGCGCCGAGTCGTACGGCAGGCTGTACGAACAGATCGCCAGGATGCCGCAGCAATACCAGGAGGTCTTCGCGACGAAGGGAACGATCCTGAACCGGCTCCGTGCTTTCTACGCGCCGAACAAGTTCTGGACCCGCTATCTCAGCTCCGACCTCGGAGCGTATGCCGATCTCGCCTGGGGCAGCTTCGTCCCGATTTCCGCCACGATTGTCGAGCGGGTCGAGGTCGTCCTGCCGCCGCATCTCGCCGTGATCACCGTCAGTCCCGAGCCGCGCGTCCTGCTCTATCCCTTCGGCTGGTCGACGTGGCTCAGTCTGCGCATTACGGGCAGCTACTCGCTCGGAGAGCTCGCGGGCGTCGTCTCACACCTTCTGACCGAACCCGCGTACCGCTATGTCTCACAGCCGCAGGAGGTGATGAATCTCACGCATCTAATGTCCACCATCGGCAAAGGGGTGAAGGCGGATGCGTTTGGAGAAAATGCCAGAGTCACGGCGGCGCCGGATCTCCTCACCGTCACCACCGTTCTGGCCAAGAAGGGTGGCGGCGTCTCCCTCGGAGCGCTCGATGAGGAACAGGAGCAGGCGCTGCTGCAGCTCATCCGGCCCGGTAAGGCGCCGATCCAGAACAACGTGAAGTCGATGTCCGAGGCGCTGCCGCTTGGCGGTGATCCGCTGCTCGACTACGTGCTGCACGACGACCTGACCTGGTTCCTCTGGGTCGAGCATCTGCTCAAACCGCAGGGACGCCTCATGCGCAATCTCCGCTGCTACCACAACAACACCTTCCGCTCGTTGTTGCAGGCGTGGTTCTTCCAAACCCTCTTCAAGGTGGCCGGCCGGACGAAGCCATGGACGCCGGAACTGACCGCGCTCGTCGACTCCGTGGTGACAATGATCGGTCCGTCCGAAGGGCTGAACGAGTACAAGAACCGCAGCCTCCTGAGCTTCCTCGCCCACGACGACTTTCAGAAGCCGCTCGCGATCGTGAAGAAGCGTCTCGCGCCGCCGGCCGCGCCCGCGTAGCGTCACTCGTCCTTGTCGTGCGCCATCTCGTCGACCGCCACAGCGATCGCCAGCACCAGCGCGTCGTCCGCGCCCGGCGCGATCTCGATGCCATACGTATCGGTGAAGCTGAACCAGCGCTTCGACACGGTGGCGATCGGGTTGTCGTCGCGGCGCAGCGTGTATTCGTGGTCGAGGATGTCGCCGTCGAGCGAAAGCTCTCCGCCGCCGGCGAGGTCGACCTGGAACTTCGTGCGGAACGGGGCGAACAGCGCCTTCGTCACCGTCGCCGCCACGTCGTCGCCGCGGATGATGTCCATCTTCTTGCGCACGGAGACCAGCTTGCCGCGGATGGTCGCCACGACGTTGCCGTTGCGATCCTTCAGCTCGAAGGTCTCGCGCAGGCGCATGACCTTCCCGTCGACCTCGAACGCCCGATTGCCCGATTCATCCTCGATCGTAAAGTCCTCGCCAAGGGAGATCATCTTCTGCCGCATCTTGTAACGTGCCATGCGGAGGGGAGGTAGCAGCGTGCGTACCACCTAAGCAGGATGCTCTTACTTCACCCACGGATCAGGGAACGACGGGAGGCCTCCGGCGGCCGGGGCCATCGGCCCCGGACCCCATTGGTTGGCCTAAGCAGAACGCACGCACTGCGCCCACGGATGAGGGGAACGACGGGAGGCCTCCGGCGGCCGGGCCGCGGGCCCGGACCCGTTGGTTGGCCTAGCCTCCGCGAGCGCAGCCTCGGATCTCGCGACAGAGAGTCGCGGAGGCTAGGCCAAC
>DASWOB010000006.1:0-26693 GCA_036398925.1 Thermoanaerobaculia bacterium
TTGAAGCGCTGCGCGTAGCGCCCGAGGAGGCGGTGCATGCCGGTCGAGAGGGTGCACTCCGGAGTCTCGATGCTCAGATGGTAGTGATTGCCCATCAGGCAGTAGTCGTGGAGAACCCATCGCGAGCGGACGATCTCCTCCCCGAGGAGGTCGAGGAAGAGCTGGCGGTCGCGATCGTCATGGAAGATGGTGATTCCATCGTTGCCACGTGACATCACGTGATGTCGTGCGCCGGGATACTCGACTCGTGGTTGCCTCGCCATACGCAAGCCGAGGCTACCTCGGCACTCCGCGGCGACCCGAGGAGATGGTGAAAAAGGGCAGGAAAGCTCCTCGGAATGGAAAGAAAATGGGCCTGAAGGCGCGGCGGCTCTACGACCGTTGGAGTCGCGTTGTGAGGGCGTGGTTCTAAGACCTGTCCCCGATTTCGCCTTGTCCCCGATTTCGCCCCTTGATTGATCCTTCGACTCGCTACGCTCGCTCAGGATGTAGCGATATCAAACCGGCTCGGGACCGAACGTCTCGGCGATCACGGCGTTCGGATCGGCTTCGATGTCCTTCAGCGCGGCGCGGGCGCGGTCGAGGAAGGGGTCGAAGCCTGCGGCCAGGACGGTCGCGTCCTTGATCACGTTGCGATTGCGGGTGACCAGGGTTTCGATCCGTCCGCTTTCATGGACGATCTGGCCGGCGCGGGCGAGCGGGTCAAAATCGCCGGCGTAGAGAATGTAGCGCTGGTTCGGCTCGTAGAGGACGTAAATCCGGCGGGAGTCTTTCGTGGCGAGCATGTGGAGGACGATGCTCCGGATCGGCGCGATGCCGACGTCGCCGGCCAGCAGCACCACCGCCCGGCCGTCATCCGGCGGCAGGAGGAACTTGCCGAACGGGCCATCGATCGAGACCTCGGCGCCCGCTTCGAGCTGCTGCAGCGCCTCGCCGCCTTTGCCCGGGCCGATGCGCACGCAGAGCTGCACCGCTTCGGGCCGCTGCGGGGCGGAGGCGATGGTGTAGGCGCGCGAGGGACCTTCCGGAAACTGGAAGCTCACCCACTGGCCCGGCTCGAAAATGAGCGGGTTCTCGTTGTCGAACGAGACGGTGATCTGCAGGACGCTCGGAGCGAGCGGCTGGATCTCGGTGACGATCGCCTTATGTCGCATATCGGGCGGAGTTTATCTCAGCCCCACATGCCCGACTTGGCCAGCTTCGAGATCTTCTTGAGGATGCGGTCTTTCTTGAAGCCGCGCAGGTGGTCGACGAAGAGCGTCCCGTTGAGGTGATCGATCTCGTGACACATGGCCCGGGCCATCAGCCCTTCGCCCCACATCTCGCGCTCTTTGCCGTTGCGGTCGAGGTAGCGCAGCTTGACGCGCTCCGGCCGGGTGACGATCTCGACAAAGTCGGGGATCGAGAGGCAGCCTTCCTCCTCGGTGATCTCCCCTTCGGCGTCGACGATCTCCGGGTTGATGAAGACGTGGCACTCGCCGGGACGGCGGCCGACGGAGAGATCGATGACCATCAGCCGCTTCGCCACGCCGACCTGATTGGCCGCGAGGCCGACGCCGGGGGCGGCGTACATCGTGTCGATCATGTCATCGATCAGCGTCTGCAGCGACGCGTCGATCTCCGCCACCGGCGTGGCGGGATTCCGGAGAACGTCATCCCCGTACTTTCGGATGGGCAGAACGGCCAACGCTAAGTCCCTTTCTTGCGCAGGTTCTCGATCATCGCTTCGACCGTGTGCGTCGCGCGCTTCTTGTAGAACTCATCCAGGACCTTGCGGATGCCCGGATAGGTGGCGAGCGCGTTGTCGAGCTTCTCTTTGTCGAGCCGCAACAGCTCCGTACGCTGCGATGCGGTGATCGTCGCCGTACGAGGTTTTCCGGTCAACACGCTCACTTCGCCGAAAAAGTCCCCTTCGCCGAGGTTGGCGAGGTAGACCGTCCCGCCCGTGCCGCGGGTGTAGACCTTCACGCCGCCGGAGGCGACCAGATACATCGAGGTGCCGGGGTCGCCCTCATTGATGATCACGCTTCCCTCGTCGTGCGTTTCGAGCTCCATCTCCCGCACGAACGCGGCGCGCTCTTCGTCGTTGAGCATCTCGAAGAGCGGGCTCTTCGGAACCGGCTTGCTGAACATCGGCTCGTTCTTACCGGGCTCGCTGGCCGAGGCGGCATTGGCGGGGGTGCCGTGCGCGTCGCGGACCTTTTCGGCCTTCTTGCGGACGGCGATCGCCTGCACGGTCAGACCGTTGTCCTCGTAGTAACGGGCGGTGGCCTCGTACTGCGTGATGGCTTCGTCGTACATCTCCGCGCCGGCGAGGGCGTCGGCGTACTGCAGGCGGATGCGGGGGTTGGAGGGATACTTTTCGTGCTCGCGCTTGAGCACCGGAACCGCCCGGCCGTACTCGCGCCGCGCGAGCAGCGTCGCGCCACTCTCAGTTTCTTCAGGCATGCGGCGCGTATTGTATTCCGCGCGCTCACTCCAGCAACGGCACCAGATCCGGAACGATCTGCCGCGCCGCTTCGACCGCCACCGCGCTGCCCGGACCGATGTCGAGATAGAGCACGACCGTTACCACGCGGGCGTCGTCCGCCTCCAGCTCCCCCGGCGTGGGGATATCTCCCGCGCCGCGCCATCTCACGATCGAGAAGATGTAGACCGCGCTCGAATCGGACTGCTCCGCCGGGTCGAAGACCGAATGGGCGCGGTTGAGAACCAGCTGCCCCGCCACGACGTGGAACGGCGACGCGGCATTCTCGCTGAGCCGCACCGCGGCCGGACCGCTGAAGACGAGCTGCCCGCGATAGCGCGTGAAGCGATCGGCATACGCGACGAGACGCGCCAGCGTGCGCGGCGTCGCGGCGACGCCGGTTCTTCTCGCGGCACGATGCAGCGCATTCACGAACGCATCGCGCCCCGCCACACCGCGTGCCGCGTACGGAACACCGGAAACGGCCAGCCGGCTGCCGTCGTAGTAGAGCACCCCGCGCCGCACCAGCTGCGCGAGGATCTCGCCGGCCGGCTTGCTTTCCGGCCGCACGACCGTCGGCGAGCCGGTCTTGGAGAAGATGGCGATGCGATGCTCGGGGAAGCGCTGCTGCAGCTCGGCCAGGCGCGAGGCCATCGGCTTCGCGGTGCCGCTGGCGCCGGTGATCACCCGCTGCATGCCACGCAGGACGGTGTCGCGCGCTTCGTCGGAGAGCCCTTGGACGGTTCCTCGGGTTCCTCGGAGTTCCTCGGCGGGGTCGCCCGTCTCCGAGGAACCCGCGGAACCCCGAGGAACCCCGAGGAACCGCCTCTCCCGCGGACGCAACGCGTGCAGCATCGACGCTTCGACCTGCCGTTTGGTGACCAGCCGCGAGAGCGCTTCCGCCAGCTGCACGTTCGTCCAGAGCGACGTCGAGCCGCCGAGGAGGAGGCTGACGAATTCGGTGCGAAAGTCGGTGACCTGGTTGAGGGAGAGATTGACGCGCTCCGGCGAGACCGAATGCAGCGCGGCGCGGATCTCCCAGGCGGTCTTTTCATCCGTGCCGTCCGAGAGGCGGGCCAGCAGCGGCGCCCATGGGCGAAGGTCGTAGTTGAGGGTCACGAACGCGCTGCGGCCGATGGCATCGCCGCCACCGGGAGCCGCGCCGCCGCCGTAGGTGCGGACGCCGGTCAGCTCGCCGAACGTCTCGAGGAACGGCGCTTCGTCGATGCGGTCGAGCGTGCCCGGCGTTATGGCAGCGCTGGTGAGCTGGCGCGGCGGCACGGGCCGGCTGTCGTCCTTCATGTAGACGCCGAGATCGACCGGGAAACCGATCAGTTGCCCGTTGATGCGCGGACCGTCGGCGGCGTTCCAGGTCACACCCGGCTTGCGGCGGAAGAGCTGATCGAGCGGGCGGCTGAGCGTGCGCTCGGTGACGTCGGGCGAGGCGGCGAGGGCGAGCGTGGCCATCTCCACCGTGAACTTGTTGCAGGAGCGCTCGAGCGCGGAGCCGATGTCGGTGGGCGCGTCGGCGTGCGGCCAGAGCTTGTAATCGCGGCCGATGAAGTACTGCAGCACCTCCCGCTCCCCTTCTCCGCCGTCGGGGCGAAGCTGCGGCGCGTGCGGCTCGACGGTCAGGTCGAGGAGGAACGGATGGCGCGAGCCGATGGCGGCATAGAAGAACGGCTTGCCGGCAGAGCCGATCGGATGGCGCTTGAAGTTGTGGTTCACCAGGAGGCGGCGCTGTTCGTCTTCCGAGAGGCCGCGCATCGATTCGAGCTCGCTCTGCCCCGGATAGCTCGCCGCGGCCATGATCTCGCCGTTCTTACCGTTCATCACCGTGATCGACGCGGCGAACGGATCGCCTCCGGCGACGTCGTTGGAGAGGCGCCGCGCGTACGTGGCCAGCGATGCGTCGAGCTTCTGCTGCAGCGCGTGATCGATGCTCAGCTGGATGTCGAAGTCGTTCGCCCGCTGGTCGCCCGCCTGCTGCATGGCGTTGGTCACGCTGCGCGCCAGCGCCTCGCCGAAGGTCAGCATCTCTTCGCCCTGATCGCCACCGACCCACTGCAGCAGCGGATCGCTCTCGGTGAAGATCCGCTCCTGCCGCGCGTTGCGCGTGCGCACGCTGCTGAGCCGCGAGAAGCGGAGCTCCTCGGTGAAGAGGAAGGTCTCGGAGACGTTGGCGGGCGAGGTCGAGCTGAGATGCAGCCAGTCGCCCGATTGCAGGCGGGCGATGCGTCCCTGGCCGAGCGCCGTGCCGAGGAGACGGACGTCGGCCGGCTGGCCACGCTTGACGCGCTGTTCGAGGACGGCCGTCCCTTCGACGCTGTGCACCTCGACGCCGGGCGTCTGTCCCCCGCCGGCAAAGTCGAAATGCACCACGTTCCCGGCGGCATCGCTGCTCTTGCCGACGATCGTGCGCACATCGGTCGGCATGGCCCCCTCCGGCGTGCGGGTGATGGCGATCTGCCGGCCGTTCGAGGAGATGAACGACGCGCGCGCCCCCGGGCCGGAGTACTCGATGTTGCCGAGCCACTCGGTCGTCTTCGCGAACGGCAGCTGGATGGTGCGCAGGAACGGATTGATCTCGCGCAGTTGGCAGTCGCTGACGATGAAGAAGTGGCCGAACAGCTCGCGGTTGCGGTTGAACAGCTCGATGTCGTTCCGGAGGTGGCTCGCCTCGACCCACTTCCGCTCCGCCTCCGTGGCATTCTTCGTGAGCACCACCCGGTCGCCGCGGCAATCGAAAGCCAGCGCGCCGCGGCCGATCATGTGATTGGTCCGCTCGACGTAACTGCGCGAGGTGTAGTGCGTCAGCGGCTCGAAGGTCTGCCGCGACCAGAGCAGCGCAATGACTGCCGCACCGAGAATGGCCAGTCCGATCCGCGCGCGCCGGCTCACAGCGGCCCTCCGAACGTGCGCACGCGTTGCGCGGTGGTGACCGCTGCGCCATACGCGATGAGAAGCACGAGCACGATCACCTCGATCACGTCGCCCGCGGAGTCGAGCCCGAGCAGATAAGCATTCTTGCCGGTCAGCAGTAGCAGCTCGTGGTTCGCCAGGATCATGTAGATGCTCGACACGGAGATCGTGGCCGCGGCGAGGAAGGCCACCACTGGCGCGGTGCGCGGCTCCTCGCGGCTCTGCCACGGCAGCCACGGAATGGCGATGACGGTGAAGACGAGATAGAGCAGCAGCGCGGCGACCGTGCCGACCAGCCCCCACTCCGCCGCCACGAACACGGCCGGCGCGAAGTCGCGCAGCGCGGTGTCGCCGAGGTGCGGGCTGACCTCGGTGTGGCCAAAGCCGCGGCCGAAGAGACCGGAGCTGATGTAGGCCTGCAGCAGCGCGGAGGTGATGGCCAGGCTCTCGCCGCGCTTGGTGGCCAGCTCGCGCAGTTGTTCCGGGGCGGCGAAGTGGATGAAGCGGGCATAGTTCGAATCGGAGGCCCAACCGAGCATCCGCTCCTCGCTGAACACGAGCGGCAGCGCGAGACGGAAGAGCGGCGCGCCGGCGAGCACAATCACGATGCCGGCCACGAGGCCACGCGCCAGCCAGCGACCGGTGGTGCGCTTCGCCGAGGCGTGGCGCGTGAGGGCGAGGAAGAGCAGCGCGAAGACGGGGATGTTCAGCAGCGCCAGGCCGATGTCGCTGGTCATTGCCGCGGGGAGCAGCCAGACGAAAAACACGACGGCCAGTGCCGCCAGAATGTCGGGCTTCTCCAGATCGCCGTGCGCGCGGACGCGCCGCCAGGCGCGGACGAAGAACATCCCCTGCAGGATCGCCGCGGCGGGGATGTGGATCACGCTGAGGGAGATGCGCGCGCCGAGGCTCGCGCTTTCCTTGAAGCCGAAGAGGAGCAGCGCGAAGCGCACCACGCTGAAGGCGACGGCGCCGAGGATGATCGCGTTCATGGCCGGATCGCCCGGGAGGCGCAGCGGCTTTCGCGGGATGCGTTGCCAGAATGCTTTCAGCCGCTGCTGGACCTTTTCCACACGCAAGGCGGCCACCACCACAGCCAGCAGATGGACGACGATCCAGATCCACTTCGCCGGCCCCTCGATCATCCGCCCGGTGAGCAGCATCGACACGAGCAAGCCACCCAAGGCCGGCAGCGAATCGCGGCGCGATTTCACCGGCATGCTGGCTACGAGGTAGATCCACGGCAGCGCCATCCACGCCACGACCGCGAGCTCCATTGCTTCGAGTTTGTGCGGCGGCATGGCCCAGGCGCGGTAGCCGAAGAGCAGACGGATGCCGATCAGCGCTTCGATGGCGCCGGCCATCAGCAGTTGCGTGAGGGTGAAGCGCGCCGCGAGTGCGGCAAAGATCTTCAGCGCGAGCAGCAGCAGGCCGATCAGCAGGAGCAGCAGCGGCGGGCGGCGGACGTCGAGGCGGATCGCCGCCGTGTCGTGCGCGCCGACCCACTGGATCTCGCCGAGCCGCGCTTGCATCGGACCGCGCGGCGAGATGATGCGGAACGACGAAGCGACGTCGCGCGGGAAGAAACGGGAGAGCTCGAGCAGCGCGCTCGATTCGACGGCCACTGATTCGCTCAAGCCGGAGAAATAGAGGCTGCGATCGACGAGCTGCGCGTCGCCCATCGCCAGTGCGACGACCTTCTTCTTCGTCTCCTTCGCCTCGCGCAGCGCGTCCAGCTCGGAGACGGTCAGCGAGTGAATCTCCGGCGTGTCGAGGTCGAGGACGAAGCTGTGCGCCCCCGCGCGATGGACAACGCTCCGCCGCTCCTGCACGCCGCGGCCGGCAAAGCCGTCGGCATCAGGTGGCAGCGAGTAGAAGGAGATGCGCTCCTCGTCCGCGACCTCGAACTTTCTCGGCGCGGTGACCGGCGCGTCGGCGCGGATCAGCGTGACGTCGTCATCGAGGATGACTAGTTGCAACTGCCGGGTCGAGCGCGTGTGGCAGAAGAACGAACGGACGCGGCGCTCGCTGGGGACCGCGTTGACGTCGTGCGCCAGCCAGTCGAGCGACCAGGTGCGCAACCCGGCGGAAATCGGCCGCGCGAACGGCAACGTCATGGTCCAGCCGGTGCCGGGGATCTCGGCGACACGCGGCGGGATGCGCGTGCGCTGCTTGCCATTGGTGAAAGCGAGATCGCCGGCATCGAAGGTCCAGCAACTGCCGGCCACGCAGATCCGATCGCCTTCTTCGAGTTTCTGCGCGCCGAGAAAACCGTCGCCGGCGGTGGCGACCAGACCGGCCCGCTCTTCCGGCTGCGGCAGCTCGATCTTCAGCCTCCCCTTCGGATTGGCGGGGGTGAACTCGAGGCGGCCGAAGCGGCGCGCGGGCGTCGTCGTTCCGCCGCGATCGCCGATCACCACCCGGCCGCTGCCGGGGCGCCGTTCGCGCACGTCTTTGCGGATCTTCGTCGTCCCTTCGGTGCGGAAGGCGATGGCGTGCAGCTCGATCACCACGCGCGTCGCGTCGATGCGCCAGAGCAGCGCGAAGAGCAGCGGCGCGGCGGCGCAGACGATGTAGACGAGGGCGATGGTGCGCCGCGGCGCTTCCTGCTGCGCGTTCGCGCGATGGGTCAGCGCGTATGCGACGAGGAACAGCGGGGCGGCGAGGAGCAGTGCGCTGCTCGCGTTCAGCATCGCGTTCAGCATTGTCAGCGCATCTCCGATGTGTGGTGCGGATCGCTGGCGGCGAGGTGGTCGTATTCGACGTTGTAGAGCGAGATGCGCAGCAGCCGGCGCTCGCGGACGTGGGCGATGATCCAGGTGAGGATCAGCCAGATCAGCGCCGCGAGCAGCAGCGCCAGCGTCGCCCAGAACCATTTGGCCGCTGTGAGGCGCAGGCGCAGGCGATCGGAGAACGGACGGAGGTTTTCGAGCTGCGTCAGCTCCTCCGGCCGCTCCGCTTCGCCGAGGAACTGGCGGATGGCGATGAGGGCATGACGCTGCTCCGCGGGAGGCCGGCCCTTCGCCCATTCGGTCGCAGCGCGCGCGAGATCGGTCCGAGCCGCGGTGTACCAGCGATCGGCACGCGGTCCGAGCTTCGCGTGCGGCGGCTCGGCGTCGGGTTCGGGTGCGAAGGTGAAGCGCGGCAAGGCGGCACGCGCGGTGTCGGCGTGCAGCAGATCGTCGAGCACGCGCGCTTCCTTTGGCGCGAGCCACTCTTTGAGCAGCGCGGCGTGCTCGCTGACACGCCTGCGGTCGATGCTCGACGTGGCGAGCAGACGCACGGCGGCGCGGGCGAACTCGGCGCGCTGCTCGTTCGAAACGTTGCGGCGGCGGAGGGCCTGCTCGATGAGCCCATTGCGGATCGGCTGCATCCCGCTGTTCAGCTCGGGCGTGCAGACGTCGGCGGGACAGCGCTCCGGGGTCATCCACCAGTCGATCACTTCCACCGCGTTGACGGCCAGGCGCGCGTCATCGGGGAAGCGCCAGTCGATGACCTGCTCGACGTTCGAGAGGGCCCACAGCTGCGCTTCGTCTTGCCAGTCGTTCGCGCGCGCACGGGCCACCTGCGCGACGAGCAGGCGATGCAGCGCGCTCGGGTAGTTCTTCGGCGCGCGGCTGAATTCCCGTTCGCGCTCGCTGCTCGCGCCGGTGAACTTGCCGCGCATGTAGGCGACGATCAGGTTGTTGAAGAGGTCGTACGACGACAGCGAGGCCTTGCCGCTGCAGCCGGGCGCGTCGATCAGCAGACGGCTGGCCGCGGCCTGACCGCGCGTGGTGGCGCCCGGCATCAATCGGCGGCGGCTCATCGCCTTGACACTGCCGATGACGTTCTTGAGCGAAACCCACGGCGGATCGGTGGACGACTGCGAGAGCCGCGCGACGCCGAGGGCGTGATGGAGGTGCACGACGGTGGAAACGCTCGCGTCGCTCAGGTCGAGCGTCGAGCCGGCCGCACGCGCGGCGGCGATGATCCGTTCGTCGTCGCTGGTGCGATCGAGGGCACGAGTCGTGACCTGTTCCGCCTCGGCGAAGCGGCCGTTCTCGATGCGATGCGTGGCCAGCGCGAGCGCGACGAGGAGGTCACCCGGCTGCGCATCGTGCAGCGCCGCGAGCTGCTCGTCGTCGGTGGCGAGGTCCGCATTGCACGGCATCGGACCGACCGGCGCGACGAAGAAGCCGGTGGTGAATCCATCCGCGACCCAGGTGCGCTCCAGCTCCGCCGTCGCTCGCGCTGGAACCTGCAGCGCGGCCAGCTCCTCGCGCGCCCCTTCGCTGAGCGTGGCGATGCTGCGCGCGCGGACCTGATACCAGTAGAAGCCGTAGCCGCTCAGCGCGGCGACGACGATCGCGCCGAGGAGCGCCAGCTGTACCCAGCGGTCGTCCGGCATGCGCGGAGGACGAATCACTTCCCTCCTCCGAGCAGCCGGTTCCGCGTCGGCAGTTGAAACGGCAGCCAGCGAAAACGATCGTGCAGCAGCCACTCCATCGGCAGCAGCACGCCGCACGGATTGTCGACCTCACGGTCGCCGTCGGGGGTCTGGCGCATGGTGTGGCAAAAGTCGTAGCGGAAGCGGCGGGCGTGCGTCATCAGCGCGCCGTGCAGGATCGGGAGGCGCCGCTTCGCAAAGTCGAGCGGGATGAGGTTGACGTAGTTCGTCAGCTGATCGGCCTTGGAGAAGAGCACCAGCACCGGCTTGTCGAGCAGCGGTAAGGCGGCCACGCGCTGGGCAATGTTCGTGCGCGCGCCAATGGCGTCGGGCCGCGCCATTTTGTCGTGCCGCAGCCAGCGCAGCGCGGCGAGCACGAACTGCAGATCATTCTCCTGCTGCCGCCACGCCCGGAAATCGCGTTCATCGACGGCGCGGGTGAGATCGACCACCAGCACGATCCCCGACAGTTTGCTCACCGCGTGGCGGACGAACCCGAAGTCACCCTCGGTGATGTCCGGCAGGCCGAAACGCTGCCGGTATTCGGCCGACAGCAGATTGAAGAACTCCCCCGACGGATCGAGGAACATCTGCTTGTCGTCGATGATCTGGAACCAGACCTCCCCCGCGTTCGTGCCGCCGAGGACGTAGCCGGTCTGCACGGTGGTGCGCAGCGTGAGCACCTGCGAGCGGCCGCGATAGACGTTGTTCGCGCGCGTGAATCCGGCCGCGATCTCCGACTTGCCGGCCCGGCTGCTGCCGCAGATGATCACCGCTTCCATCCCGCGATCGAGCAGCGCGTGGACCTCGCCGAGGCCGCGAATGTCGTCGACGGCGGTTCCTCGGAGTTCCTCGGGGTTCCTCGGTTCCTCGGTTCCTCGGGGTTCCTCGGGTGGCTTTGGCAGTGTCGCAGGTGGTGGCACCGCCGAGGAACCGAGGAACCCCGAGGAACCCGAGGAACCGGCGGGCGGCGGCGGCAGCGGCACCGGCGCCTGAATACTCCCGATCACCTGCCGTGTGTCGCGGCCGCAGTTCCAGCAGACCGAGTCTTCGCGTTCGGCGTTGCACGAATCGCAGTAGAACCGGATCATCTCGTTCGTCGTCCTCTCGGTCGATTGCGGCGGCCGGCGGCGAGCGACTCGGCGGCATCGTTGCGACGGCGGGTACGGTAGGCGCTCTCGAACTGCTGCACGGCGTCGTCGTCGCCATGCGCGCCGAGCTTGTAGGCGATGGTGAGGGTGGCGGGGCCGCGGGCGAACACGTGGTCATCGCCGGCCAGCTGATTCCAGTCGCTTTGCTGCAACGCCTGCAGCGCCTGCGGCAGGACGTGCGCTTCGATGATGCGCTTCACGGTCGGCAGCACCCGCGGTGACGCGAGCAGCGTGCAGAGCCGGCGAATGCGAGTGAGGCGCTCGGGACCGGCGAATCGGGTGAGCGCCGTGACCATCTCCCGCTCGTATTTCGGGCCGTGCCATTCGTGCAGGGCGACGTCGAGACGATTCAGCGTCGACTCGTCGGCGCTCCCCTGCTCCACGTCGCGCAGAGCGAGGCCAGCGCGTAGTTCCGCACCGTCGGTGTTGCTGAAGAGCAGCGCGAGGAGGCGTTCGCCATTCACGTCCTTCGGCAGATTGCGGAGGCGCGGCAGCCAGATCTCGGCCAGCTTTTTTCGGGCGGCGGCGCTCAGCTCCGCGAGCGCGTCGATCGCGTCGGCCGGCAGTTGGGTGATGTCTTCCATCGGCACGTGCGACCAGAAGAGCGTGGTCATGCGCGGATGCCACGGTCGCGCGGCGAGGATGAGCGCGCGGGTGCAGGCGCCGGCGCGCTGCACGTCGAACGATTCGACGTCGATCTCGAGCTGCTGCACGTCGGTGATGAACGCTCGTCTTGCGCGCGTATCGCCGCTCTGGTCGAGCGTCTGCGCGTGCTGCAGCAGCGGCGCGAGCCAGAGGTCGGAGCGGCGGAGAAAGCTCGTGGCGTTCCGTTCCAGGGCGAGCGCGATCGCGTCGTACGCGAGCTCCGGCGAATCGCACTGGAGTTGCTCGGGGTCGTCGAGCCGGGCCAGCAGCTCGCGACGCGACGGAACCTTTTCCTGGTAGGCACGGGTGATGAGCCGCGCCAGAGGTCCGCCGGAGACGCGACCGGCCGCCCATTCGGCGACCGCGGCAATGCTCGCGTCGCTGGCCGCGAGGAAAAAGTCGACCACCACATTCGGGTCGGCGGCGCGATCGAGCCAGGCGCTGTTGGGCGGATCCTGCAGCAGGGCCTCCGCCAGACCGCTCTTGCGCAGCAGCGGTACCGGTACTTGCCGCCAGACCAGATCGAGCACCGCCTCCCGGTCGAAGCACGGCTGGCCGCGCAGGCGCTTCGCGCTGTCGGCCACTCGGGTCAACGACGCGAGATCACCCTTCAGATCGCGAACGGCATCGCGATGGGCGAAGCACGCTTCGAGCGTGTCGGGATGGCGGATGGTCAACGCGTAGCGCGCGGCGGTTTCGTGGAACGCGCGCCAGTCGTGGAGATTACGCTCGACGATGGTCTTCGCGATCGGCGCGGGCGAGAGAGCATCGGAGGCGGCAACAGCGTTCGCGAGGTGGAACGTCACCGCGGAGATGTTCAGCGTGTCGTGCTGCGTCCAGGCCAGTTCCTCCCGATCGCGACGTGGAAGCATCGACCAGGCCAGAAGCGTCAGCCATTCGTAGCCGCGTCCCTGCGGCAGGGTGACCCGCTTCTGATCGCGCAGCGCGGCGATCACGCCGGCCGTCGTATCGGCAGCATTCGGGACGTCTTTCGCGGCGAGCGAGAACCGTGCCTCGAGGCGGCGCGGCACGTCGTCGATGACCCGCTCGTCGACCTCCGCTTCGAGCAGCGGCATCGCTTCGTCGCCGACCCACGGAACGTCGTTGCGCAGCGGCTGCCACTCCCCGCTCCCCTCGGCGCGGACGTTCCCTTCGAGCAGCAGCCACGGCAGCCCGCCCAGGCCGTCGAAGAGGGCATCGTCAAAAAAGAGTGTGTGGACGAAGAGACGGTTCTGCGTGCCGTTGCGCCGGCGGCCGTTGGCGAAGCGGCGGGTGAAGGCGCGCCGTCCGCCGGGGACGCGGAAGAAGCTGTAGAAGGTGCGGTCGTTCTGCGGGTCGTGCAGAAAGTCGCTGATGCCGAAGTTCTGCGCGACGAAGAGACGCTCCGCCTGCGACACACCGCGCGAGATCCCCACTACCGCGTAGCCGCCGCGTCCGGGGATGTCGTCGGTGTCCATCACCACCGCGTGGTCGAGGCGGTACCGCGTCATCGTGCGCGGGTCTCCAGCCAGCGGAGGATGATCTCGCTCTGCAGGTCGATGTTCGTCTTGTCGGTGCTGCGCGTGCTGACGGAGTAGGTGCCGCGCAGTTTCGAGAGCACCTCCGGCGTGACGTCGCGCAGGTTGCCGTCGACCTTCACCCGGGCGATCGATTCGAGCAGCCGCACCCGCACCTTTGCGCGCTCCGCCTGCGTGAGCGGCTGGTTGGCCTCCACGCGCTGCGCGAGATCGGCCAGGGCATTGCCGTCCGCCTCGCGCATCGCGGCGGCGACGATGCGGCCATGCTGCTCCATCAGGTTCTTGAGGCTGACCGCCCACTGCCCGTCGCCCTCGCCGCTGGCCACTGCGGCGCGAACGGTGGCACGCTCGCGATTGACCGGCTGCTCGGGCGGCGGCTCGGTCGCGCTCTCCGGCTCGGAGGCCGTCACAGGGACATCGATGTTCTGTACCGTCTCGATCTCGACCGGTTTACGGAAGTAGAACCACCAGGTCGCACCGCCCCCCAGCAGCAGCGCGATGACACCGGCCGCGATCCAGACCCGCGGATCGATCAGCGCGGCCTGCGGCTGTACCGTTTCGCCGCGCGCGCTGATGCGCTGGTCGAGGTAGGCCTTCATCGACTGCTCCATCGCCTTGTACTGGCGATCGAGCTCGGCGATCACCTCCGGATCAAGTCCTCGCTTACTCATCTCCACCCTTCCCCCGTGCGCAACGCGTCGGCGAGACGGCCGGCGCTGTTGATGGCGGGATTGCGAAGAATCGCACGGAACCCGGATGAACCATCCAGCAGCAACTCGACATAGCGCGCAACGAGCTCCGCGAGCTGCGGCGACGCAACATCGGCCGGGCGCCTCCCCCCGCTCGCCGAAAGCACCACATCGACCGGACATCCATCGTCCGTATCTACGGCCCACGAGCCTCCACGTTGCAACCCGATCGGCAACGCGCTCCAGGCGATCGCGGCCGTATGCGGGTCGAGTCGGTCGATCTGCACGCGCACACGCGCTTTTTTCCCGTGCGTGGCGATCCAGGCCAGGAGCAGCTCGCGCAGGCCATCGCGCGGAGGAAAGTCATACGGGCGGATGGTGACGCTCGCTTCCATCTCCTCGGAAGGCGTCAGTTCCATCAGCGCCGCCACGTCGAACGTCGCGTCATCGCTCTTCGCCACCCGCGCGTGATTGCGCACCCCTCGCCTGCCGCCGGCATCGGCCGCCTCGCGCGAAGCGATCACGCAGGCGAAACCGGCGTAGCGCCGGACGACGAACCCGCCGCGCGTTTTCTTCATCAGGTCGTCGAGGTCCGCCGCCGCTTCGGGACTCAACACGCGTGAGGCATCGCGCTCGACGTTCACAAAGTGCCCGCCGATCGAGCCCGCGTGTGTGTAGAGGCGGTGCCAGAGCGGGGCGTCGCTCATCTTTCAGACCCGGATGGTGCTGAGGAGGGCCACGAACGGCTCCTCGACCCGCGCGGGGGCCAGCTCTTCGACGCGCAGCTGCTGCTGCGGCGTGCGGCCGAACGCGGAGACGGCGAAGAAGCGGAGCGGATCGAACGTCTCACCCAGCGCTTGGACGAGCTGCTGACGCCCCGCGCTGACGAGCAGCTCGCGGACGGTGCGGTCGATCGTCTCCGCGTCGGCGTCGCTGTCGGGCCGCAGCGCAGTCAGCTCGTTCCAGAGCACGTCCGCCTTCGTGATCACGACCGCGGCCGGGATGCGCTCCTTGCGCGCGCGCATTCGCCGGGCCACGGCATCGATGATCGCCAGCTCGTTCGTCTGCGCGCGCCGCAACTGCGGCGAGGCCACCCCTTTACGCGCGAAGGTCTCGATGGCCTCCGCCACCCGCACGCCGTCGACGGCGAAGATGACGCTGCCGACCAGATCGAGGTAACGGTAGAAGCGGTCGTACGAGGTGCGGGAGAGGCTGGGTAGATCGTTCCAGACCTCGCCGGCCGCGTCGTGGAAAGCGAGCACCGTCGTCTCGCCGGCGGCATTGGCCACTTCCCAGGCGTAGTTGCGGACGTCGGCGTCGGTGGCCGGAGTGGTGGAGAGCCGGCCGTGATCGAAGATCTCGCGCACGGCGCGCATCATCTGTTCGTCCGAATCACCGAGCCCACCTCGAATCACAACGCCGCTGGCGTTCGGCTGGCGGAGTCGCTCGCTCACGATCCAGAGCAGCGAGGTCTTCCCCGCTTCCGTGTCGCCGAGAATGGCCAGCACGCCGCCTTCGGCAATGCGGCTGCGCGGCGAGACCTCCCGCCGGCAGGAGCCGCAGTAGAGATCGAGCGGCTCCGTCGCATGCAGGCGGCAGATCAGCGGGCTGCTGAACGAGCCGCCGTTGGAGGCTTTGGACGGAAGCGGGTCGAGCCGGTGGATCTCCGTGTTCGCCTCGCAGCGCTTGCAGCGCGCCAGCAGCGTGGCTGCCTCGTGGGCGATCCAGCAGTCTTTGCAGAGGATCACGGCGTCACCTTCGCACCCGGCACGTCGGTGGCGGTCGGCGTCAGCCGCAGACGAAAGACGGTCCCGGCCGGAATCACCGCCGCCGGATTCGCATGGCCGAGCTGCCCGGTGATCTGATCGCGCGTCCACGGCCGGTTGAGCCGGTTGCGGTCGAGAAAGTTCCGCAACGTGGTCGGCTCCGCCACGACGATGCGGGCAATCTCATCGCGCTCGGCGAGAAACGGCGCGACGTCGCCCGTCGCCAGCGGCGGCAACTCGTCGGGAGCGGCGACGACCGGCTCACGGCGAACGCCGGTCAGCGTCTCGACCGGCACGAGCGCGAGCGCCGTAGCGATGAGCAGGAGAACGACTGTCGACGCCAGGGAAAGGTTTTGCATCTGCGCGTCGTGATTGTACGGGCGCGCGCGGCGAAGGTTGAGAAGGCGTACGACCGGAGGCCTCCGGCGGCCGGGCCGCGGGCCCGGACCCGTTGGTTGGCGCAGCCTCCGCGAGCGCAGCCTCGTATCTCGCGACAGAGTGTCGCGGAGGCTAGGCCAACCAATGGGGTCCGGGGCGGCGGCCCCGGCCGCCGGAGGCCCCCGTCGTTCGTGTTCTGCTCAGTACTTGAGCCGCTCGAGCTCGTGCTTGGCTGAGGCGGCCGGCGTGGAGTACGGGTAGCGCGCGATCACTTCGTTGAGGGTCTTGCGCGCGAGGGCGAGGTCGCCCGTCCGGGCCAGCGCCAGGGCGGTCTTGAAGAGCGCGTCGGGCGCTTTGTTCTCCTGCGCGAATTCGTTGGTCACCCGGGCGTAGTAGCGCAGCGCGTTCTGGTAGTCGGCGGCGCCAAAGTAGGTCTCGCCGATCCAGAAGAGGGCGTTGTCGGCGAGGTCGCCGGCGGGGTCGGCTTCGTAGACTTCCTGGAAAGCGCGGCGCGAGTCGGCCACGCGGCCGCGGCCGTAGAGCATGATCGCGCTGCGGTAATCGTCGGCGATCTTCGCGGCGACGATGGCGGCCTGGGGCGGTGCGGCTTCGGCCGGAGTGGCCGGGATCGGCACACGCCGTGGGCTTGGAGCGGCCGGCGATGCGGTTGTGGTCGACGCCGTCGAGCCGGTGGAGGCGCTGGACGCGGCCGGCGCGGCGACTGCCGCCGACTCCATCCGTCCAATGCGATCGTTCATCACATCCAGCCGCTCGAGCAGCTCGGTGAGCTGCGTCTGCATCTCGGCCAGCCGCGCATCCGATGCGGACGGAAGCGACGCAACGGGCGGCGAGGCGACGGCACCGGGCGGCGCCACCACCGGCCCGTCATCGTTCGACGCGCAGGCGGCGGTGAGGACGAGGAGCGCGGTGGCGGCCACGGTGACGCGCATCAGGCTTTGATCTCTCCGAGGCGGCGCTTGGCGCGCTCGGCGTACTCGCTCTGCGGGAACTCGCTGACCACGCGCTCGAAGTAGAGGCGCGCCTCACCGGCGCGGCCGAGGTGATTGAGCGAGTTGGCGAGGTCGAAGAAGACACCGGCGCGATCGTTGTAGTTCGGATAGGTGTCGACCAGGTAGTTGAGGCGCTGCACGGCCGAGAGGTGGCTGCCACGCTTCTGGTAGAACTTGGCCACGATGTGCTCGTGCTTCGCGAGCCGGTCGATCGCTTCCTGCCGCTTTTCTTCCGCCTGTGGACGGAGCTTGCTCTGCGGATAGGCCTTGAGCATGTCGTCGAACTTCTCGACCGCTTCTTTGGTCTTGGCCTGATCGCGGTCGGGCTTTTCCATCTGCTGGAACGACGACATCGCGATCTGGAGCATCGCGTAATCGGCCTGGTCGCTGGTCGGGTAGCGATTGATGAAGTCGCGGTACTTGTACTGCGCCTCGACCAGGTTCACCGGATCGCCCTGATGGTAATACGTGTCGGCGATGCGCAGGAGGGCGCGGCGGCCGAGCGGGTCGTTCGGGAAGCTCTCGTAGAGGTGCGTAAAGTACGAGCGGGCGCGCTGGTACTTTTTTTTCCCGAACTGCTCTTCCGCGCGTTCCCAGATCTGCTCTTTGGACAGCTGCAGCAGTTCGGGGTCGACCACCATGCGCGGGGTGCGCGGGCCGCGGCTGCACGCCGCGAGCAGTCCGAGCATCGCGACGAGAATGAGTAAGGTCCTGAGTTTCAAATTGCCTCCATGGTCAACGAGGAACGCGAAAGGATGAGCGCGGAACAGGAGTCTCGCCGGTTCATCGTTCATCGTTCATCCTTCATCGTTCGGTTTTACGCCTTCTGCGCCGTAACAGCATTGCGGATCGCCTCCATTGCAGCGGGACGATCCTTCTGTCCGAAAACGGCCGAGCCCGCAACGAGGATCGTCGCGCCGGCGGCAACCACGCTCGGCGCGGTCCGCGCGTCGACGCCACCATCCACTTCGATCTCGACGGAAAGTCCCCGCTCCCGGATTGTTCTGGCGATATGACGCATCTTGGGCACGACAGGTTCTATGAACTTCTGGCCGCCGAAGCCGGGATTGACCGTCATCACCAGCACAAAGTCGCAAAACTCGAGGGCAGTCGAGAGGGTTTCGGCCGCCGTAGCGGGGTTGATGGCGATGCCGGCTTTCGCGCCGCCGGAGCGGATCATCTGCAGGGCGCGCTCGAGATGCGGCTCGGTCTCGACGTGGATCGAGATCATGTCCGCGCCCGCGTCGAGGAAGGCCGGGATGTAGCGCTGCGGCTCGCTGATCATCAGGTGACAGTCGAACGGCATCTTCGTCAGCGGGCGCAGCGCCTTGACGACTCCCGCTCCGATGGTCAGGTTCGGGACGAAATGACCGTCCATCACGTCCAGATGAAGCACGTCCGCGTGCCCTTCGATGGTCTGCAGCTCTTCCGCGAGGCGCGAAAAGTCGGCAGACAGCAGCGACGGAGCAATCTTGATCATGAAGTACGGCTCATGGAGTGGGTGGCGGGGCGGCGGGAGGCAGCCCGCTCTCGATGATATTC
The DNA here is from genome assembly GCA_036398925.1 of Thermoanaerobaculia bacterium. GTDB lineage: Bacteria > Acidobacteriota > Thermoanaerobaculia > Gp7-AA8 > Gp7-AA8 > DASWOB01. Next base: position 18,517 of record DASWOB010000006.1, read on the forward strand.
GTTTCTTCCCCGCGCGACACGACCAGCGAGATCGGATTGCGGCTGGAGACCGGCGCGCCGCGCAGCGGGTACTGGCGAATGATAATGCCGTCGGCGATGCCCGGGTAGGCCTCGTACTTGACGGTCGAGACGTTGAGGCCGCGCGCTTCGAGCGCACCGCGCACCTGGTCGAGCGGCCGGTCGATGAGGTCGGGCATGACGAACGCCGACGGCGACTGCGGCACGGCCACGAGCAGCGAGACCGGCGACTGCGGCCCGACCACGGTCCCTTTGGGAGGATCGGCAGCCAGAATCCCCGCTTCCGTGCTCTCGATGTAGGTCAGCTCGCCGAGCTTGAGGTTCTGCTGGCCGAGGCGGAGCATCCCCGTCCCGGCGGTCTCCTTCGCCAGATCGGGAACGCGCAAAACCAGCGGCCCGGCGCTCAGCTCGACGCGAATCGAGCTCCCGCGCTTGATGAACCCGGTCGCGCCGGGCTGCCGGTTCTGCCAGACCACGTTCCCGACCGGGACCTTGTCGTGATTGCGGCGGTGGGTCTCGTCGACGATCAGCTCCACGCCCAGGTCCTGCGTCAGCGCGCGCGCTTCCGCGACGCTCTTGCCGATCAGGTTCGGCGTCGGGAGCGAGCGTCCTTTGACAAAGAACGTGAACCAGAAGTAGGTGCTGCCGCCGAACGCGATCAGCAGCAGCGTGGAGAACAACAGGTTGCCGAGGCAGCCCCGCTTCATCTTCGGTCCGCGCGCTCCGCCGCTCGTTCCGCCTTCTGCTGATCGGCGCGGTACTCCGCCTCGTCGTATTTCCGGTCGGTCTCGCGGGCCACGAAGACCGGAATCAGCGATTCTTTCCAGACGTCTTCCACCCGCTCCGCGAAGACGAACCGCAGCGCGTCCTTCACCTCGGCCGGCACTTCCTGCAGGTCCTTGCGGTTCCCTTCCGGCAGCACGACGATCTTGATGTTGGCGCGGTGCGCGGCCATGACTTTCTCTTTGATGCCGCCGACCGAGAGCACCTTGCCGCGCAGGGTGATCTCGCCGGTCATGGCCACATCGTGACGCACCGGCCGCTCGCCCATGACCGAGGCGATGCAGGTGGCGATGGCCACGCCGGCGGAGGGGCCGTCTTTCGGGATCGCCCCCGCCGGGAAGTGAATGTGGACGTCGTTCTCGGCGAACATCCGGTCGTCGATGCCGAGGTCTTTCGACTTGGAGCGGACGTACGAATAGGCGGCAGTCACCGACTCGCGCATGACGTCGCCGAGCTGCCCGGTGACGGTCGTCCGTCCATTGCCGGTCATGCGGGTGCACTCGATGAACATGATCTCGCCGCCGACCGAGGTCCAGGCCAGGCCGGTCGAGACGCCGATCTCCGGATGCCGCTCCGCGAATTCGTGCTCGAACTTCGGCAGGCCGAGGAACGACTCGATGTCCTCCGCCTTCACGGCGTAGGTCTCGGTCGCGCCGCTGCCGTCATCGGCGGCCACTTTGCGGGCGATCTTCCGGGCAATGGTGGCCATGTTCCGTTCGAGGTTACGCACCCCTGCTTCGGCGGTGTAGTCGCGGACGACGAGCAGGATCGCCTCGTCTTCGATGGTGACCTGTTCGGGCGCCAATCCGTGGTTCTCGAGCACTTCCGGCACGAGGTGCTGCTTGGTGATGTTGAGCTTCTCCCCTTCGGTGTAGCCGGAAAGGCGGATCACTTCGAGGCGATCGCGCAGCGGGCCCGGGATCATGTCGAGGACGTTCGCGGTGCAGATGAAGAGCGTGTGGGAGAGGTCGAACGGGATCTCGAGGTAGCGATCGACGAAGGTGTGGTTCTGCTTCGGGTCGAGGACCTCGAGCAGGGCCGAGGCGGGATCGCCGCGGAAGTCTTTCCCGATCTTGTCGATCTCGTCGATCATGATCAGCGGGTTGTTCACCCCCACCTGGATGTAGCTGTTGATCAGCTTCCCCGGCATCGCGCCGATGTAGGTCTTGCGATGTCCGCGGATTTCCGACTCGTCGGTCACGCCGCCGACGGCCATGCGCACGAACTTCCGCCCGAGCGCATCGGCAATCGCCGAGCCGAGCGAAGTCTTGCCGACGCCGGGAGGGCCGGTGAGGCAGAGGATCGGCCCTTTCAGGTCGCCCTTGAGCTTGAGCACCGCGAGAAACTCGAGGATGCGCTCCTTGACCTTCTCGAGGCCGTAGTGGCGCTGGTTGAGGATCTCCTCGGCCTTGTTCAGCTCCAGCCGGTCTTCGGTTTTCTTGTCCCACGGCATCTGCAGGACGGTGTCGAGATGCCCCTTGATGACCGCGTAGTCGGAGGACGACTGCGAGAGCTGCCCCATCCGGGTCACTTCGCGGCGCAGCGACTGTTTGTGATCGTCGGCCACCGGCAGCGCTTCGACGCGGTCGCGGTAGGTGTCGGCCTCGCGCTCGGCAGCGTTGGTCTCCCCCAGCTCGTCCTGGATGATGCGCATCTGCTCGCGCAGGTAGTTCTCGCGATCGCGGCGGTCGATGTTCGACTGGATCTGCCGCTGCAGCTCGCGGTCGACGGTCGCGCGCCCGAGGTCACGCTGGATCCAGTCGACCAGCAGCTCGATCCGCTCGATCGGATGGACGGTCTCGAGCAGCAGCTGCTTCTCTTCCAGCGGGAAGTTGACGAACGACGAGAGGAGATCGGCGAACGTATCCGGCCCCTCGGTCATGTTCATCCGGAGGATGTTCAGCAGTTCGTTGGAGTACTTCGAGTCGCTCTCGACGAGTTTCTCGAAGAGCGACAGCGCGCGGTTCATCAGCGCGTCGGTCTTGACGGTCTTGGGGATCGGTTTCGGGGCAACCTCGCGCAGCTTCGCCTCGAAGTACGGCTCGTTCTGCAGCATCTGCACGAGCTCGATGCGCTGCCGCCCCTGGAGAAAGAGCTGGTAGCGATCCGAGGAAAGCGGCAACCGTTGCACGATCGCGGCGAGGACGCCGATCTGCGAGAGGTCCTCCGGGCGGGGGTTCTCCTTGTCGCCGGTCTTCTGGCAGAAGGCGGCGATCAGGTTCTGTTCGTCGGGCAGCCCCTTGAGGAGACGCACGTTACGGTCGATTCCAACCTGCAGCGAGAGGACGCCGCCGGGGAAAAGCACCGAAGAGACGAGCGGGATGATCGGCAGCCGGCTCGGGACGTCGAGGTCGACGAAATCGCCGGCGCCGCCGTTGGGGATCGATTTACCTCTGGATGACTGGGCCATTCGTCCTTTTCACTTGCGCTACACTCGCCATCTCGTTCGTGCGGGCACGCGGATTGTAGAAAATGGCCCGCGATTGAACAATCATCCTGAGATGTTCGAAACAGTTACGACGGAAGGCCTCGCGGATCCGAGCGTCAAGCGCGCTGATCTGCACTGTCACAGCCGCTTCTCCGTGTTCAAGTACTTCCGCCGGGCAAACACCCGAGATTGCTACAACCCACCCGAAGATGTCTACCGGATCGCGAAGGAACGGGGGATGTCTTACGTCACCCTGACCGATCACGATTCGATCGATGGAGCGCTGTACCTCCTCAACAAGTACCCCGACATGAACGATTTCTTCATCGGGGAAGAGGTCGAGACGTACTTTCCGGAAACCGGACAGCGCATCCACATCGGCGTGTGGGGTCTGAACGAAGCGCAGCACCGCGAGATCCAGCGGCTGCGCCCGAACATCCGCGAGCTCGTCCCTTACATGAAGAGCGAACAGCTCCTCTTCGGGATCAACCACCTCTTCCAGAACTACCGGATGAAGAACGTGGCGGCGCGCTACATCAGCGAGCTGATCGACATGTTCGACATCTTCGAAGTGGTCAACGGTGCCATGGCCTCGTTCCACAACAAGATGGTCCAGCAGCTCGTCGAGCACGTCCGCGAGCACCACGGCAAGCAGGTCTCGATGGTCGGCGGCTCCGACGCCCACACCCTCAAGCACGTGGCCAAGGTACACACCGTCTCCAAAGGGGAGACCGTCGACGAGTTCCTCGCCAACGTCCGCGCCGGCAACTGCTTCGCCTGGGGGAGCGAGATGCGCTTCCGCGAGCTGGTGGCCGACATCTACCTCCTGACGATCGCCTACCAGAGCGAGATGGGCTCCGACCTCCGCAACGCCGACTACACGGCCATGGACAAGACCATCCAGCTGGCCGGACGGCTTGCGTCGATCCCCACCGCCATCTCCGGCCTGCCCGCGGCAATTACGTCACTGAACTATTTGAAGCAGATCGTGGTGACGAAGGGGCTGTCGATGCGCTTCGCGAAGCTGGTGGAAGAGATTCGGCCCGGGTTTCGGTAGGGCGCGCCCTGCCGTGGCGGGTGGCGTGGGCTTTCAGTCGACCCCCAACGATTGCGCGGTAGGATTGCATCCATGAGTGACTTCATTGTCGAAATCGAACGCGAGGTCGACGGCCGCAGGATCGGCGAAGTCGTTGATTTGCCGGGCGTCCTCGCCTACGGCAATACCCGCGACGAGGCGGTAGCAAAGGCAAAGGCGCTGGCGTTTCGCGTTCTTGCCGATCGGCTCGAGCATGGGGAAGACGTTCCCGAGCCCGCAGGTGTCTTCGTGTTCAGGGATGAACGGCCAGCATCAAAGTCGAACCGCGTTCTCGCTGCACTGCTGCGAATCGGCTGGACGATGAAACGTCACGCGGGCACGTCGCACCGCGTCCTGGAGCGCGCGGGCTGGCCGGATTACGTGTTCGCGTTCCATGACGGCGACGAGATCGGGCCGAAGATGCTCACCCTGGCGCACCGGCGGGGTGACCCGATGATTTGGGTCAAGTGACCCAACGTGGGGTCAGCTGAGCCGATTCATTCGTCGTCGTGGCGGTTCGATCGTGATGACGAAGGGGCTGTCGATGCGATTTGCGAAACTGATGAAGGAGATTCGGCCGGGGTTTCGGTGGGCTCATTCTGCTTTGAGCGTTTCGAGCGAGACGATGTTGTCCGGCTCGGACATGAACCACACCATCGAGTCCCACGCGACCGCGGGAAATGTCCTCCGGAACACCCCCTCACTCCGATCGCGATAGGCGGTCATGAAAACGGTGCGGTCGGCGGCGATGTGTGACGATGCCGTCATCTCCAGCAATGCCGCTTTGCGATGGTCGGTGATCGGCCCCTCGTTCGCGACCACCTCTACGAAGACCAGCAGTCCGCGATCTTCGGCCATGTCGAAAAGGATGATGTCGGGGAGCAGCACCGCCGCATCGATGTGCAGTCCGATGCTGTCCATGACCGTCTCCTGCTGCGCTACGAGCTTGTTGCCGCTCTCGCTGAGAAGCAGCACGGCCGGTTCGCGCAGGAAGCGCGGAGCGAATTCTTCGATCACCGCTTTCGAGATGACCGAGCTTACCCCCGATGCCATCTGCCGGATACTCCCGTCCGGCATGATCACGTCGACCTTTTCTTTAGATCGAATGGTGCCCTGCCGCAGCAGCTCGATCCTTGCGAGAGCGACGCCGGAGAGGTGGCGAACACGCCATTCCTCGATGGCATCCAGCAGCGCGTCTTCGTTGAGCGTGGGGCGGAAAAGAGCTGCGAAGTCGTTCCGCAGCGCGTAGCGACCATGTGAAGCGGTCGTGGCCACGTCTTGCTTCTGCACCACCGCACCCAGACGCACCAGCCCCTCACGCAAGGTCTCGTCTCGAATCGGCTCACGCGTGTTGTCGGCGTACCACCGGGTGCCGGCTGGGTTCACGTCGCGCCGCCTGCTCGCGTAGGTCAGACGCGCCTCCTCCGAGACAACCGCCGCCTGTTCGTCGGTCATGCGATATACATGCAGCGGTCCGATGTGAACGCCTCGGCCCTCGATCGCGCCGCAATAAAGCATCACATACACGGTACGCGCGGCCATCTCCCGGGTGACGTAGGTTCGATGCTTCGTCCCTTCGGGAAAGATCGCTTCGAGCCGCACCTGGATCTCTTCGATGGAAAGAAGCTCAGGCAACTGCATCACGACTCTCTCGTTCTGTGTAGAGCACGCCGACGAACTGCTCGACCATTTCGCGCGTGGCGTTCTCCGCCAGAAGCTTTTCAAGGCCTGCGACGGCTTCGGGGGCCGGCAGCGGGAGCGCTTCAAGTTCTGAAGCCGAGACGGCGACGCTGCCACTGATACAGCGGAAAGCCTCATCTACGATGTTCGAGTTCAGCAACGCTGCGATCACACCAGGGGGTACGAGCGGCTTCCCTCTCACAGGCTTGACCATGTTGAGATGATTTTCGACTGAGACGGCCTCGTGCTTCGCAAGGAAATCTGCCGGCAACTCCGCGGCAATCAAGCGGCGGCGCTGCTCTTTTGCCGTAGTCCGCTGGACGAGGACACAGGAGCTCGAGGTGAGCAACCACCCCTGCTTTTCATTCGGTTTGAGGAACGGCTTATGGTTCCGCTTGTCAACGCGATAACGAAACGTGCCGTCGGCGCTGATGCTCTCCGCCCAGATGATCGGGACCGTTCCCGCGACATCAGAACCATGTAACTGGTCTTTGTGTCGGTTCCACACGAGAGGTCCCGTCGATACCGCATATCCATAGTCCGCGAGACGGTGGCGCATCGCCCGCATTCGTCGAATTAGATGCGAATGGCTGGCGTGGCGCGGAAGCAGCCATGGATCACGTGGATTCTCGGGCAGAATCAGCTCGCCCGTAGGCTCGGTCTCAGCCTCGGTCGGAGTTTCGAGTGAGACGATGCTGACTGCGGCGGGTCGAGCGGCGATGCCCCGACGATAAACGCCGAGAAGGGTCTCCTGCAGCACGTCTGAGAAGACGCCCTTGCGGCTCCGGACGACATCGATCGCTACCGGAGGCGCTTCCTGAGCGAGAACCGCGCGCAACTCACGAAAGTACTGCCCGCCGAGAAATCCGGTCGGAGTGACGAGAGCCACAGCTCCGCCGGGGCGACACCATCGGGCCGCCAGATCGATGAAGACCCCATAGGCGTTCGCGTGACCGTACAGCGAGCGCGCATACAGCGTTCGAAGCTCCGCCGTCAGCGTCATCCGCCCATACGGCGGGTTACCGATCACGAGATCGACCTCATTTCCCCTGGGTTCCTGGAAGAGCGCATCACACGTCGAAACCACCGGCGGCAAGCGCTTCCCTACTTCGCGGCAGAGATCGATCAAAGCCGCTTCCAGCAAGACGTGAGAGATCCACGCGCCAAAGTGATCGATCTCAAAGCCGCTGACGTGCTTCGCGAGGTGCTCGAAGACGCTGCGGCTGTCGACGCGGCCGAGAGCGTTACGGATCATCAACGCTACGGGAGTCAGAAACGCGCCACCACCGCACGCCGGGTCGAGAACCGTAGCGGTACTCCAATCGACACCCGCACTAGTGGCGAGCGAGAGCAGCCGACGTGTCAACGCCGGCGGTGTGTAGAAGATGCCGTACGTGCTGCGACGTTCCGCCGGTAAGAGAGCGGTATACAACTCGCCGAGCATGTAACCAGCCAAGAGAGGCTCATAGCGAGCGGCCAGGCGGCCGAGATCATCCGCTGTGGTGAGTTGCTGCGCCGCGATCCTCGGCGTCCTCCCCCACGGTGATTCCGGCAGAGGCCAGGCGCGACGATACGGCCGCTGAATCTCCTCCCAGTACGCACCAAGCGCTGTTGCCGTCACCGCACAGGCCCTGCTTTGCCGTGACGCTGCCGTTCCGGTCAATTCGTCAAAAGAACGGCGAAGGGTCTGAAGACGGTGCCAGAACGCATGTGCATCGCTCGGCGAGAGGCGTTTGGATTCGAGAAAGCGGGGTTCGGTGGCCGAGCGTGTTCTCATCAGCAGCTAACGCTATTTTGCACTGCCGGTGGCCATTTCAACACTGCTTCCGTGCGGCCGCGACGAGGCCTCCAGCGATGTACCTCTGACTCTGACTGCGGACGATCCGAGGTTGCGCCGCGAGCCACCGCTTCGAGGGTCGATGAAATCTGGACTGCGGTGGCATTCGCCGAAGGTCTCAAAAGCCTACTCACCGTCGCCCGTGTGGTGTGGGCTTGGTATGACCGGGGACATTCCTGACATTCGTGTCTAGGGACATATTTGACAACGGCGGAGCGCCCGGGGTGGGATGCTCGGTAACAACGACGCGTGAGCGTCAGCCCTTTCCGCCGCCGCAAAACCGGGGGCGGTCAGATGAGCCGTTGCTCTGCGTCGGAGTAGGTGCCGATCACGAACGATGCGTAGTGGACGCGCCA
>DASWOB010000007.1:0-64313 GCA_036398925.1 Thermoanaerobaculia bacterium
CGCGATCAGCTCGATCGCCTCCAACCTCTGTCCCGCCATCGTCTTCACCCGTAAAGCCATGCCGACATCTGCGTTCCAAGGGTGACGACCTGTCAAGAATGTCCCTAGAACTGCGTGTCAACTATGTCTCCGGGTTGAACCAAGCCCACACCACATGCTGCCGCGGTTCTTACAACCTCGCCAGCACCGCCTCGCCCGCTTTCCTGGTCCCGAGGCTTCCGCCGATGTCGTGGGTGGTCTCGCCGGCGAGGATGGTGTCGACGACGGCGCGGTCGACTCGCTCTGCTTCCTCGGGGTGGCCGAGGTATTCGAGCATCATTGCGGCGGTGAGGATGGCGCCGAGCGGGTTCGCGACGTCCTTGCCGGCGTATTTCGGCGCGCTGCCGTGGATTGGTTCAAAAAGAGACACGCGGCCGGGGTGGATGTTTCCCGATGCCGCGACGCCGAGGCCGCCCTGCAGCGCGGCGCCGAGGTCGGTAACTATGTCGCCAAACATGTTGTTCGTCACGATCACGTCGAACATTTCCGGGGCGCGCACCATCTGCATGGTCAGGGCGTCGACGAACATATGGAAGTGCTCGATAGCAGGGTAATCGGCGGCCACTTCCTCGAACGTCCGCAGCCAGAGATCGCCGCCGAAGCGCATGACGTTGTTCTTGTCGGACATGCAGACCGATTTGCGGCCGGCCTTCTGCGCGTACTCGAAGGCGTAGCGGATGATCCGCTCCACCCCTTTGCGGGTAGAGACGTCTTCCTGTACCGCGATCTCCTCCGCCGTTCCTTTGCGGAAGTTGCCGCCCATGCCGACGTAGGCGCCCTCGGTGTTCTCACGGAAGATGACGAAGTCGATCTCGGCGATGCCTTTGTTCTTGAGCGGTGAGAGGCGCTCGTCGAGCAGCTTCACCGGGCGGTAGTTCACGTAAAGGTCGAGCTGGAAGCGCATGCCGAGGAGAATGTCGGCGGCGTGCTTCATGTCGGGGACGCGTGGATCGCCGAAGGCGCCGAGGTAGACCGCGGCGTAGTTGTCGCGGATGTCCTCCATGGCACCGGGGGGCATCGACACGCCGGTGCGGAGGTACTCGTCGGCGTTCCAGGGGAAATGTGTGAATTCGAGGCCGAGCTTCGCGGTGTCGTTGACGCGCTCGAGAATGCGCATCCCCGCGTCGATCACTTCGGGACCGATGCCGTCGCCCGGAACGACGGCGATTTTCTTTGTCATTCGCTCTCCTGTCCGATGGGGGCGGATTATATGGTGCACGTCTGAGTCGCGGACGCGACGTTTTCCGCCGCTCGTCCGTACCTCCGGCATGCTCCGGTTTCTGCTCGGCGTCCTCCTCCTCCTTGCCACCACCCTCTCCGCGCAACAGCCGTCCGATCTCAGCGCCACGCTGAACGGCGTTCCGGAACGGATCCTCCCCGGTGCCAGCTTCGATTGGAGCGCGACCTTCACCAATCACGGCCCGAACGCTGTGACCGAAGCGAGGGCAACGGCGCAGTTCGGTCCCACACCTTGTCTGTTCGAGGAGCGACTCACGCTGGCCGTGGGAGAGTCGCGGACGTTCGCCTGCCGCACGGACGTGCCGCTGCAGACGCCGCCATACAGCATCAACGGCTATGCCTCCATCAACTACCCATTCGACTACGAATACCTGAACAACAACGACTACCGCACCGTCCGCTACATCACCAAACCCGATCTGCGCGTTTACTTCAACACACGCGAGGTGGTGACGGTACCGGGCCTTCCGTTCCCGCTCACCGTCATCTATGACAACGTCGCCTTTGCGACGGCGGAGGACGCCCGGCTGACGATCGACGTCCCGTCTGCGATCGCGATTCGCACACAGGTCGCCGGCTGCACGGTATCGGGAACGCGCGTCACCTGCGAGCTCGGCGACGTTCCGGAAGCCGGCGAGGAGGAGCGGAGCAACCAGGTGCTCATCCCGCTCGAGATCGTCGCGCCGGAAGGAACCGACGTCCGCTTCGAGGTGACGGCGGAGATCAGCTCGCCCAGCGGCGACGCGGCGCCGGAGCGCAACAAGGTGGCAATGACGGTCCGCAACTACCGGACGTTCTACGTCACCAGCACGAACGATGAGGGAGCGGGCTCGCTGCGCGAAGCCATCAACACCGCGAACGCGTCCTGCAACGGACAAAACCCCTGCCTGATCGCCTTCCGGATCGAGGGCCTCGGCGCGGGCGCTGTCGCCTCGATCGTGCCGCGCACACCGCTGCCGGTTGTCCGCGCGGAGAACATCATCATCGACGGGCAGACGCAGCACCTCTACACCGGCCGCTCGGCCGAGCTGCCCCGCCCGATCGTCGAGCTGCGCGGCAGCGAGCTGCGCGAAGGCGACGGCCTGGCCCTCACCTCCCCCTGCAGCCTGCAGGTGCGCGGCCTGGTGATCAACGGCTTCCCGCGCCACGGCCTCTACATCAGCACGCAGAGCGGTTGCGCCGGCGGATACTTCGGCTTCCGCGCCATTGCGGCGAACTACATCGGCACCGATCCAACTGGCCAGACCACGATCCCGAATCAGCGCGGCATCTACATGGACGGCAACACCGCCACGCCGGTCTACGAGAACGTCATCAGCGGCAACACGCGCGCCGGCATCTTCATCGCCCGCGGCCCGAACGAGCGGATCTATCGCAACGTGATTGGCCTCAACGCCACCGGCACCGCGCCGCTCGGCAACGGCGCGAGCGGCGTCTACGTCGGCCCGGACGCCGACGGCGCCGATGTCTTCTACAACCACATCGCCTTCAACGCCGACGCCGGCGTTTCGATCGGCACCGGGGCCGACTGGGTGAACGTCCATCGCAACGCCATCCACGCGAACCGGCAGCTGGCCATCGACTACGGCCTCGACGGACCGACGCCCAACGCGCCGCTGACCGCGCCGGTGGTGCTTTCCGCACGGTACGACGCGGCGAACGGCGGGACGACTATCGACGTCATGCTGCCCCCCGACGCCATCAGCCGAGGGGCCATTCATGTTTATGCGAACGACGCCCCCGATCCCGGTGGGTACGGCGAGGCGCAGTACTACCTCGGCGAGGCGATCTTTGTTCCGGAGACTGGGCACCACCAGCTGGTGCATACCGCGACTGATCTGCGCGGCAAATGGATCGCCGCACAGCAGGTCTACACCGTGATCACCACCTTCTCGAACGCTCCGCGCAGCGAGGCGGAGGGGCCGTACTCGAATACGCGCTCGTCGGAAATGGGGCGCGCGGTGGAAGTGCAGTGGTGATGCGTCGCGGCGTCCTGCTGCTCCTGCTCCTCGCCACTACGCTCGTCGCGCAGGAACGGACCGATCTCGGCGTAACCATCATTGCGCCGGAGCGACTCGTCCCCGGCACCACCTTCCAGTGGAGCGCGACCTTCACGAATCATGGCCCTGGCTCGGCCGCCGGCATTCGTGCCGATGCCGCCTTCAACTCCACGGCCTGTTTCACCGACAACGACTTCTCGCTCGCGGCCGGGGCATCGCGGACCGTCAGCTGCACGAGCACGGTCGCGCTGGAGAGGCCGCCGCATGGCGTGACCGTCTTCGCCGGGATCGGCTACGGCAACGACACGAATTACAACAACAACGGCCTGTACCTCTTCGTCCCGTACGTCAGCAAACCCGATCTGGTCGTGACCATCCTCTCTCCCGGCATCGCGGTGCCGGGGCTTCCAATCGCGATGGAGCTGCTCGTGAACAGCACCGCCTTCGCGGTCGCGGAGGACAGCCGTCTCACCATCGATGCCCCCACGGCGATCGCCGTTCGCACGTCGTTTCCGGGTTGCACGGCCGCCGGAACCCGCATCACCTGCGATCTGGGGGACGTTCCGGGCCCCACGCCCGACAACACGTACCACCGCATCCGGATCCCGTTCGAAGTGGTGGCGCCGGAAGGGAGCGACGTCCGCTTCAACGTGACGGCGGAGATCGTCTCGCCGGGCGGCGATGAGATCCCGGAGAACAACCGCCACACGCTCGAGCTCCGCAACTACCGCACCTTCTACGTCACGAACCCGAACGACGAGGGCGCGGGCTCGCTGCGCGAGGCCATCCACTCCGCGAACAGCTCGTGCGCGTTCCCGAGCTCCTGCCTCATCGCGTTCCGCATCGAGAACGCCGGCGCGTTCGCGTCCATTCAGCCGCGCACGCCGCTGCCGGTCGTCAGCGCCGGAAACGTCATCATCGACGGTCAGACGCAGCACCGCTACAGCGGCCGCACCAGCGAGCTCCCCCGCCCGCTGATCGAGCTCCGCGGCACCGCATTACGCGAAGGCGACGGGCTCGCGATCACCTCCCCGTGCGGGATGCAGCTGCGCGGCTTGGCCATCAACGGCTTCCCGCGCCACGGCGTCTACGTCAGCCACGACGCGCGCTGCGATGCGGCCCAGGGCAGCGGAAGTGGCGTACACCGGATCGAAGCGAACTACATCGGCACCGATCCGTCGGGCCGGGTGGCGGTACCGAACTTCCGCGGGATCTACACGGACGGCCCCGGCAATACGGCCATCCACGTCAACGTCATCAGCGGCAACACCCGGGCCGGGATTTTCATCGCCTATGGCGCGCACAACATGATCTCGCGCAACATCATCGGGCTCGATGCGAGCGGCACCGGGCCGCTCGGCAACGGCGCGAGCGGCATCTACATCTCGCCCTACTCCGACGGCACCGACGCATACGAGAATCACATCGCCTTCAACGGCGACGCCGGCGTTTCGATCGGCAGCGGCGCGGAGTGGGTCAACGTCTACCGCAACGCCATCCACGACAACCGGCAACTGGCCATCGACTACGGTCTGGACGGGCCGACCGTGGACGCGCCCGTGGCCGCGCCCGTGGTGACGCTCGCGCACTACGACGCCGCGAGCGACACCACGCTGATCGCGATGGCCCCGCCACCACCGTCCGTGCCCAGCATGTTCCACCTCCACGTCTACGCGAACGACGCTCCCGACCCGAGCGGCTACGGCGAGGCGCAGCGCTACCTCGGCGAAGCGTTCTACAACCCCGGCACGAAGCGCCACGAGCTCGCGCATCGCGGCGATCTGCGTGGCAAATGGGTCACCGCACAACTGATCCAGCGACTGATCTTCGGCTTCTCCACCCAACCGCGGCCCGACTCGATCGGAGGGTTCTCGAACACCGCCTCGTCGGAGATTGGACGGGCAGTGGAGGTCCAGCCGTGAGGCGGGGCGTCCTGTTCGTCGTTCTCCTCGCCGCAACGACGCTTTCCGCGCAACCGAGCGCTGTGGAGGTCCAATGATGAAACGACTCCTGTTCGCACTGCTCTTCGCGCTGCCGCTGCAGGCGCTCCACTCCGATCTGAAGGCCACGCTCGATGCGCCGCGAACCGTGCAGCCGGGCGTCCCCTTCACCGTCACTGGGACGGTGGAGAACCTCGGCCCCGATCGCGCGGAGGCATTCCGCGTGTCGATGAACCTTGGTGACCGCTCCTGCCTCAGTACCGATCTGTTCGCACTCGATGCGGGGGCGCGCCAGGCCTTCTCGTGCACGACGACGATGGTGCCGCCGCGATACGCGATCCAGGCGTTGTTCGCGGTCGGATCGACGAACGATCTCGATCCCGATCACAGCAACAACTCCGTCAGCGTCGTCATCGAGCTCGACGCCGGTCCCGATCTCACCTCTGACCTGATCGGATCGCGGCTCGTCACGCCCGGCATCCGCAATCCTCTGGAGATCCTTTATCGCAACGTATCGCTGCGCCCCTCCAGCGGCGCCACGATCCTCGTGACCGTGCCGCGTGCGCTCGGCTTCGGACCAGTGCCGCCGAACTGCACGAGCGAAGGCAACACCGCCTCGTGTACGGTCGGACCGATCGCGCCGGGCGAAACGCGCACGCTGACCGGTGTCGCCCCCATCCTGCCCCTCGAACAAGAAACCTCCTTCGACGTGAATCTCGAGATCCGCGGCAACGAAGCGGATCCCTTCCCGGTGAACAACGCCTGGACCATGACGATCACCACCTACCGCACGTTCTTCGTCACGAACGCCAACGATCGCGGAGAGGGCTCGCTGCGCGATGCGCTGGCCGCCGCGACCGCGGAGTGCACGTTCACGAAGCAGTGCCAGATCGCCTTCCGCATCGACTCCGCCGCACGGACCATCCGCCTGCAGTCGCCCCTCGGCCCGATCACCGCGAAACGCCTCTCCATCGACGGCACGACGCAAACCCGCTACGCCAGCGACACGAATCCGCTCGGGCCCGAGATCGAGATCAACGGCTCCGCACTGAACGAAGGCGACGGACTCGATCTCAACATCGAATGCTCCGCCGAGGTGCGCGGGCTCGTGCTGAACGGCTTCCCGCGATATGCGCTGCTGCTGCGCCGCCCCGACTGCTTCAACGGCGATCTGCACCGCGTCGTGCACGAGAACTACATCGGCACCGACCCGACCGGCACGCGTGCCGTGCCGAATTTCCGCGGCATCTACATCGACGTCCCGCGCGTCGATCAATACTGGCGGCAGGCGCCGTGGCTGATTGCGAACAACGTCATCAGCGGCAACACGCGCGCCGGCATCTGGAGCGAGAACAGCTACACGATGAAGATCCGCGGCAACACGATCGGTCTCAACGCCACCCGCACCGCGGGACTCGGCAACGGCGCCAGCGGCATCTTCCTCAATCGCGGCGCGCACGCCACTGACGTCCTCGAGAACTTCATCGGCTTCAACGCCCACGCCGGCGTGGCCATCGCCAACGGCGCGCAGAACGTGGCCGTCTTCGCCAACTCGATCCAGGCCAACGGCGCGGGTGGTATCGACTGGAATCTCGACGGCCCCTCGCCCACCACAGCGCCGGTGCGCGCACCGGTCATCGACTCCGCGACCTACGACGCGGCCACGAACACCACCGTCGTGCGCGGCGTCATCCACGCGCCGAGCAGTTATCGCCCGTCGCTCTATCTCTACGCGAACGACGCTCCCGATGCCGGCGGCTACGGCGAAGGGCAGTACTTCCTCTACGGCAATCCAGTCGACAACGGTGCGTTCGAAGTACGCGTCCCCGGCGACTGGCGCGGTAAGTGGATCGCCGGCGTCGCGCTCCGCTCCATCTTCTACGGCTTCCTCACCGCCGGACTGGGGGAGGAAAACAGCTTCCAGACCACCACGTCCGAATTCGGCAACGCCGTTCAGGTCCAATGATCGAAACGCTCTTTGCTAGCTGACGGGACGCCCGCTCGCCGTTATTTGTGACGGGGTGCGGAGGGTGATGCCGCGGCGGGCCAGCTCGTCGCGGAGGTTCGGCGCGCAGAGTGCGCGCGTTTCCGCGTCCCAGTCGTAGCCCCACGTGTAGCCGCTGACGTTCACGCCGGGATGCGTGACGAGCTCGGTCACCCCTTCGACGTGATCGAGCAGCGGGACGACGTCGCGCAGATGGCCCGCTTCGGCGACGCCGATCGTGCGGGTGTTGGAGCCCGGCGCGCGGCAGCCGAGGAAGCTCAGCGCGGCGATCGGAATCGCGCGAGCGTTGCTGCCGTGATCGTTCACGGTGCGGACGTAGCCGATCCCGTACTCATCGCCCAGGCGCCGCACGAGGGCGAAGAGTCGCGGCAGGACGTGCAAGTGTTGGTGGCCGTTGAGGTGTGTGACCGGCAGGCTCGTGGCGAGGACGCGCTCGATCTGCGCGCGCAGCTCGCGTTCGATCGCACTCATCGAGAGGACGCGACCGAGATACAGCGGCAGGAACGAGGTGTACTTGCGGGGGAAGCGGATCGCGGTCAGCGGGCGCTCTTCGACCAGCGTGAGGTGCACGCCGACTTCGAGCGACGCGACCTCGCGCAGCCGCGCCACCGCGTCGTCGAAGGCAACGCCGTTCGCAACGATGCTGCAGGCGGTGACGATCCCCTCTCGATGCGCGCGGATCGCCCCCTCCGTCATGCCGGGATGCAGACCGACGTCATCCGCGGTGACGATCAGCGCTTTCACGGCCTCTTCCGCATCTCGGGATAGAGGCGCACCAGCTCGAACAGCATCTTGACGATCACGCCGACCGAGGCGAGGTGCGAGGTGCCGCGGATGCGGGGAAAATAGTCGACGCCGATCTGCTGGATGGCGAAGCCGCGGTTCTTCGCTTTGACGATGAGTTCCGCGTCGATCAGCGAGCCCTCGGATTTGAGCTCGATCGCGTCGAGCACGGCGCGCTTCATCAGCTTGAACGAGAAGTTGATGTCGCGGTGCGGCCAGCCGAAGAGGAGGCCGATCAGGGTGTTCCAAAAGTACGAGTAGACCGTCCTCTTGAAGCCTTCCATGGTCCGGTCGTGGCGGTAGCCGGCGATGACGTCGGCGCCGGTGACATGCATGGCGCGCATGGCCTTGCCGAGGACCTCCGGGTCGAACGGCAGATCGGCGTCCATGTAGAGAACGAGGTCTTTTTCCGCGGCGGCAAACCCGGTCTTCAGCGTGCCGCCGAGCTTGCGGTTCTTCTCGTGGCGCAGGACGCGGATGCGCGGATCGTCCTTGGCCAGTTTCGCGACCATGGCCGGCGAGTCGTCGGTCGACGCGTCGTCGACGACGATGATTTCGTAGTCGTCGGTGTACTTGCGAAGAGCCTCCGTGCCCGCCGCGAGGGCATGCTCGATGTTGAGCTCTTCGTTGTACATCGGGATGACGAGCGAGACCGAGGGGCGACCCTGCATGGCGGGCGGCATGATAGCCGTCAGCGTTGCTCGATGTGAACGAGTTGCACCGCCACGACGCGCGCGTCGCGATTGCGGAGGACGTCCGCCGGACGATAGGAGCGCGCGGAGCGAAGCTCGAGGCGCGGGGCAAAGGGGATCGTCCGGGGGCTGGCCTGCTTCGTCACCCGAATGGTCTGCCCTCCGACGACGACGTCGTTCACGTCGTACGGCGCATCCGCGGGCAGCCGGAGATCGATCAGGAGAGTCTTGCGTCCGATGTCCGGCAGGCGCAGCGAGGCGTAGGGAGCGAGCCAGCGCCACTCCTCCCCTTTTGGATTGCGTTCGAGCGCAAAGACGCCGCGCTCCGGCACATAGCGTTCCTCGGGGCGGATCGGGTCGACGGTGATGTTGCGGAAGACGTTGCGGGTCAGCTTGCCGTAGGCGTCACTCTCCCGCCAGGCAAAGACCTTCGCGTCAGGCGCGGTCGAGCCGCCGTCGGCGAGCAGCACCATCGGCGCGGCGATCTCCTCACGCAGCGCCTCTTCGAGCTGGATGGTGCGCCGGTCGTCGAAATACCAGTCGGCGATCATCTGCGTGGCCGGCTGCTTGACGATGACCGCATCGCGCGGCAGATCGCCGTCGATGTACGCCGCCGCCTGCGCGGGCGCGGACGGTCGCGCGGTGCGTTCGAGGAGGATCGGGCTGGCGTAGGCGAACGACAGCGCGCCGAGCACGACCACGATCGGCAGCGTGAAATGACGCGCCAGGGCAATGCCGCTCGCGGCGAGCAGGGCGATCAGCATCTGCCCAGGCAGCGAGTAGCGCACGCCGTCGGCCGGGTCCATCGTACCGATGGCGAAGCCG
This sequence comes from Thermoanaerobaculia bacterium, assembly GCA_036398925.1. GTDB lineage: Bacteria > Acidobacteriota > Thermoanaerobaculia > Gp7-AA8 > Gp7-AA8 > DASWOB01. The sequence continues at coordinate 9,524 of DASWOB010000007.1, forward strand.
AGGTGAATCGCGCAGAAGACGGCAAACGGAATGACGGCTCGCGCAGCGCCACGCCGCACCATCAACGCCAGCCCCACCCCGGCCAGCAGCATCACCGGCCCCGCCACCCACTTGGCCCCCCACGGATGGGCGATGAACCGCACCGCCACCTGCCCGAGAGTCATTGCCCCGCGCGACTGTCCGGCGTCGTGCTGCGCAAAGTACGCGGCCTGTTTCAGCTGGTAATCGAGAAAGCCGCTCCACCCGCCGCACTCGACGACCAGCGGCACGAACCAGAACAGCGACATCGCCGTGAAGCCGGCCAGCAGCGCCCAGCGACGCTTCGCCATCACGAACATCACCAGAAGCGCGGGCAGGAGCGCGATCGAGAGCTGCGGCCGGCAGCCGATGGCCGCGCTTGCAACCGCACCGATGGCCACCGGATGAGACGCGGCGAAGGTCAGCGCCAGAAACATCAGCGCCGCGGCGTCCGCCAGCGCGAGCGTGCTGTGCACGAGCATCCCCGCCGACAGGTAGAACAGCAGCGCGCCGCCAGCCGCAAGATTGCGATCGCCGGTCATCCGGCGGAAGGCGACCGTCAGCGCGAGGAAGCCGATCGCGCAGGAGATCACGCTGACGAGCACGAGGCTCGCGAACGGCGCCTGGAGGATCAGGTTCGCAACTTTGCCGAGGAACACATAGAGCGGATAGCCGGGCGGGTGCGGGTGATAGCGCGACGGATCAAAGTCGACCACCGCCTCGAGGAAGAGGAACTCGTCCGCCTCCCACGGCGTGCGCGGCAGCGTCGCCAGGCGGATGCCCAGGACGAGCAGCAGGCCGGCCAGCTCGCGCCAGCTCTGCTGCAACCGCTCGATCAACGATATTCTCCGCTCCGTGCGTTCCACGCTGCGCGCGCTCATCGTACTGCACCGCACCTATCGGACGCTCCCCGCGGGAGCGCGGCTGCACACGCTCATCCGCTTCCTGACCTGCCCGTTCGTGCGAGTGATGAAGCACGTGCCGGGCAGCGTCGCCTCGATGCTGGAGATCGGCGCGGGACACGGCGTCTTCTCGCGGCTGGCGGCCGCTCGCGGCGTTTCGCGGGTGGTGGCGGTGGAGCCCGATCTGCGCAAGGTGGTCATCGCACCGCACGTCGAGGGGGTCTCGTTCGTGGCCGGCTTCGATGACGTGGTCGGCGGTACGTTCGACTGCGTGGCGATCATCGACGTCCTCTACACGATCCCCCTCGAACAGTGGGACGCCATCCTCGCGCGCGCGGCGCGGCGCCTCCCGGCCGGCGGGACGCTGCTCATCAAAGAGCAGGACCCGGAGGCGCGGCTCAAGAACTCGTGGAACCGTGTGCAGGAGTGGTTCACCCAGAAGATCCTGCGCCTCACCCTGGCCAACGCCTTCAGCTACGAGAGCATCCCCACCTTCACGAAACGCCTCGAAACGCACGGCTTCAGCCGGGTCGTGGCGCGCAGGGTCGACTTCGGCTACCCCCATCCGCACCTTCTCTACGTGGCGACGAAGAGATAAAGTACGCGGGCCTACTCGAAGAATTGAAGGAGCAGACCTGTGTCCAGTTTCCCCGGCGTCGACTATTTCGAAATTGATTCGCTCTTCAGCGAAGAAGAGCTGATGGTGCGGCAGACCGTGCGCGACTTCGTCGATGAAGAAGTTCTTCCGATCATCGAAGAAGCCAACCGCGAAGAGAAGTTCCCGCATCACCTCATCCCGAAGATGGCCGAAATGGGCCTGTTCGGCGCAACGATCAAGGAGTACGACCTCCCCGGTCTGAACCACGTCGCGTACGGCCTGATCATGCAGGAGCTCGAGCGCGGCGACAGCGGCCTCCGCTCCTTCGCTTCCGTGCAGTCGGGCCTGGTGATGTACCCGATCTACACCTACGGCTCGAAGGAACAGCGCGATTACTGGATCCCGAAACTGGCCGCCGGCGAGAAGATCGGCTGCTTCGGCCTGACCGAGCCCGACTTCGGCTCGAACCCCGGCGCCATGCGCACGCACGCCCGTAAAGACGGCGACTCGTGGGTGCTGAACGGCGCCAAGGCGTGGATCACGAACGGCTCCGTTGCCGATGTGGCCGTGGTCTGGGCCAAGGCCGAAGGAACGATCCGCGGCTTCATCGTCGAGAAGGGCACGCCCGGTTTCTCGACCGCCTATCACCTCGGCAAGTTCTCGCTCCGCGCCTCGGTGACCTCGCAGCTCTTCTTCGAGGACTGCCGCATCCCGCTCGAGAACGTCCTGCCGGAGACCGACGGCCTCAAGTACCCGCTCGGCTGTCTGACCCAGGCACGCTACGGCATCGGCTGGGGCGTCCTCGGTGCGGCCATGGGCGTCTACAACACCGCCCTCGAGTACGCCAAGTCACGCATCCAGTTCGGCGGCCAGCCGATCGCCTCGCACCAGCTCGTGCAGAACAAGCTGGCCTGGATGATCCGCGAGATCACCAAAGGCCAGCTCCTCGCGATCCAGGCCGGCCGGCTCAAAGACCAGGGCAAGCTCAAACCGCACCACGTCTCGATGCTCAAGATGAACAACACCGACATCGCCCTCGAGTGCGCCCGCACCGCCCGCGACATCCTCGGCGCCAACGGCGTCTCCGACGAATACCCGGTCGTCCGCCACATGATGAACCTGGAGTCCGTGAAGACCTACGAAGGCACCCACGACATCCACAACCTCATCATCGGCCACACCGTGACCGGCATCGCCGCCTACAACCCGCCGATGTCGAACAAAGAAGAGAAAGAGCGGAGCGAAGCGGCGGCCGCCGCGAGCTCGGCTTCCAAGTAACGTTCTTCGAATTCATTGGAGAGCCCGCGTGATGAGCGCGGGCTTTTTTGTTTACGGAGAGCTGATCTGGACTGCGGCGGCCGTTGCCGCCGGTGTTGAGAGCGGCGGCCGTCGCCGCCGCAGTCCAGATCCATCACTCGTCATGCGGTGGATCATGCTTCTGCCCCGAGGGCATTGCGCGACTGATCGCCTCATGCCGCTCCCGCATCGCATCCAGCATCCGCAACTTCTCAGCGATGGGTCGCGCGGCCAGCTCGCGCCGCAGCGCGCGCTTGCTTTCAAGAATCTTTTCGAGGTCGACAGTCATGGCGTATCCGAGAGGAATTGTCGTTCAAACTTCATCCACGGATCAATGCACCGATGGCGTATCGCCTGATCACTCCGTCCGCCTGCATCTGATTCACGACGACCATGACGTTGCGGATACTCATGCCCGATAGTCTACGTGGGCTCACGCTTCACACACAGCCCCCCTACCCCCGCAACGCGCCCGGCGTCGTCCCGAACTCACGCTTGATGAGTTTCCGCAGCGCCGTTCCATCCTGATAGCCGACTTCTGCCGCGACAGCTTCGATGGACATTGCCGTGGTTTCGATGAGGTGGGAGGCGTGCAGGAGGCGTCTTCGCTGGATGAACTTGAGGGGGGTGATTCCGGTGGCGGCGTCGATGCGGCGGGCCAGGGTTTTGGCGGAGAGGGAGAGCTCGGCGGCGAGGCTGGTGATGCTGATCGGCTCGGCGAGATGGGCGTCGATCCAGCGCTCGGCGGCGAGCACGGTCGGATCGAGCTGTTGTACGTGCGCCTGCATCATGTAGCGGGCTTGGGAGGATCGCTGGTCGATGAGCAGATAGCGGGAGCAGAGGTGCGCGATGTTGGTGCCCATCGTGTCGGCGACGATCGCCAGCATGAGGTCGAGCTGTGAGTACGCCGATCCTGCCGTGAGATAGCGGCCGTCACGCACCAGCATCTTCGTTTCGTCGAGACGGACGTCCGGGTGCCGCACGCGGAAGAGATGTGCCAGCCACCAGGTGGTCGTGGCCTCGCGTTCGGAGAGCAGCCCGGTCGCCGCCAGGAGAAAGACGGACGAGCAGGATGCAGCGATCCGCGCCGCGGTCGGAGCCTCGCGCAGCAGGTCCATGGCCGCCATCGCGTCTTTCTGGGGCAGACGGGTCGTGATCGCCTCGTCGGTCGTCAGCCCGAGGGCGGGCACGACGATCCAGTCGGGTCGGGGGGTGGCCACCAGCGCGTCTTTGAAGGTCAGGTCGGGCGTCAACTGCAGCCCTGCGCCGGTCCGGATCGCCTTCCTGTGGCCGGCGACAGAGATCCGCACCCGCGGAGGTTTGCCGGCGCCGGAGAGGAAGGCCTGACTGGCCCGGAGGGTGTCGAGCGTGATGGCCAGGCTCGAATCCATGACCCCTTCGAGCGCCAGAATCAACACCGTCTTCATCTGTCCAGTTTGACATGAAGAATGTCGAAACCGGCCATTGGGGATTCTGCCCGCACGCGGCACAGTAGCGCCTCAGGAGGGCGAACGAGAATGCCGATGCGAGACATGCACGAGGACGATCCACTCGAAGATTTCACCCGTCGCGAGATCACCCTGGACGGCGTCACGAAGGTGGTCTACGTGGCCGGTGTCGGGCCGGCCGTGATCGTGATGACGGAGATGCCGGGCATCAGCCCGCACGTGGCCCGCTTCAGCCGCTGGGTACGCGAGGCGGGATTCACGGTCTACATGCCGTCGCTGTTCGGACGCGATGGCGCGGTACCCGATGCGGACGAGGGATTGGCGATCTTCCGGCGCGCGTGCGTCAGCGCCGAGTTCCGCGCCTTTGCCGGAAAGGGTTCGAGTCCGGTGACGCTGTGGCTGCGGGCACTGGCGAGGCTCGCCCATGAGGAATGCGGCGGCCCGGGCGTCGGAGCGATCGGGATGTGCTTCACCGGCAACTTCGCACTGACGATGATGCTGGAGCCGGCGATGCTCGCGCCGGTCCTCTGCCAGCCGACGCTGCCGCTCGACGACCCGGCCGGCATCGAGATGGCGCCGGAGGAGATCGCCGCGGTCGGACGACGGCTCGAGCAGGATGACCTGACGGTAATGGCCTACCGCTTCGCCGGAGACCGCTTCTGCACGGCCCAGCGCTTCGCGGCGTATGCGGAGGCGCTCGGCGAGCGGTTCATCCCCCGGGTGCTGCCCGACAGCGCCGCGAACGGCGATACCGCGCCGTTCTTCGAGAAGGTGGTGGCGTCGCCGCACAGCGTGGTCACGGCGCACCTGATCGACGAGGCTGGCCAGCCGACGATTGCCGCCCGTGACGAGATCCTTTCGTTCTTCGCCGCCCGGCTTCGGGCCGGCTGAGCGTCAGGCGGGGGTGCGCCGGATGGCTTCCACCGGCGACATCAGCTGTCCGCCTTTATAGAACTTGATCTTCGACCCGGTCATGAGCTGGATCCGTTCGCCGAGAGGCAGCGCCACGAACTCGGTGACCGTGAGCTTTCGCTCGCTTCCATCCGGCATCTTCACCACGGCAATCTCGAAGTTCATCATTACGCGGAGGCCCCGAACTCGGCCAGTGCCATTTCGAGCGCCGCGGTCTTCAACTGCTCCTGCTCGGTGAGTTGTTCGACCGCCGCCTGTTGCTGTGCGGCGGTCTTCATGTCGCGGAGCCCGATGACGCACCCCCAGATCAGGATGACGTCCTCGAACGCGACCCAGAACGCGTGCTCGAGAAAGCGCCACCACTCCGGGTTCGTGATGCCGTACACCGACTCCGGCCAGAACACGCCGCGCAAAAAGTGCTCGCCGGCGACAGTGACGGTGGCCGTGATCAGCACCCGCCAGTCGAGATAAAACGCGAGGAAGGCCAGCGACCCGAACACGTGAAAGTGCGTTTCGATCCGTCCCCCGCTGAGATGAACCAGGAGGGCCGACATCAACATCTGGGAGATGGCGATGACGTGCCGCGTGAGCGGCGAGCCGGCGCGATATTTCGCGAGGATCACCGGGAACAGCGCGATGGCCGCCCCCATGAAGAGCGCCACGTAGACGTGCGTGTGGAGGACCCGGGTCTTGCCGCTCCAGGCGTACGGGGAAAGGAGCAACGCCACGCCGACGGCGAAGATCCATTGCACGATCATCAGGACCGCGAACATCCGGTCGACTTTCACGAGCCGCGTGTTCCACCGTTCCTGAAAGAGCTCCCGGATGCGGTCGGCGAGGCCCTGCTGCTGCTCGTCATTCAACGTACTGTGGTCCAGCGTACTGATGGTCATCATGTCCTCCCGGCCGCGCTTCCGTCGGTCGGCTTTGTGTCATGCGTCTGGATCGGGCAGCCGAATACCGGCGTCGCTTCGCGGGCCGGCGCCCGACCGGCCAGTACGGCTCCCACGCTGCGGCTGCCGAGGTTCTCACCGGCCTCTCCGCGAAGAGCGGTGATGCCGCCGCTGAAGACCAGCGTCCCGGCGGCGTCGTACACGAGTGTCTGTCCCGACGTCCGGGCACCGAGGCGCGCCGCCTCCACACCATCGACGTCGGAGATGACGGTGACGCCGGGGATCGACGCGGCGCTGCGCCAGACATCGGTCTTCTCCCAACCGTCGGGGAACTCCCTCGGCTTGAGCACGAGCACGTAGACGCTCCGCGCGGCGCGGAGCGGTCCGCTCAGCAGCGTGCGCAGTTCGCCGACGCTGGCCCGGGTGCACGGACAGCGGGGATGAGCGAACATCACCACAGTCGGCGCGTCTTTGGCGGGCGACAAGCGGCTGGACGCGGGCCAGCGCGTCGGAGCGGCCGCGCTCTCGCCGGCTTTCCGTTGGAACTGCCACATGGCCACGGAGCCGTAGGCAATCCCGGCGATCCATAGAGCAGCCGCTGCCCAGATCGCCGCATTCTGGCGTTTGAACGACATCGATTTTCTCTCTCCGAAGGGTGCGATTGTTGCCGACGCGAGTCACAACACCGTCAAAGGAGCCGAAGAACTTCATTGAACCGTTCGCTTTGGGACATCTATCCGTCTCGACCAATGCTTCCCACTGCCGCGGCCGGCTGCAGGCGGCGAGCGATGACGACGATATCCACCAAGCAGAACGCACGCACTGCGCCCGCGGATCAGGGAACGACCCGAGGCATCCGGCGGCCTGGGCCCCCGGTCGTTCCCTGATGTGCGTCTTCTGCTAGAGTGTGCGGCGCAAAAACGCCCGGAAAAAAAGAACGGAGCAACATGGAATCGAGTCTCGAGATCGGGTTTCTTCGTGCAGCGGAAAAAGCGGCCATTGCCGCGGCGCGCACGATGGGTTACGGCAAGCGGAAGTACTCCGACCAGGTCGCGGTCGAAGCGATGCGCGAGGAGCTGAACCGGCTCAAGATGCGCGGCTCGGTGGTCATCGGCGAAGGTGAGCGCGACAAGGCCCCGATGCTCTACGTCGGCGAGCCGCTCGGCCGCGGCTGGACCGAAGGCGAGATCTACCCGGAAGTCGACATCGCCGTCGATCCGCTCGAGGGCACCAACCTCTGCGCCACCGGTGCCGCGAACTCGATCGCCACCATTGCCGCTTCCGAAAAAGGCGGCCTCCTCAACGCGCCCGACATCTACATGGACAAGATCGTGGTCGGCCCGACCGCGGCCGAGGCGGTCAGCCTTTCGGCCTCGGTCGAGGAAAACCTGAATCGCCTGGCCGAGGCGTTCCAGCGCGACGTGGATGAGCTGACGATCGTCGTGCTCGACCGCGAGCGCCATCACGACCTCATCGCGCAGATCCGCGAAGCGGGCGCGCGCATCAAGCTGATCACCGACGGCGACCTCTCGGCCGGTATCGCCGCCGCCATTCGCGGCACCGGCGTGCACGCGGCCATGGGCATCGGCGGCGCGCCGGAAGGTGTCCTCACCGCCGCGGCCATGCGCTGCCTCTCCGGCCGCATGCAGGGGCGCCTCAAGCCTCTGGAGAAGTGGCAGGAGGATCGCCTCCGCTCCATGGGCTTCACCGACGACGACAAGATCTACGACACCGCGGAACTGGCGTGCGGCAACGACATCATCTTCGTCGCCAGCGGCGTCACCGACGGCGATCTCCTGCGCGGCGTCCGCTTCTTCGGCGGCGGCATCCGGGTGTCGTCGCTGTTCATGTCGCTCAAGTCGAACCAGATCCGCTTCGTCGATACGATCTATCGCGAAGAAGGGTCGAAGCTGTCGGTCAGCTTTACTTAGTTCCTCGGTTCCTCGGAGTTCCTCGGAGTTCCTCGGGTGGCAGCCGCCTCCCCGAGGAACCGAGGAACCCCCTCCTACCCCATCAACCGCGAGAACGACGTCGGCACGGCCGACTCGAACAGCATCTTCTTGCCGGTCACCGGATGTTCGAAGCCGAGCCGTTTTGCGTGCAGGGCCAGGCGGGCGATCGGGTTGACCTCGCTGCCGTACATCCGGTCGCCGAGCACCGGATGGCCGGCCTCGGAGAGATGCGCGCGGATCTGGTTCTTGCGTCCGGTCTCCAGCCGCACTTCCAGCATTGAATACTTTGCGTTCGTCTTCACGGTTTCGTAGTGCGTGATGGCGAGCTTGGCCTCGGGATGCGGCGGGCCGCTGACCATCTTCAGGTCGCGCCGTTCGCGCAGCCATGACTCGATCGTGCCGCGCGGCGGGTCGATCCGCCCTTCGATGAGGGCCACGTAGAGCCGGTCGATGGTGTGCTCCGCGAACTGCTCCTTGAGCCGCTCGCGCGCGTGGGCGTTCTTCGCGAACAGCAGCACGCCCGAGGTCTCGCGGTCGAGGCGATGCACCACCTGGATCCGTTCCTGACCGCGCCTCGCGCCGACGTACTGATTGAGGTACGCCTGGGCGGTGGTCTCGCGCTCCCGCTCCGTGGCCACGGTCAGGAGGCCGTTCGCTTTGTAGACCACGATCACGTCGCCATCCTCGTAGAGGATCGACAGCTCGTTCGGCAGCAGCGTCTGCGATGACTTCTGCGTGACCTCGACCTCGTCGCCGGCCACGAGCTCCAGCTTCGCGTTCTTCTCGATCCCTCCGTTGACCCGCACGCGGCCGGTCTGGAGGAGCTGGCGCAGGGTCGTTTTGCTGCTCTCCGGGTACATCTCCGACAGCTGGTCGAGGAGCACGGCCGGCCTCGGGACTTCACGCTTCATTCGCGGCCAACATATCATCGCGGCCGGAGCATGATCGTGGACTCCGGCGAGTCGCGCGGGATCGCCGGCCTCGGCGGGGGATGCTCGGCGACATCATCTCGGACTAAACCGACAGGTCTACGGCGCGGGCTCATCCATACAAACTTTTCCCTTCTCCCCGGTTGTAGTTACAATCCCGTCACACAGAGGACGGGGGACAACTCAGTGCAATTCCCAACGATCAAGGTTCGATCGCGCAGTGGAAATGTCGTACTGGCTATGCTCGGCGCGGCGTACGCGGCAGCGGCAGCGTACCTGCTCGGCTGGATTCTCATCGATTCGGGCGCGGCCTTTGGACGGAGCGAGCTGAAGCTCGTGATGCTCCTGATCGCGTCGATCGCCTGCGGCGCCTGGTTCGTCAGCGTGGCCCTGCGCAATGTCGGCGCCGGCCGCTGGCTGCGCCGCCTGCCGATGCGCCGCACGGCTGAAGCCCACTAAGCACCCTGAGCGAGCGAAGCGAGTCGAAGGGTTACGAGGGCGACGCTTCCAGCTCGTCGAACAGCTGCTGCAGGCGCAGCGTCACTTCGCCGCAGCGGCTGTTGCCGATGACGCGGCCGTCGATCTCCGTGACCGGCATGACCGCCTGGGTGGTGCTGGTGATGAAGGCCTCGTCGAGATCGAACAGCTCCGCCTCGCGCAGCGGGCGCTCGTCGACGCGGATCTTCGACTGCAGTGCGAGGTCGATCACCTTGTCGCGCACGACGCCCGGCAGGATGTGCTCGTCGAGCGGGTGCGTCACCAGGCGACCTCCGCGCACGGCGAAGAAGCTCGAGCTGGCGCCCTCGCGCACGGTGCCGTCGGCCAGCAGCAACGCCTCATCGGCGCCGGCGCGCTGTGCTTTCTTCTTCGCCAGCGCATTGCCGAGGAGATTGACCGACTTGAGATGACAGCCGTTCCAGCGGCGGTCGCTGGTGGTGATGACGCGGATGCCGCGATCTTTCTTGGCCGCGTCGGGAAAGGTCATCTTCCGCGAGTACGCGAGCGCGGTCGGCGTCAGAGTCTCGGGCCAGAAGTGGGCGCGCTCCCCCTCACCTCGCGTGACCTGGATGTAGACGATGCCGTTCTCGAACGACGTCCGGGCAACCAACTCGCGCATGGTCTGTTCGAACGACTCCGCGGTCCAGGGATGCGCGATCTCCAGCTCGTCGAGACCGGCCGCCAGACGGCGGAAGTGTTCGAGCAGGAAGACCGGCCGCCGGCCGAGGAACTTGAAGACCTCGTAGACCGCATCGCCGAACTGGAAACCGCGATCTTCGACGCCGAGGACCCGCTCGTCGGTCGTGGTGAAGCGGCCGTTGAACCAGAGCACGTCGGGCATGATCAGATCTCGATGGCCTTCACGATGACGACGGTGCGGTCGTCCTGATCCTCGCGGCCGAACCGGGCCACCTTCGCCAGGATCTCCTGTCCGATCTCCTGCGCGGTGCGGGCGCGATTCGCCTTGACCATGCGCACCAGCCGGTCGGTGCCGAACTCGTTGTCATTCCGGTCGTGCGCTTCGATGATGCCGTCGGAGTAGAGACAGAGGACGTCGCCCGGCTCGAGCTTCGCGAAGCCGCGCGTGTAGGTGGCGTCGGGGGTGGGGCCGAGCACCGGACCGCCGTTGCGCAGGAACTCCGTCGTCTTGCCGCCTTTGATCAGGAACGGCGGATTGTGCCCGGCGTTCGTGTAGATCAGGATGCCGCCCGTTTCGAGCTCACCGTAGAAGAGCGAGACGAACTTGGTGGTGAGCCGGCTGCGGTGGATGATCTGGTTGAGCTTCTCCAGCGTCTTGACGATCTTGAAATCGCGATCGGTGGCCATGCGCAGCCCCATGTAGATGTCGCGCACGACCAGTGCCGCCGGCAACCCGTGGCCCGAGCCGTCGGCGACGGCCAGGCCGAGAATGTTGTCGGAGATCGGGATGAAGTCGTAAAAGTCGCCGCTCACGATCTCGGCCGGAACGGTCTTCCCCCAGATGTCGTAGCCGGCGTACTGCGGGATGCGCTGCGGCAGGATCGACTGCTGGATGCGCTGCGCCTCGCCGATCAGCGACTCGTAGCGCTGGGTCCGGAACTTCTGGTTGATCGTGTAGCGGATCAGGTTGAGCGAGAAGAGGATGTCCTCGCGCCCGAGGTTCGGCGAGACATCGAAGGCGATGATGTAGTCCTCATCGCCCACCGCGATCGCGCAGAACCGCCGCGCGCCGAGCCGCTCCTCGAGCACCGGATCGACGCCCGGATCGGTCGGATCCATGACCACGATCCCGTTCTCGAGCACCAGCTCGATCGGCTTGTAATCGCGCGGCACCTCGATCCCGAGAATGCCGTCCATCTGCCCGAACCGCGCCACGAGCGCAAAGCAGTTCGTATCCTGATCCAGCTGATAAATGCGCCCGCCCGTGATTCCGAGTTGATCGCGAAAGTTCGTAGCGATGGTCTCGGCAATCTGCGCGACGGTGGTAATCGGAGACTCATCGGTCTCGATCTGCTCGAGCGTGCGCTCGACTTGGGTCAACAGTTTTTTGTAATCCACGTTTTCTTGGCTCTTGGCTGTTGGCTCTTAGCTCTTGGGGGTGTGCCGTGGGTTGGGCGGTGTTGCATCTTCTGTGATCTGGAGCTCGATCTTGTTCATCAGGCCGTTGAGCAGGCGGCCGGTTCTCGAGGCTAGGTCGAACAACTGCTGAAATGTATCGGGCGCCAGGTAATCCAGATTTCGCGCGACCTCGAGTTGCGTTTGTACTTCATACAACGAACCGCGCGCCCGCGCGAGCATTTGGATGTACTCCTTCTTCGAGATGCGCCCTTTCCCTTCGGCAATGTCGCTCGGGACGGCCACGGCGGCGCGGCAGAGCTGATTGGTCAGGCCGAACTGCTCACGTGCCGGGAACGTCTCGGTCGCGCGATAGACGGCGGTCACCAGTTCCATCGCCTTCTGCCACACGATCAGGTCACGGTACGACTCACTCATCGCGGCGCATATCACGATTCATCGCGATCAGCACGAGCAGCATGTCAATGTCGATCATCGCTGGTGTAACGATAGCGCTGTTTGGATGTGGCTGGGCTGGCTGTTGGCTCTTGCGAGGAGGAGCCGCGGCCTTGCGCCGATCGCGGTCTTGCCCCCGAGGAACCACGGAGCGCTTGCGCGAATCGTGCGTCTCGCCCCCAAGAGCCAACAGCCAACACCCAACAGCCACCCCTACCGTAAATCGATTCCATCCACCTCGTACGGCGCCTTCACCCCCAGCGCCCCCAGCACCGTCGGGTAGACGTCCGCGATGTACGGCGCGCGCGCTCCGGTCATCTTCCGGTTCATGAAGAAGATGCCTTTCACAATCTCCGGGTCGACCGAGCAGTGGTCGCCGCTCCAGACACCTTTGTTGTCATCGAAGATGACCTTCGGGACGCCGCCGAGGGAGGTTTGCCAGCTGACGCGGTAGCCGTCGTTGTTCATGAGGAAGAGGTCGGGGATCATGTTGGGGTCGAACTTTTTGTAGGCCTCTTCGCGGGTGACGACGCGGCGGACGGGGTGTTCGTTGGTCTCGGGGTCGACCATGGCCACGAGGCGTTGTTTGAGCTCGGCTTTGAGGGCGTCGTATTCAGCGCCGGGGTTGACGATGCCCTGCGATTCGCGCCCTTTGACGTTGATGTACAGCTCGCCGAGGCCCATCGCGTAGGCGCGCGTCTTCGACCAGTCGACGTTCTCCCAGAACTGCCCCTGATCGAAGAGCATCTCCAGGTCGCGGTCCTTCACCTGCACGCCGCTCTTGAGGGTCATGTAACCGTTGAGGACGAGCCAGGTGTTGTAGTGCACGTTGCGGCGGAAGGAGGCGAAGCCGTGATCCGACGCCACGATGAGCAGCGCGTTCTGCTTCTCCGCCGCCTTCATCGCATCGCCGACGATCTGGTCCATCAGGACGTAGGCGCGCTCGAGGGCGTTTCCCCACTCCGCGGCCAGCTTCGCGTCGTAGGCGGGGTGTTTCGGGTCGACGATGCGCCAGAAGACGTGGCCGACGCGATCGGGGAACTCGAAGCACTGCACGACCAGGTCGTTGTCGCTCTGCAGGAAGGCGTCGAACATCTTCCGCGACTGCGCGACCGTCCACTCCATGTCGTCCCAGAAGATCTTCTCGGTGGCGAAGCCTTCGGAGATGGCCCAGGTATCGATCTGCCAGCCGAGGGTCTTGAAAACGCCGTGCTTCTCCGCGACGTCCGGCGCCCATTTGGCGGGCGTGGAGACGCGGAAGCCGGGCGGCAGGCTGCGCGGATCGAAGTTGATCGGCGAGAGGTAGAGCTTCACCTCCGGCTCGATGCTCAGGAGGTGAAAGCGGCTGACGCCGTGCACCTTGATGATCGGGTTGAACGGGAAGTCGAACTCCACCCAGTTCGTCCACTCCCCCGCTTTCAGGTTCACCGTCTGCCCGCTGACTTCGATGGTGATCGACCTCCGGTCTTCAGCGACGGTGACGATCATCGGGATGGAGATGTACGGCGGCTCTTTGAAGAGCTTGTTGGGCGGCCCCTGGATCTTCGTCTCGATGCGTCCCTTGTTGTCTTCGAGCTGGACCACCTCAATGGAGAACTCGTTCGTACCGGAGCGTTTGAAGTCGAGCTCGGACGTGAAGTAGAACGGCTTGCCGACCCGCCCCGAGACGTCGGGGACGCCGAGGCCGGAGAGCATGTGCCCCTCGTGAAAGTCGGTGGCCGGAAAGGTCACGGGCACGTGGACGATGGTGGCCTTCTTCCCCGCATCGGCCGCCACTTCCCAGAACGGGATGCCCTGCCGCCGGTTGACGACGCCCGGCATCGACGTGGGGATGTACTTCTGGACGGCGTAGAACACCGCCGCGCCGAGGAGCAGGCCGGCGCCCAGCACGATCAGCCCGCCGGTGCGGCGGCGTCGCAACAGCAGAATGAGGGCGATGATCCCGAACAGCAGAGCCACACCGAGGGCGAAGGCGATCGGATTGCGCTCACCGAGGAGCAGCGGCTCCTTCGTCTCATCGAAGGCGGCAAAGACCGGCATGTAGGTCTTCGGATCGCGGCGCAGAAAGTCGAAGATGCCGGTCCGGCCGGGGTCGATGCCGGTGCTGAAGGTCGACCAGGAGACCGGCGTCTGCGCGGGCGTCGTCGGAAGCAGCGGCCGGAACGTCCCCTGCTGCCGCAGCCTGGCCAGGTTCGGCAGCTTCCCCTCGTTCATCCACCGCTCGGTGTAGCCGGCATCGACCCCGTCGAACCCGAGCACGATCACTTTCTGTTGGGCATGCAGGCCGAGGACGCAGAAGAGCGCGCTCAGCAGGAGGAAGCGTCGGAGCAACATGCGGAGATGATATAGGGCCGAGGGGGGCAGGGCCGAGGGCTGAGGGCCGAGGGCCGAGGGCCGAGGGAAAGGCAGAGGGAAGCGCGGTGTCTCCCCCTCGGCCCTTGGCCCTGCCTCCCCGGGCACTCCTCTTGTAACGTAGGCTTCGCATTACGCATGAGGAGTAACATCATGAAATCTCGACCTTTGGTTGCGGCCGTGATCGTCTGCGCCATGCTGACTGCCTGCGGCGGCGGCGAAAAGAAGAATGGGACCGGTCCGGGAGGCACGGAAAACCGGATGGTCATCGGGCTTCAGAGCTCGCCGACCAACCTCGATCCGCGCGTCGGCAACGACAACGCCTCGGGCCGTATTTTCGATCTCTGCTGCGCCGGCCTGATCAAAGTCACGCCGGAGATGGACTACGCCCCCGACATCGCCCAGAGCTGGGAGACGCCGGACGACAAGACCATCATCTTCCACCTCAATCCGAACGCGAAGTTCCAGAACGGCAAGCCGGTCACCGCGCAGGACGTGAAGTGGACCTACGACTCGGTGATGTCCGAGGCCTTCACCAGCACGAAGAAGTCCGGCTACGCCGCGGTCGCCTCCATCGAAGCCCCCGATGCGAAGACGGTCATCTTCCGGCTCAAGGAGCCGAACGGCGGCCTGTTCGACAACCTCAACCTCGGCATCATCCCCACCGGCTCCGACGCGAATGCGATGAAGACCCAGCCGATCGGCGCCGGCCCGTATCAGGTCGTCAACTTCCGCACCGATGAATCGGTCGAGCTGAAGGCGTTCGAGGGCTATCACCTCGGCGCGCCGAAGATCAAAGACCTGCAGGTGCGGATCATCCCCGACGCGACGACGCTCGTCCTCGAGCTGCGCCGCGGCACGGTCGACTTCGAGGTCAACCAGATCCCCTTCGAGAACGTCGGCGAGTTCGAGAACTCACCGAAGCATCAGGTCGTGAAGAAGCCCGGCTCGGTGTGGCAGTACCTCGCCTTCAACCTCAAGGATCCGATCCTGGCCAAGGTCGAAGTGCGCCGCGCTATCGCCCACGCCATCGACCGGCAGCGCATCGTGAAGGATCTCCTCCGCGGTCATGGCATCCCCACCGACACGATGTTCGGCCAGGGCCACTGGGCGCGCGCGGAGAACCTGCCGACCTACGCGTACGACCCGAATCGCGCCAAGCAGCTGCTCGATCAGGCCGGCTATCGCGATCCGGACGGCGACGGCCCGAAGCCGCGCTTCTCGCTGACCTTCAAGACCTCCACGAACGCGGAAGCGAACACCCGCGCGGAGGCCATCCAGCAGATGCTGCGTCAGGTCGGCATCGACATGAAGATCGTCTCGAGCGAGCTCGGAACGTTCCTCGAGGACATCGGCAAGGGCAACTTCCAGATGTACTCGCTGAGCCGCAACGGCATCGCCGACCCCGATTTCTACTACATCATTTTCCACTCCAAGAACGTCCCGCCCGAGGGGCAGAACCGCGGGTACTACGCCAATGCGAAGGTCGATCAGCTGATCACCGAAGGGCGCTCCACGTTCGACCGCGCCAGGCGCAAACAGATCTACGGTGACATTCAGCGCATCGTGCAGGAAGACCTGCCGTACGTGTCGCTGTACCACCAGATCAACGTGGCGGTCATGGACAAGGATCTGCAGGGTTACACGATGTACCCGGCCGGGTTCTGGCTGGGCATTCCGCAGATGAGCCGGCAGTGATCGAATTTCCGGTCGCTCTGGTGCGACTGGCGCTGGCGCTGGCGTGCGGCGCGGTGATCGGCATCGAGCGGGAGTGGCGGCAGAAGCACGCGGGCCTCAAGACGATGAGTCTCGTGACCCTCGGCGCTGCCGCCTTCTCGCTCATGTCCGACACTTTCGGGCCGGAGAATCACAATCCGGGGCAGATCGCCGCCGCGGTCGTCGGCGGCATCGGCTTCATCGGCGCCGGCGTGATCATGCACCGCGGCATCACCGTGCAGGGTGTGACCACGGCCGCGACGCTGTGGGCTTCGGCTTCCGTCGGCGTCGCGGCAGGCCTCGGTCAGTACCCGATCGCGACCACGCTGACCGCCGCGATCATCGTCGTGCAGTTCACCATGCGCAGCTTCGAGGTGAGTCTTCATCGCGGTCTGCGCCGCGACACGACCACCCGCTTCGAAGTGCGCGTCGACTGCGACTCCGATGTCCTGCACGCGGTGTACGAAGAGATGCAGCGCTTCGCCGAAACCGCCGGCGTCACCGCCCTGCGCCGCGGCACGCATCGCTACCCCGAGCACATGAGCGTGCGCATCGTCTATCGCTCGACCACGCGAGAGATCGACATCGCCTCGATTGAAGAGACGCTCGCGGTGATGCAGAACGTCCGCCGCGTGGAGTCGCGGCACCTCGGGCAGGAAGACGACTGAACAAAAAAGCGGCGGGTTTCCCCGCCGCTTCTCTGCATCTGACCGGGAAAATCTCAGGAACCGCAGACCGTCTCGAGGAGCGCCGCGCAGACCTGATATGGGTCCATGTTCGCGGCGGGACGGCGGTCTTCGAGATAGCCGTAGCCGAGGTTCGCGGTCTGCATCGGGATGCGGATCGAGGCGCCGCGGTCGCTGACGCCCCAGCGGAACTGCGTGATCGGCGCGGTCTCGTGCAGGCCGGTCAGGCGCTCTTCGTTGTGTGCGCCGTAGACTTTGATGTGGTCGTCGTGACGCGCTTCGAGCCTGCGGCAGGCTTCTTCGATGACCTTCATGCCGCCTTCGCTGCGCATCGCTTTGGTGGAGAAGTTGGTGTGCGCGCCGGCGCCGTTCCAGTCGCCTTTCATCGGTTTCGGATAGAGCGTCGCGCTGACGCCGAACTCCTCGCCGATGCGATACAGCAGCCACCGCGCGAGCCAGAGCTCGTCGGCGACGTCGAGCGGTCCCAGCGCGCCGATCTGGAACTCCCACTGCGCCGGCATGACCTCGGCGTTCGTTCCGTAGATCGAGATTCCGGCGCGGAGGCAGGCATCGGCATGCGCCTCGACCACTTCGCGGCCGAAGACCTCGTCCGCGCCGACGCCGCAGTAGTAGCCGCCCTGTGGTGCCGGAAATCCGTGATCCGGCCATCCGAGCGGGCGGTTCCCTTCGAAGAGGGTGTACTCCTGCTCGATGCCGAACCACGCATCCTGATCCTTGTGTTTTTCCGCGAGCTCCCGGAGGCGCGCGCGGTTGTTGCTCCAGTGCACCGAGCCGTCGGGATTCAGCACCTCGCAGAGGACCAGCAGGTCGTTCTCGCGATGGAGCGGATCGGCGATCTGTTTGACCGGACGGAGCAGCAGGTCACTGAAATGACCGCTGGCCTGATAGGTGCTCGAGCCGTCGAATCCCCACTCCGGGATGTCTTCGACTTTCTTGACCGGCGCGTCAAGGATTTTGGTCTTCGAACGCAGTTTGGCAGTCGGTCTCTGCCCGTCGATCCAGATGTATTCCGCGGTGATTTTGCCCAAGATGGAACCTCCACAAGGTGATGCCGGGAACGATAGCAGATCGTGCGCCGAGTGCCTGGGGGAGGGTTCCTCGGTGGAACGATGAACGATGAGCGATGAACGGGGGCTTGCCACGCCCGGTTCATCGCTCATCGTTCATCGTTCATCGTTCGGCCTCCGAGGAACTTACTCACTCAGCGCCGACATCTGCGCAAACCGGATACTCTCGCTCCACACCACGACCTGGTTTTTGCCAAGCGATTTGGCGTGATACATCGCCGCGTCGGCCTTGCGGAGCAGCTCGCTCTTTTCGATGTCAAAGTGCGCGTCGCTCGATGGATCGGGGACGTGGCGGGCGATGCCGATCGAGGCGGAGAGGATGCCGCGGAGGTTCAGCGGCGGCATGGAGAAGCCCCACTCGCGCTCGAGAAAGGTCGTCTCCTCGATCGAGCTGCGGATCTCCTCGCAGAGCGCCAGCCCCTCCTCGAGCGTCGTCTCCGGCAGGATCATCACGAACTCGTCGCCGCCGTACCGCGCCACGGTCGCATCGCCCCGCTGGACGGTGCGCTTGAGGAGGAAGCCGATCTCGCGCAGGACCTGGCTGCCGGCCAGATGGCCGTGGCAGTCGTTCACCCACTTGAAGCGGTCGAGGTCCATGAAGATCAGCACCGCTTCTTTGCCGCTGCGCCGCGCCTCCGTCAGCGTCTCGGTGAGGCGGATGTGGAACCAGCGGTCGTTGTACAGACCGGTCAGGTCGTCCTTCTTCGCCAGCTCGTGCGCACGCCGTGCGTCGAGCGCGTTCTGCAGCATGAAGGAGGTGTAGCCGGCGAAGATCTCGAGCAGGGTCATGTCGCGCTGGGTGAAGGCGCGGCCGTCCTGCCGGTTGATCAGCTCCAGCACGCCGCAGACATGCTTGCCGATGTAGATCGGCACGGCGACGATGGAGTTGGTCTTGTGGCCGAGCTGCTCGTCGATGTCAGGGTAGAAGTAGCGATCGCCCTCCACCTCGGCCGACAGGTACGGCGTGCCGGTCTGGTAGACCCGGCCGACGATGCCGTGCCGCGAGGGCAGACGGCGGCCGACCAGATCGCGGCTCGCCTCCCCGAACGTGGCGATGAAGACCAGCTCGTTCTCGGTGCGCGCCGCGACTTTGCGGTACGGGTCGTCGAGCAGGATCGAGCCGGACTCGGAGGGGACGAACTCGTACGCCTTCTGCAGGATCTGCCGCAGCACGAGGTCGAGATCGAGCTCGCTCTTGAGCGACATGCCGGCTTTGTGGCGCTCGAGAAAGCGTTCCAGCTGCGGCGGCTCGAGTGAGTGGAACTGGATCATCGCGGGAGTGACTGAACGAACAAGTATAGCCGTCCCATCACTCGACCTCTGCCTGACGTGCCTCGACCTCGAACGAAATCGAATGGTAGGCGGCGTCGAAGGAGCGGGTCCGGCGCAGGTGACGTACGAACTCGAGGACGTACAGGGCCAGAAAGCGGATCAGCCCGTGGCGCGCGACCTGTCGGACGTGCGCGAGCTCGTGGCGGATCAGCCGGGTCACCTCGTCGCGGGAGCGCTCGACGTAGGACGGCAGAACATAGATGCGCCGGCCGAGCGTGATGGCCACGACGTTGCGCGACATGAGCGGGCGGAGCCACCAGGGATATCCGACGCAGACTTTCGCGCGAAGGGCGGTGAGCTTCTCCTCCAGATCCTCCGGCAGCGATATGATCCCGGCCATGCGCAGACTGTACCTCTTCACGCTCCTCTTCACCGGCCTCACGCTCGCCACGTTCACGGCTTCCGCTCAGCAGGACTTCAGCAAGGTCGAGGTCAAGGTGGAAAAGGTCGCGGGCAACGTCTACATGCTCACCGGCGCCGGCGGCAACATCGGCGTTTCGGCCGGCGACGACGGGCTGATCATCATCGACGACCAGTACGCGCCGCTCGCCCCGAAGATCGAGGCGGCGCTGCGGTCGATCTCGAACAAGCCGGTGCGCTTCATCCTCAACACGCACTACCACGGCGATCACACCGGCGGGAACGAGCACTTCGGCAAGAGCGCGCCGATCGTCGCGCACGAGAACGTCCGCCGCCGTCTGGCCAACGGCGTCACGCGCCGCGGCACCACCGTGCCGCCGTCGCCGAAGGGGGCCCTCCCCGTGCTGACCTTCGATCACAGCCTCTCGCTGCACCTCAACGGCGAGGAGATCCGGGCCATCCACATGCCGCACGGTCACACCGACGGCGACTCGGTGATCCACTTCCTCGGATCGAACGTCGTGCACATGGGCGACGACTATTTCAACGGCTTCTTCCCCTTCGTCGATCAGGAGAACGGCGGCAGCGTGCGCGGCCTGATCGCCAACCTCGACACCGTGCTCTCGGTCATCCCCGAGGACGCGAAGGTCATCCCCGGACATGGCCCGCTCTCCGACAAGAACGGCCTGCGCGCCTTCCGCGACACGCTGAAGGGCACCGTGGCCGCCGTGCAGCGCGGCATCGCCGCCGGCAAAACCGCCGAGCAACTGAAGAGCGAAAAAGTGCTCGCGCAGTGGGACTCGTGGGGCACCGGCTTCATCAAGACGGACGTCTGGATCGATACGATCTACAACGAGTTGAAAGCAAAATAGCGACGGGCCGCCGGCGGCGGGCAGTAACGGGATCGCGGATCACATGCACACGATCCGCGGTCACGTGAACGCGAAAAAAGCGTCACCTGGAGGCGACGCCCGGTGTATTTTTTGCCGCCGACGCGACGCGAGCGCCTTTTCAGCCGCGGCGCTTCAGCGACAGCGTCAGTCCGAACGTCGCTACCGGCTCGTCGCCCAGTTTCTTCGGCACGGTGGCCACCACCCGGACGGTCGCTTCCTGCCGCTCCCCTGTCTCGAGCGTGCGGCGGATGAGGTCCTGGATGAGCGGGCCGTCGTTGTTGGTGAAGACGACGTCCCCCTCGGCGCGCTTGAGAAAGCTGGCCTGCATGTCCTTGAAGATGAACGAGACGTTCTGCTTCTCGCGCGCGACGGTGTCGAAGGCGATCAACCCCGCGGCGACGTCGGCTCCCATGCAGAGCGTGCCGAGGTACATCGCGCGGATGTCGCGGCGCCGGGTGATCCAGTTGAGCGGAACGCGGACGATGCACTGGTCCTTGTTCAGCGCCAGGATCCTGGGGCGCGCGAGAAAAAGGAAAAAGACGTTGAGGAACGACCAGGCGCGCACTTGCAGCGTCGCCTTCCAGAGTGTCTTCACGGCCGCAGTGTATCGCCGACCGCTTTCTTCCGGCGCGCAAACGGTGCCGTGATCCGGTCGTAGATCGCGGACGGCAGGATGCGCGCGATGCGCATCACCAGCGACATCCGCCGCGGAAACTCGATCACCCGGGCGCGGCGCTCCAGCCCATCGGCGATGATCCTCGCCGCGCGGTCCGGCTGCACGAGGAACGGCATCCGGAAGCGGTTCTTCTCCGTCATCGGCGTGGCCACGAAGCCGGGATTGACGGTGGTCACGGCGATCCCATACGGCGCCAGCTCGATCCGTGTCGCTTCGAGGAAGGCCTGCATGGCCGCCTTCGACGCCGAGTACGGCCCCGCCGTCGGAAGACCGCGCAGTCCGGCCACCGAAGCAACGCCCGCGAACTGCCCCCGCCGCCGCTCCACCATCGACGGAATCACCGCGTCGAAGAGGTAGATCATCCCCATCAGGTTCACCCGGATGGTCTGCTCCGCCTCCGCGCACTTGAACTTCGTGGCGTGATTCGGGATCGACATCCCGGCGTTCGCGACAGCGAGATCGATCGGCCCCAGCTCCTCCTGCGCGCGGCGGACCGCGCTCTGCACCGCGTTTCGATCCGCGACGTCGCAGGGGATGGCGATGGAGTGCGGCAGCTCGGCGGCGAGCGCCTCGAGCAGTTCCACGCGCCGCGCGAGGAGAGCCAGCGACCAGCCGCGCTTCGCCAGCTCGCGCGCCAGCGCTGCGCCGATGCCGGACGACGCGCCGGTGATGAGGGCGACAGGGCGGGGGGGATTCACGGGGGGAGCATAGCGGTTCGGGACGCGGCTGTTCAGCTGTTCGGCTTTTCAGCGGTTCAGCTGCTCAGCTGTTCAGGGGTCGGAGCGAGGCGATTGAGCGATTGAGCTGTTGAGCCGGGAGAAGTGTGTTGAGATCTCTCAACCCCCGCTGTCATCCTGAACGATGCCGTTGCTGAAAAGCTCAGCAGCTGAGCAGCTGAGCAGCTGCCCCCCTACCCAATCTTCGGCAACTTCACCCCGCCCTTCAGCACATCCGCGAACAGATCCCCCACCTTCGCCAGCCGGTCCGGCATCGTGCGGATGGTGTACTTCAGCGGGTCGAGGTTCCTGGTCACTTCGCTCCACTTGAGCGGGGCGGAGACGGGGGCGCCGTCGATGGCGCGGGGGGAGTAAGGGGCGACGACGGTCTTGCCGTAGCCGTTCTGCATGCAGTCGAGGTAGAGGCGGCCGCGGCGTTTGGCGATGCTGCGCTCGACGGTGAGGAACGGGACTTTCGCGGAGACGGCGGCGGCGAGGGAGCACGCGAAATCGGCCACCTCTTCGTGGGTGTAGCCGCGTTTGAGCGGGACGAGGATGTGGATGCCGCGCTTGCCGGAGGTCTTGGGGACGCTCGGCAGCTCGAGCTCTTCGAGCAGGCGGCGCATGACGAAGGCCGCTTCGATGGCCTGCTCGATTCCTTTCCCTTTGGCCGGATCGAGATCGAAGAGGATCCAGTCGGGGCTCTCGAGTTTGTCGCTGCGTGCGGACCACATGTGCGTCGTCAGCACCGACATCTGCGCCAGCCAGCGCAGCGACTCGGGGCTGTCGGCCACGAGGTGGCGCACGGTCTTGCGGCTGGCGAAACGGGTCGGCGTCTCGACGACCGTCAGCCAGTCGGGCGCTTCACTGCCGAGGTTCTGGTGGAACCAGGAGGGCTTGTCGATACCCTGGTTCCAGTGCTCGAGCGTGAGCGGCCGCCCTTTGAGCGCGTTCAGCATCGGCTTCGCGACGGCGTCGTAGTAGTCGGCGATGTGCTGTTTGGTGATGCCGTCGCGCGGATATAGCAGCCGGTCAGGATTCGAGAGCGTGACCTTTCCGGAGGGCCGAGGACTTTTCTTAGAGGGCCGAGGGCCGAGGGCCGAGGGCCGAGGGGAAGCCGTCGACGCCGGCGGAGAGGTGGCCGGTTTTCCCCTCGGCCCTCGGCCCTCGGCCCTCGGCCCTTTCGGGGCCGGCCCTTTGAGAGGCTTCTCGCGCACCACGTCTTTCACGCTCTTGTCCTCGCGTAAGCCGAGAAACGACGGATGCCGCAGCCGGTTGTCGGCGGTCCATTCGGTGAACGACACCTGCGCGACGAGCCGTGGCTTGACCCAGATGGCGTTCTTCATCCGCGGCGCGCCGGCCACCGGCGCTTTTTCGACCACGTCTTTCTGCAGTTCGGTGCGGAACCAGCCGCGCAGTTTGGAGGAGAACCCCGTCCCCACTTTGCCGGCGTAGCGCAGCTGGCCTTCATCATCGAAATAGCCGAGGTGCAACGAGCCGATGTCGCGGTCGGTGGCGGTGCTGAGCTGGAAACCGACGATCGCCAGCTCCTGCTGCTGCTGCGCTTTGATCTTCAGCCACTCCTTGGAGCGGCGCGGCTCGTAGGTGGAGGTGTTGCGCTTGGCGATCAATCCTTCCCAGCCGTTCTTCGCGGCGTGGGCGAGCGCTTTGTCGCGCGGCATGTCGACCACCTGCGAGAGCACGATGCCGGGCGGCGTTTTGGCGCAGAGCGTCTCGAGCAGCTGGCGGCGCTCGCTGTACGGACGCTTGCGCAGATCCTCGCCGTTGAACCAGAGGATGTCGAAGAGGACGAAGAGCTCCTTGCCCCCCTGCTGGAGGAGCTGAAAGCGCGGCGCCCCTTTCTCGTCGAGCACCACGATCTCGCCGTCGACCACCAGCTCCTTCGCCTTGATCTTCTTCAGCGCGGCGAACGACTGCGGGAAGCGCGGCGCGAGATCGAGCTCGTTGCGGCTCAGCATGGCCACATCGCCGTTCACGACCGCGGCGACGACCCGGAAGCCGTCGTATTTCAGCTCGTATGTCCAGTTCTGCTCATCGCGCGGCGAGCCCTCCGCGAGGGTGGCCAGCATCGGCGGGAAGACTTTCTTGAGCAGCTGCCGTGCGCCTGCCATCACACCGCCTGGAGAGCAACGGCGATGCCGAACAGAACCAGCTCTCGCGACAACGGATGAGGAGACGACGGGGGGCCGCCGGCGGCCGGGCCACGGGCCCGGACCCGTTGGTTGGCCCAGCCTCCGCGACACTCTGTCGCGAGATAACGAGGCTGTGTCGCGGAGGCTGGGCCAACCAATGGGGTCCGGGGCCGATGGCCCCGGCCGCCGGAGGCCTCCCGTCGTTCCCCGATCTGTTGGTGCAGTGAGAGCATTCTGCTTAGGTTAGTTTACCGGCGGCGACGCGATCACGTGCACTTCATCGAAGCCTTCGGCGAAGGTCGGCGGGACGAGCTTCTTCGCGGTGGTGAAGATCGCCACGTCGGGGACGCGTGCCTTCCCCTCGCGCCCGCGGTTGCGGACGACCGAGTCCTTGACGTTCGTTTCAAAGTAGCAGGCCACCACCCGCGCGCCGTAATGCTTCCCGAGGGCGATGAGCGGCGCGCGCTCGGTCGGGGTGGGGTTGGTGTTGTCCACCGCCACCGGCTTCCGTTCCGCCAGAGCCGCTTCGATGAGCGCGAGCTGTTTCGCATCGCGGTGCCGCGTGTTCGGCATCAGGTCCTTCGAGACGTGGACGTGCGTGGCCGCGAGCTTCTCGCGGTAGTACGTCGATTTCCCGGAGGCCTGCAGGCCGACCAGAATGACCAGCTGGAGCATCGATCTATGATCGCCGCGAATGGCGATCTATGATCGTCCGGAATGGCTCGCTACATCCGCAAACTTCCGCCCCTCGGATCGCTCGGTCCCACCGAGGAGCGAGGCTTCGCGGTGTGGGCGGGCTACGATATCGTCGGGGTCGAGGACGACCTGTCGTACGCGGGCCTCGAACTTGCCGACCGCTTCAGCGAGGAAGAGCTCGCGGCGCGCCGCGTCACCACGTTCATCCGCGTCGGGCCGGGCGACACCGCGCTCTACGAGAAACTGGGCATCCGGAGGAAGAGTTGAGCAATCACGATGACGAGCAGGTGCCGATCGCCATTCCCTTCGAGCAGCTGAAGTCGATGGCTACCGCCGTCGCCGACGAGCTGCGCAACGCCGGCGGTGACGCCCCCGCCAGCAGCGGCGGCGGCTCGGCGCAGCGCAACCTGCCGGAGGACCTCCGCTCCCGTTTCATCACCGTGCGCGCCGCGCTTTTTCAGCGCGGCATCTACGACCCGGTGCTCGTGCGCTTCGATACCGCCTCCGCGCCGCAGGCGTCGAACGCGGAGATCGCGGAACAGCTGGCGACGGTGGCGGAGACGCTGACGCCCCCTCGGACACCCTGAGCGAGCGCAGCGAGTCGAAGGGTCAACCAAGGCGCGGCGCGGGTGACGGCATCGTGCGCAGCGCCTGGTGCGGACAGCAGCGCCGCGCCTTGGTTGATGCTTCGGCTTCGCTCAGCATGACGTTGGGCGAACGTTCACACGCTTGCAACAGAAGAGTTGCGGCCGGCACTGCTACTCTCGACTCACTCGCAGGCAAAAACTATGTTCGAGACCGTCGTTCCGGAAATCGCCGGCCGGCGGAGCCGGAAGGTCTTTTACGAGTCGCTTCCGTTCTCTGTTGGCGCTCACGGCCTGGTCGTTGGCGCGCTGCTCACCGGGCAGATCTGGACGATCGACTTTCCGTCGCAATCGCCCAAGCTGTTCGCGACGTACAACCTGGTCGAGCCGACGCCCCCGCCTCCGCCTCCCCCGCCTCCGCCCGTGATCCGATCGGCCGCTCCGGTGGCACCGGTCGCCGTTCCGCCGCAGTTGCGCAACCTCGCGCCGACGATCATCCCCGATATGGTTCCGGTCGTCCTGCAGGAACAGCCGCCGGTCGTGCAGGTGGTCGGGCCGGACAACGACGCGGTGGCGGTCAGCGACATGAGCGGAGTGGAAGGCGGCATCATCGGCGGGACGATTGCCAGCGTCATCCCGGCCGAGCCGGAGCCGCCGCCGCAACGCGACGTGGTGGTGATCGAGCGCGACGATCCGTTGCCGGTGCAGGCCATCTATCAGGATTTTCCGGCCTACCCTGAGCACGCGCGCACGCGCGGCTGGGAAGACTCTCTGGTGGTGCGCTACGTCATCGGACGCGACGGCCGCGTACGCGAGGTGACGACGCTCCGCCCGCCGGCCGTGAAGATGTTCGAGGACGAGGCGCACAAGAAGATCCGGCAGTGGCGCTTCACCCCGTTCATCGAGCACGGCGAGGCGAAGGAAGTCGTGCACGAGCTGACGGTGGAGTTCAAGATCGTGCGGCCGACGCGGCGGTAGCCTCCGTTTACTAAGTTTATCCCGACCGTAGGGAGGGATCTTTGGTGCCATCGCGTTGCAGTGACGCGATGGCACCAAAGATCCCTCCCTACGGTCGGGATAAACTGGGGACCTACGGTCGGGATAAACTCAAGGAAGCCAATCCCGCCATCGCCTTGCGAATCGCCGCGGGCGACAGCCCGGCATACCCGAGCACCAGGCCGTTCCGCTTCTCCTCCCCCACGTAATACCGCGACAACGCGGGTGCTTCGATGCCCGCCTGGGCGGCACGCGACGAGACCTCCACGTCGTTGCGCCGGAGGAAGACCGTCGCGCGCATGCCGGCGTCGGCGTTCGCGATCGGCGCGCCGAGGTAGTGGTCCACCGCTTCGACGAAGGCGTCGCGGCGGGCCTGGTAGAGCGCGCGCATACGCCGGACGTGCGCTCCGAAATGCCCTTCGTTCATAAAGTCGGCCACCACGCGCTGCATGAAGGTCGCGGGATGGCCGTCGATCTGGGTCCGGGCGATGACCAGGCGCGGCGCGAGGTCGGGCGGCGCGACGATGTAGCCGAGGCGCAGCGACGGGTAGAGCGTCTTGGTGAACGTCCCGATGTAGAAGACCCGCCCGGCGGGATCGAGCCCCTGGATCGACGCGACCGGGCGGCCGTCGTAACGGAACTCGCTGTCGTAATCGTCCTCGATGATCCACGCGCCGGCCCGGCGGGCCCAGTCGAGGAGAGCCAGACGCCGCTCCAGCGACATCGTGCTGCCGAGGGGATACTGATTGGACGGCGTCACGTACGCCACCCGGGCGTCGGGCGCGAGCTCCACGCCTCGCGCAACGTCGAGCCCCTCGTCGTCCACCGGCACCGGAATGATGCGCGCGCCGGCGGAGGTGAGCGCGGCCCGCGCGCCGTAATAGCCCGGCTCTTCGAGCCACGCCGCGTCGCCGGGATCGAGAAAGAGCCGGGTCACAAGGTCGATCCCCTGCTGCGAGCTGCTGACGACGATCACCTGCGACGGATCGCAGCGCACGCCGCGCGAGCCGGCCAGGTAGGCCGCGATCGCCTCACGCAGCGCCAGCGCCCCGGCCGGGTCGCCGTAGACCAGCGCGCGCGCATCCAGTTGCCGGGCGTGCCGCGCGATCAGCCGCTGCCACGTCTCGAACGGAAAGGCTTCGAGCGCCGGCAGTCCCGCGGCGAAGGGGCGCACGACGCTCGGCTCGACGCACGACATCGCCGCGACCGAGGCGCGTCCACGCGCGGAGAGCGTCCGCCGTCCGGTCACCTGCACGCGACGTGAGCGCGGCGGCAGTTGCACGTCGGCCACGAACGTGCCGGAGCCGGCCCGCCGCACGACGTAGCCTTCGCTCTCGAGCTGCGCGTACGCCGCTTCCGCTGTCTTGCGGGAGACGCTCGTCTCCACGGAAATGGTGCGGGTGGACGGCAGTGCGGTGCCGGCCTTCAACGCGCCGGAGAGGATCGCGTCGCGGAAGCGTTCGTAGACGGCGCGGTAGCGCGGGACGCCGCCCGCCCGCGGCTCTTCGAGATGGTCGAGCACGACTCCCTCGCGTTTGGTGCGCGGCATAGTGGTCCCATTCTATGGCCCAAAGCGGCACGCGATGGAGACCACTATCCCCCCACACTTACGATCATGACAACCATGACCGAGACCGAATCGCTCGTCCGCCAGTTCGCCGCCGCCGATCCGCACCGCGCGCTGCAGCACTTCACCGCGCGCATGGTCTTCGAGGCCGACGCCGCCGACGTCTCGCACGACCTCATGGCCGGGGTGCCGGGCGTGATCGTCGTCGACGCGCGCATCCCGGAGCTCTACGCGAAGGGGCACGTCCCGGGAGCGCACAACCTCCCCCACCGCACCATCAGCGCCGAAGCGACGTCGTGGATGGCGAAGGACTCCGTCATCGTGACCTACTGCGACGGCATCGGCTGCAACGCCTCGACGAAGGCGGCCATCAAGCTCTCCGCCCTCGGCTTCAAGGTCAAAGAGATGATCGGCGGCTTCGACTGGTGGCAGCGCGACGGCCTGCCGGTGGCCACCGGGCAGGAGCACGGTAGTCTCAACGCGACCGTCAAGTGCGGATGCTGATCGGCCTCATCACCTGGTCGGGATTGCCGCAACTTTCCGATGGCGATCGGCTCCTCGGCGAGGCTTTGCAGGCGCGCGGAGCCGACGCGCGGGCGGTGGTGTGGGATGACCCGGGCGTTCGCTGGACGGAGTTCGATGCGCTGGTGGTCCGCTCGACGTGGGACTACCACCGGAGAGCGGAGGAGTTCGGGCGCTGGATCGATGCACGCGAGAGCGATCGCTCGCCGCTCTGGAATCCGCCCGCCCTCCTGCGGCGCAACACGCACAAGCGCTATCTCCTCGACCTCGCCGCTCGCGGTGTGGAGATCGTGCCGACGGAGCTCGTGCCGCGCGGCTCGTCGTTCGACCCGGCGGCACTTCCCTGGCCGCGCTTCGTCGCGAAACCGGCGATCTCCGCGACTGCCTTCCGCACGCTCGTCGCGCCGGACGCGGAGGCGTTCGCGGAACTGGTCGCGGAGTCGGACGTGCTGGTCCAGCCGTTCATCGACGCGATCACCGACGAAGGCGAATGGTCGCTGATCTTCCTCGGCGGCCATTTCAGCCACGCCGTGCTCAAGCGTCCGAAGCCGGGAGACTTTCGCGTCCAGAACGACTTCGGCGGCTCGGCGGTCGTCACCCAACCGGACGCGGCGTTGATCGATGCAGCAGCGCGGGTGCTCGCGGCCGTGGAAGAGCCGTGGCTCTACGCGCGGGTGGACGGGGTGGTGGTGGACGGGCACTTTCAGTTGATGGAGCTGGAGATGACCGAGCCGTCGCTGTTTCTCGAGCTGGTGCCGGAAGCGGCCGAGCGGATGGCCACGTCGATCTGCGCCCACGGATGAGGGAACGACGGGGGGCCTCCGGCGGCCGGGCCGCGGGCCCGGACCCGTTGGTTGGCCGAGCCTCCGCGACACTCCGTCGCGAGACATGAGGCTGTGTCGCGGAGGCTGGGCCAACCAGCGGGGTCCGGGGCCGATGGCCCCGGCCGCCGGAGGCCCCCCGTCGTTCCCCGATCTGTTGGTGAAGTCGATTCGTGTCAACGGCCCGATCCTTGCTCCGCCCGCTCGCAGTCCGAACGTATGTCACAAGACCCACTTCGTTTTCCCTATCGCAATGAGCTTGCGTTGCCGGTGATCGGCCTCGAGGCCGAGTTCCAGACCATCGTCGATGGCGAGCTGGTGGTGCCGGAGGAGTACTGGAAGACGCCGGCAGGCTTCATCGACCGGCCGATGCTGGCGCGCACGTCGAAGTCGTCGCAATTGCCGACCGGCGGCGCGGTCTACTTTGATGGTGGCGTGGTCGAGGTGGTCACGCCGGTGATCGAGATCGCGCCGCAGTGTACGGGGCGGGTGGTGCGGAGCGTCTGGGAGCAGATCGGCTTCGTGCGCGATCACTTCGACCGGTGGGAAAAGCGCTCCGGAAAGAGGGTCGAGCTGCGGGCCTTCTCCTGTCATTTCAATATCTCGTTCGAGCTGCCGCGTGACCAGCGCAACCGCGATCGCACCATCCAGAAGCTCGCCCTGCTGCTGATCCACCTGCTGGCGGTGCCGGTGCTGATCACCGGTGCGAACCGCCGCTCCACCGGCATCGGCGTCCGGCCGCGGCGCGACCGGATCGAGATCACGCTCGACTTTACGCCCGACCCGGGGCTGATGGCCGCGACCACGGCGCTGATCGTTGGGATCGTGCGCGAGGTCATCTCCTGGCCGTCGTACCGCGTCGACGAGCTGGCCGCGCGGAAGATCCCCACCATCGCTGACGTGAACCCCGGCAAGCACGCCACGCGCAACGGCTGGATCCTGCGCGACTTTCACTTTCCGCGGAACCCGTTCACCGGCTCGATCGACGAGCGACAGTGGCCGACGAACGACGGCCGCACGCTTTCCCTGCGCGAGGTCGCGCTGGAGATCGCGGAGTGCTTCCACGAGCCGATCGGCCGCTGGTCCGACTCCTTCAGCGAGCGCCTGCTCTTCGCGGTGTTGCGCGGCGAGATGCCGTCGCTGCTCGACCTCGACGATCGCCCGCCCGGCTACGACGACGTCGGCCGCGCGGTGCGCTGGGGCTCCTCCCTGCCGGAACTGCAGAACTACGCCGGTTTGATGGAAGCGGGGCCGCATCGCCGCGCGCGCGACGTCGAGGAAAAACTGGCGCCGCCGTGGCGCGGCGAGCCGCTCGACCGCCGCGAGCGCATCGCGCTGCCGCCGCGCGTCGAGCGTCGCGACCGAGTGGAACGCCGGGAAAAGCCGGCCGCTGCCGCGGCGCCGCGGCTCACACGATCGGAGTACGAGAAGGTCTTCCTCAAGCTGGCCAGCGGCCGCCGGCTGCAGCTCGGCCGCGAGCTGCTCACGCCGGTCGCCGTGAAAGGGTGGTATCACGCCGTCTTCCGCAACGCCCGCGGCGACGAGCGGCTGCTGTCGATCGATCAGGTCCGGGAGCACATGGACGGCTGGCGGGAGTAGCCCCCCGCATCCAACACCCTTCGACTCGCTACGCTCGCTCAGGGTGTTTTGGGGGATGACCAACCTTGGCATCCGATTTGAAAAAGCAACGAACAGCCCTGGAGCATCAGGGAGCGCTGGCGAATCTGAGGCGCGCCGATAATCGCAAATGCGGTCGGCGCGCTTTGTTTTTTCTGCTCTTTTCTGAAAGCGTTGTCGATTCGCGGCCACTTCGTTCGTCTCACTTCCGAAGCAAGGGAAAGGAGAAACAGCAACATGCCGCAATTCGTCCTCATGCTCCGCGACAACGGTCAGTTCCCCCCGCACTGGACCGAGGCGGAGATCCATTCGTGCATCGAGCGTTACCAGCAGTGGATGATCACCATGGGTGGCTCCGGCCAGAAACTCCGCGATAACGAGGGACGCGTGGTCGTCAAAAAGGAAGGCGGCCTCTCGATCACCGACGGCCCCTTCGCCGAAGCGCGCGAAGTGATCGGCGGATTCATGGTCATCGAAGCCGACTCGTACGAACACGCCATCCAGCGCTGCCGCGACTCCCCGCATCTGGAGTTCGGCTCGATCGAGGTGAGGCAGGTGGAGTTGTAAGGACTGCGGTTCCTCGGTTCCTCGGTTCCTCGGGTGGCGGAACGATGAACGCGGAAGGATGAACGATGAACGGGGCGTGGCAAGCACCTGTTCATCGTTCATCCTTCCTCGTTCATCGTTCCGCCACCGAGGAACCCCAAGGAACCGAGGAACCGGTGGTATATCCTCCCCCCGCCATGGACGCCCAACTGCACACCCTGTACACCGCCCATGTGACCGTCGTGAAGCTGCGCTACGACCTCGCGCTGCAGACCAACAACTTCGATCACGCGGTGGTCTTCGGCGGCGCGCTGCATTACCAGTTCGCCGATGACATGCCGTATCCGTTCAAGGTCAACCCGCAGTTCAAGCTGTGGGTGCCGGTGACCGACAACCCCAACTGCTTCGTCATCTACACCCCCGGCCTCAAGCCGAAGGTCCTCTACTGGACGCCGATCGATTACTGGCACAAGACGGCCACCATGCCGACGGATTCGTGGATCGAAAAGTTCGAGGTCATCGCGATCGCGAACGCCGACGACGCGAAGCAGTACATGCCGAAGGGCCGCATCGCCTTCCTCGGCGAGTGGGACGAGCGCTTCGCCGAATGGGGCGACCTCACCCCGAACCCGGAGGCGGTCATTCATTCACTCGACTTCGACCGCGCCAAAAAGACCGAATACGAGATCGAGTGCATCCGCGAGGCGAACAAGCTCGGCGTGCGGGGGCACATGGCGGCGGCGAATGCCTTCAAGGCGGGACGCTCCGAGTACGAGATCCACTTCGCCTATCTCATGGCCACGATGCACACGGACGAAGAGATCCCGTACGGCAACATCATCGCGCTGAACCACAACTGCTCGACGCTCCACTACTACTACCACGACCGCGCGGAGATCGAAGAGCAGCTCCGCTACTCGTTCCTCATCGACGCCGGCGCGAGCTTTCACGGCTACGCCTGCGACATCACCCGCACCTGGTCGCGCGAGAAGAACGAGTTCCAGGAGCTGATCGACGCGATGAACAGCCGCCAGCTCGCGCTCTGCGACATGGTGCGGCCGGGCGTCAACTACCCCGACATCCACATGGCCGCGCACCGCAACGTCGCGGAGCTGCTGCTGCAGTTCAAGTTCGCCCGCGACATCAGCGCCGACGCGCTCGTCGAAACCGGCATCAGCAACACCTTCATGCCGCATGGCGTCGGCCATCTGCTCGGCCTGCAGGTGCACGACCCGGCCGGCTTCTCGGCCGACCGCAGCGGCAAGCTCATTCCGAAGCCGGCCGGGCATCCGTGGCTGCGCCTGACCCGCATCGTCGATCCCGGCTGGGTCTTCACCATCGAGCCGGGCTTCTACTTCATCGAGTCGCTCCTCGGCGATCTGAAGAAGGGGGAGAATGCGAAGTATCTCGACTGGGATCGCGTTGACTCCTTCCGTAAGTTCGGCGGCATCCGCATCGAGGACGACGTAGTCGTCACCGAGACCGGACACGAGAACCTGACCCGGCAAGCGTTCGCCGATGTTTCCTGACGTCATCCCGACCGGCGACCTGGCCACCGCGCTCGACGTGCTCTCGGCGATGATCACGCCGGCGGTGCTGATCCTCGCCTCGGGATCGCTGATCATGACCACCTCCAGCCGTTCGATCCGCTGCATCGACCGCGTGCGCGAACGCGCCGCGGAGCTGGAGACGCTCGGCGAAGACATCGACGAGCTGACCACCGCCAAGCGGAAGCACCTCCGCAGCCAGCTCGAGATCAACATCCGCCGCGCGCGCCTGCTGCAGAAGGCGATGTCGCGGCTCTACTTCGGCATCACCTTCTTCATCGCCACCAGCGTCTGCGTCGGCGTGGTGTCGCTGCTGCACGCCGGTGTGGCCTGGCTGCCGCTGACCCTTGGCTTCGTCGGCGCGGGGCTGCTCTTCGCCGCCAGCGTCTACCTGCTCTTCGAATCGCGTCTGGCCCTGGCCACGACCTACGACGAGATGGATTACATCGACCGCAACTACATGCAGCCGCACCGATGAGCGAAGAACTGCTGCTGGAGCTGGCGCTCTACACCGTGGCCGGCTTCCTGGCGCAGATGATCGACGGCATGCTGAGCATGGGCTACGGCGTCACCGCCACGACGCTGCTGCTCTCCTTCGGCGTCTCCCCCGCCGCCGCCAGCGCCAGCGTGCACACCGCCGAAGTGGTGGCCACCGGCTTTTCCGCCTTCAGCCACTGGCGGGTCGGCAACGTGGTCTGGACCTTCGCCCGCAAGCTGGTCCTCCCCGGTGTAGTCGGGGCTATCCTCGGGGCGTACATCCTCACTGCCGTTCCGGGCGAGGTGATCAAGCCGTTCATGGCCGCCTACCTGGTGATCATGGGCGCGGTCATCCTGGTGAAAGCATTCCGCCCGCGCCGCGAGGGCGAATCGCACGCGCACATCGTCCCCCTCGGATTCGCCGGCGGCTTCTGCGACTCGATCGGCGGCGGCGGCTGGGGCCCCATCGTCGTCGGCACGCTGCTCGCGCGCGGCAACCCTCCCCGCACGACCATCGGCTCCGTCGCCTTTGCCGAGTTCTTCGTCACCGTCGCAGCATCGGCCACTCTCCTGCTGACGATCGGCGTCAGCGGCTGGATGCCGATCGTGGGGCTGGCACTGGGAGGAGCGATCGCCGCGCCACTGGCGGCGAGACTGACCGGCCGCATCCCGGCCAGGCCGCTGATGATCGCGGTCGGGGTGGTGGTGATCCTGCTGAGCGTGCGGACCATCTTCCTGGCGGTGTGATCCGGAGTGCGGCGGGACGCCCGCTCCCCGTTTTACCGGAAGTGGAAGAGCTCCGCCTGGTAGGTTTCGACGACTTCGGAGAAGGGCTGGTGGTCGGGCGTGTACAGGATGGCGGTGTGGACCATCACTTCTTTGGGGATTGTGCGTGTGGTGCTCGGCGACCAGAGCAGCTTCGACTCGATGGTGCGGCGATATGGCGACAGCGGGCGGACTACTTTGCCGAAGGGGGTGTCGGTGGTGTCGAGCTGCTGGTTCATCTCGGTGGTGAGACGCGCGGGGACGTACCAGTTGTCGGCTTCGGAGAGGACGTGCGGGCCGCAGCGCAGCTGGACACGCCGGTATTTGACGGCACTCGCGTCCTGCACCTTCAGGCGGGTGAGTTGCTGCGCGGTGGGCGGCTTCTGCACCGCGTGGACGCGTTGGGCGACGATCGTGGGCGGGGTGGCCATGTCGTGCTCGCGGCACCAGCGTTCGAGGGTGGCGGTGGCGCTCGATGAGGCGAGGAGGTCGGTGTTGAGGGTTTGGAGCTGGTGAAAGCGCGCCTCATTTGCGGTTGCGCAGGAGAGCAGCGATACGCAGAGGACGACGACGGCGATGAGAGCGCGGAGCTGCTGCATCGCGGCATCTTAGAACCCAAAGGGCGGGGTGGTGGGATATGGACTGCGGCGGCAGCGCCGCCGCTCTTTGACACGCGGCGGAGCCGCGCGCCGCTCCGCAGCGTGTGAAACAGCGGTGGCGAGGGGCCGCCGCAGTCCATATCACTCCGCTTCCAGCAACTCCAGCACCCGCGGTTTCACCACCGTCCCGTACAACTCGATCGACGACATCAACGATTCGTGCGGCATGGGGCCACTCGCGTATTTGAGGTCGAAGCGATCGGCGCCCAACGTCCGGATGGTCTCGGCGATCCTTCGCGCGACGGTCTCCGGGGAGCCGACGTAAAGCGAGCCGTCGGTCGTCTCGGCTTCGAACTGCGCGCGGGTGGGCGGCGGCCACCCGCGTTCGCGGCCGATCCGGCCGATGAGCTGGCGGTAGTGCGGCCAGAGTTGTTCTTTTGCCTCTTCGTCCGTCCGGGCGATGTAGCCGGGCGAGTGGATGGCGATCCGGCGGCGGTCGAAGCCGTGTTTCTGCAGCGCTCCGTGGAAGAGCGCCACGAACGGGGCGAAGCGCGCCGGCTCGCCGCCAATGATGGCCAGCGCGAGGTGGAAGCCGTAGCTGGCCGCGCGCACGACCGACTGCGGCGTGCCGCCGACGGCGATCCAGGTCGGCATCCCCTCGGCGTGATTCGTGGTCGGATAGACCTTCTGTCCGCCGCGGCCGGCGCGGACGGCGGCGAAGCGCTCCAGCTTCTCTTCGAACAGCCGGTCGTAATCGGCCAGGTCGAAGCCGAACAGCGGGAACGACTCCGTGAACGAGCCGCGGCCGAGGCTCACCTCCGCGCGGCCGTTCGAGATTGCGTCGACGGTGGCGAAGCGTTGATAGACGCGGATCGGATCGTCGGAGCTGAGCACCGTCACTGCTGACGTGAGCTTGATCCGCTCCGTCCGCGCGGCGATCGCCGCCAGTACGGTCTCCGGCGACGAGACGGCGAAATCGGGACGGTGATGCTCGCCGACGCCGAAGACGTCGACGCCCACCTGATCGGCGAGGACACCTTCCGCGATGAGGTTGCGGATCACCTCCGGCTGGCCGAGGAGCTTGCCGTCGGGGCCGGCGGTCACGTCGCCGAAGGTGTCCAGCCCGAGCTCGAGTCGATTCATTCTGTTGCCTCCCACCACCAGAACAAATCCTTATTGCACCGGCACCCCGACGTCCTGCCCGGTCACGTCGCGGAACTGCTCGACGTCCTTGCCGAGGATGTACTTGTCCATCCAGCCGACGATCGAGCGGAGGCGCTCGACGCGGTGCCACGGCTGGCCGCTGCGGGAGAGCTCGTGCGACTCGCCGGGGAAGCGCACCATGGCTGTCGGACGGCGGAGGTACTTGAGGGCGCGGAAGAGCGTCTCGCCGCCGGCCGCGGCCGGCGTGCGGTGGTCGGCCTCGCCGAGGATGAACATGATCGGCGTGCGGATCTTCTCGACGTGCGTGATCGGTGAGCGCTGCGCAAAGTCGGCCGGATCTTCGAATGGCGCTTTGCGGAACCAGCTCGGCTGGAAGAGGGTGAAGTCGGCCGTGTACCACCACGCGCTCCAGTCGGCGATGTCGCGCTGGGAGACGGCGGCGCGGAAGCGGTTGGTCTGCGTGACCGCCCAGTTCGTGAGCAGCCCGCCGCCCGAGCCGCCGGTCACGCCGAGGCGCTGCGGGTCGGCCCAGCCGCGGCGAATCACCTCGTCGACACCCGCCATCAGATCGCGGTGATCGTCGCCGGGATAGCGGTACTGAATGATGTTCCCGAACTCCTGCCCGTAGGTCGACGAGCCGCGCGGGTTCGGATAGAGCACGACGTAGCCGCGCGCCGCCATCCACTGGAACTCGTGCGTGAAGATGAAGCCCCACGCGGAGTGCGGCCCGCCGTGGATGTTGAGGATCAGCGGGTATTTCTTCGACGGGTCAAAGTCGGGCGGACGCTGCACCCACGCGTGTACGCGCTTGCCGTCGAAGCTCGTGTACCAGATCTCCTCCGGCGGCGTGATGCGGAGCTGCGCGAAGAGCGTGTCGTTGAACGAGGTGAGGCGCCGCGGCTTTGCAGCGCCGGCGTCGAGCATCCAGAGATCGCCGATCACCGTCGGGGTGGAGATGATCAGCGCGATCGGAGCGCCGGTGCGTGCGGCGCCGTACGTGAGGACGGCCTGATCGCCTGAGGTGAGCTCCACCGGTGCACCGCCGGCAACGGGAAAACGCGCCAGATTCGAGCGCCCTTCGCGTGCGACCAGCGCGACCAGCGACTTGCCGTCGTCGCTCCAGACCACCCGTGGGCCGGTGTTGCCGCGCGGGGCGCGCTGGTCGCCGCCAATACCGGCACCGACGTCGGAGTCGAAATCGGCGGTGAGGTTCTTCGGCGTCGCCCCGCGCGTGAGCTCGAGCACCCAGAGGTCGGGCTGGACGTACGAGCGCACCGGCCGCGAGACCTCGGCCACGAAGGCGAGCATCCGCCCGTCCGGCGAGAGCGCGGTCTGGCCGATCTCAAAGTCGAGGGCGGCGACCTTCTCCGGCTCGCCGCCGTTTGCCGGCACCGCGTAGATATCGCTCTGCGGCAGCTCGTAGTACGGCTCGTCGATGCGCGTGGAGGTGTAGTAGATCCGCGCGCCGTCACGCGACCAGAGCGGATCTTCCTCCTCGTATTTCCCGTCGGTGAGCTGCCGCGCGACCACCGGCTGCTCCGCCAACTCCGGCACATCGACGACCCAGATGTGCGAGCGGTGCTCGGGATCGAGATAACCCTGGTTGTCGCGGCGATAGACGGCGCGGGTGACGGTGCGGACGTCGCTTTCACGCTCGCTTTCATCGGGAACCGCGGCAGGAGGTTTGGCTGCCGTTTCGGCGGAACGCGGCAGGTCGGTGTCCTGCGCGGTCCTGCGCGCGGCTTTTTCGCGCCGCTGCCGGGCCACGTCTTTTGCGGTCGCACTGCTGGTGAAGGCGATCCGCTTTCCGTCGGGCGACCAGACCGCGGCCGAGGCGCCGCGCGGGACGTCGGTGAGCCGCCAGGCTTCCCCGCCCGAAAGGGAGAGGATGTGAATCTGCGCCGGCTCCGGCTTGCCGTCGCGCAGCGGGGCGCGGAGGAACGCGATACGCCGACCGTCCGGCGACCAGCGGGGCTGCGAGTCGCGCGTGCCGACGGTCAGGCGCGCGGGCGGCGCGCTGCCGTCGGCCGGCACGATCCAGAGGGCGGTGTCGTAGCCCTCCCCTTTCTCGTTGACGGTCACGCGGGTGAACGCCACGCGCGTCCCGTCCGGCGACGGCCGCGGATCGGCCACCCAGACGAAGCGGAAAATGTCCGTATCAGCGATGGGGCGCTTCGCCGGCTGCTGGGCGAGCGAGGCGTGCGCGAGGTGGAGGATGAGGAGCGTGGCGAGAACGCGGGCGGTGCGCATGCGCCTTTGGTATCACAAGAGGCGGTTCCTCGGTTCCTCGGAGTTCCTCGGAATGGCGAGCCGAGGAACCGAGGAACCCGAGGAACCGATGAACCGCACGACGGATTTCTCTCCTTCTCTCCCGAATGTGACGCCCGTCACTCTCCGCGCTCGTTTGCGGGCGTATCCGTGCGGAATGGCTGTGACCACTCCGCACCTCGGTTCGAGTGTCCTTCGCCTGCTGATCGTCGAGGATGACCTCCGCTCCGCGTTTTCCCTGCGCGAGCTGCTCCAGCAATCGGGCGAGCCGCAATTCGCCATCCAGCACGTCACCACCGCTGCGGCGGCGTTCGAGCTGGTGCAGCAGGGGGAGATCGACGTGGTGATCCTCGACCTCGGCCTCCCCGACGCCACCGATCTCGAGGCGCTGAACCGGCTCGAGGCGGCGGTGAACGAGATTCCGGTGATCGTCCTCACCGGCCGCGGCGACGAGAGCCTGGCCGCCGACGCGCTGCACCACGGCGCGGAGGACTACCTGCTGAAAGGGGCCATCGACCACGACTCGCTGCTGCGATCGATCCGTTACGCGGTGGAGCGGCATCGCGGCGTGCGCGACCTGACCCGGGTGAAGAAGGAGCTGGAGAACGCCAACCGCGACCTCGAGCGCCTGACGCTCATCGAGCCGCTGACCGAGCTGCTCAACCGCCGCGGCCTGCAGCAGGCTCTCTCGCGCGAGGTGCAGCACCTCACCCGCCGCAACAACGCCACCGCTGTGCTGGTGGTCGATCTCGACGACTTCAAGCAGGTCAACGACAGCCATGGTCACGCCGTCGGCGACGTCGTGCTCAAGGAGATCGGCCGGCGCCTGCGCACCTCCGTGCGCACGGTCGATTACGTCGGCCGGCTGGGCGGCGACGAGTTCATGCTCATCCTCCCCGACACCGATCCCGCCGAAGTAGCGCGCGTGGCCGAGCGCATCCGCCTGACGGTCGCCACGGCCATCATTCAGCACAACAGCAGGACGGTCACGCTGACCGCGTCGATCGCCACGCTGCTCCTGACCGACGACATGCCGGCCGTCGACCAGCTCCTCACCCGCGCGCACCTGCTGCTCACCCGGGCCAAGAACGACGGCAA
The DNA here is from genome assembly GCA_036398925.1 of Thermoanaerobaculia bacterium. Classification (GTDB taxonomy): domain Bacteria; phylum Acidobacteriota; class Thermoanaerobaculia; order Gp7-AA8; family Gp7-AA8; genus DASWOB01. Next base: position 48,699 of record DASWOB010000007.1, read on the forward strand.
GAACCGCGTGGTGTACCAGTCGAGCGACTTCGACGACACCGCGCAGCGCCTCCGCGCGCAGGCGGACATGTGCACGAACCTGACGCGGGGGAAGCACCTGGTGACGGTCAAGCAGCCGATCTTCCGTCTCGACGACGAAAGCCCGGTCGGCTACGAATTCCTCAGCCGCTATTCGCACGTGACCGAAGAACTGCCGGACAACTTCTTCCGCCTCTGCTCCGAGCGCAACATCCTCACGCTGGTCGACCACGCCTGTCTGCGCGGAGGGATCGCCGCGGCGCTGACGCTTCCGCCGTATGCCCGTTTCCATCTGAACATCTTTCCGACGACGCTGCTCTCGATTCCGGCCGAGCACCTGCTCGCCCTCTTTCCGCAGCCGCTGCCGCCGGGGACGTTCTGCCTGGAGATCAGCGAACAGCAGATCATCGGCGACCCGAGCTATCTCGTCCCGGCCGTGCAGGCGCTGCGCAAGGCGGGCATGCTGATCGCCATCGACGACGTCGGCTTCGGCAGCAGCTGCCTGGAGAGCCTGGTCCTGCTGGCCCCCGACATCCTGAAGATCGACAAGCGCTGCGTGATCGGCGTCGACCAGGACCCCGCGCGCGTCGAGCACCTCCGCCGCTACGTGCGCATCGCCCACACCCTCGGCTGCAAAGTCATCGCCGAGGGGATCGAAACCGCGCGCGAGCTGGACGTGGTCCGCTCGCTGGGGATCGCCTACGGGCAGGGGTACTTCTGGGGCAAGCCGGCGTAGGCAATCAGGGAACGACGGGAGGCCTCCGGCGGCCGGGCCGCAGGCCCGGACCCGTTGGTTGGCCCAGCCTCCGCGCGCGCAGCCTCGTATCTCGCGACAGAGTGTCGCGGAGGCTGGGCCAACCAATGGGGTCCGGGGCCCATGGCCCCGGCCGCCGGAGGCCTCCCGTCGTCCCGGCCGCCCTCATACGTCACATCTCGTTTCATCCTGCAACGCGTCGGTGAACGCCCGCGGTGCGTGCAAAAGAACCGTGCGATCATGCGGCAACTCTCGGTTCGACTTATTTAAAGGAGCCTCACATGCGCAATACCCTCGTGTTTGCAGTCCTTTCCCTCGTCGCGACGATCGCGATCGCGGAAGAGAAGAAGAAGCCGCTTTCCCCCGCCACCACCGCCAAAGCGACGATCGCGGGAAAGAACATCACCATCGACTACAGCGCGCCGTCGAAGCGCGACCGCAAGATCATGGGCGAGCTGGTGCCGTACGGGAAGCTCTGGCGCACCGGCGCCAACCAGGCCACCACGCTCAAGACCGACACCGACCTGATGATCGGCAGCCTGCACGTGCCGGCCGGCGAGTACCTGCTCTTCACCATCCCGAACGAAAAAGAGTGGACCCTGGTGGTCAGCAAGCAGAAGGGCCTCTGGGGCACCGGTGGCTATGACGAGAAGCAGGACCTCGGCCGCGTGGCGATGACCGTCACCCCGCTCAAGAGCACCACCGAGACGTTCACCATCGACCTCAAGCCGGCCAGCGGCAACAAAGGCACGCTCTCGATGGCGTGGGAGAACACGTACGCCTCGGTGCCGGTGATGGTGCATTAGCTTTCGTCCCCCAACACCCTGAGCGAGCGAAGCGAGTCGAAGGGTCAACCAAGGCGCGGCGCGACTGGCGGCCATCGACAGGGCTGGACAGGGCTGCCGGCCCCGCCCGCGACCTTTCGACGTCGCCCAGCTCTCTCAGGGTGTGCTCCGGCCGAAGCGCCGCGGCTCAACCAGATCATCCACAGCAGCGCCGCGCCTTGGTTGACCCTTCGACTCGCTGCGCTCGCTCAGGGTGCGGGAAAAGACACGCATGAAACGACTGATCCTGACACTGCTCCTCGCCACCACCCTCGCCGCGCAGGACACCAAACCGGCGCCGGCGACGATGTCGTTCGAGGAGTACGACCCGAAATCGACCCTGGTCGTGCCGCAGCATCCGCGCACGAAGGCAAAGTTTCCGTTCATCGACGTGCACAACCACCAGCGCTCCGTGACCGACGTCGACAAGCTGGTGGCGGACATGGACCGCATCGGGCTGCAGGTGATGGTGAACCTCAGCGGCGGCAGCGGTACGACGTTCCAGCAGGGGCTGGCCGCGCTGCGGACCAGGCATCCGAAGCGCTTCGTCGCCTTCGCGAACGTCGACCTGCGCAAGATCGATGAGCCGGGCTTCGGCGAGGCGGCGGCGAAGCAGCTCGAAGAGGACGTGAAGAACGGCGCGGTCGGGCTGAAGATCTTCAAGAACCTCGGCATGTTCCTGGTCGACGCGTCGGGCAAGCGCGTGCCGACGGACGATCCGCGCCTCGATCCGATCTGGAAGAAGGCGGGCGAGCTGAAGATCCCGGTGCTCATCCACACCGGCGAGCCGGTGGCGTTCTGGTCGCCCGTCGACAAGAACAACGAGCGCTGGCTCGAGCTGCAGCAGTACCCCGACCGCCGCCGCGACGACCCGAAGTTCGCGTCGTTCGAGCAGACCATGAAGGAGCAGCACAACCTCTTCCGCAAGCATCCGAAGACGACCTTCATCAACGCGCACCTCGGCTGGTTCGGTCACGACCTGACCCGGCTCGGGAAGCTGCTCGACGAGCTGCCGAACGTCTACACCGAGATCGGCGCGGTGCTCCACGAGCTCGGCCGCCAGCCGAAGGCCGCACGCGCCTTCATGATCAAGTACCAGGACCGCGTGCTGATGGGCAAAGACATCTGGAACCCCGACGAATACGCGACCTACTTTCGCGTGCTCGAGACCGAGGACGAGTACTTTGATTACTACCGGAAACGTCACGCCTTCTGGAAGATGTACGGCCTCGGCCTGCCGGACGACGTGCTGAAGAAGATCTACTACAAGAACGCGCTGCGGCTGATGCCGGCGATCGACGGCTCCGCATTCCCACCCTGAGCGGGATGCTCTCACTTCACCAACGGATCAGGGAACGACGGGAGGCCTCCGGCGGCCGGGGCCATCAGCCCCGGACCCCGTTGGTTGGCCTAGCCTCCGCGACACAGACTCGTATCTCGCGACAGAGTGTCGCGGAGGCTAGGCCAACCAGCGGGTCCGGGCCCGCGGCCCGGCCGCCGGAGGCCCCCCGTCGTCTCCTGATCCGTCGGTCAAGTGCGTGCGCTCGCTCGGGGTGAAGTCGACACCGCGACTCGTCACACCCTGAGCCGCTTCATCCCCTCGGCCGTCGACCCTCGGCCCTCGGCCCTACAATCACCGCCGTATGGCGCGATTGATCATCCTCGTCCTTGCACTGCTCCCCCTCACCCTCCAAGCGCAAATCGACCCCGAGCTTCTGGCCGGGATGAAGGCTCGCGCGATCGGTCCGGCCGCGATGTCGGGCCGCGTCGCGGCAATCGACGTCGTCGAGTCGAACACTGACGTGATGTACGTCGGTGCGGCGACCGGCGGCGTCTGGAAGTCGACCAACGGCGGGCTCACGTTTACGCCGATCTTCGACGATCAGCCGGTGGCCGCCATCGGCGCGGTCGCGATCTACCAGGCCAGCCCTGACATCGTCTGGGTCGGCACCGGCGAAGGCAACGTCCGCAATTCCGTCTCCATCGGCAACGGCATCTACAAGACGATGGACGGCGGCCGCACCTGGCAGCACCTCGGACTGGGAAAGACGGAGCGCATCCATCGCATCGTCCTCCATCCGTCGAACCCGAACGTCGCCTGGGTCGCGGCGCTCGGCCAGGCGTGGGGGCAGAACGCCGACCGCGGCGTCTTCAAGACCGAAGACGGCGGGCGGACGTGGAAGAAGGTCCTGTACGTCAACGAGCGCACCGGCGCGGCCGACCTGATCGCCGATCCGTCCAATCCGAACAAACTCTTCGCGGCGATGTGGGAGTACCGCCGCTGGCCGTGGTTCTTCCACTCGGGCGGCCCCGGCTCCGGCCTGCACGTCTCGCACGACGGCGGCAACAGCTGGTCGCGCTACACCGAGGAAGACGGGATGCCGAAAGGCGACCTGGGACGAATCGGGCTGACCATCTCGCGCTCGAACACGAACGTCGTCTACGCGATCGTCGAAGCCGACAAGAGCGCTCTGCTGCGCTCCGACGACGGCGGGCGGAAATGGCGCACGGTCAACAGCGAGCCGAATACCGTCTCGCGGCCGTTCTACTACGCCGACATCCGCGTCGATCCGGCCGACCCGAACCGCGTCTACAACATCCACTCGCTGATCTCGCTGTCGGAAGACGCGGGGAAGACCTTCAACGTGCTGGTGCCGTTCGCGAAGGTCCACCCCGACTATCACGCTTTCTGGATCAACCCGAACAACCCGAAGCAGATCTTCTCCGGCAATGACGGCGGCGTCGCGGAGAGCGAGGATCGCGGCGCGAGCTGGCGCTTCGTGGCCACGCTGCCGCTGGCGCAGTACTACCACGTCGCCGTCGACAACGAGCAGCCGTACAACATCTACGGCGGCATGCAGGACAACGGCTCGTGGAAGGGTCCGAACACCACCTGGGAGACGGCCGGCATCCGCAACTGGGACTGGCAGGAGGTCGGCTTCGGCGACGGCTTTGCCACCCTGCCGATCCCCGGCGACTCGATGACCGGTTACGCCATGTCGCAGGAGGGTTACCTCGTGCGCTGGGACCTGCGCACCGGCGAGCGGAAGGACATCAAGCCGGCGCCGCAGGCCGGCGTCGAGGCACTCCGCTTCAACTGGAACGCTGCCATCGCCATCGACCCGTTCGACCCGAACACCGTCTATTACGGCAGCCAGTTCGTCCACAAATCGACCAACCGCGGCGACGCCTGGACGGTGATCAGCCCCGACCTGACCACCAACCGTAAGGAATGGCAGCAGCAGGCGAAGAGCGGAGGCCTGACCCCCGACGTCACCGGCGCCGAGAACTTCACGACGCTGATGACCATCACCCCCAGCCCGGTCGAGCGCGGCGTGATCTGGACCGGCAGCGACGACGGCCGCGTGCACGTCACGCGCGACGGCGGTGCCACCTGGAGCAGCGTCGAGGCGAACCTCAAAGGCGTCCCGGCCAACACCTGGGTGCCGGAGATCACCGCCTCGCGGCACGCCGGCGGCACGGCCTTCATCGTCCTCGACAATCACCGCCGCAGCGACTTTGCGACCTACGTCTATCGCACCACCGACTACGGCAAAAGCTGGACGTCGCTGGCCACGAAAGACGTGCAGGGCTACGCGCACGCCATCGAGCAGGATCCGGTCGATCCGAACCTGCTGTTCCTCGGCACGGAGTTCGGCCTGTTCGTCTCGCAGAACGGCGGCCAGTCGTGGTTCAAGTGGACGCACGGCCTCCCCACCGTTTCGGTGATGGGCCTGGTGGTCCAGCCGCGCGATCACGACCTCGTCATCGCCACGCACGGCCGCGCCGCGTACGTGCTCGATGACATCCGTCCGCTGCGCAGCGCGTCGAAGGAGACGATGGCGAAGAAGCTCCATCTCTTCGCCGTGCCGGATGCCCTGCAGTACACCACCCGTCAGAAAGAAGGCGCCCGCTTCACCGGCGACACCGAGTTCCGCGGTGAGAACGAACCGTACGGCGCGCTCCTCACGTACTCCCTGAACGCCCCCGGCCTTCCGCATCCGGTCGAAGCGAAGGAGCGCGAGCGCCGCGAGAAAGAACGCGAGCCGCAGCGCCGCCCGCGCATCGGCGAGAGCGGCGTGCCCGAGACCTCCGAGGATGTGCCGAAGGAGCCGGAAGCGACCGCGGCGAAGAAGGAACAGAAGAAGGAGCAGAAGCCAGAGGATCAGAAGACGGGTGATGCGAAGCCGAAGGGCGATAAAGACCCCGAGGTCGACATCCACGTCAGCGACGCCTCCGGCAAGGTCGTGCGCAAGTTCAAAGGGCCGGCCCGCCTCGGCGTGAACCGCGCCTCGTGGGATCTCAGCCGCGACGAGTTCAAGCAGCCGCCGCGCGAAGGAGGCAATCCGTTCGGCCCGCAGAGCGGTCCCGAGCTGCCGCCCGGCACCTACACCGTCACCATCAAGTACGCCGGTGAAGAGGCGAAGCAGACCGTGCGCGTGAGCGCCGATCCGCGCGAGCGCTACACCGCCGAACAGCGTCAGGCGAAGTTCGACGCCGTCACGCGGGCCGGCCGCCTGCAGGAGACGCTCGTCGAAGCGATCGATCGCGTGCAGAAGACGCGCGCCGACATCGACGCCGTGACGAACAAGCTGAAGAAGCCCGATGCGGAGCCTGACGCCGAGCCCGATCCGCTGGCCAAGTCGGGCAGCGCGCTGAAGGAGAAGCTCGACAAGATCGAGCGCCGTCTCTGGACGCCGCCCCGCCAGAAAGGCATCCCCGCCGAGAACGACGCGCTCGCGAAGCTGCAGTACCCGATGTACGCCATGCAGTCATCGTGGGACGCGCCGACCCCGGCGCAGCTCGAATACTTTGCGCGCGCCGAGACATTCGCCCGCGGCGTGCTGGACGATCTGAACAAACTGTTCGCCGAGGATGTGGCGAAGTTCCGCGAGGAAGTGCGCAAGCAGAACGTCGTCCTGCTGCCGGACGCACAGCCGATCGAGATCAAACCGTAAAGGCAGTTCCTCGGGTTCGCCCATCACGCCGAGGAACTCCGAGGAACCGGTCCAAAAGCTGCACAAGCGCCAGGGCATGTGGACTGCCCTGGCGCTTTTACTTTCCGCCCTCTTCGCGACGTCCGGCTCCGCCGCGGGGAACGAGGTCTCCCTCGCGGTCAGCACCAAAAAGAACATCATGGAGCTGCGCGTCGGCGGCAAGACCATCCGCCGCTACGACGTCTCCGTCGGCAAGAAGAACCACCCCACCCCGCACGGTACCTACCGCATCAACCACATCGTCTGGAATCCCTCCTGGGTCCCGCCGAAGGAAAAGTGGGCCAAGGGGAAGAAGCCGACCGCTCCCGGCGACCGCAAGAACCCGATGAAGGTCGTCAAGATCTTCTTCAAAGAGCCCGACTACTACCTGCACGGCACCGCCGACGAGGACGCCCTCGGCGGCGCCGCCTCCCACGGCTGCATCCGCATGTCCCAACAGGACGCCTTCAACCTCGGCCGCTACCTGATGGACCACGGCGGCGCAAAGAAAAGCGACGCCTGGTACGAGAGCGTCTTCCGCAAAGGCAAGTCGGCGGACGTGCGGCTGAAAAGCTCGGCGAAGATCGTGATCGGGCCTTGAGGGGTGGCCTGATCTGGACTGCGGCGGCAACGCCGCCGCTCTCTCACACGCGGCGGCGTTGCCGCCGCAGTCCAGATCAGGCAGGCTGCCGCCTACCGCTCGTCACTCACGAACAACGCCTGATCACGCCATGTGCTGCGAACGACAGCGTCGTAGAACCGGCGGTCCGCGGTGATCACCTTGCAGTCGCGCGCGACGGCCAACGCCAGATACAGCGCGTCGTAAACCGTGCACTGGAGCTCGCACGCCAACTCCAGCGCTGAATGTGACAGCACGGCGCTCGGATAAAGCTCGACGCCAATGCCCTCGAACGCGGCGAGGATCTGCACGCCTTCGTCGCGACTGATCTCGCCGCGACCGATCTTCTTCCAGAGCGTGTTCCCGACCTCGGCGACGATGAGGTCTGGTGCGATCAGCGTGTCGCCCGTATCCAGCACCCGCACGGCAGCTTCGGAGTGCACCTCGGGCACGAACCACTTGATGGCCACACTGGTGTCGACGACCAGCGCATTCATCGACGGCGATCGTCCGCCACGAGCTCCGCGCTATCGGAGTGCTTCCGCCCGGTCAGCTCTTTTCGAATCTTCGCGGCGAGAGCGCGGCCCTCGATGACGTCGATCGTAGCCGCACGCTCGAGAATGCTCTGCAGTTCCGCCTGAAGCGAACGCCCATTGCGCTCGGCACGGTGACGGAGCTTCTGCATCGTCTGGTCGTCGAGATTGCGAATGAGGACGTCGGGCATGCTATCGAAATGATAGCACTGAAACAGGCGCGTTTCGGAGCGATCGCGGAGCTACTGCCACGGCGACGACAGAAAATGCTCGCCGAACATGCTGGCAGCCGCGGCGCAGAGCTCCATACCCGCGATCTGGTTGGACGGCGGCTCCCATGCAGCGTCGGCGCCCCATTGCTCGTGACTGTCCGCTGCGATGACGCGCCACGACTGCGACCCGTCGACGCGAAGCAGCCGGATTCGCACAGCGCGCGACCGCGTCATGCGGGCGGTAATCAGAGGGAAGTCTCCGACGACCGGCAACGTGGCCCGAGTCGTTGCATCCTCCAGTGGCGTGAGGTGATCATTCACCCATGACGTAAACGCCTCACGGGACAATGACCCGTCTGCGACGCTGAGGATGAGCCCCTCCTGTTCGTCGGCACCCGCGGATAGCTCGAGGCCATTGATGGCGAGCGTTACTTCCAGCGCTGCATGACCGATTCGTTTGTTGCCATCAATGAAGGGATGATTGCGGATGAGGAAGACGCCAGGGCCGCGGCTTTGGCAACGAAGGAGTCGTAGAGATCTTCGCCGCTGAACGTCTGAAAGGGCTGCCCCACGCAAGACGCGAGTGCGGAGCTGTCACGAACGCCCACAGGTCCGCCCGAAGACATCACCAGGCGCTGGTGGATGCTGAGAATGTCCGATGCTGCCAGATACCGCACTATGAAAGCCGCTGGTACAGCTCAGCGTTCTTGGCGAGCACGTATGTCGTGGCGGTGTCGATCGAGGCTTCCCGGCTGAGCTTCTCTTCGATGCTCGACCAGATCAACTCACTCACGGACACCCCGCGCGCATGGGCCGCCGCCTCGATCCTCGCGGCCATCTCGTCCGGGATTTCCAGCGTCTTCATGATGAGGAATTATCGCATGAGACGCCATCGCTGAAAGCGGGCAGGAGGTGGCGGTCCATTCCCCCTACTTCACCGCAATCGCCCTCGCCTGCTTGATGTCCGAGAACCCTTTGAAGCTCTTTTCGATCGCGTCCTGCAGCAGCGTGCGCATGCCCTGTTGCAAGGCGAGGTTGCGCAGTTCGTCGATCGGGGCGCGGCGCTGGATGGCGCGTTTGACGTCGTCGGTGCCGGTCAGGAGCTCGTGGACGCCCATGCGCCCTTTGTAGCCGGTGTTGTTGCAGGCGGGGCAGCCTTTGGGCTTGTAGAGCACGAGGTCGGGCGAGTAGGTGATGCCGGTGGAGGGCCACCAGTCGTAGCCGTAGATCTCGATGATCTCTTCGAACTCTTCCGGCGTGGGGTTGTAGCCCTCTTTGCATTTCGCGCAGAGCACCCGGATGAGGCGCTGGGCGAGGATGCCGAGCAGCGCGTCGGCGAAGTTGAAGGGGTCGATCTTCATGTCCAGGAGACGGGTGATCGTCTCCGGCGCGCTATTGGTGTGCAGCGTGGAGAAGACGAGGTGGCCGGTCAGCGATGCTTCGATGCCGATGGCGGCGGTCTCGTGATCGCGCATTTCGCCGACCATGATCACGTCGGGATCGGCGCGCAGGAACGAGCGCATGGCGGCGGCGAAGGTGAAGTCGATCTTCGGCTGCACCTGCACCTGGCGCAGCCCCTTCTGCGTGATTTCGACCGGGTCTTCCGCGGTCCAGATCTTCATGTCCTCGGTGTTGATGAAGCCGAGGGCGGAGTGGAGGGTGGTCGTCTTACCGGAGCCGGTCGGGCCGACCACGAGACAGATGCCGTACGGCTTCTGCACGATCTCTTTGAAGCGGGTCAGGTTGCGCTCGGCGAAGCCCATCTTGTCGAGCGGCAGCGGCTTCGACGCCGCGAGGATACGCATGACCACGTCCTCGTTGCCGTTCGCGGTCGGAACGGTCGCGACGCGCAGCTCGATCGTCCCCTTCGCGTACTTGAAGCGGATCTTGCCGTCCTGCGGCTTGCGGCGCTCGGAGATGTCGAGCTTGGCCATGATCTTGAGGCGCTGCACGAGGGCGTTGCGGTGCGGCCCCGGTACTTCCATGAACTTGGTGCAGTCGCCGTCGATGCGCAGGCGCACGGTGCACGGATTCTTCGAGCCGTCCGGCTCGACGTGGATGTCGGAGGCGCCGCGGTTGAAGGCCTCGATGATGAGCTGGTTCGCGAGCCGCACGATGCCGGAGTCGGTCTCGTCGATCTCCGGTTCGGCCGCCTTGCTCTCGTCTTCCAGTTCGGCTTCGCCGTCGCCGAGGGCGTCGATGATCTTGGCGAGATCGGCGGCGTCGGCGGAGATGCCGCCCACCGGCTCGCCGTACGACGCGCCGATGTACGCGAGGATGTCGTGCTTGAGGCCGACGATGAACTCGTAACGCGGGGCGAGGCTCATGGCCCGGATGGCGTCGATGCGGGTCAGGTCCTGCGGGTCTTCGACGGCCATCACGATCGAGCCGGGCTTGCGCTCGACCGGAGCGCAGACGTGCTTCTTCCAGATGTCGGAGGCGACGCGGTCGCGCAGCTCCTGCGGGATGACCTGCGTGCCGTCGTAGTTGAAGAACGGCGCCGCCACGTACGCGGAGACCGCGCGGCCGATCTCTTCCTTCGGGACGTTGTAGTCCTCGATCAGCACCTTCTCGACGTTGACGTTGTTGACGCGCGCGCTCGAGGCCGCGGCCTCGAGGTCTTTCTCCGAGATGATCCCTTTGTCGATCAGCGCGCCGAACTTCGACGGCTTCGACTGCCGGGTGACCTTGTGCTGGTTGTAGAAGGCGATGCCGAGGATGCGCCCGATCTCCTCGGCGCCATCTTCGTCCACCGCGCTGAAGGCGGTGCCGTTGCGCTTGTTGATGAGCTGGAGGACGCCCAGCAGGTACTTTTCGAACAGGATCGGCACCGCCAGGACGGCGCGGGTGCGGAAGCCGGTCTGCTTGTCCCAGCGCTGGTCGAAGCGGAGGTTGGCGTGGAAGCGCGCCAGCTCGGACGGCTCGTAGGCGTCCTTGATGTTGATGGTCTTGCGGGCCAGGGCGGTGAAGCCGGCGATCGAGGAGAACGACTTCGGGACGCGGATCTCCTTCGGCGTGTCGCCCACTTTCTGCAGCGAGTACAGCTCCTGGTTCTTCGTGTCGACCGCGTAGATCGTCAGCCGTTCGGCATCCAGCAGCTCGAGGATGCGGTCCTTGAGCGTCATCAGGATGTGCGGGATCGACTCCGCGGCATTGATCTGATTGGTGATCGCGGTGAGTTTCTTCCGATACTCGAGCTCGCGCTCGAGCGCGTGGGGAGCTGCCTGAACCGTCATCTGTGATCTCCGTTCGGGACGTGTAACCGGCTGAAAAGAATAGCAGCTCGAACGGGTCGACAGATGAGGGAACGACCGGGGGCCTCCGGCGGCCGCGGCCACGGGCCCCGGACCCCCATTGGTTGGCCTGGCCTCCGCGAGCGCTCTGTCGCGAGATCCGAGGCTGTGCTCGCGGAGGCTAGGCCAACCAACGGGTCCGGGCCCGTGGCCCGGCCGCCGGAGGCCCCCGGTCGTTCCCCTCATCCGTGGCTCAAGTGCGTGCGTCCTGCCGCGGTCGCGGTGGGGCGGAACGAGGCGCTGGAGAAGGCCAGGGCGGTGATGCGGGAGTAATCGTCGGCCAGCTTCGGCTCGCGAAAGTAATAGCCCTGGCCCAAGGCGATGCCCAGCCCGCGCGCGGCGTCGGCCGTCTCCCCGCTCTCGATGCCTTCGAGCACCAGCGCGCAGCCGGTCTCGCGTGCGAACGTCTGCAGGTTGCGCACGACGCTGGTGCGCCACGCCGCGCACTCGAAGGCCGATCCGAGGCCGCGGCCGATCTTGAGGAACGACGGCGCGATGCGGTCGAAGTATTCGAGGTGCGAAAAGCCGCTGCCGAGGTCGTCGAGCGCGAACCGCGCGCCGCGGGCCCGCAGCACGTGGAGATTCGCGATCGCCACGTCCATGTTGCGGAACGGCGCCTGCTCGGTGATCTCGAAGATGATCTGCTCCGCGGGGAACGGATGGACGTCGAGGAGCGCCAGGACGCGCTTCGCGAACGTGGCGTGTTCGAGCGCGGCAGGGTTGATGTTGACGAAGAGATGCTCGGTGGTCAGCAGGCGGACCGCGGCTGCAAGACTGCGGCGGAGGACGCTCAGCTCGAGCTCCGCGATCGTGCCGTTCTCCACGGCCCGCTCGAAGAGATGCACCGGCGCGACGGGGGACTTCCCCTGCCGCGCCAGCGCCTCGTAGCCGAAGATCCGCTCGCGGCTGAGGGAGACCACCGGTTGCAGCGCTACCTTCAATGTTTCGGACCGCATGGTGGCCAGTAAGAGCGAGCGCTGTGCCGCGCGATTTGTGAGAGGGAGCGCATGTTCAGGGCGTTCAATATCCGGACAGCGTGCGGATTCTGTTCACTTCGAGACACGATTTACTTCGAAACCAGCGTCCAGATGCCGATGGCGATGAAGGCTACCCCGGCGATCATCTTCAGCGTCTCCGGCTTGATGAAGCGCTCCAGTTGCGCGCCGACGATCACGCCGATCGCGGCGGCGAGCACGAGCGCCAGCGAGGCCGCGGTGAAGATCATCCACCGGTTGACCTCCTTCTCCGAGGCGAACAGCATCGTGGCGAGCTGCGTCTTGTCGCCGATCTCAGCGAGAAAGACCGTACCGAAGACCGTGAAAAACGTTTTCCAGAACATGACCGCATCCTATGCGACGGAGGCGTAAGTTCGAAGGCATGCGACGCGCGATCACCCTCCTCCTCGCCGTTGTCATCACGTTCGCCGCCACCTTTGCCGCCAACGCGCAGCGCCGCCGCGCGGTCGCTCCCCTCCCCGACGACTCGACACTGACCACCACGGAATGGCTGCAGAAGCGCGCCATGCCGTTCGCCACGACGGAGGCGGAGAGCGGGCTCGACGACCTCGCATCGCTGCATCCTCTCGTCCGCAACGCCCGCGTGGTGGCCCTCGGCGAGGCGACGCACGGCTCGCGCGAGTTCTTCACGATGAAGCACCGCGTGCTCGAGTACCTGGTCGAGCGGATGGGCTTCACCGTCTTCGCGATCGAGGCCGCGCTGCCGGAATCGGACGCCGTCAACGAGTACGTCCTGCACGGCACCGGTGACCCCGCCGTCGCGCTCAACGGCCTCGGCTTCTGGACGTGGGACACCGACGAAGTGCTGGCGATGATCGAGTGGATGCGCGCCTACAACCTGCGCCGCGGCGAGCGTCCGCCGCTGTCGTTCCGCGGCTTCGACATGCAGTCGTCGACCGTCGCCGTCACTCGCCTGCGCGCGTACCTCGAGCGCGTCGATCCCGATGCGCTCGCGAGCGCGAACGCCCTCCTCGCCTGCTGGACGCCGTACATGCGCCGCAGCGGCTACTCCAGCCGGCCGGCCGCCGAACGGACCGCGTGCACGACGTCGCTCGCGCAGCTCTACGCCGGACTGGAAGCGAAGCGCGGCGACTACGTGGCGCGATCGAGCGCGGGGGAGTTCGAGCAGCACCTTCGCTACGCGCGCGTCATCGCGCAGAACCAGCACCGCGACTCGCTCGACACGGCAGGACAACGTTCCGCGACGCGCGACCGCTACATGGCCGAGAACACGGAGTGGCTGGCCGACGTCGCTCATCGCGGCGAAAAGCTCGTGCTCTGGGCGCACAACTATCACGTGCGCACCGATCTCCCGCAGCCGATGGGGGCGCACCTCCGGGCGAGGTTCGGCCGCGACCTGGTGGTCTTCGGCTTCGTCTTCGACCGCGGCGCGTTCAACGCGTACAGCGGCGGTGTCCTGCGCGCGAACACGGTCCGCTCCTGGAACGGCGGCACCGAGGAAGTACTGCGCAGCGCCGGCCACGCACGGATGTTCGTCGACCTGCGCGACATCGGCTCCACAGCGGCCAGAAGTTACTTTCGCGGCAACCGCACCCTGTGGCAGATCGGCGCGCTGTTCGAAACCGAGGCCGGCGCGCGGGTGACCACGCCGCTGGCGACGGCGTACGACGTGATCATCTGGATCGAAGAGACGACCGCATCGCGCTTGCGTTGATCCAGACGCACACGAGCGGCGGAACCGTCAAGCGGAAAATCGCCAAAATCGTGAACGGCCATCGCACGGCTGGTCAACATTGGCCAACCCGCGCGATCACGCGACGCACCGTTGCGAGACCTGCGTCCCATGCGCGGATCGAGACCGGCATCTCGAACGTGATCGAACGGCATCTTCGAAGTGATGCCTCGTCCTCTCGCACGTGACGCTTCCTCACGTGCGATGTGGTCTCACCGCACGAAGCACGTGATCGATTCGCTCTCGCCCGAGTGGCGATGTCACGTGAGTCGTATCGCATCGTCACGAACGACGTGACGAATCGTCACTGGCCACAGGAGGGAGCTCCACGCGCGACGTGGAGAGCGATCACGTTCGATCTGGCGAGTCATCATCTTTGAAATGAAGAGGCGTCACGTGAAACGTGGAAATCCACCAGAGGCGACGTGAAGATCCACCACAGGCGACGTAGAAATCCACCACAGGCGACGTGGAAATCCACCACGTGCGACGTGGAGATCGAGCACATTTGACGTGGAGATGCACCACGTGCAGGATGAAGAGACGTCACTTTTGAAATGGCCGCTCGTCACTCTCGAGATGAAGCGCGCCCTCGCGGCGTGTGGATAGCGGTGGCGTTGCCACCGCAGTCCAGATCAAATGCCGGTCACGCGTACCACTTCTTCAAAGGTGGTCGTCCCTTCCGCGAGCTTCCGCCCCGCGGCGTCCGCAGTCGTGACGCGATGTAGCGCCCCCCCTCACGCCCCGCCAAGACCTCGCCCGCAGATGGTGGCCGGGGCCGCGCTATGCGACACGCGCGCCCGATGCGACTACCCCGCTACACGCCATTTCCGCACTCGTTCACCGCGCTAGACGTCGTTCCGGTCGCATAGCGCGGCATGTCCCACCGCAGAGGAGCCAACACGCCGCACGACGATCCTGCTACGCAGATCAACCGAAGTACAAGTTGGGCGGACGAAAATGTGCATACACTCACGAGATGCAAGTGCGAGTTTGCCAACGCTTCGCCGATCCAGGTCCAGGGCGCCACTACCTCGAGGTGGACGGAGGCGAGCATTCGGACGTGGACGTGTCGTTTTACCGCTCCGACGGTTCGCGCGGCGAGTGGACGCGCCTTAGCGCTGAGGATACAGGCGCTGCTCGAATTCTCGGCCAGATACCACTCGACGACTTTCCTGACGATGTCGGTGAGATACGCATTCCGTGTTACTTGCGCTGGCGTGGCCTCGAACCCGCCGTCGTCGTTCGACGTGAACAGAAACCCGGCACTCTGCTGTTCCGACTTCGCCCGAACATATTCGCGTGGGCGGGATCTGTGAACTTCGCCACGTTTGCCGTTGCAGTCAAAGAAGTTGCCATGACGTGGTCGCTCAACCAGTTCGCGGCAGTGCGAATCGAACAAGATGCGACGTTCATCTTTGAAGCCGGGCGATGGTCCGAGCGGATCGACGCAGCCGTGGAGCGGTGGCTGCCCCTCCTCTCATCGTTCAAAGACGAGGTGGAACGGCGGATTGAAGAACAGCATGAGAGCATTAACTTAATTCTGCTTTGTCACATTTCGGGCGGGTCCTCGGGGAAGACTTCTCCTCGCCGTTTGAAACGTCTTCGGAGAAGATCGATTAGATCCTCTGGCTTGCGGTCACGTCGCGGAAGATAGTGCACGAGCATCATCTGCAC
>DASWOB010000008.1:0-24086 GCA_036398925.1 Thermoanaerobaculia bacterium
ACGCTTCCGGTGGTCGGTTACGGCATACGTCCTGATGACGAACCACTTTCATCTTGTCATCCAGACGCCCGACCCGAACCTCTCGCGCGGGATGCAGTGGCTGAACGGCACGTACGCGGCATGGTTCAATCATCGGCACAAGCGTGCCGGGCACCTGTTCCAGGGGCGATTTACCGCATTCCTCGTCGAGAAGGAGGCGTACTTTGCAGAGCTGCTGCGGTACGTTGTGCTCAATCCGGTTCGGGCAAAGATGGTCGAGCGGCCGGAGGCTCACCGGTGGTCGAGCTACCGCGCGACCGCGGGACTGGAAGTCGCGCCGGCGTGGCTCGATGTTGCTTCGGCGCTGGCTTGGCTGGACGTCGATCCCTCAGCGACGATGACCGCCTACCGCCACTTCGTCCTCGACAAGATCGGCTGCGAAGATCGACTCTGGGACAAGGTGACGAATGCGATCTACCTCGGCGGCGAAGAGTGGACGAAGCGGATGCGCAAGCTGGTGGAGTCGCGGCCGCGCTCGACCGACCACCCGAAGCGGCAGCGCGCGGTCGGCCGCCCTGATATGCGCGCCATCGTGAAAACCGTAGCCGCCGTCGGCAGCACCTGTCAGGAAACGGTCCGATCGGTCAGAGGCGGCCCGTTGCGACGCCTGATCGCCTGGATCGGCTGGCATGAAGGGCTGGTCACGCTCCGAAGCATCGCCGCCGCACTACGACTGAGAAGCGAAGGGTACGTCTCGAATCTCATCCGACGATGCGAGCGGGAGTTCGCCAGTGACAACCGGCTTCTGGCGAGTCTCGACGCAACGCTGGCCATCCTCCGCGCCTGACACCGTCGCAACACAACTGATGGTCGGAACTGCGACGTCGCATCACCGCGACGCCGATAGCCGGACCTGCGTGCCTGCCGAAGAGCGCCGCTAACCTCGCGTCGCTAGAGCCCAGCTGAACGTGGCTCAATCCCCCTGCCCCGCGCGCTGCTCTTGAAGCTTTCCGCCGCTCTAGCGCTACACACAAAAAGTCGAAGGTGTGACCCCCCGAGTGAGGCGCGAAAATCGCGGTCGACGGGTCAGGGAGCGGCTTCGCGAAGCCGGACGTCGCGACGAGAAAGAGGATCGCGGACAACTTTATGGAACGCGCGCCTTCCATAACACATGATGATATCCGAGGTTGGTGTCGACAGCGTTTGCGTGATCTGAACTGCGGCGGCTGTAGCCACTGCTCTCAACCCGCGGCGGAGCCGCGCTCGGGTTTTCCGGCCAGTGGGGTCACAGGGTCAGTGAAGGTGATGGCGGGGCACTTGCGGGACGCAGCGACGCACCGTTGCGATGCCCCTGTCCCACGCGTGGGCCGAGACCGTCATCTCGAATGTGATGGGATGGCATCTTCGAAGTAATGCGTCGTCATCTTCGACGTGATGCTTCATCACGCGCGATCTGACGTGAAGGCACGAAGGATGTGATCGATTCGCTCTCGCTCGCGTGACGATGCCATGCGGGTCGTGCCGCATCGTCACGACGATGGATCGAGTCGCCAGTGGGGACGTGGCGGGTCTTCACGTCGGCCGTGGAGGGTCATCACTTTCGAAGTGATGGGTCGTCATCTTTGAAATGGAGAGTCTTCACATCCGAGATGGAGAGTCTTCACATGCCACGTGAAGAGGTGTCAGATGCGACGTGCAGAGCCGTCACATGCGACATTACGAGTCATCACATGCGTAGTGAAGAGTCTTCAGGTGGAGGATGAAGAGACGGCAGTTTCGAGATGACGGCTCGTCATTGCCGAAATGATGATCCGGGAGGCACCTCGTGTGGGCTTCCAGCCCACTCCCCGTTCCCTGTACACGGATGTCAGGAAAGCGAGCGTCGGTGGGGTCAGACCTTTGTTCTGCTCTTCCCACGATCAAGAGGCGACGCGGGTGGGCTGGAAGCCCATACCAACACGGGGGGGAGCCCGGCGAGTGGTCCGCTCGGCGCTTAAATCTCGATCTCGCCGTCTTCGACGCTCTTGAGAAAGAAGGAGAGCGATTCGAGGTTGATGCGCAGGTCGACCGACTTCACCTTGATGCCGCGGCGGAGCTTGATCTGGACGGGGGCGAAGTTGAGGATGGCGCGGATGCCGGCGTCGGCGAGGGCGTCGTAGACGCTCTGGGCGCCTTCCGCCGGGACGGCGATGATGCCGATCTCGACGTGGTTTTTGCGGACGACGTCGGCGAGGCGGGCGGCGTGGACGACCGGGATGCCGCTGCGCGACTGGAGGCCGGTGCGGGTGGGGTCGGCGTCGAGCATGGCCACGATGTGGAAGCCGTTCTGGTGGAAGCCGGCGTAGTCGGCCAGGGCCATGCCGAGGTTGCCGGCGCCGACGATGACCACGTTGCGGGTGCGGTCGATGCCGAGGGTGATGACCAGCTGGTTCTTGAGGCGGCTGACGTCGTAGCCGACTCCTCGGGTGCCGAACTCGCCGAAGCAGGCCAGGTCTTTGCGGATCTGGGCGGAGTTGAGGTGAAAGCGCTCGGCCAGCTCGTGCGAGCTGACGGTCTTCTGCGCCTGCGCCTCGAGGTAGGTGAGGCAGCGCAGATAGACCGACAGCCTGCCGGTGGTCAGCTCGGAGATCCCGTCACCGCTGTTCGCTCCCCGACTCATCCCGGTGGTTATTGTTGGAGCAGCATTCGCGCGGCGTTGCCGGCCGCGGCGAAGAGCGGCGAGGGGTAGATGCCGATGACCAGAATGCCGATGACAGCGATGGCCAGCGCTCCGATGGAGAAGACGCCCCCGGTGGTCGGCACCGCGTACCCCTCCGCCGGTTCTTTGGCGTAGAGGTAGTAGACGACGCGCAGGTAGTAGTAGACGGAGATGATCGAGGCGAGGATGCCGATCAGCGCCACGGTCATGTGACCCGATTCGACGGCGGTGCGGAAGATGTAGAACTTGGAGATGAAGCCGGCCGTCGGCGGAAGGCCCGACAGCGAGAACATGCAGACCGCCAGGGCGATGCCGTAGAACGGACGGCGGAAGCCGAGACCGGCGATGTCGTCGAGCGTGTGCGGATCGTTCTCGTTCTTGCGGAGCATGGAGATGATGCCGAACGCGCCGATATTCATCAGGGCGTAGGTGATGGTGTAGACCGCGACCGCGGCGACGGAGTCGTCGCGCACGGTGAGCATGGCGATCATCATGTAGCCGACGTGAGCGATCCCGGAGTAGGCGAGCATCCGCTTGAGGTCGCGCTGCACGATGGCCACGGCGTTGCCGACGATCATCGAGAGGATGGCCAGGCTGGCGACCATGTTCATCCACGCCACTTTCGGGAGGATCGGCGCCATCGCGTCGAATAGACGAACCAGGGCGATCAGGGTTGCGGCCTTCGGTGCGACGGAGAGCCAGCCGGCCACCGGCGTCGGCGCCCCCTGGTAGACGTCGGGAGCCCACGGATGGAACGGCGCGAGGGCGAGCTTGAAACCGAAGCCGGCCATCAGCAGGACGAAGGCAACGGTGAGGAGCGGCGTCGCTTCGTTCGTGGCGAACCAGCGGCCCATGGCCGCGAAGTTGGTGGAGCGGGTGGCGCCGTAGAAGAGGGCGGTGCCGTAGAGGATGAAGCCGGTGGCGAAGGCTCCCATCAGGAAGTACTTGAGCGACGCTTCGTTCGAGATCGGGATGCGGCGGTGGAAGCCGAGCAAAACGAAGATGCAGATCGAGAGGATCTCCAGGCCGAGGACCACGATCAGGAGATCGAGCCCCTTTGCCATCATCATCATGCCGACCGTGCCCCACAACAGGAGGGCGTAGAACTCGCCGGTCTCGATCCCTTCGCGGTCGAGGTAATCGCGCGCGAAGAGGGTGGCCAGGATGCCGGCCAGGAGGAACGTGAGGTCGAAGATCATCGTGATCAGACTGATCTCGTACGTTCCGCCAAAGTAGGTACCGGTGTGCGGGAAGAGGCTTTCGGTCCAGGCGGTGCCGATGAAGAACATCAGCGCCAGCGGCGCGACGATGCCGCGCGCCCGCGGAGCGATGGCCGCGAGGAGGATCAGCAGCATGCCGCCGGCGGAGAGGATGATCTCCGGGAGGATGGCCTGCAGCCAGCCGTTTTCGAGCATCGGATTGAGAACGAGATTCACTGATGACCCCCAACACTCGACACGGCGCGTTCCACTGGCCGCTCCGCCACCATCACTTCACCGGCTGTTGCTTTGCCATCGATGACCGCGATGAGGTGCCGCACCGACGGCTCCATCTTCTTGAGGAACGTGTTCGGATGCACGCCGATCCAGACCATGAAGACGATCAGCGGGACGAGCGCGGCCACTTCGTTCCAGGCGATGTCGGGGACGTTGCGGTTCTCTTCGTTCGTGATCGGGCCGAAGAAGACTTTCTGCACGAGCCAGAGCAGGTAGATCGCGGCGAGGATGACCCCTGTCGCGGCAACCGCGGCCATCCAGGGCGCGCTCTTGAAGGTGCCGGAGAGGATCAGGAACTCGCCGATGAAGCCGTTCAGGCCGGGCAGTCCGACCGATGAGAGCACGGCGATGATGAAGAAGACCGTGAACACCGGCATCGTCTTGGCGATGCCGCCGTAGTCGGCGAGGAGGCGCGTGTGGCGCCGCTCGTAGATCACGCCGACCAGAAGGAAGAGGGCGCCGGTGGAGAGGCCGTGGTTGACCATCTGCAGGATCGACCCTTCGATGGCGGTCTGGTTCATGGCGAAGATGCCGAGCACGCAGAAGCCGAGGTGCGAGACCGACGAATAGGCGACCAGCTTCTTCATGTCGGGCTGCACCCACGCCACGAGCGCGCCGTAGACGATGCCGATCACCGAGAGGGTGAGCATCAGCGTCGAGAAGCGGGCGCTCGATTCGGGGAAGAGCGGGAGGACGAAGCGGAGGAAGCCGTACGTCCCCATCTTCAGCATCACGCCGGCCAGGATGATCGAGCCACCGGTCGGCGCTTCGACGTGCGCGTCGGGGAGCCAGGTGTGCAGCGGGAAGAGCGGCACCTTGATGGCGAAGGCGAGCGAGAAGGCCAGGAAGAGCAGCGTCTGCGCGCTGCCGGTCAGGCCGGTGCCGTAGAGCTCCGTGATCGAGAAGGTCGGGATGCCGGTCTGGTGATAGCTCTGGAAGGCGAGATAGATGATGCCGAGGAGCATCAGCAGCGAGCCGGCAATGGTGAAGAGGAAGAACTTCACCGCGGCGTAGATCCGGTTCGCGCCGCCCCAGACCGCGATCACCAGGTACATCGGCAGCAGCATCAGCTCGAAGAAGATGTAGAAGAGGAGCAGGTCGGTGGCGACGAGCGCGCCGATCATCGCCGTCTCCATCACCAGGAAGGCGATGATGTACTCCTTCGGATACTTCTTCAGCGTGTTCCACCCCGAGAGGAAGATCAGCGGCACGAGCAGGGTGGTCAGCATCACCAGCCAGAGCGAGATGCCGTCGACGCCGAGCGCGTAGCTGATGCCCCACTGCGGAATCCAGGGGAGGTTCTCGGTGAACTGGAAGCCGGCCTGCGCGTCATCCCAGCGTCGCACGATGCCGAGGGAGACGACGAAGGTGATCAGTGAGACGGCCATGCCGAATCCCTTGATCGCGTTCGTGGCGCTCTTCGGGAAGAACATCAACACGATGGCGCCGGCCATCGGAATCCAGAGGACTGTGCTCAATAAAGGCATTACGGTCCCTTAAACGATGAATGCGACGAAGACGATCACGCCGATGAAGAACATCAGCGCGTAGTTGCGGACGTTGCCGGTCTGGAAGAAGCGCATCACGTCGCCGAAGCCACGCACGAAGAAGCCGAGCATGGCCGCGATGCCGTCGATCATGGCGTCGATGACCTTCCAGGAGAAGCGGGAGATCCAGGCCAGCGGCTGGACGACCGTCGCGCCGTAGATCTCGTCGACGTACCACTTGTTCTCGATGGCACGGGCCAGGCCGGGGCTGCGCTGCTCGAAGGCGAGGTCGGAGGCGAGCTGCTTCTCTTTGTAGAGCGACCGCGCCACGAACCAGCCAAGGACGGCGATGATGGTCGAGAAGGCGGCGATCATCAGCTCCGTCGAGAGCTCGATGTGGATCTCCTTGCCGACGCCCGGAAGATCGGGAACGACGGAGTGGAGCCACGTGGCGAGCGACGGCCCGTGCCAGATGCCGTGCGGCAGCGAGAGCAGGCCGCCGAAGATCGAGAGGATGGCCAGGATCCAGAGCGGGCCGGTCATCGTGGCGGGCGACTCGTGCAGGTGATGCTCCTGATCGTGCGTGCCGCGGAACTTGCCGAAGAACGTCAGGTAGACCAGCCGGTACATGTAGAACGCCGTGCAGAACGCGGCCAGCGTTCCCATGAGCCAGACGAACTTGCCGAGCCATGGAAAGTAGGGCGTGGCCCAGGCGGAGACGAGGATCTCGTCTTTCGAGAAGAAGCCGGCCGCGAACGGGAGGCCGGCAATGGCGAAGGTGGCGATGGCGAAGGTGCGGTAGGTCTGCGGGATCTTCGTGCGCAGGCCGCCCATGTTGCGGATGTCCTGCTCGCCGCCCATGGCGTGGATGACCGAGCCCGACCCGAGGAAGAGGCAGGCCTTGAAGAAGGCGTGGGTGACGAGGTGAAAGACGCCCGCGCTGAAGGCGCCGACGCCGACGGCCATGAACATGAAGCCGAGCTGCGAGACGGTGGAGTAGGCGAGGACTTTCTTGATGTCGAACTGCCGCAGGCCGATGGTGGCGGCGAAGAGGGCGGTCAGGGCGCCGACGATCGCCACGACCATCATCGCGGACGGCGAGAGGCGGTAGAGGACGTTCGAGCGGACGATCATGTAGACGCCCGCCGTGACCATCGTCGCGGCGTGGATGAGGGCGGAGACCGGCGTCGGGCCGGCCATCGCGTCGGGCAGCCAGACGTAGAGCGGCAGCTGCGCCGATTTACCGGTCGCGCCGACGAAGAGCAGAAGGCAGATGCCGGTGATGATCGCCGCCGGAACACCGCCCGCGGCCGCGGCCTGCTGGACCTTCGCAAAGTCGACGCTGCCGATGTAGGCGAACATCAGGAACATGGCGATGAGGAAGCCGAAGTCGCCGATGCGGTTGACGATGAACGCTTTCTTGCCGGCCGCCGGGGCGTAGTCGGTCGTGTAGTAGAAGCCGATCAGCAGGTATGAGCAGAGCCCGACCCCTTCCCAGCCGACGAACATGAACAGGTAGCTGCTCCCGAGGATCAGGATCAGCATGGCCGAGAGGAAGAGGTTGAGGTAGGCGAAGTAGCGCCAGTAGCCCTCGTCGTCGTGCATGTAGCCGACCGAGTAGACGTGGATGAGGAAGCCGATCCACGTGACCACCATCAGCATGACAATGGAAAGGGGATCGAGCTGGAAGGCGATATCGGCGCCGATGCCGCCGGAGTTGAACCACTCGTAGACGCGGTTCAGGTGGCGCTCACCGTGGTGGTAGGTGGCGGTGTAGTCGATGACCGCCCACGTGCCGAGGAGCGCCGCGCCGAGGGAGGCCGCGAGAGCCACGGCCGAGACGAAGCCCTTGCCGGCACGCTTGCCGAACAACCCGTTCAGCAGAAAGCCGAGAAACGGGGTGAGGGGGATGAGCCAGAGTGTGTTGAGCATCGTGTGTGGCGAGCGATGAGCGATGAGAGATGAGCGATGAACAAAGGCCGCCGGCAGCCCCGTTCATCGCTCATCTCTCATCGCTCATCGCTCGTACGTTCTCCTCGCATCGGCATGCGTGCGAGGAGAGCCGCACACGCTGCCGTTATCTTTCTTCGTCTCTCACGCGGTCGCCGTAATCGTCGGAGGAAGCAGGATCGAGCTCCCACCGCTTGATGTCGCGGCTGCGTTCTTTTTCACCGAACTTCAGTTCCTCGTTGTCCTCATACGTCACGCCCATGGCCCGGCCGATGTCCTCGACGACGTTGTTGTCGGGGGTGGTCATGCTGCTCACCGCCGACTCGTCGCCGCTGAACTGAGCCCCTTCCCACTGCGCGTCGACGTCGCCCGCGCTGATGATCGGGTCGGCGAGGGAATCGTTCTCCAGCCGGTGGGCCAGTTTGGCCGAGCCCGCCTGGATGTCCGGCATGTCAGGTTCGATGTCGTCGGCGATCCCGTTCCGATTCCGGTCGTCGCGCTCGTTTTCTTCCCAGTCAATGAGCTTCTCGGTCTTGTCCATTGATTCGCTCCTGTACGGAGCTGATCAATGCGACGACCGTGCCCCTATTGGGGGGCGGCTGTTGGCTCTTGGCTCTTGGGGGTATGCCGTGAGTCTCGTCCCCAACAGCTGACCGTCAACAACCCACAACCCGTTTGTTACCCGGCGGCTCTGCTGTTGGCTCTGAGGGGCATACCGCGAATCTCGCCCCCGACAGCCAACAGCCAACAGCCGGTTCTACCAGTGCATCAGGTTCGCTTCGTCCACGTCGATGGTGTCTCGATGGTGGAAGAGCGAGATGAAGATGGCGAGGCCGACGGCGGCTTCGGCGGCGGCGATCGCCATGATGAAAAAGACGAAGATCATTCCGTGGAGGTCGCCGAACTGCCGGGCGTAGGCCACGAAGGTGAGGTTGACGGCGTTCACCATCAGCTCGATCGACATGAAGATGGTGATGCCGTTCTTGCGGGTGAGGACGCCGCAGACGCCGATCGTGAAGAGGATGGCGCTGAGGATCAGGAACCAGCTGATCGGGATCATCGTGCCTCCGCTCCCGACTCACCAGCCGGCGGCTTGGAAAGCTCGGTGCCGATGCTGGCCCGCGTACCGACCGCGCGGCCGCTCATGACCAGCGCGCCGACGATGGCGGCCAGCAGCAGGATCGAGACGGCCTCGAACGGGAAGATGTAGCGCTCGAACATGGCGATGCCGACCGAGCGGGCGTCGCCCGAAAAGCGCAGCAGCGGCGTGGTGGTGACGGCGTACTTGATCAGGAAGTAGATCAGGCCGACGCCGAAGGCGGCCACGCTCGTGTAGCCGAGGAACTGCTGGATCGGGCGGGTGGCCGGCTCCTGCATGTGCTGCAGGTTCAGCAGCATGATCACGAAGAGGAAGAGCACCATGATCGCGCCGGCATAGACGATGACCTGCAGCGCCGCGAGGAACGGCGCCTCGAGCAGGACGTACATCACCGCCAGGGCGAAGAACGAGGCCACCAGCGACAGCGCGCCGACGACCGGGTTCCGGTGCAGGACGACCACGAGCGCGAAGACGACCGCGATCGCCGCGAAGAAAAAGAAGATGGCGAATTCCATAAGTGTCTTTAACTCTGAGCGCAGCGAAGAGTCAGCCCGGGCGCCGCGACGATGCCGGCGCCGGCGCGACGCCTTGATTGATGCTTCGCGTTGCTCAGCATGACGGAGCGCATTAAACCCATCCCGCGGCGATGAAGGCCGCAACGATCACGATGTTCACGAGCGCGAGGGGGAGGAAGATCTTCCAGCCGATGCGCATGAGGATGTCGTACTTGAGCCGCGGGATCGTCCAGCGCACCCAGACGAAGACGAACATGATCAGGCCGAACTTGGCCATGAAGGCGAGGAACGACAGGACGAAGCCGAGGAACGTGGCCGGCTCCTGGTAGTACGGGATGTCCCAGCCGCCGAGGTAGAGGGTCGTGATCAAAGCCGCCATTGTGGCCATGGCCATGTACTCGGCCATGAAGAAGAGGGCGAACTTCATCGACGAGTATTCGGTGTGGTAGCCGGCCACCAGCTCCGCTTCCGCTTCCGCAAAGTCGAACGGCAGGCGGTTGGTCTCGGCGAAGCCGGAGACGACGAAGACGATGAAGCTGAGCCACATCGCCGGCGAGAGGACGTTCCAGGCCGGGATCTTCAGCGTGTCGAAGAGGATGAAGTAGCCGGTCTGCGAGGCGACGACGTCGGTCAGCCGCAGCGAGCCGGCCGCGAGCAGCACGCTCACCGCGGCCAGCGTCAGCGACAGCTCGTACGAGATCATCTGCGCCGAGGCGCGGATGGCGCCGAACATCGAGTACTTGTTCGAGGAGGCCCAGCCCGCGATCGTGATGCCGTAGACGCTGAGCGAGGCCAGCGCGAAGATCACCAGGATGCCGGCGCTGACGTCGGCCACGACCGGGTTGAACCAGCGGCCGCCCTCGAAGAGCGTCCGGCCGAAGAGCGACATCTCCGGAATGGTGAACGCCCGTCCGAACGGCACGACCGCGATGGTGGTCAACGCGGGGAGCAGCCCGAACGTCGGCGCGAGCGTGTAGAGCCACTTGTGCGCCTGCGCCGGGATGATGTCTTCCTTGAGGATGAACTTCAGCGCGTCGGCGAACGACTGCAGCAGCCCGAGCGGGCCGACGCGGTTCGGGCCCGGCCGGTCCTGAATGAGCGCGCTGCCGCGGCGCTCCACCCAGACCATGATCGGGGTGACGTTCAGCCAGATGCCGAGGATCACGGCGATCTTCAGAATCGACAGCAGGACATCCGTCAGATCGAACGCCATTACGCCATCACCTCGGACATCCCGCCCTCGAACGCGGGGATCTGCGCACGCAGCGTGGCAAAGACGTCGAAGGAATCGGAGCTGCGGAACTCGCCGGCCGTCGGGTAGAGCCGCGCGCCGATGCGCCGGAACGCCTCGAGGTCGGTGACCGCCTGTCCCTTCGGCGGGAAGGCCTGGTTGATGCGCTGGGTCTTGTTCTGGAGGTTCGTGTAGGTGCCGTCTTTTTCCGGATGGATCGCGGCGGGGATCAGCACGTCGGCCACTTCGCTGAGCGGATGGTTCGCATCCCACGAGTGGACGACCAGGAACTTTGCCTTGCGGAGGTTGGCGACGACCGCGGGGTCTTTCGCACGGTCGCTGAAGAGGGCGTCGGTGACCCAGAGGACGTCGACGCCATCGGCGCCCTTGGTGAGGAGGTCTTCGATGGCCGCGTCACCCCTCCCGTCATCAATGATGGCACGCACGCCGCGATAGTTCGGCGCGCCCTGCTCGCCCTGCAGCCACTCCGTGCGCGACTTCATCTTGATCGGCCCGATCGGGTCGACCATCACGCCGGCGGTCTTCGCTCCCATCTTGTCGACGAAGAGCTTCTTCGCGACGTACGCCTCTTCGTTGGTCATGTTGGCGGAGAAGATCACGGCCACGTTCTTCGCGCCGTCCGTGCCCTGCGCGACGGCGTCGAGCACTTCGTTCCACGTCGAGATGGCGAGGTAATCCTCCTCGCCGCGCACCTTCGGCACGACCACGCGGTCGGTGTCGTAGCGCTCGTACGAGAAGCGGCCGTAGTCGCACAGCCAGTGATCGTTGACTTCCGGGTTGACGCGCGGGCGGTAGCGGAAGACCTGCCCGTTGCGATGGCCGATGAAGAGGTTGCAGCCGACGTCGCAGCCGTTGCAGACGGAGTCGGTCGAGTCGAGGTTCCAGACGCGCGACTCGAAGCGGAACTCGCGCGGCGTGAGCGCGCCGGTAGGGCAGATGTCGGTGACGCAGGCGGACATCCAGTTGTCGAGCGGCGTGCCGGGGAAGACGCCGACTTCCGTCGACGCGCCGCGCTTGAAGAACGCCAGCTCGCTCGTGCCGGTGATCTCGGCGGTGAAGCGGATGCAGCGCGTGCAGTGGATGCAGCGGTTCATGTTCTGGATCACGTGCGGGCCGATGGCCGTGCGATCCATACCGGGATAGGTGCGCTTGAACTCACCGTAGCGCGACGTGACCGAGCCGTAGTTGAAGGAGTAGTCCTGCAGCGGGCACTCGCCGGCCTTGTCGCAGATCGGACAGTCCAGCGGGTGATTGATGAGCAGGAACTCCATCTGCCCCTTGCGGGCCTTGTCGACTTTGTCGTTCCAGACGTGGACTTTCATCCCGTCTTTGATCAGAGTCGCGCAGCCGGCCTGCAGCTTGGGCATCCCCTCGACCTCGACCAGGCACATGCGGCACTGGCCGACGATGCTGAGGGAGGGGTGATAGCAAAAGTGCGGAACGTGAACGTCGGCTGCTTTGGCGGCCTCGATGACGTTGATCCCGTCCTGGACTTCGACTTCGATTCCGTCGATGGTAACTTTAGCCATAAGGTGCTTTGTTGATGCGAATTGAGCGCCCGTACGGGCGGGCCGGAATGCAGCGGGAAGGTGAGTGTTTCACGGTCGAGTCCGTGAAATGTTTCACAAGCCCGGGAGCATACTGATTTCATTCTGGAGCGTCAACGAATCTCCAGCACCCGAAAGAAAGAAGCCACCAAGTGAAGAAAGACCTTCTGATTGCAGTAGTTGTCGTCCTCGTCGTTGCCGCCGCCGCGTTCGCGCTGAACGCCATGCGCGGCGACAAGCCGCTCAGCGCCTCGCTCCCGTTCGGCGCCGGAAAAGCGGGTGAAAAAGCGAGCGAAAAAGAGGGGGGCGGCAAGGCGGTCATGCGCATCAACGGCACCCCCATCACCGAAGAGGAATTCAACGCCTTCGCCGCACAGGCTCCCGAGCAGTCGCGCGCCTTCTACGCCAGTCCGGCCGGCCGCCGTGCCCTCGCCGACGAGCTGGTCAAGCTGAAGCTCCTCGAGCAGGAGGGGCGGAAGATGAAGCTCGACGACGATCCGGAAGTGGCCCGCCAGATCGAGAACACGACCGCGCAGATCATCGCCGGCCGCGCGCTCGAGAAGATCATGGCCGAAGGCAACGACGCGAAGCTGCGCGCCGCATATGCGGAGGAGAGCAAAGCGGTGCTCGACCTCCGTCACATCGTCTTCGCGTATCAGGGCGGACAGCTCCCGGCGCCGGAAGGCAAAAGCGCTCCCTCCGCTGCCGCCGCCACGCAGAAAGCAGCAGCCGTCGTCGCGCAGATCCGGGCCGGTGCGAAATTCGCCGACCTCGTGAAGGCCTCCGACGACCCGCAGACCGCCGCGCGCGGCGGCCAGGTGGGGATGGTGCCGAAAGCACAGCTCGAACAGCTCGGTCCCGAAGTGGCCGCGGCCGTCGGCAAGCTCCAGCCGGGCCAAGTCACTGATCCGGTGCGCACCCCGTACGGCATCCACATCTTCCAGGCCAATGCGCCGACCTTCGAGGAGATGCGCCCGCAGCTCGTCCAGCGCATGCAGCGCGAGTTGCTCGAAGAGACGATGGGCAAACTGACCAAAGCCGCCAAGATCGACCTCGACCCGCAGTTCTTCCCGCCGCAGCAGGCCACGCCGGAGCTGCAGCCGGTGCCGGGCGGAGCGGGCGGGCAGGGTCAGCCGGGGCAGCCGGGGCAGCCGAAGGGGAACGGGTAGCGCGATTCGGTTCCTCGGGTTCCTCGGAGTTCCTCGGGTTCCTCGGTACACGTCCGAGGAACCCGAGGAACTCCGAGGAACTGCCGAACCCTGCTGCTAAACTCTCCGCTCATCCCACCCATGACTGACCGTCGCATCCTGGTCGTTGAAGACAACGACATGAACATGCAGCTCGTGGAGTTTCTCCTCGAGGAGGGGGGCTACGCGATCGTCAAGGCCACCAGCGGGGAGGAAGCGCTGGCGATCACGCGCGATGACGCGGCGCCGGCGCCCGATCTGATCCTGATGGACATTCACCTCCCCGGCATGGACGGTCTGTCGGTCGTCCGGGCCATGAAGGAAGACGCACGCACCCGGCGCATCCCCATCCTCGCGCTGACGGCGCATGCGATGCGCGGCGACAAGGATCGTTTTCTCGAAGCGGGCTGCGACGGCTACATCTCTAAGCCGATCGACGTGAAGACGTTCCTCAGCGCCATCGAGACATATCTGCGGGCGTGAATCGCGCCTCGAGCCGCTTACAATCCGCGCCGCTATGAGAATGCTCGTCCTCGGCGCCGGCCGTATGGGTCTCGGTGCGGTCCATGACCTCGTCTCGCAATCCGATGTCACCGCGGTGACGCTGGCCGACTTTCACACCGATAAGGCGGAGCAGATCGCGGCGCGTTATCCCGGCAAAGTCACCGTCGCGCAGATCGACTGCAGCGATCACGAGGCGGTCGTCGCGCTCATGCGCGGTCACGCCTCCGCCATCAGTTGCGTCAACTACTGGCTCAACGAGCGTCTGGCCCGCGCCGCCATCGAGGCCGGCACGCACTTCTGCGACCTCGGCGGCAACAACGACGTCGTCGACGCGGAGCTGGCCCTCGACGCCGAAGCGCGCGCGGCCGGCGTGAACATCATCCCGGACTGCGGCCTGGCCCCCGGCATGGTGGCGGTGCTCGTCGCGCACGGCGCGGAGCAGTTTTCGCAACTCGACAAGGTGCACATCCGCGTGGGCGGTCTGCCGCAGGATCCGAAGCCGCCGCTCGACTACCAGATGGTCTTCTCCGTCGAAGGGCTGATCAACGAATACATCGAGCCGGCCCGCATCATTCGCGACGGCAAGATCGTCACCGTCGAATCGATGACCGAGCTCGAAGCACTCGAGTTCCCGCTGCCGTTCGGCACGATGGAAGCCTTTCAGACCTCCGGCGGGACCTCCACACTCGTCGAGACCTTTCTCGGCCGCGTGCGCGAGCTCGACTACAAGACCATCCGCTACCGCGGCCACTGCGAGAAGTTCAAGACCATGATCGACCTCGGCCTCTGCAGCAGCGAGCCGATGACGGTCGACGGCGCGACGGTCAAGCCGCGGCGCGTCCTCGGCGACCTGCTGGTCCGGAACCTTCCGCACGACGAGCCGGACGTCGTGCTCGTGCGCGTCGAGTTCGTCGGAGGAGGGAAGCGCCTCCGCTACGACATCATCGATCGCTTCGATCCGGAGACCGGTCTCTCCGCGATGATGCGCACCACCGCGTTTCCCGCCTCGATCGTCGCGCTGATGATGGCCCGCAACCAGACCACCTCGAAGGGCGCACTGCCGCAGGAGCGCTGCATCCCGCCACAGCCCTTTATGGACGAACTGGCGAAGCGGAAGATCGAGGTGCGGATTTCGTGAGGGGTTCCTCCCGTCACCCTGAGCGAGCGCAGCGAGTCGAAGGGTCAGCCAAGGCGCGGCCACTCCGTACGTCATCGGCAGCAGCGCCGCGCCTTGATTGCCCCTTCGACTCGCTGCGCTCGCTCAGGGTGACGGGAAGCGTGATCGCTGAAGCCCCCTTCGTTTGATACACTCCGCCCGTCGCTATGAACATCATTAAAAACCGGGTCAACGATGTGACGGTGCTCGACATCCAGGGCGTCATCAAGCTGGGCGAGAGCGCCCGTGAGTTCTCGAGCTATCTCGAGAAGGTGCTGAACGACGAGACCGGGCCGGTGATGATCAATTTCGAGGCGATCAATTACATGGACTCGACTGGCCTCGGCGAACTGATCGGCTACCTCCAGAAGTTCGAGGACCGGCAGCGCAAGATGGCCCTCGTCAAGCCGTCGCACCGCATCCTCGCCCTGCTCAAGATCACGAAGCTCGACACCGTCTTCAAGATCTTCGACTCGCGCGAGACGGCGATGAGCTACCTCACCGACCACGCGGCGTAAGGCCGGCCTCGCGCAGCAGCGCCTCGTAGCGCGCGTCGCCGTGCAGCGATTCGAGCTTCGGATCGACTCCCGCCAGCGGGAACGACGTGCTCCGCTGCGCCTTCGCTTTCGCCAGCCAGTCGATCGCCCGGACGTTCTCTCCGGCCATCGCGAGCATCGCCGCCACCGTGTAAGGATCGCGCTCCGCGTCCGCCGACGTCTCGCGCTCGATCGCCTGGCGACGCAGCTCACGCGTCCAGTACTCGCGCGGTTCCTCGGTTCCTCGGGTTCCTCGGAGTTCCTCGGCCGTACCGCGACCCCCTCGAGGAACCGAGGAACCCGAGGAACCCGCAATCACCTTCTGCCGCGCGGCCAACGCCCCGCGATAGTCACCCGAGAGAAGATAGGCCTGCTCCAGACAGACATACGCCTCGCGAAAGTCGGGCTCGAGGGCGAGGGCACGATTCGCCTCGACGATCGCGCGCGCGAACTGCCTCGTATAGATGTAGGCCCACGCCACGTGCGCGTTCGCGCGCGGCGAGGTCGGCTCGAGCTCCTGCGCGCGGCGGATCTCAGCGATCCCTTCGTCCCACGCCCCCTGCGTGATCAGCAGCCAGCCGTGATCGTGCAGCGCGCCGGCGTTGCTCGCGTCGATCGCGATTGCGCGACGGTAGCTCGCCTCGGCAGCCTCCCACTTCCAGTCGTACCAGAAGGCGAGCATCGCCGCGGTCGCGTGCGACGGGGCGTAATCGGGCGCGACCCGCAGCGCCGTCGTCACCGACCGGCGGATCTCCTTCGCCACCTCGACCGGCGGGATGCGATCGCGCATCGCCAGCTGATGGAGCGACTCCGCCAGCGCGACGTGCGCCAGCACGAGCTCCGGCTCCTCATGGATGGCGGTGCGCAATGCCTTCACGCTCTCGAACAGCGCTGGCGTGGAGCCCTCCTGCGCCAGGGTACGGCCGCGAAGATAGGCCTCGCGCGCGGCGGCTTTCGTGGCCGGGCGCGGCGAGGTGACCGGCTGGTCACTGGCCCGTTGCTGCCAGGCGACGAGGATCACGATCGCCACAATGACGCTGGCGGCGATCGCGTACGGGGTGATGTTCCGGCGACGGGGCTCCGCGGCGATTTCCTGGACCGCCTCCGCGACAGGCTCCGCGACGAGCGAACCGATGAAGCGATACCCGCGCTTCGGCAGCGTCTCGATGTAGGTCGGATTCTTCGCGTCGTCGCCGAGGGCGTTGCGGAGCTGCAGGACGCAAAAGTTGAGACCGCGGTCAAAGTCGACATTCGTCCCGTCATCCCAGATTTTCTGGCGCAGCTCCTCGCGCGTGACCAGCTCGTTCGGCCTGGCCAGCAGCGCCACCAGAAGGCGGAACGGCTGCGGCGGAAGAGGGACAACGACGCCCTCGCGGCGAAGCTCGCCGCTCTGCGCATCCACCTCGAAGGGCCCGAAACGCATCTCTGATCGCTTTCTAACCGTCCGCACATTGTCTTACGAAGCGCCCGGAAGCACGTTGCGGCCATGAAAACCATCGCACTCGTCCTGTTTCTCCTCCTCTTTGCGTTGCTGTCGGTTGCCGGCGACGCGGCCACGACCACCATTACCGGCGAGATCGTCGACCTCCACTGCTACACCAGCCGCGGCGAAAAAGGGGGGGCCCACGCCGGCTGCGCCAACGCCTGCATCAGCCGCGACGTCCCGGCCGGCCTCCTCGCCGACGACGGCACGCTCTACCTCCTGGTGAACGAAAAGCCGAACTCCGTCAAAGAGAAGGTGGCCGGGAAGGCCGGCAGGAAAGTGACGGCAACAGGGAAGATCGTCGAGCGGAGCGGCCTCAAGGCGCTGCAGCTCGTCAGCGTCGAGTAGCGCCGGCCGCCCTCCCGCTATGGCAGGGTCTCGGTCTCGGCGAGATGGGCGCCGATCCGTTCGATGGTCACGCTCACGTCGCCGATCTTCACCGTCGTGCGCGCCGGCAGCGGAGTCGCCAACGCGATCCGCTCGCCGGCGACGAACGTGCCGTTCTTGCTGGCCATGTCTTCGAGCAGCAGCGTGTCGCGGCCGACGTGCAGTCGCGCGTGAAGGCGGGAGACGGACGCGGCGTCGATGAAAATCGCGCAGCCGGGGCGGCGGCCGATCTCGTGGATGCCGGCCGCCAGGACGATGCTCCGCTCCGGCAGCTCCACCCGCACGAGCGGCTCACTAGTGAGAGGGACGTCCTCCACCGCCTCGCCGGCAAAGGCGTAGCCGTAACCGTAGACCGTGCGGATCGCTTCCGCGCTGCCGCCGCGCTCCTCGAGTGCCGAGCGGATCTCGAGGACCAGCGTCTTCAGGTTCGCTTCCTCGACGATATTGCCCGCCCAGACGTGGTCGAGGAGATCGCGTTTGCTGACCGCGCGCGGCCGCTCGGCGATGAGGTGTGCGAGCAGCCGGAAGGCACGCGGAGCGAGCCGCACGGCCGTGCCGCCGCGAGTGAGCTCCTTCCGCTCGGTGTCGAGTACGAAATTGTCGAATCGGACGCGCACGCAACCCTACCGCTTCCTGACCGGAGCCTTACGACTTCCGGCCGCCGAAGCGCCATCTTGTCGATCATGCAACAGCGGGCCATCACTCTGAAAGATCACCCCTTCCTCCGTCTGGTGGGTAGGGATGGGACGATGCCGCGACTCTCCCTCTGTGCAGAGAAGAACGCGCGCGCTCATCACGGTGAGCCTGACGTTGCCATGATCGGTACTCACGTCGGCCCCATCCGCATCATCGGTCTGCTCGGGCAGGGCGGGATGGGGGAGGTCTACCTCGGCTACGACGATCGCCTGCAGCGCCGCGTCGCCCTCAAAGCCGTGCGGGGCGAGAAGCGTCTCTCCGCCGGCAGCCGCGAGCGCCTCCTGCGCGAAGCCCGCGCCCTCTCCGCACTCGATCATCCGAACATCTGCCGCATCTACGACTATGCCGAGACGCCGCAGTGCGACTTCCTCCTGCTCGAACTGGTGGAAGGTCTCACGCTCGACGTTGCCATGGAGCGGGGGATCAGCCGCACTCGCAAGCTGCGCATTGCCCGCGACATCGTTCACGCCCTCGCCGCCGCGCATCGCCGCGGCATCGTGCACCGCGATCTCAAGCCGCGAAACGTGATGCTCACCGCCGGCGGGACGGTGAAGATCCTCGACTTTGGCCTGGCGCAGCCACGTGGTGGCGCTGAGCTCGTAGACGTGGTCGATATCGAGACGGCCGACACGCTCCTCTATCCGCACGAACCGGCCGCGGCCAGCGCCATTGCCGGCACGCCGCTCTACATGAGCCCCGAGCAGGCGCGCGGTCATCACGTCACACCGGCGAGCGACCTCTATTCGTTCGGTCTGCTGCTGCAGACGCTCCTCACCGGACGTCCTCCACGTCCCGAGGAGCTCTCGACCGATGCGCTCCTCCACTGCGCGGCGGCAGGGGAAGTGCTGCCGATGAACGGGCAGCCGCGCGACCTCACCCGGCTCGTGGCGCGTCTGACGAGCATCGCACCGGCGGAACGGCCGACCGCCGTCGAAACGCTGGAACGGCTCGAACGGATCATCGCCACACCGGCGAGGCGCGTGCGGATGGCCCTCGTCGCGACCGTCGTGCTGCTGTTCCTTGCCGGCACGCTCCGCTACACACGCGACGTGACGCGAGCGCGCGCCGAGGCGGAGCGGCGGCGCCATCAGGCCGAAGGGCTGGTGGCGTTCATGGTCAGCGATCTGCCGAAGCGGCTCGAACCGGTAGGGCGCCTCGACGTCCTCGATGAAACGGCCACCAAGGCACTCGAATACTTTGCGTCGCTCCGTCCGGACGAGCTTTCGGGTGATGAGCTGCATCGTCACGCACTGGCGCTGACGCAGCTCGGCGACGTGCGGATGAAGCAGGGAAAGTTGCCGGAAGCGCTGGCGCTGTTCCGCCAGTCGCTCCGCTTCGCCCAGGCGGCTGTGGCCGACGATCCGTCGCGCGAGGAGTGGCAGCTCGCCCTCTCGAACAGTCACTTCTGGATCGGCGACGCGCTGCGGCGCCAGGGTGACGCCCGCGGCACGCTCGCACATTTCCAGGCGTACTACCAGGTGTCGAGGCAGCTCGCGGACGCCCATCCGAACGATCCGCGGTACGTGATGGAGCTGAGTTACGGCCACAGCAACCTCGGCTCCGCCTTCGAGGCGCTCGGCGATCTCGCGCGCGCCGGTGCCGAGTACCGCACCGCGGCGAGCATCGACCGCAAGCGGCTGTCGCGCAATCCGGCAGACGATCAGGTCCGCGCCGACCTTGCGAACTCGCTCAACAAGCTCGGCATCGTGCTGCAGTCGAACGGCGAGCTGGCGGAGGCGCGGGCGGCGTTCGAAGAGGACGCCGCGATCCGCCGGATGCTCGTCGCGGCGAAGCCGGACGACGCACGCCGCGCGAGCCGGCTGGCCACCAGTCTGGCTTACCTCGGCGGCGCGCAGCTCAACACCGGCCGCTCGGCCGAAGCGGTGGCCACGACGCGCGAAGAGCTGGCGATCTGGATCCGGCTGGCCGCGCGCGACGAGCAGAACCTCGAGTGGCGGCGTGGCCGTGCCGTCGCGCAGGTGCGGCTCTCCGAGGCGCTCGGCGGCGATGCCGAGGGAGCGCGGCTGCTCGATCAAGCCGCGCGGACGCTGACCCTGCTCGCGGCGCATGACGCCCGCCCCACGTGGCGGCGTGACCTCGCCGCCGCGCATGTCGGACTGGCGAGGCTGGCCATGCGGCGGGGAGATCGGGCGCAGGCGGCCGAGCACTCGGCGCGCGCGCTGGCGCTGGCCGAGGCCGCGCGCGCGGCACAGGCGAGCGACGTCATCGCCGTGCGCGTGCTCTGCGCAGCGCTGGTCGACCTCGCCGAGCTGCGGCCCGAAGTGGGGCGGCAGCATTGCGAAAAAGTGGCGTCGCTCGCGAGCGGCGCTCCCTACAGCCGTGACCCCCGCATCGTCGAGTCGCTCGCCCGGGCGCTGACGATCCTCGGCCGCGACCGCGAAGCGCAAGCGCTGGTCGCCCGCCTGGCCGGATCGGGATATCGACGGCCCGATTTCATCGCGCGCTGGCAGGTCTGAGCTTCCGATTTGGTCCGTCCGAAGACCAGGAAAGAGAGGAGAGCTATGCCCGTAACCGACGTGAAGTGGGTGATTGTCGAAGTACCGCCGCCCGGAAGTGAGGAGTCGTTGTTCGTCTGGCCGTTGAAGCTGTACCTCGAACGCGGGTACACCGGCGAGATCGTCTGGTACGTCTTCACGGAAGGATGGCAGCTGGCGCACGAGCACGCCGTCGTCTTCCTCGATTCGGCTGCGCTGTTCAGCGGTCATCCGCAACCCGATCCGAGCCGTCCGAACTGCTGGAGCGCGACCGTCAGCAGCCCGAATGGCGGCACGTTCCACTACACGCTGCACGTCGTGACGCCCCCCGCCGTCACCGAAGTGCACCGGCGGTCGATCGACCCGGTGGTCGAAAGCGAACCGCCGCCGAACGAGGAACCGCCCGAGGAGCGCCGCGACCATTCATCGCCGGCGTAAACGATCAACCTTCAACCAGAGAAAGAGAGGATTGCCATGACTCAGACTCAGACCGCCACCGCCACGACTCCGACTCCCTACGACGCCCCCGGCCAAGGGGGCCGGTGATCAATGTCTACGGGACGGTCGCTCTGCAACGTAACCGCCCTCCCCGCCGTGTGATGCGCGGCGCTGCTTGTCACCCTCAATCGCCGTCCATGAAAAGGAGAAGATCATGATTCCCACTCTCGACCGCTCACCCGCCGATGCCTCATCCGCCGACACTGTCAACGCGAGCGGATCGTTCAACTGGTCGATCACCCTGTTCGAACAGCGGGGCACCTGCTGGATCGGCTGGACCCAGGCGCCATTCCGGGCGCAGCAGGGACGCGTCTGTCTCTACCCGGGAACGTTCCCGTCGGATCCGACGCAGACCACGTCGTGGTCCTGGGACGACGTCGGTCAGGCGAATCCGTTCAACACGGGACAGCTGTGGGGCGCCGGGTGGTGTGCGGCTTACATCGCCCAGGCCAGCCCCAACGGACCGTACGTCTACTTCCTGCAGACGCCCGTCACGACGAACTCGTAAGGAACACTCCGCTGTTGCGCTCGCGCCGCCCAGTTGTCATGGGCGGCGCGAGCAGTTACGATGCGCGCCGCGCGCGGATGCCATTCCGGCTCGACCTTCGCACGCGCGCCTTCTCAGTTATGACGAATAGCTACATCCCCATTCTGATCATGATGTTCGTCGCCGCGGCCCTCGGCGCGGTGTTTCTCAGCCTGAACTGGTTCGTGGGGCGGCATCAGCGCAATCCGTCGAAGCTCGCCCCGTACGAGAGCGGCGTGCCGATGCTCGACGAGAACCGGAAGCGGGTGAACGTCCGCTTCTATCAGATCGCGATGCTGTTCATCATCTTCGACATCGAAGCGGCCTTCCTCTACCCCTGGGCCGTCATCTACAAGGACGCCACCCGCGGTCCTGCCGGCATCTCCTGGTTCGTTTTCGGCGAGATGCTGGTCTTCATCGCTCTTCTCGGCGTCGGCTACGTCTACGTCTGGAAGAAGAAAGCCTTCGACTGGAAGTAACGCAATGGCCGATCTCCATCCCGACAATCCGTACGCTCCCGAGCGCTTTCCCGATCCGAACAAGACCGTAGAGTTCCCGCCCGAGGTGAAGGCGCGATTCGAAGAAGTCCTCACGCGCTACCCGACCAAAGAGGCGGCCCTCCTGCCGACGCTGCACATGGTGCAGGAAACGTGGGGATGGATCTCGCCGGAGGCGGTGCATTACGTCGGTAACCTCCTCGACCTTTCGCCGGCCACCGTCTTCGGGGTGGTGTCGTTCTACGACATGTACAACCAGCGGCCGGTCGGCAAGTACCAGTTGCGGGTCTGCACGAACCTCAGCTGCATGGTCTCGAACGCCTACGACATCTTCGAGGGACTCTGCGAGAAGCTCGACGTCCAGCCGCACCAGACCACCAAAGACGGCCTCTACACCGTGGTCGAGGTCGAGTGCCTCGGCTCGTGCGGCACTGCCCCGGTCGTGCAGGTCAACAACGACTACTACGAGAACATGAGCGTCCAGAAGATGGACGAGTTGCTGACGAGGCTCAAGTAATGGATCCGATCAAGGTACTGACGGCGAACATCGACAAGCCGAACTCCCGTTCGATCGAGACCTACCTCGCCGGCGGCGGCTACGAGTCGGCGCGCAAAGCGCTGGGGATGAAGTGGGAAGAGGTCATCCAGCTCGTCAAAGACTCCGAGCTGCGGGGACGCGGCGGCGCCGGCTTCCCGACCGGGATGAAATGGTCGTTCGTGCCGCGCAACGCACCGCGGCCGACCTACCTCCTCTGCAACGCCGACGAGGCGGAGCCGGGGACCTTCAAAGACCGCGTCATCATCGAGAAAGATCCGCATCTCCTCATCGAGGGGATGATCATCTCCGGCTACGCCATCGGCTCCAATCCGATGTCGTACATCTACATCCGCGGTGAGTTCCACTACGGCTCGACCGTGCTTGTGAAGGCGGTCGAGGAAGCGCGCGCGAAGGGGTTCCTCGGCAAGAACATCTTCGGCAGCGGCTTCGACTTCGACATCACCGTGCATCGAGGCGCCGGTGCGTACATCTGCGGCGAAGAGACCGGCCTCATCGAATCGGTGGAAGGGCATCGCGGCCAGCCGCGCGTCAAGCCGCCGTTCCCCGCCGTCGTCGGCGTCTTCGGCGGCCCGACCGTCGTCAACAACGTCGAGACGCTGGCCTGCGTGCCGCTCATCGTCAAGAACGGCGCCGACTGGTTCAAGTCGTTCGGCACTCCCAAGAACACCGGGCCGAAGCTCTACTGCGTCTCCGGCAAAGTGCAGAAGCCGGGCGTCTACGAGTTCCCGATGGGGATGAATCTCAAGGAGCTGATCTACGACCACTGCGGCGGACTGCCGGAAGGGCGCAAGCTCAAGGCGGTCATCCCGGGCGGTGCATCGGCCCCGATGCTGCTGCCTGACGAGATCGACCTGCCGCTCAACTTCGACGCGGTGATGAAAGCCGGCTCGATGCTCGGCTCGGCCGGCATCATCGTCCTCGACGACTCCGTCTGCATCGTCGACGCCGTCTGGCGCCTCGCCAAATTCTTCGCCCACGAATCGTGCGGCCAGTGCACCCCCTGCCGCGAAGGGACGAACTGGATGGAGTCGATCCTCGACCGCCTCGAGCGCGGCGAAGGGCGCCAGCAGGACACCGACCTCCTCCTCGACATGGCCGACAACATCGGCGGCAAATCGCTCTGCGCCCTCGGCGACGCCGCCATCGGCCCGGTCATCTCCTCGGTCCGCAAATTCCGCGAGGAGTACCTCTACCACGTGACCCACAAGAGCTGCCTGCCGGGCACCAAGCGCTACCGGCGGCTCGACGTGGCGCTCGCGGCGCACTAAGCGGAACGCACGCACTGCGCCCACGGATGAAGGAGACGACGAGGGGCCTCCGGCGGCCGGGCCGCGGGCCCGGACCCGCTGGTTGGGGGCCTAGCCTCCGCGACACTCTGTCGCGAGATACGAAGCTTTGTCGCGGAGGCTAGGAGCCTGCGCGGCAGAACAATTGGCAGCGAGAGGCGATAGGTTGGGGAGCGGCCGTCGTCATCCGTGAGTCGACGACGATTTGCGAGCAAGATCATCGTCGAAGGCCGCCGACCGCTGACATACCGCG
>DASWOB010000009.1:0-32875 GCA_036398925.1 Thermoanaerobaculia bacterium
TCCGCGACACAGCCTCGGATCTCGCGACAGAGAGTCGCGGAGGCTAGGCCAACCAATGGGGGTCCGGGGCCCCTGGCCCCGGCCGCCGGAGGCCCCCCGTCGTTCCCTCATCTGTTGGTGAAGTGAGAGCATTCTGCTTAGGGGTTCCTCGGTTCCTCGGGATGCGGTGCTTCTTCGCCGAGGAACTCCGAGGAACCGAGGAACCGCTTTCCCGTGTCCCCAAATAGACACCGAAATCACGCCGGATTCGCGAATTCGCAACCCGCGCTGCACGCTGCGTTACACCGTCGGGATTGCCTTTGACGAATCAGTCACTTTTGGTTGACTGATTCCATTACTGCTCCCATACTCCGCCGCACAGTAACGCCCAATACGGAATTCAATCGATCCATCGTTCCCGCCGCGACGGAGGTGCGGACCCTATGACCGCTGTGTCAACACGCCAGACGTGTGTTCGGATGGTGCGGCTTTGCCGCCTGTCCATTGCTCTTCTCCTGCTCACCATCACCTCCGCCCTTGCCGCGCAGACGGCCGGTTACCAGCAGCTCTGGGGACCGAAGACCTACACCCGCGCCAAGGGGCAGCCGGTCGTCGTCGTCGAGACGTTCAGCGGCCTCTCCCCCGACTCGCAGTACGAGATCCGCGTGGAGAACGAGACCGTCTCGTCCGCGGTCATCACGCTCAACGGCGTGGAGATCTTCGGCACGAGCGCGTTCAACAAGCAGGTCCAGCTCCTCGTCAAGCCCGTCACCCTTCAGGCCAGCAACACCCTGACGGTGGAACTGCGCGGCGGCATCGAAGAGCGGATGGTCATCTCCCTCTGGGGGAACGGCGCGGACGTCGATACGACCCCGCCCAACATTACCGCCATCGCCTCACCAAATCCGAACGCCCACGGCTGGCGCACCGCGCCCGTCCTGGTGACGTTCCAGTGCAGCGATTACCAGAGCGGCATCGCCACCTGCCCGCCGTCGCGCACCGTACTCACGGACGGCGCCGGCCAGACCTTCAGCGGTCAGGCCACCGACATCGCCGGCAACAGCAAGACCGCTTCGGTGACGATCGACGTCGACAGCGTCGCGCCGTCGCTGGCCATTACCGCACCGGG
Source organism: Thermoanaerobaculia bacterium (assembly GCA_036398925.1). Classification (GTDB taxonomy): domain Bacteria; phylum Acidobacteriota; class Thermoanaerobaculia; order Gp7-AA8; family Gp7-AA8; genus DASWOB01. The sequence goes on from DASWOB010000009.1 coordinate 1,109, forward strand.
TGAGGGCGCTTCGCTCATGACCGCGAACGTGGCCGTCTCCGGCACGGTCGCCGACGCGCTGGCGGGACTCGACACCGTCACCTGCAACGGCGCACCGGCTTCGGTGAGCGGCAACACCTTCACCTGCTCGATGACGTTCGAAGACGGCTCGCGCAGCGTCGACGTCGTCGCGACCGACAAGGCCGGCAACGTCACCACCCGGGTCGTCCGCTTCGGCGTGCTGACCCTGCCGCGCCTCTCGATCACCGAGCCGGCCAACCACACCTTCGTCAACATCAGCCCCGTCACGGTCCGCGGCACCGTCAGCGACCCTGGCGCGGTCGTGAAGATCAACGGCGTCACCGCGACCGCGAGCAACGGGACGTTCATCGCCACCGTGCCTCTGGTCGAGGGGAACAACACCCTCTCCGCGGTCGGCAGCGCCACGAGCGGCAAGATCGGCATGGCCAACGTGCAGGTCACGCTCGACACCACCCCGCCACGCGTCGCCATCACCTCGCCGGCCGATGGGTTCGAGACTGTCGAGTCGTCGGTCGCCGTCGGCGGCACGGTCAACGACATCGTCGTCGGCACGGTCAATGACGAGCAGGCCCGGGTCACGGTCAACGGCGTCGCCGCCGCGGTCGTGAACCGCACTTTCCTCCTGCCGAACGTCGCCCTGCAGCCGGGCCCGAACAGCATTCAGGTGATCGGCCGTGACCGGGTCGGCAATCAGTTCACGACGCGCATCACCGTCGTGCGCGACGCCGCTCCGCAGCCGTCCATCCGCATCGCCGGTGGCAACCAGCAGACCGGCGCCATTGCCAGCGCGCTGGCCGCGCCGCTGGCCGTGCGCCTCACCGATACGGCCGGCCTCCCGATCAGCAACGCCACGGTCGTCTTCAAGATCATCGAGGGCAACGGCGCACTCACCAGCGGCACCACCACCGCGCCGTGGGTGGTCGTCCGCAGCGACGCCGATGGACGCGCGGAAGCGCGCTTCACCCTCGGCACGCGCGCCGGCGCCGGCAACCACAAGGTGCAGGCCACGGCCACCGGTTTCGGTGGCACGGCCATCTTCACCGCCAACGCCACGGCGTCCGCTCCCGCCTTCATCAATATCGACGCGGGACTCGACCAGACCGGCGCGATCGGCACCGCGCTGGCCTTCCCGTTCGTCGCGGTCGTCACCGACTCCGGGCACAACCGCCTCCCGAACGTCCCCGTCACGTTCACCGTCACCTCCGGCGACGGCAAGATCAACGGGCAGAGCGTCATCACCACCAACACCGACAGCGACGGCCGCGCCCTCGCCTCGCTGACGCTCGGCCTCGAGCCGGGCAACGCCCTCCACCGCGTCGAAGCGACCTTCCCCGGTCACACCGGCAATCCGGCCGCCTTCGCCGCTTCCGCGAGGATGCCGGGCGACGCCTCGCAGACCCGCATCAGCGGCGTGGTGATGGACAACAGCAACGCGCCGCTGGCCGGCGTGACCATGCGTCTCTACCAGGCCTACCTCGGCAGCGCGAGCAACCTTCCGCAGGCCGTGGCCACGCCGGTGACGTCCAACGAGCAGGGTCAGTTCACGATGACCGGCGTGCCGATCGGCGCCTATAAGCTGGTCGCCGACGGCACCACCGTCCCGGGCAACGATCGCTACCCGCCGCTCGAATTCGACATCGTCACCGTGGCCGGCCAGGACAACACCCTCGGCCTGCCGATCTACCTGCCGGTCCTCGATCCGGTGAACCGCCTCTGCGTCTCCGAGACCGTCGGCGGCTCGCTCACCCTGCCGAGCGTCCCCGGCTTCTCGTTCAGCGTTGCGCCGGGCGCCGCGACCTTCCCGGGCGGCTCGCGCTCCGGCTGCATCACCGTCACCCCGGTGCACGGTGACAAGGTGCCGATGGTGCCGGGCTTCGGCCAGCAGCCGCGCTTCGTCATCACCGTGCAGCCGGTCGGCACGCACTTCAATCCGCCCGCGCAGATCAGCTTCCCGAACGTCGACGGCCTCCAGCCGCGCGAAGTGACGGAGATGTACTCGTACGATCACGACCTCTCCACCTTCATCGCCATCGGCACGGCCAGCGTCAGCGACGACGGCTCGGTGCTGCGCAGCGATCCGGGTGTCGGCGTCATGAAGGCCGGCTGGCACTGCGGGGGCAACCCGAATCCGACCGGCGCCGCCGCCACCTGCCCCGACTGCAAAAAGTGCTCGGGCACGAACTGCGTCCCCGATCCGACCCGCACCGGTACGCTCAATGCGAACACCTGCTGCTTCAACGGCGAGAAGCTTCCGAAGAAGGGCAACCCCTTCGACACGCTGATCGCCAAGTGCCCGCAGCGGAAGCAGAACGACAAAACCCATCTGGTGGACGGCTGCTCGGTGCCGGGCCTGCTGGCGGTCATCACGCCCGGCTCCTCGGTGCAGGATCCGGTGGGCGGTTACCTCGGACACTCCAGCACGCGCTTCGGCAAGTCCGAGACGCTGGGACCGGGTCAGTCGCAGACGAACCTGCCGTGCAACAACCACGACATCTGCTACCAGACCTGCAAATCGGTGCAGGCCAACTGCGATACCGGGATGCTCAACGACATGAACTCGATCTGCAACGCGGCCTACCCGGAGGAGAAGTGCCCGCTGACCGGCGTGGGTGGCTTCTTCGCGTGCGGTGAGTGGTACGAGGAAAAGGCCAACTGCGCGATGTGGGCCTCGATCTACAAACTCGGCCTCGACAAGTTCGGCTCGTCGGCCTGGAAGGAGCGGCAGGAGCAGTTCTGCGACTGCTGCCCGTAAAGGTTGAATCCCATGATCAACAGGTTGACTACTTTCACTCTCTTCTGCGTCGCGGCCCTCGGGGTCGCGGCACAGCCGCAGCCGCCGGTGCGGCCTCTCTGGAAGACAGCCGTGCAAACGAACGGTGAGCACGAGCTGCGCCGTTCGTATGAAGCGGCCGGCGGCACGACGTGGATGCTGGCGAACGCGAAGCCGAGCGGCAAGTACAACTCGGCCGAGTCGGTGACCGAGCTGCTGGGCTTCGATGCGAACGGGCAGGAGCTCGCGCGCATCGACCTCGACGCGCTTTTCGCCGGCAAGGACCTGGTGCGCTTCGATGACGTGGCGCTGCTGGCCGACCGCAACGTGGCGCTCTTCGTTACGAACGCCGCCGGGGAGCTCTTCGCGTACACGATCGCCCCCGCCGAGAATCGCATCGTCGCGGGGCTGCGCCTCGGCGGCCCGCGCGTCGCGCATCACGTCACCGACGTCGTGCCGGCCGAGGATGGACGGTTTCTGGTCATCGGCCGCGCCAATGCGCGCGGGTGGATGATGAAGCTCGACGCCAAGCTGGCCATTCGCTGGGACAAGACCTTCGACGACGAACCGCTGACGGTCTTCCACGACGCCGCGGTGCGGCCGGACGGCAGCATCGTCGCGGCAGGCGGCCAGTTGCTGGAGACCAGCCAGACCAACCTCTGGGTCGGCGAGATCACGTCCGAAGGACAGATCGCGGCGCGCCGTCTCTTCGCCGGACGGGAAGCGTCGATCGCCCTCGCACCGGGACGGCTGGCGGTCGTGTACGACGTCAAGAGCGCGACCGGCTGGGACGTTTTCGTGCGCGGCTATGCCGACGGCCTGAAGGAAGAGTTCACCACGCAGCTCGCCACGAACCTGCGCATGCCGCGCGAGTACCGCATCTCCGAGGGCGCGAAGGGTGAGTGGATCGTGGCCGGACCGACGAAAGAGAACCGTCTGGCCGTGACCGCCTTCGGCCCCACCGGCACGGCCGTCCGGAGCTGGCTCGCCCCGATGGAGAACGAGCTGTGGGAGCGCCTCTGGAACGTCGGCGATCTCGCCCTCCGCGGCAATGACGTGGTCGTGCCGTACACGCTGCTCACCCTCGACGATGAGAAGAGACAGGTGCAGCGCATCCGCCTGATCAGGTTGCCGCTGCGCGCACAGCGACAGGAGAACCAATGAACACCACGATGAAACGAATCGCGCTGCTTCTCTGCGTCGTGCTCCTGATGGCCACGACGCTCTCCGCGCAGCTCAACGACAAATGCACCGTCAGCGTGCTCAATCGCAACGCCCAGGCAGCCGCCGACGGCTCGTGGATCGTCCCGACCATCCCGGCGAACTTCGGTCCGGTCCGCGCCCGTGCCACCTGCGTGGAGAACGGGATCACCCGCTCCGGTGAGTCGGAGCTCTTCAGCCTCACGCCGAACGGTTCGGTCGACGTGCCGAAGATCATCCTCGGCGCGACCACACCCATTCCGGCCGCGCTGACGCTCACCTCGCAGTTCACCACCCTCAACGTCTCGAATCCCGCCACGCAGCTCACCGTCGTGGCTACATACGCCGGCGGTACGACGCAGAACGTCACCGGCTCCGCCAGCGGCACCACCTACACCATCAGCAACTCCGCCATCGCCACCATCACCGCGGAAGGGCTCGTGCAGGCGGTCGCCAGCGGCACCGCCGTCGTGCAGGCCTCCAACGAAGGCGCCTCGGGCCTGCTGGCCATCAACGTCGTCCTTTCGAACGACACCGATGGCGACGGCATCCTCGACGACATCGAGCTCCGCGAGGGGCTGAATCCGAACAACCCCACCGACGCCTTCGAAGACCTCGATCGCGACGGACTCTCGAACCTCGACGAAGTGCTCGCCGGCACGCAGCTGCGCAACCGCGACACCGACGGCGACACGCTCGTCGACGGTGAGGAGACGCAGGCCGGCACGGACGGCTTCGTCACGAATCCGCTCATCGCCGACACCGACGGCGACGGCCTGCGCGACGGTCTCGAAGTCCTGACCGGCTCCGATCCGACCAACGCCACCAGCTACAACCTCGCCGCCGCGCTGACCGGTATCGTCGTCACGCCGCCGAGCTTCACCCTCATCGTCAACACCATCAACCCGCAGGCCTACACCCAGCTGCGCGTGACCGGCCAGCTGCGCGACGGCTTCACCATCGACCTCACCTCGCGCGGCCGCGGCACGCAGTACTCCTCCAGCAACGTCAACGTCTGCAACTTCGGCGCGACCGACGGCCGCGTGCACGCCGGCAGCGAAGGCGCGTGCGTCGTCTCGGTGCTCAACAATGGCCACGCCGCCAACGTCGCCGGTGCGGTGCGCAACTTCTCGCCGCGGGCGCTCTCGCAGATCACCATCCCCGGCTACGCGAACAACGTCGACGTTGCCGACGACTACGCGTTCGTCTCGGCCGGCTCGGCCGGTCTGCAGGTGGTCGCGGTGGCCGATCCGCTCCTGCCGCGCATCGTCGGCGCGGTCGACACCAACGGCAATGCCAACGACGTCCGCGTGGTCGGCCGTTACGCTTACGTCGCCGACGGCGGCGCGGGCCTCAAGATCATCGACGTCGTCGATCCGGCCGCGCCGGTCATCGTCGGTGCGGTCGACACGCCGGGCGACGCGCTCGACGTGATGGTGATGGACAACCTCGCGTACATCGCCGACTCGTTCGCCGGTCTGACCATCATCAACGTGGCCAGCCCCACCGCGCCGATCCTCGTGGCCACCGTCGATACACCCGGCACCGCGCGCGGCGTCGACGTCTCCGGCAACTACGCCGTGATCGTCGATGACTCCTCCAGCAGCCTGCGCGTCTTCGACGTGAGCAACGCCGCGCAGCCGCGTCCTCTCGGCAGTGTGGCCCTCAGCGGCGAAGGCAAGGACGTCCGCGTGAGCGGCACCATCGCCTGGATCGCCGCCTACACCGGTGGCGTGCAGGTGGTCGACTTCACCACCCCCACCACGCCGCGTCTGATCGGCAACCTGCCGGGCTTCGACCCGCTCGGCTTCGTGCCGCGCGACGTCGAGCTGGCCGGTCCGTTCGCCATGTTCGCCGAGCAGCTCTTCCCCAACGCGCTGCCGATCGTCTCCGCCACCATCCCCAGCGCCCCGGTCATGCGCGGCGTCATCGACTTCTCTCCTCTCGGCGATTACGCCGGCACCGGCATAGCGGTCGCCGGCGCCTTCGTCTACATGACCGGCGAGTACTTCGTCGTCCAGTCGGAGAACGGCACCACCGGTAACACGAAGCTCTTCATCGGCCAGTACCTGCCGATCGAAGATCTCGCCGGCGTGGCCCCCGACGTCACGATCGAGTCGCCGGACGGCAACTCCCGGATGGAAGGGACGCCCGTCACCGTACGCATCACCGCCACCGATGACGTCGCGCTCAGCTTCGTCACGGTGCTGATCAACGACCAGGTGGTCTACACCGACACCACCGAGCCGTACGAATACTCGTTCGACGTTCCGTCCGGCCTCGACTCCGTCACCGTCGAGGCGAGGGCGGTCGATCTCGCGAACAACGTCGGCAGCGCCAGCGTGACCTTCCCGGTCATCCCCGATCCGCTCACCACCGTGGCCGGCATCGTGGTCGACGAAGAGGGCGTGCCGATCGCCGGCGCGACCGTGACCACTCTCGGTGGCCGGAGTGCCGAGACCACCAGCACCGGCGCGTTCTCGATCTTCGGCGTGCCGACCGTGCGCGGCGATCTGGTGGCCGTCGTGAACTACACCCGCGCCGACGGCACGAACCTGTACGGTTCGTCGGTGGCCACCGCGCCGGTGGCTTCGGGCGTGACCAGCGTCGGCACGATCGTGGCCCTTCCGGCCACCTTCGAGACGAACTTCGGTACGCTCGTATCCCGCAGCGACGACGACTACTATCCCTACACGCTGCCGTTCTCCTTCCCGTTCTTCGGCACCACCCGCACCCAGGCGTACGTCGGCACCAACGGCTACATCACCTTCGACGCGGGCGACTGGACCTATACCGAGACGCTGCCGCGCTTCTCCTCGCTGCCGCGTATCTCCGCCTTCTTCGACGATCTGTACGGCCGCTCCACCGGCGCGATGTACGTCAACGCCACGCTGCCGGGACGCTTCGTCGTCACCTATGACCGCGTGCAGCACTTCAGCTGGGGCGGATCGAACACCATCCAGATCACGCTCTTCGCCGACGGGCGGATTCTCTTCGCCTTCCGCGGCATCACCGCCATCAACACCGGCTCGATCACCGGCATCACCCCCGGTCCGAACAGCCCCTTCGAGCAGGTCGACTACTCGGCCAGTACGAACTTCAACGTCGCCGCGAACACCGCCATCTACGAGTACTTCACCAACACCAACCTCTTCGACATCGACTACAGCTACATCCTCTACACGCGCCGCGACGACGGGACCTACAACGTCCGCACGCTGCTGCCGCCGCCGCCCGCGTCGACCATGACCATCACTGGTGGTCCCGCCTCGACGGCCAGCACGCGCGTCGCCTCCGACTCCGTCGTCGCGCTCAGCATCTTCGGCAAGTCCGAGGTCGAAGTGCGCTCGTCGGGTGACGTCACCTGGCGTGGCATGACCAACACCGACCCCAACGGCCGCTTCACCCTGGCCAACGTCCCGGTGGGCGGCATCACCGTCAAGGTCACGAAGAAGGGGAAAGTCGTTGCCGAAGGCGCCGCGCTCGTGAAGGGCAACGGCGACAACAAGCACATCGTCATCGAGCACCCGCGGCCCGAGAAGAAGGACCGCAACCAGTAGTGACTTCGGTTCCTCGGAGTTCCTCGGGTTCCTCGGAGTTCCTCGGCGTTCGCGCCGCGGTTCCGAGCCACCCCGAGGAACCCGAGGAACCGCGAGGAACTTCGAGGAACGAATCTCCATGAAACGAACCGCCCTCATTGCGTTGCTCACCCTGCTGCCGGCGACCATCGTCGCCTCGCACGACAAACGGCTCGAAGCGCTCGCCGCCAATATCGGCCGCGAGGTCTCGGTCATGGTGCATCTCCAGGACGACGAAGAGTTCACCACGCCGCTGCCGGAGCTGTTCGCGCACGGCAAGCTGCTCTTCGATGCCGTCTGGACCTGGGATGAGGGCGGCGGACGGCCGCTCACCAAAGGCACCGGCCGTCAGCTCTCCGATCCGAACGATCCGCTGGTCGGCGCGCGTGCGTTCAACCGCATCTCCGGCCCCGACGCCGGCGCCTGCACCGGCTGCCACAACGCGCCGTATGGCATCTCCGGCGGCGGCGGCGACTTCGTCACCAACGTCTTCGTCCTCGGCCAGCGCTTCGATTTCGTCACGCTCGATCCGAACGACAAAGTCGCCACGAAGGGCGCGCTCGACGAAAAAGGGCAGCCGGTCAACATGTCGACCGTCGCCAACCTCCGCTCGTCGACCGGTATGTTCGGCGCCGGCTATCTCGAGCTGATGGCGCGCGAGATCACCCGCGACCTGCAGGCCATCCGCGACTCGCTCAAGGCAGGGGAGTCGAAGGAGCTGATCTCGAAAGGGATCCGGTTCGGCTACATCGGCCGCAAAGCGGACGGCCTCTGGGACGTCAGCAAAGTCGAGGGCATCTCACGCCTCAGCCTCTTCACTCACGGCCCCACCGATCCCCCCACCCTGATCATCCGCCCGTGGCACCAGGCCGGAAACGTGATCTCGCTGCGCGAGTTCTCCAACAACGCCTACAACCATCACCACGGCATCCAGCCGACCGAGCGTTTCGGCGTCGAGACCGATCTCGACGGCGACAACTTCCGCAATGAAATGACCCGCGCCGACATGACCGCGGTCACCGTCTTCCAGGCCGGCCTGGCCGTTCCGGGCCGCGTCATTCCGCGTCATCCGGCCATCGAAAAAGCGGTGCTGACCGGCGAGCAGGCCTTCGAGAAAGCGCGCTGCTCGAGCTGCCACATCCCGGCCCTCCACCTCGGTTCCACCGTCTTCACCGAGCCGAATCCTTACAACCCGGCCGGCAACCTCCGCCCCGGCGATGCCGACACGCTTCGCTTCGATCTCGCCGACGAGCGCCTGCCCTCGCCGCGTCTCAAGCCGGCCACCGCGCGCGGCGGCGTGGTCCTGCAGGCGTATACCGACTTCAAGCTGCACGACATCACCAGCGGCGACAACGACCCGAACGCCGAGTCGCTCGACATGAACCACGGCCCCTGGTCGCCGAAGTTCGCCTCCGGCAACCGCAAGTTCCTCACCAAGCGCCTGTGGGGAGCGGCCAACGAGCCGCCGTATTTTCACCACGGCCGCTTCACCACGCTGCGTCAAGCCATCCAGGCGCACAACGGCGAAGCACTCGAGTCGCGCAAGGCCTTCGACGCGCTGACCAAGTACGAACAGGATTCGATCATCGAGTTCCTGAAGACGCTGCAGGTCCTGCCTCCCGGCACGCAGGAGCTGGTCGTCGACGAGAACTACCGCAAACGCGAATGGCCCCCGCAGGGAGCCGCTCCACGCTGAGAGCGGGGAGCGGGCGTCCCGCCCCGCGCCGAACGACCTGGCGTATCACGCATCTCGCCACAGGCCGAAACCTTCGCCGCCGGACGCCCGCTCCCCGAAAGTTTTCACCGCGCAGTCAACGTCCGCTCCACCCGTTCCGGCTCCCACTGCCACATCGCCCCGCTCATGGCGTCGATTCCGAACCCCACGCCACCCCTCGTTCGCCGTCACCCTCCCGCGCCTCCCGCCGGAGGGCTGAGCTCAGTTCAGGATGGCCTGCGCGTAGACCCGGCAGACGATCGCGTAGCACTCGCACGCCATCCCCTCCAGCCCCTCGCGGTCGAGGACGCTGATCTCCTGGCGGCGGTGTCCGATCACGCCTGCCGCTTCGAGCTTCTGCACCGCCTCGTTGACGCTGGCCGTCCGGGCGCCGAGCATGTGCGCGAGGAACTGCTGCGTCATCCGGATCTGCGGCGCGGCCACCCGGTCCTGCATCATCAGAAGCCAGCGCGCGAGGCGCGCTTCCACGGCGTGAGCGCGGTTGCACGCCGCGGTCTGGCTGACTTGCGTGATGAACGCATTCGTGAAGCGGAGCAGTTGCCGCTGCATCTCGCCGTTGCGCCGGAAGCGGGCCAGCAGATCTTCTGCCGGCATCTGCCAGGCCGAACCGCCCCCCTGCACGATCGCATCGTTGAGCTGGGCCGGCGCCTCCATGAAGATGTCGACGCCCACCACTCCCTCGTTGCCGATCACCCCCACTTCGACGGTCGGCCCCGAGCTGAGCGTCCGCACGAGGGACACCGCCCCCCGGATCGGAAAGTAGGCGTACCTGGAGCGGGTGTTGGCCACCAGGATCGTGGCACCGAACTCGAGACTGAACAGCTTCGAAGAACGATGTGCGTCGTTCCGCTGCCGTGTGGGGAGCGCGGCCAGAAGAGCATTGTCTTCCCGCGCGCCGGCCCGGTCCGCTTCCTCCGTCATAACGCCTCCTCGCTTGCTCGTGGAGTGTCGCGACAGAAGGAGGCAAGGGTCCCGTGCCGTACCGCTGTCATAGAGAACGGTTTCGGGACGCCCGTTACTCCACGATGGCCAGCACGCCGGAGCAGCGGAACAATGGACGCGTGCGGCGCCGCGCCAGCGCCACGATCGCCGGGATGTTCAGTTCGCTCGCTCGCGGCGATTCGCAAAAACCGTCGCCACGGTACGCACCAGGTCCTGCGGTGTGAACGGCTTCTTCACGTAGTCGTCGAAGCCGGCTGAGAGCGCCAGCTGACGCTGCAGCGCGCCGCCGTACGCCGTCACCGCGATCGCCGGAATGGTCGATCGGTCATCGAGGCGAGCACGGATGCGGCGCGTGAGGGAGTGACCATCCTCCTCCGGCATGGCGATGTCGCTCACCAGCGCGTCGAACGATTGCCCGCTCAACTGCTCGAACGCCTCGGCCGCGCTGCTCGCCGTGACCACGGAAGCGCCGGCTGCGCGCAGCACCGTCGTGATCAGCTTGCGCATCTCCGGCTCGTCATCGACCACCAGCACGCGCAGGCCGGTGATCGAACAGAGCTCGCCCGACGCCGGTGGCTTGTTCTCCTCGCGGATGCGCAGCATGACCGGCTCCTGGATGGCCGCCGTGAACTCGCGGACCGGAAGCGACACCGTGAACGTCGCCCCCTGTCCCTCACCCTCGCTCTCGGCGCGCACCGTGCCGCCGTGCATCTGCACCAGTTGCCTGACGATCGACAGCCCGAGCCCGAGGCCGCCGTGCTCGCGCGTACTGCTGCCGCGCTGCTGGCTCAGGCTGTCGAATACGCGGGGGAGGAACTCCGGACTGATCCCCTGGCCCGAATCGGTCACCACGATGTGGATCCGCGAATCGGTGGCGGAGAGCCGCACGCGAATGCGTCCGCCGGGCGGCGTGAACTTCACCGCGTTCGACAGGATGTTCCAGAAGATCTGCTGCAGCCGCGTCGGATCGCCGTCCACGCGCGACGCGCCGCGCTCGAACGACTTCTCCAGCGTGACGTTCTTCTTCTCGGCCAGCGGTGTGACGGCGCTGAGGGCGAGCAGCACCGCTGCCACCACGTCCACCGGCTCGCTGCTCAGCTCCAGCTTCCCGGTGAGCAGTCGCGACACATCGAGCATGTCGTCGATCAACCGTGACTGCGCCCGTGCCGACTGCCGGATCGAATCGAGTGCCTCGCGCTGCGTCTCCTCATCCAGGCCGCCCGTGATCAGCAGGTCGGACCAGCCGAGGATCGACGTGAGCGGGGTGCGCAGCTCGTGAGAGCTCGTCGCCAGGAACTCGTCCTTCGCGCGGCTGAGCGCCTCCGACTCCTGGTATTGCCGTACCAGGTTTTCCTCGACGCTCTTCCGGTCGTGAATGTCGGTACTGGAACCGATCCAGATCACGATTCCCCCCGCATCGCGCATCGCCGCGGCGCGGGTCAGGTGCCAGCGATAGACGCCGTCCGCACGGCGGAAGCGGCTCTCGAGCTGGAATGGCTCGCCGCTTTCGATGCAGCTGCGCCAGAGGCGGTCGTCCTCCTGCGCCTCGTCCGGATGGATGAATGGTGCGCGGCCCCCCGTGCAGATCTCCCCGCACGTCACCCCGGTGAACTCCCTCAACTGACGGTTGCAGTAGTCGATGGCTCCGTCCGGTGTGGCCGTGAAAATGATGATCGGCATCGCTTCGGCCAGGAACTGGAAACGCTGCGCGCTGATGCGAGCCGCCTCCTCCGCCCACTTGCGGTCGGTGATGTCGCGGATGTTGCACTGGATGACCTTCAGAGCCCCGACCATGTACGAGTTGCTGACGAACTCCACCTCCACCCGCTTCCCCCGCTTGGTCTGGAGCGGGATGTCGTCGTAGCGGATGTAGCCGCTCTCCTGCAGCCGCTGCATGGCCGCCTTGCTCTCCTGCGTGTCGGCGAACAGGCCGATCTGCCACAGCTCCTTGCCGATCAGCTCATCGAGCGAATATCCGAGGAGGTCGATCACGAACGGATTCGCATCCATGATCTTTCCGCTCGCCTGTTCGAGGATCAGGATCGCGTCCTGGGCCGTCTCGAAGAGCCGCCGGTAGCGCGCCTCGGACGCCCCGAGCGCGTGCGCCGCCACGGCCCGCTCGGTGATGTCGCGGATGTTGCACTGGATCACCTTCCGGCCGTCGACCTCGTAGGTGTTGCTGACGAACTCCACGTCGACCTGTTTGCCCTGCTTTGTCTCGAGCGGGAGATCCTCGTAGCGGATGTAGCCCTCGCCCTGCAGCCGCTCCATGGCCGCCTGGCTTTCATTCTTGTCGGCGAAGAGACCGATCTCCCACAGCTCTCTCCCGATCAGCTCATCGAGCGAGTACCCCAGCAGGTCGATCACGAAGGGATTCGCATCCATGATCGTGCCCGGCCGCTCCTCCGCATCGAGGATCAGGATCGCATCCTGCGCCGTCTCGAAAAGGCGGCGATAGCGCGACTCGGACGCTTCCAGGGCCGTTTGCCGCACGCGAAGCGGCCGACCCGCCCCTTCAGTGGGATTCGGAGCTGCCATCGTTCACATCCTTTCGGGACACCCGTCTGAGGATGGAGGCAGTGGCGAAGTGGGCGTCGGATCTCATGAGGTCCCGCGCCGCACTCTGTCGCAACCGGCTGATCAGGCGTGTACAGGTCCGGAACGGACGCTCCACACCCCGAAATTCGCTATTTTTACGGAAGCGTAATAAACGTCCGGAGCGGCGTCCGTCACACACAAGCCTGCTTCGAGCCGAACGCGTGGGCGAGGCTCTCCGTCTACGCGACAGTCTGGTGCGCTTTCAGCTCACGCGGCGCGGGTCGGTCGGTGGCCGGAGCTCCTGGGCCAGCCCGATGAGAATTCCTTCGGGGCCTCGGATGTAGCAGAGCCGGTACGTGTCCTCGTACTGGGCCACTGCCCCAACGAGCTCCGCGCCCCGTTTGCCGAGCCGTGCGAGCGTATCGTCGATGTCCTCCACGGTGAACATGACCCGCAGGTAACCGAGAGCGTTCACCGGCGCGCGGCGGTGGTCGGCCACCACGGCCGGCGCGAGGAAGCGCGACATCTCCAGCCGGCTGTGACCGTCCGGCGTACGCATCATCGCAATCTCCACGCGCATGTTCGGCAACCCCGTGACGCTGTCTGCCCAGGCGCCTTCGATCGGGGCACGTCCCTCGAGCTCGAGGCCAAGTTCAGTGAAGAACTCAATGGCCGCCTCCATGTCCTCGACCACGATGCCGACGTTGTCCATGCGCTTGACCGTCACGATGTCTCCCTGGAGTCGAAGGGACCGACTGCGAGGGATGAGAATAGCAAAGGTGTGACGCCGCCGACGGTCGCTGCCGCGGGTGGCGGTGACCCGGTGCGAGTGGCGCGAGCGCCACGTCGATGTGGCGCGGCGGCCCGGTCGACGCAGCGCACCAAACAGGCAGTGGAACCTGGGGTCAGAGCTTCGCTTTTCTGCCCTGAGTGGGGATCCAGTGGGTGTGCTTTTCGGGGAGCGGGCGTCCCGCCCGGCGGGACGCCCGCTCCCCGAAAGCACCCGCTCGTCGCCCACACCGCGGAGCGTGACAGTCGCAACGCCCAAGCGTGAAGCCGCCACAGCCAAACATGGGAGTCGCAACGCCCAAGCGTGAAGCCGCCATGGCCAAGCGTGGGAGTCGCAACACCCAAGCGTGAAGCCGCCACGGCCAACCGTGGGAGTCGCAACACCCAAGCGTGGGAGTCACCACAGCCAAGCGTGGGAGCCGCAACGCCCAAGCGTGAAGCCGCCACGGCCAAGCGTGACAGTCGCAACTCCCAAGCGTGAAGGTGCCACTACCAAGCGTGGGAGCCGCAACTCCCAAGCGTGAAGCCGCCACCACCAAGCATGGGAGTCGCAACTCCCAAGCGTGAAGCCGCCACAGCCAAGCGTGGGAGTCGCAACTGCCACGCTTGAAGCCGCAACTCCCACGCTTGGCCGTCGCAACTCCCGACCGTGCTGCTCGCGGATGAAACGTTGACCTTGGCAACTGGCCCGGATTACGCCCAAGAAGGGGAGGCGCCAGGTCCGGTGACGGCCCGCGGGCCGGTTACCGCCCCAGGCTCAGGCTGTCGAGGTACTCCCGCCATTCCTGCCGCAGGACGCTGTAGCACTCGCAGGCGCGCGCTTCGAGCTCGGCGCGGTTGGTGATGGTGATCCAGCCTCGGGATTGTTCGATGATGCCGTCGGTCTCGAGGGCGCGGACGGGGGTGCTGGCGGCGGGGCGGCTGGCGCCGAGCATCTGGCCGATCGATTCGTGGGTGAGGGGAAGCTCGTGGCGGCCGAGGCGATCGCTGCTGAGGAGGAGCCAGCGGGCGCAGCGGGCGGGGGCGTCGTGCAGGCGATTGCAGGCGGCGTTCTGGGTGACCTGCATGAGCAGCAGGCCGGCGAAGCGATGGAGGCGCTCGCGGAAGGCGGTCTCGGTCCGGACTTCGTCGGCGAACGCGGCGGCGCGCATGCGCAGGCCGCTGCCGGCGATCTGCTGGACGGCGGTCATCGGCATCTGGTCGACCCCGAGCATGACCGACAGGCCGATGAAGCCCTCGGCGCCGATGCAGGCGGTCTGCACGGCCCGGCCGTCGCTCATCGTGGCGAGTATGCCGCCCGTGCCGCTGGTGAGGAAGTAGACGTGCTCGACCGGCTGGTTGGCCTCCGAAAGGATGGTGTCGGGCGGGAGGTCCACCGGCTCCATCTGCCGGACGATACGGTAGCGCTCGGCCGGAGGGATCGCCGCCAGAATCAGGTTCTCCCGGGTCGGTAGAGCCATCATTCCGTCATCTTACCCTGACGGGCTCAGGGTTTTCCCCCAGCCGTTCGGTCACTCCCCGGACGGACCTTTCGAACGATCGAGCGTATCGTGACACTCCTCCCTTATTTGGAGTCCTGAGGACATGATGACCACTCTCGAGACGACCCATTCGAAGTCTCCCTCCGTTCTCGTCATCGACGATGATGAAGCGTTGCGTGTGCTGTTCCGCGCGCTTCTGAACCGCGCGGGGATGACGGTGGAGTGTGTCCACAACGGGCAGGAGGGGCTGGACCGGCTGGCGACCCGACAGTACGACGCGATCGTACTCGACCTGATGATGCCGGTGTGCAGCGGATTCGACGTGTTGCGGCAGTTCGAGGCGACCTCGCCGGAGCTGCTCCGGAAGACGATCGTGACCACCGGGGTCAACGAGCGGCTGCTGGCGGAGATCGATCGCGGCAGCGTCTACGCGATCATCCGGAAGCCGTTCGACATCGATGACCTGTCGGAGACGATCCTCAAGTGCGTCGAGCAGCCGGTGGCGCCGCGTCCGCCGGCGCGCAGCAGGCGCCGTGCGCTGGCCACCCCCGAGCCGATCGATCCGGAGGGGGACCTTTCCGCGCTCTACGCCGCGGCCAATGAACGGTTCGCGGCGCGGGTGCCCGAGCTGCGCCGGCTGATGAAGCGCGCCGCCGACTCTCAGGAAGAGCTGATGGTTCGTGCGGAGCTCCGCCGCGTCATGAGCGAGCTGGGCAGCGTGTTCCAGCAGGTCGCGGCGTCCGGCGCCGGAGCGGAAGGCTTCGCGCGACTGGCGAAGCTGGCGAACGCGATGAGCGATACGCCGAACTCACGGCACGATCACTGACGCTATTCAGCTCCTCAGCGACTCAGGCAGAGGCGCATCTGAGCCCCTGAACAGCTGAGTCGCTGAACCGTCCCTACTTCTCCAGCCACCCCTGCGTCATGGCGAACCGCACCAGCTCGGCTCGGCTGGTCAGCTCGAGCTTCTGCATGATGTTGCTCTTGTGCGTCTCGACGGTCTTGACCGTGATGCCGAGGGCGACGGCGATCTCTTTGTTGGTGTGGCCGTAGGCCACCATGGTCGCGATCTCGCGCTCGCGCGGGGTGACCGAGGAGGTGCCGTGCTCCGGAACGCGCGAGTGGCCGCGGCTGTCGAGCAGCTTTCCGGCCACGGCCGGGTCGATGTACGTTCCGCCGCTGGCCACCGAGCGGATGGCGGCGATGAGGACGTCGGCCGCGGTCTGCTTGAGCACGTAACCGGTGGCGCCGGCCTGCAGCATCTGCTGCACGTACGCTTTTTCCGCGTGCCGGGTGAGGGCGACGATCTTGACGTGCGGCAGCGCGGCACGGATCTCGGGAGCGGCGCTCGCGCCGCTGATATCGGGCATGGAGATGTCCAGGATGACCACGTCCAGGCCGTCGTGGCGCCTCAGCTCTTCGACGACGTTGCGGCCGCGCTCGGACTCGCCGGCCACGCACATGTCGGGTTGACTGTCGATCAGCATCCGCAGGCCGTGACGCAGGACGGCGTGATCGTCGACGAGAAAGACGTTCAGCTTCTTCATCCGCGCGCCAGCGGCACCCGCACGTAAATGGTGGTCCCCTCTCCGGGGACCGACTCGATGCTGAACGTGCCGCCGATCAGGGAGATCCGTTCGCGCATGCCGAGCAGGCCGAAGCGGCCGCGGACGTCCTCGTCGGTGCCCGCCCCTTCTTCGAAACCGGAGCCGTCGTCCTCGACGATCAGCTGCACCTGCTCCGGATGGCGCTCGATGATCACGCTGATGCTCTTCGCGGCGGCGTGCTTCCAGACGTTCGTCAGCGCTTCCTGCAGCACGCGGTAGAGGGCGGTCTCGATCTCCTCGGAGAGGCGATCGCCGTCGGTGCCGGTGGTGTGGACGTCGACGCGGATGCCGCTGGCCATCGAGAACTGATCGATGAGCGACGCGATCGCGCCGTACAGGCCGACGTCGTCGAGCGCCGGCGGACGGAGCTCGAGAGTGAGCCGGTCGACGCTGCGGTCGAGCTGACCGACGATCTGCGTCAGCCGCTGGACGTTGTCGTTCGTCGGCTGCAAGGCTTCGAGGCCGACTTTGAGCGCGGTCAGATGCTGCCCGAGCTCGTCGTGCAGCTCGCGGGCGATCCGCTGCCGCTCCTGTTCCTGGCCGGAGACGATCCGGCGGAGGAGGCGCTCGCGCTCCTGCTCGAGCCGCCTGCGGTCGGTGATGTCCTGCAGCAGGCCCATCACCGCGTAGACCGCGCCGTCGGCGGTGCGCAGCGCGGCGGGAAAGACGCTGACGCTGAGCCAGGTGCCATCGCTGCGGCGCAGCAGCGTTTCGTGGACCGGCTGCGAGCTGCCGCCGAAGAGGGCGTCGACGATGGTGCGCTGCGCCTCGCCGGCGCCGGAGGCGACCTCGGGGAGCGGCCGTCCCATCACTTCTTCGGCGCGCACGCCGAACATCCGCTCGGCGGAGGCGTTCCAGGTCAGGACGTTGCGCTGGGCGTCGACGGCGATGATGGCCAGGGGGGAGGAGTCGACGATGGCCTGCAGCATGCCGGTGGCGGCGCGCAGCTCGCGGGTGCGGTCGGCGACGCGCTGTTCGAGCTCTTCGCTGGAGCGGAGCAGCGCTTCCTCGGTCCGTTTGCGCTCGGTGATCTCGACGAACGTGAGCACCACGCCGTCGATGCGGTCCTCCGAGGTGCGGTAGGGGAGGAGACGCATCAGGTACCAGCAGCTGTCGGACGTCGCGACCTCGCGCTCGACGGTGTGCAGGCTCTCCAGCACGCGCTCGAGATCGCCGGCCAGGTCTTTGATCAGCAGCTTGCTGTTGATGTCGAGCAGCGACCGGCCGACGTCGGCAGGGATGAGGTTGAAGACCTTGCGGACGCTGGGGGTGAAGAGCTTCACGGAGAGGGAGCGGTCGACGAAGATGGTCCCGATGTCGGTGGAGCTCATCAGGTTGCGCATGTCGTCGTTGGCATGGCTGATCTCGTCGATCTTGATCTTCAGTTCCTGATTGACGGTGCGCAGCTCCTCGTTGACGGACTGCAGTTCTTCCTGGCTGGTCTCGAGCTCTTCGGCCGTCGAGCGCAGCTCTTCGTTCATGGCCTGCAGCTCTTCGTTGGAGGCCTTGGCTTCCTCGGCCTGCACCTCGTACTGTTCGATGCTGGTGCGCATCTGCGACTTGACGCGCATCAGCTCCTGTTCGAGCTGCCGCGCGGCCGGTTCGGCGGCCGTCACCTCGCGCGGGATGAAGTCGGAGCTCTCGCGGGCGGTCTCGAACAGGACGAGGAAGTAGCCGCGGGCCCCGTCACCTTCGCGCAGGACCGGACGGACGATCAGGTTGACGGTCTCGTCGCGCTCGCCGGTGTGTACGGCTAGGGCGCGCGCGGCGACGTTGGTGCGCTTCCGCGCGGCCTGGAGCAGAGCGTTGCGAAGCTCGATGCGCAGCTCCGGACGGACCACCTGCAGCAGGTTCAGCGAGGCCTCGCCGGCGGTGAACTGGAGATAGCGTCCGGCGCGATCGGAGAGGTGCACGATGAGGTGCTGCTCGTCGACCACCAGCGACGGCGGCGCGTATTCTTCGAGCAGCCGCTGGTGCAGGTCGAGCGGGGCAGAGCGGAGGCGCAGGTCGCCGCGAGTCTCGGGCAACGTGACCCCGCGCGGCTCGTACGCGATGCGGACCGGCTCCGGCATCGTCACGATCCGCGCCACGTCGCGGCTCTGGTAGATGTGGTTCTCTTTGTCGACGGAGGCGAAGAGCTGTCCCGAGGTGTCCGCCGTCTCAGCGGTGCCGAGCAGCAGATGACCGTTCGGCACGAGGCCGAAGTGCATCACCTCCATGGCCCGTTCCTGCGCGGTGCGGTTGAGATAGATCAGCACGTTGCGGCAGCAGATCAGGTCGAGGTGCGAGAAGGGGGGGTCTTTGATGAGGTTGTGGTGCGCGAAGAGGATCAGCTCGCGCAGCTCGCGGCGAACCCGGTAGTTGTCCTGCTCCTTGATGAAGTAGCGGGCCAGGCGATCGGGCGGGATGTCGGCGGTCTCGGTGGCGTTGTAGAGGCCGTTGCGCGCCTTGGCGATCGCATCCGCGTCGACGTCGGTGGCGAAGATCTGGATGATGGGCGTCGATGGCAGGCCGGCCGCGGCGTCGGCGAGCAGCATGCCGATGCTGTACGCCTCTTCGCCGGTGGCGCAGCCCGCCACCCAGACGCGCAGATGATCCTCGGAGGTCCGTCCGGCGAACAGCTTCGGCACGATGTCGTGCTCGAGCGCCTGCCAGACCGGCGCGTCGCGGAAGAAGTTGGTGACGCTGATCAGCAGCTCGCGCAGCAGCGCCTCGGCCTCTTGCGGCTCTTCGCGCAGGAGGCGCGCGTACATGGAGAGGCGTCCGATCTCGCGCACGGCCAGCCGGCGCTCGATGCGGCGCAGCACGGTGGCTCGCTTGTAGTTGGTGAAGTCGTGACCGGTGCGCATCCGGAGCTGCGTGAAGACGTCGATCAGCGCCTGCTCGTCCTCCTCACCTCGGTGGTGAACGACGGTCAACGGCGCGCCGCGGACCGTGTCGCGGTAGGCCATGATCCGCGACGGCATCTCGGCGACCGGGATGACGAAGTCGGCCAGGCCGGTGGCGATCGACTGGCGCGGCATCTCGCTGAACTCCGCTTCGTCCGGGTCCTGGACCAGCACCAGGCCGTTGAACTCTTTGACGCGGCGCAGGCCCATGGAGCCGTCGGCGCCGGTGCCGGAGAGCACGACACAGACGGCGCGCGAGTCGTGCGAGTCGCCGAGGGTGCGGAAGAAGATGTCGACCGGCGCGCGGCGCTCCGGGAAGCCGGTGACGTCCGAGAGCATCAGTGAGCCGTCGGTCAGGGAGAGACTGTGGTTCGGCGGAATGACGTAGACGTGGTTCGGCTCGACCTTGACGGTCTGGCGCACCTGGGTGACCGGGATGGTGGCTGTCCCCTGCAGGACCTCCGCGAGCCTGCTCTCGTACTCGGGGGAGAGGTGGAGGATGACGACGTAGGCCATGCCGCTGTCGGCCGGCACGTTACGGAAGAACTCGCGGAACGCGCGGATCGACCCCGCCGAACCGCCGAGGCCGACCACGAGAAACTCGGATGACTGATGCGCGACGGAAGAGCCGCCGTTACCGCTCACGTCGCTCATGAGGGTTGTGCCTTTCGGGTTTGCTTCCCGGAGGCATGGTAACAGCGGTTCCCCGGAGTTCCACGGGGGAGATGGTGTCGGCTTCCATCCACCCACGGACGGACGCAATCCCATTACGGCGGAGCCGTCGTTCCAGCTGATCGGCATACCGCGATACGGGCTGGAGTGCACCCATCCCCGGAGCGGCGAAAACGTTTCACACCAGAAGGCGTCCGTGAACATTCGGTCTAACTGCCGGATGTCTTTGGATGATTGATCGCAGAGTGAGCTACTACTGACGACACACATCCACGAGGAGCTCATCGAGGCATGACTAAAACCGCACGTGCGCCTTTGGCGTCCACATTCCTGCTCTGCGCGCTGTCGGCCGTTTTGCTGCTCGCCACGTCCGCGATGGCACAGCAAGGCCCCGGAAGCGCGCCGCCGCCCCCGAAGCCCGCCACCCCCGTCCAGGAAAACGAGCTCGTCGAGACCTGGAACGAGCGGGTGAGCGTCGGGCCCCCGGTTGGTGCGATGCCGGAGTTCGACGGATGGAGCATGGGCCACGCGATGCCGCTCGCTCGCTCCGAGCATGGCGTCGCGGAACTGGACGGCAAGATCTGGGTCCTCGGCGGCTACCCGCCCGGACGGCTCCCTTCCAACCTCGTCCAGATCTACGATCCGGCCGCGGGCCGCTGGACGCTCGGCCCGCGCCTGCCGCAGCCGATCCACCACACCCATGCCGCCGCCGTCGGCGGCAAGCTCTATGTGATCGGCGGCGAGATCGACGGCGCGAGCACAGGGCGGCCGGAGATCTTCGTGAACCACGTCTGGATGCACGATCCGGCCATTGGCGGCTGGGTGCAGCGCGCCTCGATGCCGACCGCCCGAAGCGGCGGCGGCAAAGCGGTCATCGACGGCAAGATCTACGTCGCCGGCGGCCGTCCTCCCGGAGGCCACGCGTTCGAGGTCTACGACCCCGCCACCGACAAGGGGAGGTGGGGAGCGATCAGGCGCGGCTCACGCCGCGCAGCGCTTCACTCGCTCCTGCAATGCCGCGATCACGAGGCGCGCCGATGCATCCGCCACCTCGATCCACTCGCGTGTCAGGTCCTCAACGCGCGGGTCGAGCGCCTCGTCGTGCATGGGATGAATGACGGGCGCATCGCCGCGCGCAATCACCTCGCGGAGTCTGCCGAGGCGCTCCGGCGCATGCAGCGAGAGCGCATCCGCTGCGGAAGCGAGCCGGAGGATCGACTCTTCCTCGCGTTCGGGCGCGCATGCGAGATGTAGCAATTGCACGAGCGCGATGGCCACGCCGTCCGTCGCGAGCTGCCGCGTCCCGAGATGAAGTCCGTCGTACCAGCGGATCACGTCCGCGAGCGGCAACGTGGCGAGCGGCGCGGCATACGCGAACAGGCGCGCATCGAAGGACAACTCCCGCACGCGCAGATCGCCTCCGCTCATCGAGATCGTGCCGCCGAACGATCCCGGCGACGCGAGATTCATCAGCAGAAAGACGTCGTGGAAGAACAGCTCGACGTACGCAGGCGCATCGCGTGACTCGAGCTCGCCGGAGACCTCGAGTGCGACGCGAATCTCGGGCGCCGCGAGCACCTCCGGCCACTCGGCCGTCACCCGCACGCCGTCATACACACGTTCGCGCACCACCGCGGACGGCACGCCATCGGCGAGTGCGATCTCTGCTTCGAATCGGTACGGCGTCATCGTTCGTTCCTCCGCGGAGAAGCATCCCCCGCGTCTGTCCCACCCGAGGAAATCTCTACCCCCCGTGCTTCACCCGTCCCCCCGCTCCCTCGGCGCCCGCGCGCGCCGGCGCCCGCTCGTCTACGTTTCGTGGACTTACCCGCCGAGGAGTTTCCGTTCCGAGGAGATCCCCGGGACCCGGTGAAGAGTTCCGCGGAGCCGCGGCACATCCGAGGTAGGCCGGTCGCTCACTCAGACCGGGCGATCTTGTCGACTGACGGGTGATTGCACGAGCGTGACGACGCCGAGAACGCGCCACTCGGACGCGTGGCCGAGTTTGACCGCCGTCGCTTCCGGATTGTGTTTGTCGAGGTAGTACGCCCCCGCCTCGGCGCGCCAGTAGCCGAGGATCCCGCCCTCGTTTTCGACATAGACCGCGACGGGATCGTGCTGCCGAGGCGTCGTGCGCGCGGTGTCGATCACGATCGTGTCGCCGTGGCGGATCCGTTCTGCCATCGAGCGCCCCTTCACGGTGGCGGCGACCAGGCCCGGAGACTTCAGCGTCCCGACGATGTCCGCATCGGCGATCTCGAAATCACTGGCCACGCCGGCGGGGCCGGCGGCGAGCTGTCCCTTGTTTTCCAGCGTCGTCCTCGCCAGCGGTCGCGGATACGAGAAGTCCTTCTCTTTGAAATGCGGCTCTTCCGGTACGACCGCGACCTCGTCGAGAGGAAAGCGCATCCGGAAGAAGTCGACGATCCAGCGAAAGCTCCGCAAGTCCGCCTTTGTGACCTCGTAGCCCGGCTCCTGCAGCAGCTCGCCCACCGTCGTTTCGAGCTTCTCCGCGATCGGCTTGACGGTGAAGATGCCGGGATTGAAGGTGGGCTCCCGATCCTTGTTCTCCACACGCTTCCGCGGTGGGAGGTAGTCGGGATCGTTCTCGAGGATGCGCGAGGTCGCGTCATCGATCGCGTACGGGTGGTTCGGATGGCGGCGGTTGTAGTCGCGGATCGCGGCATGCATCGCCTTCGCGAGTGCCTTCGCGCTCTCCCGATGATCTCGCCGCGTCCCCATTGCGACGACGCTACATGCCGCCGCGAGCAGCGGAACGGAGCCGTATTGGCACCCTCTCGCTCGGTTGTCTGGTCTCTCGGTAATTGCAGAGAAGTGGCGGCTTTTGGTTGGCAGAATAGACTCGCATAAGAGTCACTTTACGTGAGAAAGCCGGGTGGAGGCTAGGAGTCTGCGCGGCAGAACGGCTTCGGTCTGAAATCGCGTCGGACCGACGACGGCGGTCGCGCTAATTGAAGGCGGGGGCTTCGCGCGTAAGCGACGCCGGATGGGCTTCGCCCGGCGCTGTGGCGCATTTGTACGCGGCGGGGCGCCCCCGGATGAGGTTATTTTGATCTTACGCCGCTACCGCGTGCAACCCGCTGCCCATCCGGCGCAGGTTCATCGCCAAACAGACCAGATGCCACTCAGCATTGGTTCGCGCGAGCCCGCGGAAGCTAAACTGGCGGAATCCCAGCACACGTTTGATCCAGCCGAAGACCGGTTCGACGATGACTTTTCGTCGGCGGTAGGCCGCTGCTCCGTCGGCTGTCTTCAACTTTTCCTTCATCCGGATCGTCGCTTGATTGGCGGTGGAGACCGGCACTTTGTCGGGCTTGCCTTCCCGTCCCATCGCGATCACCCCGTCGATGTTGTTTCTTTCGAGATGCTCGAAGTTCGCTTCTGATCGATACCCGGCGTCGGCCAGAATCTGTCCGGGGATCTGTTCGACAACGGCCTCGGTGGCCTCGATCATCGGGATCAGTTGCGTGTTGTCGGCCGCGGAATTGGTCACGCCTACCGCGACGATGATCTGGTGCTCCTGATCCACGCACGCCTGCGCGTTGTAGCTCTGTTCGAACCCGTTACCAGCCTTCATGATCCGGCTCTCCGGATCGGTGAAGTTGTCCTGCGCCTTCTCGCGCGGCTGACCGAATTCCTTCTTGAATGGCTGGCCCTTCTTGCCATCAGGACGGACGCTGTCGCCTTCGTGTCTGCCCTTCTGGCGATCTTCTTCGGCCTGTCGTTCCTCGAGCCGTTTCTTCGCTTCGCGGATCTTTTTCAAGCGACTCTCGCGCCGCTGCAACTCTTGCGGAAGCTCATCTCCGCGCTGATCGCTGCCGTACTCATGGTCTTCCTGCCGGTCGGTTCGTTCGGCCTTTTTGATCAGTTCCGCAATCTCATTCTCCAGCCGTTTCTCTTCCTGCTTCATCCGGTCGTAGCTCATCGCCTTGTGCTTGCTGGCGTTCGCCTTGATCTTCGTTCCGTCGATGGCAACACGACCGAGCTTGACCAGCCCGCTGTTCCTCGCGATCTGCACGACCTGCTTGAACAGTTCGACGAACCTCTGCAGATGCTCGCGCCGAAAATCGCAGATCGTTCGATGCTGTGGAAAGTTCCCTGCCGCCAGCACCCGGTACGCCACATCCTCTTCGATCTTCTGCGAGATCCGGCGCGACGAGAACGTGCCCGTCGCATACGCGTAGATCAGGACCTTGAGCATCATCGCCGGATGGAATGGCTGGTTCCCTCGCGGATCACTCTCCTCGTGCCGTTCGTACAACCCGCTCAGATCCATCTCGTCCACCACTTCCGAGATGAAGAACGCCAAGTGATTTTCGGGTAGCCAGTCGCTCGGCGACGGCGGCAGCAGGTAGCTCTGCTCCGGTTGGTACGCCCGGTAGTTCGTCGGCATGCACGATTTTACGACGCACTACCGCTTTTCTGCCGCGCAGACTCCTAGGCCAACCAAAGGGGTCCGGGGCCGATGGCCCCGGCCGCCGGAGGCCCCGCGTCGTCTCCTGATCCGTAGGTGAAGTGCGGGCGTCGACGTAGCCACTCACGCGGAAGGCGACGGCGACCTGCGCGTCGGGCTCCACGGTGGCGGAGTAGCGGGTGGCGCTGCCGCGCGATTCTTCGCGCACCGGCGCGAGCTCGACGGCGGTGGCGATGGGAGTGGGAGCGTCGCGGCGCGCGCAGGCGGCGAGCGCCAGCGCGAGGGTGAAGATCGTGATCGTTTTCATGTTCGTCATTCCTTTCCGATGGCTTGTTCGTAGTCGGCGCGCGCGGTCCACCAGGCGGCGATGGCCTCCTGTTCGCGCGCCGCGGCGTTGGTGAGCGAGGCCTCGGCGTCGAGTAGTTGCTCGGGCCTCGCGGTTTTCTGCTGGAACTTCACGGTGGTGATGCGGAGGCGCTCGCGCGCGGCATCGGTCTCCATCCGGCGCACGCCGATCTGCGCGGCACCCTCGGCGACCTTGCGCCGCAGCATCGCGATCTCGACGTTCGCCGCGGCCTCGGTGTCTCGCAGCGCGAGCTCGGCCTGTTCGAGCGCGAGGCGTTTCTCCGCCAGCTCGCGGCCGCGGCGGCCCCACGTGAAGGGCTCGTAGCTCATGGAGATGCCGGCGCTGGTCATGTTGCGCGGCAGCACGTCGTTGTTGACCGGGGTGGTGTTCGAGACGACGAGGGCGATGTCGGGGATGCGCTCCGCGGCCTGGAGGCGGAAGGCGAGCCGCGCCTGTTCGACGCGCAGCCGCGCCTCGCGGACGTCGGGACGGAGACTCGTGTTTTCGGTCTGCTCCGTCATCTCCACCGGCTCCGCCGCTACCGGCTCGATCTCTCGCCCGACGAGATACGTCAGCCGATCTTTGGCCGTGGCCAGCGAGTGCTGCGCCGACATCGCCGCCAGTCGCGTGGCGGCGAGACGCGCGCTGGCGTCGAGGCGGTCGGCTTCGAGCGCCGCCTTCTGCGAGACGCGTACGTTCATCTCGCGCTCGACTTCTTCCCACGCGGTGACGGCATCTTTCAGTGCGCCCGCGTGGGCCTCGGCGGCGAGCACGGCAAAGTACGCGCGCTTCACCTCACGCGTGACCGCCAGCCGCGCCGCCCGCTCGCGCTCGCGATCGGCCGCCAGCGACGTCTCCTGCATCTTCACGCCGAGGTTGATCGCGTGGAGCTGCGTGATCGGCTGCGTGAGGCGGACGACGGCAAAGAGGTTGAACGTGCGCGCGAGATCGACGCGCGTCGTGTCGCCCGCGCCGTCGCGGACCTCGATGGAGAGGTTGCTCAGCGCCTCGCCGCCCATCGCGTCGAGATTCAGCGAGGGGAGTCGCTTCGTGCGGGCGGCGTCGACGCGCGTCTGCCCCTTCTCGACCTCGAGCCGCGCACTGGCGACGTTCGCATTGTGCGCGAGCGCCGCGGCGACCGCCTCATCGACCGTGAGCCGTTCCCCGGCATCGGCCGCTCCCGCGCAGAGGAGGAGGAGCAGCGCGGCAAGAATCCGTTTCGTCACGCACCTCCTTTCGGGAAGGCGTGAATGGAGATGAGGGTCAGCCCGAGCTGCTCGATGGAGCGAAAGAGCCCGAAGAGCGCCGCCTCGTCAGCGACTTCACCGCGGATGCTGGTGTGCCCGTCCGCGGTCTTCTGAAAATCGAGCCCGTCGAAGTGACCGGCCCAGTGATCCGCCAGCCACCCGCTGACACGTACTTCGAATTGGTGTGAGTTGGACATCGCAGTTCCTTTCTGCGAGCCAACATCGGTGCGAGGCCGGCGTAGCGGCGTACGCCGATCGGCGTATTTGAGGGGGGGGGGCGGGGGAAGTCAGGTTACCGTGGCGTGACACGAGCCAGCGTTGTCGCTGGTCGTTCGTCAATGATTCAGAGCCTGCGACCCGTATCTTGAACGGCTGCTCACCTCATTGATGTCGCGACGCATCGGGCGCCCAGTCGGACGTCAAGTACCGCTGCAGCATTCACCTAGGATCTCCAGAGTCATGAACCACGTGCGATGTCGGTTCCTCATTACCGTTGCGGTCCTCACGGCAGCCACCTCGTCGAACGCATTGCCCAGGCAGCCATGATCATCATGCGAGCGACTGCGGCGCCCGCTCAAGCGGGGCCGTCTGCCACGTTCACCGCACCGTGCAAGACACCAGACAGCTCGGTAGCCGCCTGTGCCTATGATCCGAAGGATCACGCGAGAGCGGAACCATCTAGCCGAATCGAAACCACTCCGATGTCGGCGCCCGTAGTCTCCGCACCTTGATGATGCTTGAAGGCTCTCCATGAAACGCTTCGATTTGCTGACTCACTCGATCTTGGACGAGCCACTCAGATATCTCGGATTCCGCCAAAGCATCTTCCAGTTGTACCGTAATCGAAATCAATAGCTCGAGAGTGCGGTCGTGCGAAAACCTTTTGGCGATAGGACACTCGCTATGCAACACCCACCACGACTCACCGTCAAGGTGCATGAGATCTAACGGATAAAGACGGCAACAGAGAGGGCGTGCTTTGTATATACCGCAGCGCCCCGTCTCAACATCGAAGTGTTGGCACCAGCCCTCCTCTGTTCGCTCAATGTAACCAACCGGGGTGCTGGTTATGCACGTGGATTGCCGCAGCGCCTTGCTGCGAGCCATCTCCTTCCGGAAAACGTAAACCAAGCCAACATTCTCTTCACACAGGCGACAGGTATCGCACTCGGGCTGGCTTGATAACGTCTTCAGGGCAGCGTAGGCGCGTTCGAGATCTGGAGCGCCCATGTAACTAGCCCGCCAAGATGGCACTCAGCTTCTTGTTCACGACAGGCACCGCCGACGAATCAGTCACGAATGCCCACAGGTATTGGAGTTTATCGGCTTCGCGAAGATGTGCGAAATCGCCACGATGATCCGGGTGCTCTGTTAAAGGACGTCCAGTGTCCTCAACAAGAAAATGTCCAGTGTCCAGCCAGTCGCGCGAACTGTCGGCAGGCGATCTGTCCCAAAACCGCTGATCAGTATAGACCAGCACGTCGCCGTCATGACGCGCAACAAATTCCGATAGTCGAGCTTTGATCGACGCGTGGTCGAGACCCAAGTCGGTATTTGGCCACCTTAGCGCGAGCGCATATGGCCGGACAGCGCGGATGCGTCTGGCGATCGACCGGCACTCAGGCTCAGAACTATCAGCGATCTTGTGCAAGAACTCATCGTCATCCATGAGCGCTATACTCACGGCAAGCTTTTGCTTGTCGCTGCGTACCCCGGCCGAATTTATAAGTATCGTGAGTGCGCGATTCGCCATGGCGTGTAGCGCAACTGAGCGTGCGTTTCGAAACATGCTAAACACGATCTGCCGCTTGCTGAAGAGAAGACTTGCCGCGTAGGAGGCACCGTTGTCGCCCAGCGAGAAGACGGCATCGCGTTCGTTTAGCGACAGTACTGTCTGCTGATTCGCGTCCTGAATAAAACGGATGCGAATACTACTGAGGAAACCGCGCAAGTTGAAGGACACCTGCCGCAACCCTGAGAAAT
Organism: Thermoanaerobaculia bacterium; assembly: GCA_036398925.1. Taxonomy (GTDB): domain Bacteria; phylum Acidobacteriota; class Thermoanaerobaculia; order Gp7-AA8; family Gp7-AA8; genus DASWOB01. Next base: position 29,341 of record DASWOB010000009.1, read on the forward strand.
ATGAGTCGCGAGCATAATGATCTAATCGATCAAGATCCAATACGCCACTGACCAACTCCTTGACGACGGACAACCCGCTTCGATGACTGTGGGAGCAACGGTCCGCATAGGTAGTATCCCCCGTCATCAGAAACGCCACGGCGCTCAGGCAAACCTTACCCTTGAGTTTCTGGAGGCCCTTGCGGACATGATCAAAGCGTCTCGTATCTTTACCGTACCGGGCAACGGCAATATCAGGCCAAGCGCGCGCCAAGGGGCCTTCGCCTAGCAGAAGCGCAGCTCCGCGATGCTCATGGTCCGGCTTTGACATTCCTGTCTCCGTTAACGCGGAGACAAATGCATCGTTGTGCTCTAAGACGTGGCTCAACGGGCCGTGCCCTATGTCATGAAGAAGCAGCGCGAGATAGAACTCCTCACGCAACGCTTGCCGCTCCAGCCACCACCGCAGCGAGCGTGATTCGACTTGTTGACGACGCGAGTCTCCGTTAACGTTGAACATCACCTTGATCGCCGATTCTGCTATGCGGCCGAGCCACCAACAACCGATAGAATGCGCAAAGCGCGTATGGGTCGCTGATGGGAATACCAACCACGCTAATCCGACTTGCCGAAGAAAGGACAGTCGTGAAAACTCAGCAGTGACTACGATATCGCGGGGATCGAGGGGATCGTCCTCGTTCTCGAGGTGAAAGCCGCGGCCGGCCGGCAGTCCACGTTCGAACGAGATCGTTTCGTACAGTGGGTCGTAGAACTCTAACCGATCATCCATTAGCACGGACCTTGCTCGTCTTCTGTTTTCCACTTGTTTGGATCCACGTGGTAATTGCGCCGTACTGTTGCGCCAGTGCCGATGTCGGGGCCGTTATCGCGACCACGGTTTCTTGCCACCCCAGTTCTGGAACGTAGGGTATTTTCACGTCGAATCGCCGGCCGCCGCCGAGTGCCGACTCGAGTTTCTTTGTCTGTTTAGCCGCATCGGATGTGTTGGGTACCTGCGAAAGTACCGTTAAGATTTCCGGTCGACGCGGATACGATGCAAACAGGTCTAACAAACGACGAATGCCTTCGATATTTTGACGGTTCGGCTTCAGAACGCACACAATCTTTTCCGACTTGCGAATCGGGGGCGACGCCAGCTCAGAAAATCCCGTGCGGCAGTCGATCAGAATGTAATGCGGCTGATACTGTCGCTCAATAGCCGCTATCATTTGTCCAAGCAGCATTGGCAAGTCGGCGCCGAGGTTGAACACCGCGGCGACTTTGTCGATCTCGGAAATTGTAGGAAGCAGGAGCAATTTGCCCGTGGCGGACTCGGGAAGTCTATCCGTTATATCAACAAGACGAACCGGCGTGCCTGTTGCCGTTAGTAAGTCGAGGGCTGTGACTCGAATTGCCGACCCTTGCACATCGAAGATCGTGTGAAGACCGCCTGCCTCCAAATCGAAGTCGACACATGCGACCCGATGCGTGGTTGCAAGAGCTGCCGCGACATTTGCGAGCAGCAACGATCGGCCGACGCCTCCCTTATAGGAGTAAAAAGATACTATCTTCGCCATGCAGGTTCTCCACAGTGCAAATCTCTAGGGCTTAGCATCAGTTAAACGCGACTCAAAGTCGCGGTCGTGTTGGAGTTGCGCTTCGCGCAGAAGTGCTGCGACAAGTAGTTCGATTACGTCTTCGGACTGAAGCGCGGCGCCTAGCGCCCTGCGCAGTTGGTCTTCACGTAGAGAGACCGTTCCCATCGCGCCTTGGAGCGTGTATTTGATTAAGCCGATCAGGGCGTCTTGCGTGTAGCAGATGAGTGGTCGGCCGTCGTCCCAGAGGTTGCTTGGCTCGTCAATCCATTCTGTCGAGACGCCGGCGAAGATTGCTTCGCTTGCGCGAACGACGTCGTCGGAGATAATCGATGGGTCGACGGCTTTAATATCTGAGAAAACGCTCAAGAACGCGCCGATGTACTTCCGATCATCGTAATAGATGGTTCCAGTGCCGCCGGGGAGTGGCAAGATGTGAAAGAAGTCCGTTTGAAGTGCCGACGCCGACTTTACATCAGTGACGCGCTTGGATAGTCGCTGCAGCGCCTCGCGGCAATTGTCGCGTGCACGGTCTGGAAGAGGGTCGGCGAGCTTATAGAGTATCTCGAGCGCGTAAAGAGTGCCGACAGGTTGGTTGATGCCGCGTGCCGCGTCCATCCAAAAGCTCTTCATGTCGCTGTCGTACTGATTCGCAACCCAAGTCGGCACAAACTCAAGCGCAGCATTCGTAGCCTCGAGGCGCTCAGCCCCAAGCCAGCGAGCGACGGTCGCATTGTTGACGGCACGATGCAGCGCTAACGCTGCGGCATGTGTAAAAAACAAGTTTGAATAGCGGCCTGGGGGGTCCGTCTCTTCGGCGATGCCTTGCCAACGAACACCGTTGCGGTCTTCGACCTTGGCCTCGAGCAGGAATGCACAGGCGCTCCGGAGGACGTCCGCCGCCGCGTCCGATAGATTGGAAGATAGCGGCCGCTTTAAAGCGGCCGACAGCTCAACTATGTTGCACACCAGCTGGATGAAAGCAGCGGCCGAATCGACGAAGTCGACATCGATCTTCACATACGGATATGGCTCAGCTGCGAAACCATGGAAGCGTTCATGAGACGTGCGAGTCACTTGCTCAAGGAGAAGCAGCGTATTTTGCTCTATCTCATCGTAGGAGAGAGGTGGGTCAACAAAGCTGGTGGGCGCGAGCAGATACGGCGCGATCAGAGTGTTGATGGCGTCAACATCTTTTAACAGGCCGTAGTCAGCTTCATGGTCAGTCCAGGACTGTCGTTTCGCCTCGGTGTTGTCGATTCGCTTTCGAAGCAGGGACTTCCACGCGGTTTCGACGATCTCCTGTGCTGCGGGATCGAGGCGTTCTTCGGCCATTCAACTCCTCCATGACTCAGCTGGTATTCTTCGGACGGCCAACGCAACGGGGCTCATAGTCACCGCCTAGCGGTGACCGGGATCCCCCGCACGCAGAACGTCGTTAGTCACGCAATATGGATCGAACTTGGAGCCCTTCTCAGAAGGAGTGACGGCGGCGAGCGTTTCCCTACCCTAATTCTGCTTTGTCACATTTCGGGCGGGTCGTCGGGAAAGACTTCTCCTCGCCGTTTGAAGCGTCTTCGGAGAAGATCGATTAGATCCTCTGGGTTGCGGTCACGTCGCGGAAGATAGTGCACGAGCATCATCTGCACGTCGGCGGCTGTGAGCACCGGTTCGCCGATCTCGAGACGCTCGCGGTCAGAAAGAGCATGGCCATCATCACCAGGGCGGCGTGGTGATGCCAGCCTCGCCACCCGCGAACCTGATACTCGCCGAATCCACCTTGCTGTTTGGCGTCTTCCAGGGCCCGCTCGACGAAGTAACGCTGCCCCTGCATGTATGCGAGCCGTTTGATGGGCGTCTCCGGAGCAGCGTTCGACAAGCTGTACTTGAGGCGGTTCGGCTGTCGGGTGACGATCAGGTGCCACTGGTATGCCTGTTCATCGCCGCGTTGGTAGAGCCAC
>DASWOB010000010.1:0-13476 GCA_036398925.1 Thermoanaerobaculia bacterium
ACCACATTCGTAAGCGCTACCCGTCCTGCGGTGGATTTCGGGCTGCGCGCCAGTGGTCCACGATCGCGACCATAAGTCCCATCATTTGAACAGCTTGCGGGGCGGTTTTCTTAACTTAAGGCCATTGGGGTCACACCTTCGACCTTTCGCGCGCCGCGCGAAACTCCTCGGAATGGAAAGAGTTTCGCTACAGCGGGTAGGGTTTGGTCATCGGAGAGCAGAACGAAGGTGTGACCCCGCAGGGGGATCCCAGGGGTCGTCGCAGGGGATCCTCCCAGCGAACCCTGGGACGTTCCGGTCCAGACACCGACAGCGCCGCGCAGGGACCAGCGAGCATCCGGGCGGACGCCGCGAGTGTCGAAGCGGGCGTCGGCAGGATTCACCCGGACGCTCCCGGCAGCCCGGCGGACGCTCGCGGCGGCCCGGTAGACGCTCACGGCGTCCCCGCGGACGCTGACGGCAGCCCGGCGCACACCTGCGGCGTCCCCGCGGACGCTCTCGGCGGCCCGGCGCACACCTGCGGTGTCCCGGCTGACGCTCCCGGTGTCCCGGTGGACGCTCCCGGCGTCCCGGCGGACGCTGACGGCGTCCCGGCGGACGCTCACGGCGGCCCGGTGGACACTCACGGCGGCCCGGTGGACACTTGAGGATTGAGGATTCGGTTCCGCGTACTCCTCAATCCTCAATCCTCAATCCTCAATCCTCAATCCCGTCGCGGTGTGCGCGTCGGGAAAAAAGCCCTTGACAAACGCCGGGCTCGGTTCTAACTTATTTTTGCGGCTAACAGCGATGCGACGGTCCTGGAAAGGATCGCGAAGTTCGTATCGAGTGCGGGAGTTGAGCTTGCTCCTCCTGCCGCGGGCAAATCGAGGTGTGCGCACATCTCGAAATCATCAACCGGAAGGATCGGCGTGTGCCGGGACTTCCAGCCGGTGGCCGCCTCGCACTCGTATACGGGTCCTGACGTCACCTCCGGCTTTGATCGCCCGATGGGCATGGAGTGTGGTGATGTTGCAGAACCGTGTAGTGAATTCGAAGAGTTCCCCCGCAGCCGAAACACAGCCGACGGTCAAGCTCGACCCCGAGGCAATCGTGGAGCAGATCCGGTTGCTCCGCTCGCAGATGGAAGAGGTGACGCCGCTGACACCGGCGCAGAGGCGCATCCTTCGCGAGCAATCGCGGAAGCAGTCGGATGCGGTGCTGGCCGGGACCATGAACGTGCTCGGAGCGCTCGACAACGTGGCGCTGGCGCTCGGGCTGCAGCCGGAGGAAGTGCGCCAGTTGCAGGCGGACTGGAACCGCTGGAACGCCGTTGCCGGTGAGCTTCGGGCCCTGCTGAACGGCGTCGACGGGGCGAACCTCGTGCGCCGCCAGCGTCTGTCGCTCATCTCGGCGCAGGCGTACTCGATCGGAGCGCAGCTGGCGCGCGATCCGGCGCACTCGGTCCTGGTGCCGCACATTCAGGAAGTGAAGCGGCTGAAGAGCTTCTCGAAGCGCCGGAAGTCGGCAGAGAACCCTCAGTCGCCCACCGCGAATCCGGCGCCCGCTCCGGCGCAGGGAACCACGACGACGACGAAATCGTAGAGTCCAAGGAGGTCGTGAGCCCGGGCGTGCTCGCGTGAGCGCGCCCGGGTTCCATATGGTCATGACCAACCCGAAACCACCCGAACGAATCGCAGAGCTCCTGCACGAGATGATCGACGTCCTGCAGCGCGGCGAGCACGCTCCCGACTCCCCCGTCGACACGTTCGTGCCGGCAACGATGAGACGTTCCCTGCGCCGCGTTGCCGGGCGCCTGCGGCGTGGGGAAGCTCGGCCGCGGTACACGAATCTCTTTACCGCGGAGCAGCTTGCCGGCGTCCTGGAAAACACTGCACGGCGCGACGAGATCCGCCAGCAGGTCGAGGCGGAGTTCCTGCGAATCGGCCGCGAGATCGGCCGCCTGATCGAAGAAGACCCCGAGGGGACCCGCAAAAGCTGGGAGACGGTGTTCATGGAGACGTTCCAGCTGGCGAGAGAGCATGGCCCCGGCAGCGAGGCCGCGGCCCGGTATCGTCAACTGCAGCATCTGTCGCGGATCGGACGGATGTACAAATCCGACAGGCGCCGGCAGAAAAGCTTCAACCGGCCGCGCGACGCCGCGGCGCAGGGCACCGGCGAGCGCATTCCCCTGATCCCGGCCGAGATCCTCGAGAGCGCACCGAAGGGGGAAGCGATCCTCCCCTTCCCTGCCGAGGGGGAGGACTCCGGACGCTGCCGGATCCTGATCCGGATCGGAGTGGGCGCTTCCTCATGGATCGGCAGCTTCGAGTGCGGCTTCAAGACGGTCAGCACGATCTTCATGATGCCCGACGGCAAGCACCTGTTCGTCTCGGCCAACGGCGCCGGATACATCATCGACGAGAGATCGCGAACGCTCGTGGAGCGCACCGGCACCGAGATCGTCGGAGTGGCCCGCGAGGAGGACATGACGCTGTTCATCGTGAACCACAACGACGTGAGCTTCGAAGCGTTCGGACCGGGCGGGCGGCTCTGGAAGCGCGAAGCGGCGGAGGGTCTCTCACTACTGTCGTCGTGCTTTGTCACGCCGGAGGCGTGGCGCAGGGTAGACGGTGGTCAGCGCTGAAGGCGCGCCACCACCGGATCTCGCCGGCCACATCTCCGACCCTGGATGGGTCGCGTACGGCACCCTTGCAGGGTGCGAATCGTTGTCACACCATTACCGGTGGTGGCGCGCCCTCGGCGCTGACCACCGGCTACCCTACGCCACGCCTCCGGCGTGAGACAGACACACGACACGCCTCCGGCGTGCAACCCCGCATCAGCTTCGTGAATATTTTCACAGCCTCTGAGGATCGAAGAGACGAAGGACCCCCTCCCACAACGCACCTGGTGCGGCGCTCGTGGGGAGGGGGTCCTTCACTTCGTTCAGGATGACAGTGAGTTACGGGTAATTCGTCGTGATCGGCCCCTGATTCTGGTCCGCCTGGCCGGCCAGTTTGTACTCGATCTTCTTCGTCAGCACGCCTGAGGCGTTGAAGACGAGCAGGATGGTCGACTGCGCGGCGATCGTGCCGGTCGTCTCCATGGCCAGGCCGGCGTCGACGTTGACCTTCAGCGTGCCGCTGCTGATGGACGCGTTGTTGAGACGGACCGTGTAGGGGAAGCTGGTCGACGTCTCCTGATTGAGGATGATCACGGCGGTCTGGTCGCTCGCTTTTGCGGCGAACGTCTTGACCAGGGTCTGGTTGTCGGAGGTGGCCGCGACGTTGCCGCGGAAGTGATCGGCCATCATCTTGAAGTGGTAGTACGCCGGCTTCAGCACACCGTCGGCGCCGATGTAACCGAGCTCGTTGCCATTGGTGGTGCTGCCTTCGATGACGCTCCAGAAGGTCACGAAATCGACGCCGTGCTTCTGCGAGATGCCGATGAACTCGGCCCACCACTGGCCGCCGAGGAAGCTTTCGGCGCCGGTGCCGCCGGCGAAATCATTGGCGCTGTTCTGATAATTGACGTTCGCTTCGGTCACCGCGATCTTCAGTCCGTTCGCGCCTCGCTGGTGATAGGCGTTTGCGTTCTGAATGCGCGTCACGAGCGCCGCCAGGTTGTCGTTGTAGCCGCCGCTCTGCGTCAGCGCGTCGATGACGTTCTGCCGCGACTGCGAGCCGTTGAAGCCGTTGTAGTGATGGAACGAGATGATGTCGACGTAATAGCGGCCGTTCGCGTCCTTCCCGGTGATGTCGTCCGCACCGCCGGGGGTGGTCAGGCCGTTGATGATGGTGGTGTTGTACCAGGCCGTCTCCGGGGCGATGATCTTGATGGTCGGGTCGACCGCCTTCATGGCCGAGGCGAACGGCTTGATGTACGCCGCCACCTGGGCCGCGGTCGTGTACGCGTAGGCGCCGCTGGCCAGATCGGGCTCATTGCCGATGTTCCAGTACTTGACGTTCCGCGCGTGGGTGATGTTGATGTAGCGGACGATGTCGGCCGCGTCGGTCGTCGTGTACGCGCCGCCGTAGACCGGCACCTGCAGCACCGGCTCGATGCCGCGGCTCTTCATGTTGTCGACCAGCGCCAGGTACTGCGCGAGCGTCGAGGTCGTCGAATTGCTCCAGAGCGGATCGGCATGCTGATCGACGCCGTTGCCGCCGTAGCGCATGATCGTCGCGCCGCTCGCGTCGATGTTCGACCAGTGATTGTTGAGGCTTCCGTAGTAGACGTGTGCCCCGATCTGGTACGGCATCCACGCATTGACCCCGTAGAAATGCGGCGAGATCGCCGGGCCGCCGGAAGCAGGAGTGGTCGCACTGACCCAGGTGGTGTACGGCGAATCGTAAGCGTCCGACGTCCCCTCGGCCTTGACCGCAAAGTAATACGTCGTACCGCTGCTCAGGCCGGTCCTGCTGGCGGTGGTCGTACTGGCGCCGGAGACGTACTGATACGACGCGCCGGTGAAGGACGCGCTCGTATTGATGGCGAACGTATAGCCGGTGATGCTCGCGTTCGAGCCGTTGCCGCTCCACGACAGATTGATCTGGCTGCTCGAGGCGGCCGTGGCGCTGAGGCCGGTCGGCCGGGTCGTGGCGGCCGCGGTGCTGCTGTACGCCGAGTCGAACGCGTCTGTCGACCCCTCCGCCTTGATGCGGTAGTAGTACGTGGTGCCGGCGCTGCGGCCGGTATGGACGTAGCTGGTCACGTTCGCGCCGCCGGTCCAGACAAAGTTCGGGCTCGTGAAACTGCTGTTCGTGTCGTACATGAACGTGAAGCCGATCTCGTCCGTCGAGTTGTCGGTCCACGTGAGCGTGATCTGGGAGCTGGAATTGGCGGTGGCGGTGAGGTTGATGGGGGTGTTGGTGGCCTGGGCCTCGAGGGCGGTGAAGAGACAGATCATCGACACCGCGAGCCTCGTCGCGAGGGAAAACATGGTGGGCTCCTTCACGGCAGAAGGGGATTCTGCCAATCGTCAGTCAGTGTGCGTGCGCCGGATGGACGCACGTCCATATGGATTGCGATAGGCATGCCGTGATCACCCACTTTTCGCGCGCATCGGTGTCGATCATCACCATCGCCCGGAGATCGGGAATTGCGCACCTTCGCCATGCCGCACTACACTCCCCGACTCGTTCTCATGTCCGTGTCCAGGCCCCAGATCTCTTCCTCGGAGTTGGAGACTCTCGTGCTCGAGGTCATCGCACGCGAGGCGCGTCCGCTCACCGTCACCGACATCCATCGGGCCATGCCGAAAGCGCTGCGCCCGGCCGCGAAAGCGCTGACCTCGATCGTCTCCGCGCTCGCCGACGCGAAGCGTCTCTTCCGCACCGGCCGCCGCTTCGCGAGCGAGCCCGATCGCTCCCTCCACGCCTCGATCGTCCGCCTCACCGGCGATGAAGCGCTCAGCGCGAGCGAGCTCGCGAAACGCCTCCGCAGCTCGTCCACCCGCGTCCGCGAAGCGATCCGCGAGCTCCTCGAAACCGGCGAGCTGCACGCGTACCCGAAACAGCAGCGCGTCATCCGCTACGCTGCGCATGCACCAACCGCGGCCGACCTCCTCCGCCCGGAGCTGGCGCGCCTGCTGACGAATGCCGCGAAGCTCGGCATCGACGAAGCCGCGGCGAAGAACGCCCTCCGCGAGCTTCTCGGCGGCGGCGCGGTTTCGACGGATACCATCGTCGCCACGATCCGCGAGCTCGAGCCCGACGGCGCGCTGATCTACCTCCCGCATCTCCGCACCGCACTCGCGGCGTCGTACAAAGACAAGCCCTCCTTCGACCGTGCCGTGCTCGGCCTCCTCGCACGCGGCACGATCCAGTTGCAATCGCATCCAACCCCCTCCCTCCTCGGCGCCGCGGAACGCGACGCGATGATCGAGGACGGCCGCGGCGGCTACTTCTCCGCCATCGGCCTTCGTTGACCGGAGATCACCACATGCTCGAGGCCCTTCAGACGTTGCGCCGCACGCTTCGCAATCCCTTTCTCCAGAACCGCGTCGACACGGCGTGGGACGCGCGGTCGATCGCCTCCGACGTCCCGGCCATCAACGACGACGCGTTCCAGCACGTGCTGCGCACGATCGGCGAAGTCCGCGAGTCGCGGCAGTCGCACGGCCTGCTGCTCTACGGCGAGCCGGGCTCCGGCAAGACGCACCTGCTCAACCGTGTGCGCCGCTGGGCGCAGCAGGACGAGCACGCCTGGTTCGTCTACATCCTCCCGATCACCACCCCCGATCGCGTCTATCGCGACATCCTCCAGGCCACCGCCGGCGACATCACCCGGAGCGCGCCCGACACGCACGGCATCACGCAACTGGCCGTGGCCGTGGCGCGGCTCTTCATGAGCGACGTCAACGCGCCGATCCGCGAGATCGCCGACTGGTGGCGCCGGGTCATGGACGAATACCCGGCCGGCGACGCGCTGTCCGATTACCTGACGCGCCATCTCGACGTCTTCGTGCTGCCACTGAACCTCGACGGCTCCGTCGTGCGCGTCGTCGCCCAGTTCCTGGCCGGCCGCCATCGCGCCGCCGCGCGCGACTGGCTCCTCGGCCGCTCGCTCCCCGACGAAACGCTGTCCACCCTCGGCGTCGCATTCAGCCTCGACGAAGAATCGAGCGCCCTCACCGCGCTCTCGACGCTGATCCGCCTCGGCAGCGAGCTCTCCACCGTCGTCTTTGCCTTCGATCAGATCGAGGGGCTGCAGATCGATCCCGACGACCGCACCGGACTGCTCGCGTACGCACACGCCGTCACGCAACTCCTCGCGCTGCACGAGAACGTCGCCGTCGTCACCTGCGCGCAGGTGCACTTCATCGAGACGCTCGAGCAGATCGTCGGCGCGGCGCTCTTTCATCGCATCGCCGAGCGCAAGTCGAGCCTCAAGCTGCTCACCCCCACCGACGCCACGCAACTCGTCCAGCAACGCCTCCGCACCGACACCGATATCGAACAGGTCCGCGTGTTCGAGAAAGCGCCGAATCACGATCCGGTCTGGCCGCTGACCCGCTCGCAGATCGATCTTCTCTCGATCCCGGTGGTCAGCGCTCGCACGCTGCTGATGCGTTGTCGCGAGCTGTTCGAGGCGTGGCAGACCGAGCGCGTCGAGGTCAAAGCGCCCGTCGCCACGGCGTCGCTCGACGACGTCTGGGAGGGCGCGCTCGATGAAGAGCGCGAGCGTCCCAGCTCCCTCATCGACGACGGCGTGATCATCGACGGCCTCATTCGCGCCGCGGCCACCAACCGCGTCAAAGCAGAGCGCGCGACGAAGGTCAAAGACGTCGATGTGCTCATCGAGCGCGACGGGAAAACGATCGCGGTCGCGGTCTGCAACGCCGACAACATGACCAGCCTCGCCTCGCGCCTCAAGCGCCTCGGCCAGCTGAACGCGCAGAAGAAATTCGACGAGCTGGTGGTGATCCGCGATCAACGCCTGCCGATCAAAGCGAGCGCGAAAGCGACGCAGCAGCGGCTGCGCGAGCTCGCCGAGGGCGGCGCGCGCGTCGTCCGTCTCTCGTCCGAGGCGTATGCAGCGCTGGCAGCACTGCGTCGCCTGCTCGCCGATGCCGCCGCGGGCGATCTCACCCTCAACGGCACTCCGGTGCAGCCGGAAGAGCTCAAGCAGTGGCTCGCGCGGCACACACCGGCGGCCGTGATCGACGCGGTGCGCACGATCGCCGGGGAGGCGGAAGACACGCCATCACAGCAGGAGATCGCCTCGCGGGTGCAGGAGCTGCTCGTCGGCCGCTGGATCGTCCCGCTGAGCGACGTCGCCTCGGACGCAAAGCTGTCGCTGGATGACCTCCGCGACGTGGCCGCCCGCGAGAGCGCCGTCTTCGGCCTCATCCGCGGCGAACGAGACCTTCTCTTCCTCCGCAGCAGCGCGATCGAGCGAGCGTGAAGAGGCGGTTCCTCGGTTCCTCGGGTTCCTCGGAGTTCCTCGGTGGGTCACACCGAGCCCACCACCCGAGGAACCCGAGGAACCCCGAGGAACCCGAGGAACCCGAGGAACCCACCATGACCCGAATCGTCAACGTCTCCGAAGTCCGCAACAACGTCTACTGGGCCGCCGGCGGCCCGCGCTCCGCCGGCAACGGCGAGCGCGCCCTCCCGCTCCTCGGCACGCTCTTTCACCAGACCTTCGCCGGGTTGACCGGCAGCGAGGAGCGGGTGAATCTCGTCCGTCCACTCGAGCGTGCCGATGCCACACGCGAATCGTGGCGGCGCGAGCTCGCCTCGCATGCGTACGCGTGGCACGTCGCGCCGCGCCTCGAAGAGCATCAGGCCGAGCTGCAGGGGGAAGCGACCGCCGTCGCGTCGTACTGGGCGGCGGTGCAGAACCTCACCGGCTGGCTGGCGGACCTGGTGTGGGAACAGCGCGCGGCCGGACGCAGCATCGCCGAGGCGCGCGAAGTCGTCTTCGCGGAGAGCGAGCGCGAAATCGGCGTGACGCTGACCGACGAGAACTGGACCGCGCCCGTGACGGTCACCGGCCGCATCGACGCATTGTTGCGGCAGCCGCGGACCGGCGCGATGTGCGCGCTCGAATTGAAGTCGGGCCGCACCGCGCCCGAAGCGGACGTCTGTCAGGCCGCGATGTATCGCCTGCTCCTCGAAAGCGACGACGTCGCGCTCCTCTCGTTCACCCCGGAGCCGCACGAGCAGCGCTTCGCCTCCGATCAGCTCGCGGAGGCACAGGCGAAGCTCAAGAGCCTCATCGGCCGCCTGGCCGGCGTCGTGCGCGACGGGAACGAACCGCCGATGAGAACGGCCGTACCGAAAGACGACGTCGGCAGGAAGATCATCGACGCGCTGCGCGACGCGGGCGTGCGGGTGAAGCTCGATGGCGAGCCGCTCACCGGGCCGGCGTTCGTCCGCTACTACATTGACACAGAGCCGGGCGTGCGCCCGGAGCGGATCCCGCAGCTCGCGACCACGCTCTGGACGCGGCTGCGCACAAACGAAGAGCCGCAGATCTCGATCGAGCGCGGACGGATCGTCGTCGACGTCGAGCGCGCCGATCGCCAGACCGTCTACTGGCGCGACCTGCGCGATCAGCTGGCCAGGCCGTCGCCCGCCGGCAGCTCGCGCTTCCCGGTCGGCGTGGCCATCGACGGCTCGCTGCACTGGGCCGACTTTGCGAAGCCGCAGGACTCGCACATGCTGGTGGCCGGCACCGCCGGCAGCGGCAAGAGCGAATGGCTGCGCGCCGCCATCGCCAGCCTCCTCGCGCAGAACACGCCCGACACGCTGCGCCTCCTGCTGATCGATCCGAAGCGCACCGCCTTCCACGCCTTCGAGGGCTCGAAGTCGCTGTACGCACCGGTGGTCTATCCCGACGACACCGAGATCGCGCCGATCTTCAACGAGCTGATCGACGAGATGGAGCGGCGCTATCGCACGATCAGCGCAGCGGGACTGCCCGACCTCGGCGCGTACAACCTCGCGGCCGCCGAGCGCGGGGCGCAGCCGCTCCTGCGCATCGTCTGCTTCTGCGACGAGTACGCCGACCTGATCATGGCCGATCCGAAGCAGCGCAAAGAGATCGAGCGCCTGGTCGGCCGCCTCTCCGCGAAAGGACGCGCGGCCGGCGTGCATCTCGTCTTCGCCACGCAGCGCCCCGACCGCAACGTCGTCAGCGGCGTCATCGACACGAACCTCATGGCGCGGGTCTGCCTGCGCGTCGTGAAGCCTGCCGAGTCGCGCATCGTCCTCGGCGGCGACGCAGGCGCCTCGTCGCTTCTCGGACGCGGCGACCTGCTCTTCAAAAACCTCGGCGCACCGGTGCGATTGCAGTCACCGTTCATCGAGGACGCGGAGCTGGCGGCGCTGCTGTAGCGGCGATTCACCGGGCGTTAATGCGATGCGATCCAGCGATCGACATTCGCTTCGAGCACGCGCAGCGGCACCGCCCCGCTGCCGAGGATCACGTCGTGGAACTCGCGGACGTCGAACTTCGTCCCGAGCTTCGCCTCGGCGCGCTTGCGCACTTCCTTGATCTTCAGCTCGCCCAGCTTGTACGCCAGCGCCTGGCCGGGCCAGGAGATGTAGCGATCGACTTCCGTCGTCACCTCGTGCAGCGGCAGCGCGGTGCGCGTGGCCATGTAGTCGATGGCCTGCTGGCGCGTCCATCCCATCGAATGGATGCCGGTATCGACCACCAGGCGGCAGCCGCGCCACATCTCGTACGTCAGGCGGCCAAAGTCGGAGTACGGATCGGTGTAGAAGCCAGCCTCGATGCCGAGCCATTCGGAGTAGAGGCCCCACCCTTCACCGAAGGCCGAGATGTACGAGAAGCGGCGGAAGTTCGGCAGCCCTTCGAGCTCGCGGCTCAGCGCGATCTGCAGGTGATGCCCCGGCACCGCCTCGTGCAGGGTCAGCGCTTCGAGATTGAAGAGCGGCCGCGCCTCGAGCTTGTACGTGTTGACCCAGTAGATGCCCGGCTGCGTGCTCCCCTGCGGCGCGCCGACGTAACGGCCGGTGGTGTACTTCGGCGCGAGCGACTCCGGCACCGGCTCGACGGTGTACGGCAGGCGCGGCAGCGTCTTGAAGAGCGACGGCAGCTTCCCGTCGATCCGCTTGGCGATGCGCGAGGCGTGCATGAGCAGCTCTTCCGGCGTCTTTGCGTAGAAACGCGGATCGGTGCGCAGGAAATGGAGGAACTCCGCGAACGTGCCTTGGAAGCCGACCTTCTTCATCACCACGTTCATTTCGGCGCTGATGCGCTCCACTTCGGCGAGGCCGGTCTTGTGGATCTGCTCCGGCGTCAGGTCGAGCGTCGTAAACTCGCGGATCTTCTGCGCGTAATAGGCGCGGCCATTCGGCAGCTCGGAGGCCGCGAGACTGGTGCGCGCGCCCGGCAGATACTCCTTGCCGAAAAAGTCGAGCAGCTCGCGGTAGCCGGCCACCGCCCCCTCCATCACCGCGGCGCGGCCGGCGGTGCGCAGACGCTCATGCTCCGACGCCGGCACCGTTGACGGGAACGTCTCGAACGGCTTCCAGAAGACGCTCTTCGCCGGGTCGTCGACCACGTGCGCGACCATGGTCCGGTCGTAGCCCTCCAGCGTCGCGCGCGGCACGGTCATTCCCCGCCGCAGGCCGGTGCGCAGATGCCCGATCTGCTCGCGCATGTAGGCCGGCCAGGCGCGCAGCCGGGCGATGTAGTTCTCGTAATCCTTCACCGTCGCCAGCGGCACCTCGTTCGGCAGCCGGCTGAACCCGGTGTGGAATCCCGAGTCGGCGTTGAACGGCAACTGGTAGTCGCCGAGCTCGTAGTTCGCGATCGCATCGGCGATCTGCCCGCGGAACATCTCGTAGTTCACCACCTCCGCCGCCGGCAGCTTCGTGCGATCGATGGTCTCCAGCTCCTTCAGGGTCGCCTTCGCAAACTCGTACTGCCGCCTGAGGTCGGCCGGCGCGATGAGCGGCAGCCGGTCGTTGTACTCATGCCGCCCCACCGCCGTCGCGGACATAGGATCCTCCCGCAACTGCACCTCCCACGTCTGATCGAACAGGGCATGCAGCTTCGCGACTTCGTCAGCGTGCAGCGAGAGGGTGAGCAGGGCGCAGAGCAGCAGTCGACGGATCATGGCCGTGCATGATGCCGCAGGTGAGGGGTGGAGGGGAGGTGTGGTGTCAGTTATGGACTGCGGTGGCAGCGCCACCGCTCTTCCATACGCGGCGAAGCCGCGCGCCGCTCCGCGGCGTGTGACATAGCGGCGGCGACGGCCGCCGCAGTCCAGATCAGGCCAAACCACACGCCCGAATTTGCTCCTGCAACGTCTCGACGATCGCGCGCGCCGCCTCGTCCGCCACCTCGATCCACTCCCGCGTCGCATCCTCCACCCGCGGATCGAGCCCGTCGTCGTGCATCGGATGAAAGACCGGCGCGCGCGGGATCCCTTCACGCAGCGCGAACAATCGCGGCAGCGTGAGACCGAGCGCCTCCGCCGCCCGCGAGAGGCGGACGATCGACTCCTGCTCGTCCTCCTCGCGGCGCGACAGCGTGAGCAGCTCGAACAGCGCGATCTCCACGCCGCTCCCGGCGATCTGGCGCGTGCCGATGGCCAAAGCGTCGTACCAGGCGATGACCTGCTCCAGCGGCAACCGGTCGCCAACGAAGCACCGCGGGTCGAAGTTGAGCGTGCGCCGGCCGACGGGAATCGCACCGCCGAACGAACCGGGCTCGCTGAGGTTCAGGATCAGAAAAAGATCGTGCACGAAGAGCTCGGCGTACGCCGGTTCGTTCCGCCGATCGCTCGCCCCCTGCACGTCGATCGTTTCGCCCCGCACGGTGACGCGGACCTCGCCGTACCTGCGCTCGCGCGTCTCAACCGGCAGTCGCATGTCACCGCAGGTCGTGCGAACAGCCGACGACCACTCCGACCAGCATCCATTCGATCGTCTCTTCATCGAAAACCATCGGCGCGAAGCCGTCGTTGGCGCTGACCAGCCGGATCTTTCCGTCGCCAGCCTCCAGCCGCTTCACGTACGGCGAGCCGTTGACGACGCAGACCACGATGTGGCCGCGCGCGTGGCGCGGATCGGCCTCTTCGCGCACATACAGCAGGTCGCGATCGAGAATGTGCGCGCCGGTCATCGAGTCCCCCTCGGCGCGGAAGATCAGCGTCGCCCCCGCCTCGGCGAACTGCTGCGGGATGTCGACCTCCTCCTCTTCGCGCCGGTCCCCGAACGACTCGCGCCAGTCGGTCGCCGCCACCGGCATCACCCGTCCGCGGCGCACCACGCGCGCCGGCCCGAGCGTCACCGCCGTGACGTTCGACGGCTGCAGGTCGCGATTGGCCGGCTCGGTCGCGCTCAGAAACCCTTCCAGCAGACCGATGAACTGCCGCATCTGGGTGCGGTTCTTCGGGGAGATCTCGAAGCCCTTCTCGCCGAGGAGCCAGCCCACCGAGACGTCGAGGGCGACGGCGAGCTTCATCAGCGTCTGGATGCGGGGGTTCTTCGTCACCCCGTTCACGATCCGGCCGACCGTCTCCTCCGGCAGCCCCGCCAGCTCCGCCAGGCGCGCCTGCGGAAGGTTCCGCTGGTCGAGCAACTCCCGCAGCCGTGAGGCGATATCCATCGGCAGAGAGCCTACGGAAACCGCCCCGCGGGGGCACTGACGGTCGTGAAGAACTTAAGACTCATTTCCTGCATCAACGACAGAAAGACACGCAAAAGTGTCTTGATTGTCGTCACGCGGGGCGGCGAGTCAACTCCGCTACCGGGGGAACGACGGGAGGCCTCCGGCGGCCGGGGCCATCAGCCCCGGACCCCGTTGGTTGGCCTAGCCTCCGCGACACAGCCTCGGATCTCGCGACAGAGAGTCGCGGAGGCTAGGCCAACCAATGGGGGTCCGGGGGCCCCTGGCCCCGGCCGCCGGAGGCCCCCCGTCGTCCCTCATGGCCGCAGTGCGTGCGTTCTGCTTAGAATTGTCGCCATGCCCCGTCCCCCGGTCTCGCTGACGTCGCTCGTCGGACGCGAG